>NZ_FNQA01000003.1:0-326354 GCF_900107445.1 Bacillus sp. 166amftsu | reverse complement strand
ACGCCATCCTTTCCTATGATTCTACAGAAGCAAACGTAAAGTAACTCCAAAATATACAATAAAAGTTGATTTTGAAGTTATTTTCTGTTTAATTTGTATCTTGGATAATTGTTTGTAAAATAGATTCCCATATGTTAGGATCGTCGGGTAAGAAATGTCCTGCATCTTTCATATAATGGGTTGTTACATGAGGGGTAGCTGAGGCTACTTTTTTTATTTCTTTTATTGAAGATAAAGTGTCGGCTGTACCGTGCCAAATATGGATAGGAATGGAAATATCTTGAAAATTGAATCCCCAATATTTTGCTAAGAGAGCAGGTTCTGCTACTGCTTCATCTACACTATTTCTTAATGCTTCTTTCATATGGATCATAGATAACTTAATATCTTCATCTGTTTGAATAAATTGTTGATCCCATTTGCATAAATGTGCATTTCCCTTTTTCATCCCCTGTATATATTTTTCAGGGTTCTTTTCCATTTGCTTTTTTTGAGTACGATATGCCCATTTTAATAGCAAAGGTAGTCGTTTGGAGATAAAGAAAGCAATCCGATTTTCACGGCACATACTAGCTGGCGGCTTTTCATTTTCAAACGGAGTTGCACTAGAAACCATCTGTACGGATTGTAAGCGTTCAGGGATTTGGTAAGCACAAGCAGCTGCATAAGCGCCTCCTCCTGAAACACCTATAATAGAAAAAGTTTGGAGCTTTAGTTGATCTGCTAATTCATTTACATCTTCTGCCCAATCCAGAACTGTTCGATTCCGTTTTGAATCAGAGAGCCCGTAGCCAGGTCTATCTATTGAAAGAAGTCGTATCCCTAATCGTTTTGCTACCATATCATCTGTTAATGACCAAATTCTTGAACCGGGTGTACCGTGGAATAACATGACTGGTAATCCGTTTGTTTTACCATATTCAATGTAAGCTAAATTGCGCCCATCTTGTAAAGTTATGATGTGATCTTTCATATTATCTACTCCTCTAACAAATTATAAACCGACTGTTCAGTCTAATTTTATAATAGGAGAAGTTTATTTGTAAATACTGGAATTACATTATTTTCATTCATGTTGTAATTTATTAGATATAGAAATAAACATACAAAAGTTCCATCCTTTCCTATGATTCTATAGAAAGAATAGCGTATTTTTTCATTTTAGGGGGTATTTTGTTTTGTTAGCTTGATAGCGATGGGGTAGCACCACACATCCATCAACTTAAGAATTTAATAACACTCTAAACAAAAAAATGGGTATTTTTGCATATCCCCCCGAAAAGGTTTATTATGAAAATCCCTCCTGAAATGTAAAAGATTCAGGAGGAATTTCGTAAGCTCAACCGTCTTTAAAAGTTTGATCATTATCTACCTATGATTCTCTTCCACAATCGTGAAACTAAAAGGCTATGCTGCTACTGACCGTCGCCCCTCAATCCAAATGAGGCTACTAGCGCGATGATCACAGCGGTTGTCGTTGCCAGGAATGCATCTGAGTACGATACAGCGTCCAGTACATAGAGAGGATTTATGGAATGATCAGCTTCTCGTCGAGCTGATAATATTGCTCCAATAATTCCAGCCCCTGTACCTGCTCCAAGGTACAAAGCACCCTGGAAAATTCCCATTCCCACTCCGACTTGTTCTTTCACTAGGGAACTTACCGCAGCATTATTGGCTGAGGAATTTAGAAACGCAAAGGCAATACCTGCGCCTAGGACTCCTGCTGACACCAAAATAGAAGAAGCTCCAGAAGCAAATGTTGACAAGAATAAAGTTGAAATCCCCATAATTGTCAGCCCTACGATAATCAAACGTTTAGTCCCCAAACGATCAGAAATACGACCAACAAAAGGAGAAAAAATCGCCACAGGCGCACCTCCCGACAATAGTATCATTCCTGCCTCTCCAGGAGAGAGTCCATTCACTTCTACGACCAGCAATGGAACGAAAACAAGAACTGCAAAATAGGCAAACATCGAAAAGAACGCTACGATTACCGAATTTACATAATACTTATTTTTGAACAGGACAGGAGGTACAAATGGATTCTCTGAGGTGACAATGCGCCAGATAAACCCTAACAAAGCCAATAGAGAGCCAATTAGACTACCAAACGAAGAGAACGAAGAAAAACCAAACGTCTCCCCCTGTGTTATGCCAAAAAGAAGTAAACCTACTGTAAGTCCGAGCAAAATCCCACCGATAAGATCAAAGCTCCGATGGCTCCCGCCCTCTAACGTCGGTGTGATAGTCGGGAGTGCATAGAGTGCACCGAGAATGATAATGATGGACAACAAAAACGTGAACCAGAACAGAGATTGCCAACCTAATAATTGACCGACTAATCCTCCAAAAATCGGACCCGCAGCAGTTCCGACACCGATACATCCTGCTATGAGGCCTAGGGCACCCCCTCGTTTTCCTTCAGGAAAAACCTTCGCAATGGCTACGACTGAAAGAACCGGAATAGCTGACATTCCAGCACCTTGAACCATTCGTCCCAAAACCAATAAGGGAAGGTTAGGAGCAAGTACACAGATAAGACTTCCAATCGCCAATATCAAAATGGCAAAAGAGAACAGCTTTCTCAACTCAAAATAGTCCGACATACGCCCATAAATGGGAACGCCAATAGCAAGTACGAGTGCTATACCACTTACCACCCAACTGACTTGAGCTTTCGAAGCTTTTAAATCTTCGCTTATAAGTGGAAGAACTGGATTGACCAAATCAACCGTTATAGCAGCCACAAGTACAGATAGAGCGAGTACCATCATTAAGATCCTTGTAGATACTTCCTTTTTTGATGGACTAAATTCTTTAGACTTTATATTAAATTTCATTATATTAGCCTCCTAAAATTATTTGCTGTTATTTTAGGAGGCTAAATCCATGCTTTTTACCAAAATCCTCACCCCATATTATTTTGCACTTTTTTTAATACTTATTTTGCGTGATAAAAAATGTTGGGTTATTAAAGAAAATTTTTATTTTGATATTAAAACCTTCTTTTTAACATAAACCATAGATGAATCTCACTAATTAAAAATAAAAGAAAACTTAGTAAAAATAATCCCCAGTATTTTTACCATATTAACATTAAATTCCATTTAATTGAAGTAATTAATTGGAACACGGCTCGTTAAACTAAATGGCTCTTAACGGAACCATTCTATTATCGCTCAACAGTTCCTAATTCATGAAAAACAGTTTCACTTTTTCAAAACAATGCAACCTTATTTCAAATCCACACTTGGTATAACCTTTGATTGGATCAATTCCTGTATAATTTCGCTCATGTCAATCGATTCTTGTTTTTTATTAAACTCGTAGCGACCATAAAGATTGATATGTTGCCATGCAATCGGGGAAATCCGTTTCAACATATCTGAATCTCGTTCCATTCTTTCCCCATAAGTCAGCATTTTAGACAAAATGCTAGCATTGTAGTAAATAATACAATTCGTAAGCAGTCGGCTGCACTCTCCCCATAGCTGTTGATCTTGTTCAGTTTTGAAACGGGGTTTATCAAAGTTAGCATAGGATACTGCTCTACGCAATTTATGATAGCTTTCCCCTCGATTTAATGCGCGTTGTACATTTCGACGAACTGATACGGAATCGATATATTCAAGAAAATATAGACTTTTGATGATATTGTCGTACTCCCACAAAGCACGTTTGGTTTTATTTTTACGTGCATAAGCACTAAGCTTTCCAACTATGATGCTTTGTGTTGTTGTTTTCAGGTCAAGTGACAATATGATCCGCTGAATATTTTCCCACTCTTCCATAATCAGGTTGATGTTGATCTTCCGGACGGGCTTGATCAATACATCCTCATATTGGCTTGGATGTTTAAACCCATACAACGATGTACGAACTGTATTGTAGATATCTCGGTAACGTGGTGCTACCCAATGTCTATCAACTTAAGCATTTAGCTCTATTTTTTAAAGGTAAAAGCACGTTACTATTCTCTTATATGAATGAGAAGGAGTGACGTTCTTTTTATGAATCCGTATCCAAAACAAGAATTATCTTTATTTGCCGAAGAATGGTATCGATATATGTCTCCAGCTACATTTAATCAATTAGCTATAGAAGCTGGTGTGATGAAACGAAAACGTAAGTGCCATGGGCACCATTTCTTATCTTTGTGTGTATGCCTAACAGACACAAAAATGATTCGTTTGGTTTTTATTGAAAATACACAAACATTATTATAAAATGTTTGTGTATTTACAAACAAAATAAATTTGTGTTTATTTTTATTTAAAAGGGATAGGAAGTGTTAATAACAATAAAAAATGGGTATACCACCAACAAAGAGTTGCAAAAGGAATGGAACCAGTACGGAAAAGATGCCTTCATAAGAAAAATCGAAAAATAAGCATTATTAGCTCTTGAAGAAAAATGGCTAGAAAAGTTACAACTATATGGAGAACGAGGTTATAACCAAAAATATCCTTAAGGAGGGGACAAAATTATGGAACAAAGAAAGTATTCAGTAACACCTCAAGATCGAATGAATTATTTATTAGGTCTTTATTCTGCAGATCAACAAATTAATGCAGTTCTTTATTTTCCTGTAGGTATATCAAAGAAAATACTTGAACAATCAGTAAGGATAACGTTACAATTGCAGCCGGTTTTGAACAGCCGTTTTGTAGAAAATGATATTCCTTACTGGGAGGAACATTCATCGGGTACTAACTCACCTATTTGTCTTTTTGCAGAAGGAAATGATCAAGAACTTGAAATGATGACAATAGATTTTATTAAGGAATCTGGAGATCGTATTCAGGGGCCTATGGTTCAAACAAAATTATTACGAGGCACTACAACAGATATGTTGGTTGTGAAATTATCTCATCTATGTTCAGATGGTGCAGGAGTCAAGGAATATATTAATTTGCTGGGAGCAATTTATACTCAACTTTCCTTAGGACAATCTAAGGATCAAATTATAAAGGAATTTGGTGAGGGGAATGAGGGTTTTCGTGATCAATCACCTGTATTCAAATATACTGGAATATCAGACGTAAAAAGTGCGTATCGTCCTAACCAAGAACAACAGGCATCGTTATGGTCTTTTCCATCTCAACCGAACAAAAATACATATCCAAAAATGTCCGTACGGCGGTTGAGCTATGAGCAAACTCTACGTCTAATCCAATGGACAAAAGCACAACAGGTTACCTTGAATGATGCAATCATGACTGCATACTTCCGAGCTTTATCACGTTTCACTGTGTATGCAGAACCACGCACCGTAGAAAAAATGATCGGTTTAACAATTGATTTACGTCGATATCTGCCTAATTATACAACTGGTGCTATTTGCAACTTATCCGGTATGGAAATGCCAGTGATTAAAATGGAAGATGATGAATCATTTAATCAGACTCTCGTTCGAGTCAAACAATCAATGGATAAAATAAAGTCTCAAAATCCGGGTCTTTCTTCAGCAGCAGGAATGGAGCTACTGGCAGGTATGAAACTATCTGTGGTGAAGGAAATGTATAATCAGCAATACGAACAGGCTTTACAGATGGGGATGGCGTTGCCGTTACTTACAAATTTTGGGATGATTGCAGATGAACCTATTAGGTTTGGTGAAGTTCAAGCTGAGGATGGGTATATGACATCACCCATTATGTATGCACCATTCTTTTCAATGGGGGCAAGCTCTTATAATGGAAGACTTACATTTACGATTGGTTATCATACGCCGGATACATCAGAAGAAAAAGTAGACAGATTTTTAGAAAGTGTGGTTAATCAACTATCATAATTGTAAGGTTCTGGTGCAAAGATAAAATAAAAGAGAATATAGCGCAAATATTTCTAGCGGAATTGTATTTTATACTGTAAGCCCACGCAATTGATGGATGAATTCTTTCTGGTTTTGGACAGACTGATCCCGTAAATCAATCTGTTTTTTTTATCATATGCATGGCTTCTACTCCCAACAGAACCAGAACAGATACATCTAATATTAAACCCAATACATTTATGCATAGTTTTTCCAAATTACATTTGGTAATATAGATAAATGGACATTAAATACATAATATATTAATAGTTAGGAAGGTATTAGAAATGAAAAGAACACCTGAATTTATACTGGGTTTAATTGGTGGTATTTTGGGAGTTATAGGTTCTCTTATTCTATTGATGATAGCTATTACTGCTATGGATGGTGATATTGATTATAAAGTTTTGACTTATTACTCTATTTTATTAATTATTCAAATAGGGCTGTTAGTTTTAGCATGTTCAGTAAATAAGGTTAACAATATAGCCTACGGACTTTGTATGATATTACTCCCATTAGTAACATGGGTTATGTCATTATTCCTTTTCTTTATTCCAGTAATTCTTCAAATTATTTCTGGTGGATTAGCGTTTCGAACTTTAAGACAAAAATCTAATTAAAATATTTAGCTACTCCAAAATCATGGTAAATTTATAAGGGCCAATTTAAATAGTATTTTGAAGGGTGGTATTGTAATTTGAAGCGTACTATAGAATTTGTAATCGGCTTAATCGGAGGAATCTTAGGACTCCTACTTTCTTTATTAATTGTAATTGGTTGTATCTCCTACACAAGTTCTAATACTAGTTCTGGAGGTATTGAAGAATATATTATCATTACTTCTAGCATCGCCTTAATTATTCAAATAGGCCTATTAGTATTAGCTTGTTGTGTTAATAAAATAAATAATAAAACTTATGGTATTTGCATGATTGTATTAAGTATAATTTCATTGTTTTTAGGTTTATTTATGTTATTCCTTCCAGTGGTTTTACAAATCATTTCAGGTGCATTTGCATTTAGAACTTTAAAACAGGAATCTAATTAAAACAATAACGGATTAATGAATCTAACAAAAAACTTTCTTATCACACACATTATAGAATTGAAATACTGTTGGAATATTTATAAAAAAGACATAACATTTTAAATAAAGTTGCGATGTTCATATGAAATTTGTGATATAGAGTACTTTACTTGTCATGATGAAGGAATAAAAGCTGGATGAGCCGAATAAGTCATAGTGATCATGGTTTTGTTGTATTCTCAATATAAATGATTGGAGTATTTCATTGAGAATATTTTTCTTGTCTTTTAACTTTGAAAAATCACACTAAACAGTGAGGAGATTGGTTGTATGCAAGTTGTAACCAAAATGTTTTTAGAACAACTAGACATGCATTGTCATGAGAATGATTGGTTTGCATCCATGGATCAGGCGCTTCATGGAGTCAGCGCAGCTGAGGCAGCATGGACAAGTTCGGGAATCAGCAATTCGATTTGGCAGATTGTCAACCACTTGATATTTTGGAATGAAGACATAATCCATCGAATTAAGGTCACAGAGAATCCGCATAAGGCAGAAGACAATGAAGAAACCTTTGGAAATCCGGGGGATCCAGAAGACGAAATTGGGTGGGCCCAGACAGTGCAGCGCCTCAATGAAGTCATGAATAAATTAAAAACGGTCATTGCGGACCTTGACGATGAAAAGTTAAAAGTTCCGTATGCAGCTAACAGGTACTCTATTGAGTGTTTACTCAGCAATATCATGATGCACGATACATATCATCTCGGCCAAATTGTTCTGTTGCGAAAGTTGCAATCCTCTTGGGATGGCGTTGATTGGTCCTAAAGCACCATAATTCAGCGACCTTCCTCGCCTAGCCGTAGAAGCAGTATTGAAGGTGTGAAACCCCTTTACATTCTCTATATGGTGAAGTGGGTGATTTTCCTGCTTTATGGATGGCTAAACGGATGTGATAGTCAAATAAATTAGAGAGATCTTTCGCATATTTCATGGTTTAACAGTCGGGCGCTTTTCTTAAATAAGAAGCGTCTTTTTGCATGTACAACACAATAGGAATTGAGTTTAATGAGCTGTAAAAAAAGGTTGTGAAGTCCTGTACTTAAAGTAAAGGAGTGCTTTTCTTCAATAAGCATCTTCAACAATCGGGCGCGATTGTTGAAGAAAAAGTAAAAGGAGTGAAACATATTATACATGACTAATATGTTTCACTCCTTATTTTTTATGACTTTTTACGATTTAGGTCTTGATAAAGTATTTGTTGTGTAAAAAAGTTCCATTGCTACACCCCCCCCCTGCCCATCAACTTAAGAATTTGCTTTACCCCCAAGTGTAAAAAAAGGCCATCCTTTCCTATAAATCTACAGAAAGAAAGCGTATTTTATTTTGTTAGCTTGATAGTGATGTGGCGGTATCCCTCTATGAATAAAATATACATCCAAATATCTTAACGAATCAATTCTCTAAAATGGTACAATTAGGAAAAGGAGGGAAGGATATGTACGATTACAAATTCGTGAAAATTGAAGTAGATAAATGGAAAGGACAGCCTAAAGAAGATTATAAACGTATTATTGCCGAACATTCTGAAGACGGTTGGAAACTTGTTCAAATCTTTACTCCAGCAATCGCAGGATATGCGAATTATTTTGAGATTATCTTTGAACGAATCAAATAACTACTTCCGAGAACGAGAGAAGTTTGCCATAAAAGTCATTAATAGGAGCTAAAACATGAATTTTGCAAAGAAGGAAATTAAGAAAACCAAACGAAAATCATTAATTATATTATTTTGTATAGTTGGTTTGTTCGTATACGGAGTGTATTGGGCGTTTTTCAGTATGGATCGACTACCGACAGGTGAAAAGATTGCTGAAAAACAATCTCCTGACGGAACATATACATTTAAAGCTTATGTAACAGACGGTGGAGCAACAACGAGTTTTGCTGTTAGAGGAGAGTTAGTATTTAATCACCGCAAATATTTTAAGACAAAGAATGTGTATTGGAATTACCGAGAGGATACGGCAAAAATTGTTTGGCAAGACAATGATACAGTAATCATTAACGGACATATATTAAATGTTCCCGAAGATACATACGATTTCAGGAGATAAATTGATAAATAACATAACAAAAAATTGCTTCCTCTTTCGAATTTTATGTAAATGAGCTGTCCATATGGGCAGCTTATTGTATTTTTTGCTTAACGTGGTTTTTTTCAAAATGCTCGCGAGACCCCTTATACCACTTTTATACAGGTTTTATATTTTGTTAGAAGATCCTTTAGAATCTTTGAAAAAGTTAGATGCAATGCAACAAACTATTCCAGCAATAAGAACACTAAATGATAATACTTTATTTATGTTTTCAAACCGTATAACATCTGTAATCACATTAAGCATAATTAGTCCCCAAACAAATAAAATAGCCCCAAAAAAACCCAATATTTTTCCTGTTAATGAACGTTTTTTCATAATCTCCCACCTTTCCTATATATGTAAATTATATCATAAAAACAAATAGTAACTCCTTGTTTTTGATGCATATTCATAAAAAGCACGTCACCCTTTTTCATTAACATAAGAGAATAGTAACGTGCTTTTAACTTCAAAAATAGTCTAAATCCTTAAGTTGATGGATGTGTGGTGCTACCCCATGCCCATCAAGCTAAAGTTTTATTACACCCCAGAACGAAATTTTTTGGCTTTCTTGTGAAAAAGAGCTTATTTATCGTTTTGGGGGTAACCTGTTTTCTTAGGTTGATGGCAATGTGGCTGTTCCCCATAAAGAAAAGGCACTCTTATGAGCACCTTTTCTAATTGTTTTTAGCAGAAGCAAGCAGCTCCAACGATGATTAATAATATGAAAAGTACAACGAGTAAAGCAAATCCTCCAGCAAAGCCACAGCCTCCACAACTACCACCAAAGCCCATAATACTTCCTCCTTTAAGTAAGAGGGAAAAAACATAGGAGTTCACATGTAACGGATTCGGTTTATTTTATGCTGTTACGAACTAATTGAGCAGGTCCTTTAATAAATAAAGAAAAGACACCATTAAGGTACCCTATTAACATAGTATTTGAAGGTGAGAGTTTTCTGTTGGAAAATGATTATTACTCTCCCAAAGAAGTGACTGTATAATTTTGAATTTTATTTATTTCAACGTAAAATCTTTTTTGTTTATTATTTTTATCATATCCTCTAACTGTAATAAAACCTCTGAGTTCTAACTGATGAATTTTGATATTAGTTACCACAGAATCTATATTTTCTTTTTTCTTAATATGTTCTATGGCAGCTTTAGCAGCTTGTTCTTTTTTAAATTACTAGAATAAGGGAATGCATTACAAATCAGCACACAAGCAGTCCCTTGCTATAATTATGTTATTTTATGTATTTAGTTGTTGGGAGTTTATTATAATTATCTTATTCTTTTCCCCAATGATCGATGATATAATTTTGAGTCTTATTTATTACAACATAATGTCTTTGTTGTTTATTATTTTTATCATATCCTGAGACTGTAATAAATCCTGCGAGTTCTAAATGTTCAATTTTGATATCAGTTACCACAAAATCTATATTCTCTTCTTTTTTTATGTGCTCTTTCGCAACTCCAGCAGCTTTTTCTTTCGTTGTATTTCTGTCTTGGATAGTTGATATAGTATAACCTGTTATTAAAACTATGAGTGCTAAAATGATTAAAATTATAATGTTTTTCTTTTTGATTTATCCATATTTCACCTCCTGGAATTGCTTTATAATAATAACTATAAATCTTTTTTGGGGGGAGAGAAATTATGAGTACTTCGGTTAGTAATAAAATTTTGCGGAAATTAGCAGATGGTAGTTATATAGATGTCCCTACAGTTAGGGTGGAAATTGGAGAAGAATTTTTTCTTGTTTCGCAATCGGGCTAGATTGTGGAACAACATCGTAGAGAATGTGAAGGTTTGTACTTTAGCTAAAGGGAGTTTAGTTGAGTAAAAGGAATAGATAAAGAGATGTCGAATTTATATACTTGTTGAAATTAAGGACTTGGAGGATACATTTTGAAGAAATATGAGTTTAAAAATAACATCCCAACATTGGAAGAATACAAGTATTTGTGCGAGTCTGTGGGATGGACTAATTATATGAATTTTGAAGTGGTGGAAATATCACTGAAGAATTCGATTCACTGCATCACTGTCAATGATAATGAACAAATTGTGGGAATGGGGAGAATTGTTGGTGATGGGGCTATCTATTTCTATATTCAAGATATAGTGGTTCATCCAGATTATCAGAAAAATGGTATTGGGAAGGAAATAATGAATATTTTGGTTGAGTACTTAAATCGAAATGCGCCTGATAAGGCGTTTGTCGGTTTGTTTGCATCACAAGGTAAAGAATCGTTCTATGAAAAGTATGATTTTAAAGATTACTCACCAAACATGACGGGTATGTTTACTGTAATTTCAAAAAAATAAACATAATAGATTTTTAATTGTAGGAGAAGGCATCAATTAATAGTAAGAAATTGTCTTTTCATTATTAAGCTAAAGGGATGCTTATCTTCAATAAAATCTTCAACAATCGGGCGCTATTGTTGAATAAAACTTAAATTTATATATGACTTTATTGTTATGTTTTTTAGTGTAGTGAAGTATCTTACATCAAAAATAAAGCAACTATATTTTTAACCCCGTCCTAAATTTAGAACGGGGTTATGCTTGTTTGAGATTTTTAAATCTTTTGCGATACGTTGGTTTTATCTTAACAAAAGGTGCTTTCATGTACAGAAAATAATTTTTCAGTCTGCAACTATATTTTGACAGTCTAATACTTTTTTCTATAGTCTAAAACATTTTTTAATCAAACACTAATTTCATGTAAGTCTTTTAAAGGATACAAAACAACTGGTTACGGTATAAAAATAGTACTCTTACCAAGAGGGATTTTTTACTTCCACTTAGGAAAGCACTACACTACATTTGTAAAAAGATGTATGAATGGTGTTTTAAACCATACCACTAGTTAAAGAAAATACATATGTGGTGGACCTTTTGAGATAGATAAAATTATGTAAAAATGATAATAAGGAGGGCAAGAAAGTGTTTAATGATTTTAAGTTTGTAGAAAATCGTCCGGTTTATATTCAATTAAAGGATCATTTGAAAAAAATGATTATGAAAGGACAGCTATTGGAGCATCAGAAACTCCCATCTACCCGAGAACTCAGTAAATTATTATCGGTTAGCAGAACGACCGTTCTCACTACTTATGCAGATTTAGAACAAGAAGGTCTAATCTATGCAATAAAGGGAAAAGGGAATTTTGTAGGGAAAGTCGATGCATCCCAAACACCATCTATCGAAATCAACTGGAAAGAAAAGCTCAGTGAAGTTACGTTGCAAGCGGATGAATTAGATTTAATGAAGCACGGTGTTCGCTGGGAAAAAGGTATGATTTCATTCAATAGTATTGCCCCGGATGAAAAGCTTTTTGATGTCGAAAATTTTAAAAGGGCTTTTTTGACCAGGTTATCCGATGAAGGAGATATCATTTTGAACTACGGATATGCCAAAGGTTATAGACCCTTAATTCATTACCTTCTTCACTATATGGAAATGAAAGGGGTAGACATTTCCAACAAAGATATCCTCATTACGAATGGCTTCACTGAGGGTCTGGATATTTTATTGTCTTCCTTAGCTAAAAAATCCGGGCGTATTATTTGCGAAAACCCTACCCATCATACTGCATTAAAGCTTTTTCGATTACATGGATATGAAATCCACGGGATGGAGATGCAGGATGATGGTATCGATATTTGTCAAGTTGAGAAAAGTTTGTCCGAAACAGATTTTGATTTTGCATATCTAATTCCGTCCTACCATAACCCTACTGGGATTGTCACCTCCTCTGAAAAAAGGTCTAAAATCATGAACCTTTTTTCAAAATATCAAATTCCAATTGTAGAGGATGGATTTAATGAGGAGTTACGTTATTCAGGTTCACATTTAGCGCCGTTATTGACCTTTTCTGGACCCGGGAACAATGTTATCTATATTAGCAGTTTTTCAAAAGTTCTTTTTCCGGGCTTACGTGTTGGATGGATATTAGCGGATAAGAAATTAATCCACTACTTAGAAAGTATGAAAAGGGCACGCAATATTCACACGTCCACATTGGATCAGGCAGTGCTTTATCAATATTTACATGATGGTTATTTCGAAAAATATTTAAAAAAGGCCAAGTCAATTTATAAGAAAAAATATGAACTAGCCCTTGATTCTTGTAATCAATACATTCCATTTAAAAGAATGACTGGAGATGGCGGACTTCATCTTTTTATAGAGTTAGAAAAAGAAATAAATGCTCGTATACTTTTGAAAAAGTGCTATCAAAAGGGAGTTGTTTTTTCTCCTGGAGATGTCTTTTATACAGATGGAGGCGGAAGTAATACGTTTCGATTAGGATTCTCTCGCTTAAAAGAAGAGGATATTTTCAATGGGATTAAGATAATTGGCGATACCTTGAAAAATGAAAATTAGGAGTTGGGAAAATGAGAGTTGGCGTTATTATGGGAGGAGTGTCCTCTGAAAAACAAGTGTCCCTTATGACAGGAGAAGAAATGATTGCACATTTGGATAAGAGTAAGTATGAAATAGTGCCTATTAAACTAAATGATAAAAAAGAGCTTGTTGAAAAGGGAAGAGATCTTGATATTGCATTGTTAGCACTTCATGGAGAATATGGGGAGGACGGTACGATTCAAGGTACATTGGAAACCCTTGGCGTTCCCTATACAGGAAGCGGCATGCTATCAAGTAGTATTTGTATGGATAAAAATATATCAAAAAAAATGATTCGTTATGAGGGCATTCAAACACCAGATTGGATTCATCTTTCAAATATGGAAGATCTGCAGCTTGATGAAATAGATAGAATGGGATATCCGTTAGTGGTCAAACCAAACTCAGGTGGTTCCAGTGTAGGGGTAAAGATTGTCTACGATAAGGATTCTTTACTTTCCTCTCTTGAGGATGTATTCAAATGGGATTCTGAAATAGTGATTGAAAAATATATAAAGGGCGAAGAAATTACATGTTCTATTTTGGACGGAAAGCTTTTACCAATCATTTCGATTCAACATACGGCTGAATTTTTTGATTATCATGCGAAATACGATGATATCGCTACGATTGAAGAGGTTGTAGAGCTTCCACTTGCAACATATGAACGTGTCGCTGTAGCTGCAATGACCTGCTATAGAGCATTAAAATGCAGTGTTTATGCTAGAGTGGATATGATGATAAAAGATGGAATCCCGTACGTTATGGAAGTGAATACATTGCCAGGGATGACGAAAAATAGCTTACTGCCTAAAAGCGCTCATGCGGCGGGAATATCCTATAACAAGCTATTGGATATAATTATCGAAACCTCCTTACAGGTTAGAAGGAGCGAAGGATTCTAATAGTATTTTTTGTAAATAGGATGATGGTACAGTCAATTCACAAGTTGTACCAAAAATTCGTGTGAGAACATGTGAAATAATGTAAAGTTAATGTGTTTACACCTAGGAGGAATCATTCATGACCAATTGGTCTCAATTAGATAAAGAATATGTAATGTCTACGTATCCCCGTACGCCGGTTGCTATAGAAAAGGGAGAAGGTTGTAAGCTTTATGATGTGAATGGTAAAGAATACCTTGATTTATTTTCTGGTGTGGGAGTGAATATATTAGGCTACAATCATCCTAATATTATAAATGCCACCTTTGAACAAGTTACAAAATGCTTACATCTTCCCTTTCATTTCTTAAACCCAGTGGCTATTGAATATGCAAAAAAATTAGTCGATTATTCTTTAAAGGATGGGAAAGTTTTTTATACAAACTCGGGTTCAGAGGCTACTGAGGCAACCTTAAAACTAATCCACAAGTACAGACATATAACGAATCAAAAACGTGATGGAGTGATTGTACTCAAAGAAAGTTTTCATGGACGTACATTAGGCGCTCTGCACTTTACAAGACAAGAAAGTATATATCAGAATTTTCCTCGTACGTCTATTCCTATATATGAAGTGGAACGAGAGAATTTAGAGGAACTTGAAAGAACCATACTCAAAGAAAATCCGATTGCTATTATGGTAGAACCAGTATTAGGAAGTGGTGGGATATACCCTTTGTCGGGGGGATATTTAAAAGGTGTTGAAGAGCTTTGTAGACAATATAATATGTTATTTATTGTTGACGAGGTGCAAAGTGGAATAGGGAGAACTGGGAAATTGTTTGCTTATCAACATTTTGATATTACACCTGATATTATTCAATTTGGTAAAGGAGCGGGAGGCGGCACACCATTAGGAGGGATAATAGTAGGTCCACGACTTTATGATATATTCTCACCAGGTGATCATGGAACAACATTTGCACATTCACCAATTGGTACGGCTTTAGGGTTGGCTGTATTAAAAACATTAATTGATGATGGTTTAATGCAAAAGTCTTATGAAACGTCCTTATATTTAAATGAAAAACTTCAAAAAATCCAGAAGGAAAACTCTTCTTTTATTGAAGAAGTGCGTCACTCTGGAATGATGTTTGGAATTAGTATTCAGGATACGAATGAAAATGTAAAAAAACTACAGTTAGAATTATTGAATAAAGGTATGCTTGTGGACGTTACAAATGGAAATACGATTCGTTTACTCCCTCCTTATATTATTACAAAGGCAGAAATCGATGAATTTATTAATCAGTTTATTTCTTGTATCCCCAAATCAGTCGCGTTGACAAGCGGGGTTTGATATACGATTATTCTTTTTGCTATTTACTTTTGTGGAGTTAGAATAAAGTCGTGCCGCTATATCCCTTTAGCTCTACTTGTTTTCCCTGGAAAATAGAATAGGTGGTCTGTCTTACAAGGGGACACTACAGAGCTTCTATATCGTTGTATCCTTTTTGTTGAACGAGAGGAACTATTTTTGTCCTAGCAGAAACAGAAGAATCCCCCAGCTCAAGCTCGTGTAGAGGTAGGTGGGGGGAATTCAACACACCCATTTTTAAATTGTTTAGGTGAAACACCAGTATGTTTTTTAAATACTTTCGTAAAATGACTTTGATCATGAAAGTTTAATAGTGTGGAAATTTCGGATAAAGAATGTCTCGTATAGGTCATTAAACTTTTTGCCTCATCTATCTTAGCACGCTGAATATATTCGCTTACTGAAATTCCTACTTCTTTTTTGAAAAGGAAAGACAAATAACTAGAATTTAGTGCGGCTATTTTCGCTAAATGAGAAAGTGTAATATCTTCGTAAAGATGAGTGAATATATAATTTTGACATGCGTTGATGGGTTTTGAATACTTTTGCAACTTCCCATTTTTTACTCGTTCCGAAAACTCAAGTAAAGCATTCTCCAAAAATGGAATAATAGCTTTACTTTCTTTTATTTCTTCTAGGTTTTGGATGAGTAAGTCACTAAGGGTGTATGCGATTTCAGGGAATAGTCCACCATCTACGGCAGCTCTAGTCGCAAGTGTGATGGCTGCGATGGCGGAATTTTTTTGGCTACGCAGGTGACTCGTTTTCGATAACACCCCCAAATTCCCTTCTTCAGATAATCCCCTTAGGCTTTGAATTAAATCCTCCTTTTTCCCTTCCTTAATACATGCAAAGATTTTCTTCTCAGCCAGTGGATCGACATGAGTCAGTAAATTTTGACGGTGTTCCGATATACATATATCGGGCTGTTCCACTTCAAATTTTTCCTTTTCTAACAGCATATTTTTTTGCAGGATATCAACCATATCTAATTTTTGTTGATACAGCATGTAATAAAGGACCATGCTCAAATTTAAAAAATTCAAATTGCTTAAAACAGGGAGAGAATGATAATATCGAACCATTTCATCTTTGTTTATTTTTAGATGAAGGTCATTAATGATTCCTTTAATTGATACTTCTGATAGCCTCGAATAAAGGACAGGACCGACAATGATGTTCCCGCTAAGTTGGTCATTTGAACGCAGGTTAATTGAGAAATAGTTTTCAAGGCAGGAGGTCTCCCTTAGTACTGGAAAACGATAGAAGTTTTCCTCCTTAAATAGTTGACGAAATATCTCCTCTTTTGAAGTATACAATGGGTTATGCTGAAAGTTGCGAGAGTGTTCAAATGCTACATCTCCCTTTTTATCAAGAAAAAAGATAGGTATTTTATACATGTCAAAGACCAGCTTACAAATATAATATAAATCCTCTAGTTTGGAGAAATTCATTATTTTAACCTCCATTCATTAAAACTCAGTATAACATCAGCTAAAAATTTTACAATTTTTCTAAAAACAATACCATAATATCCGAAAAATAAAAACTATAATAGGTTTAAGAAAGCGCTTACCCAATAATCTTTTGATTAGGAGGACTATTATGAAAAGGGATATTAAGCAAATTATTTCACAAATGACACTAGAAGAAAAGGCAAGTCTATGTTCTGGATTAGATTTTTGGAATACAAAAGGGATTGAGCGATTGGGAATTCCTTCAATTATGGTAACTGATGGACCGCATGGACTTAGGAAACAGGCAGAGGGAGCAGATCACTTAGGGATTTATAATAGTGTCCCAGCTACTTGTTTCCCATCAGCAGTAGGATTAGCGAGTACATGGAATAAAGAATTAATAAAACAAGTAGGAGTTGCATTAGGAGAGGAATGTCAGGCTGAACATGTCGGTGTTCTTCTTGGGCCTGGGGCAAACATTAAGCGTTCGCCGCTGTGCGGAAGAAATTTTGAATATTTTTCAGAGGACCCTTATTTATCATCTCAAATGGCTGCAAATCATATTAACGGCGTACAAAGTCAAGGGGTTGGAACATCATTAAAACATTTCGCGGCTAATAATCAGGAACATCGTAGAATGTCGACGGATGCTATTGTTGATGAGAGAACACTGCGTGAAATTTATCTTGCTAGTTTTGAAGGTGCTGTTAAGGAAGCACAGCCATGGACAGTAATGAGTGCTTACAACAAGGTGAATGGTGAATATGCTTCGGAAAATAACTATTTGTTAAATGATATTTTGAAGAATGAATGGGGATTTGAAGGTTTTGTCGTTTCTGATTGGGGTGCAGTAAATGAGCGTGTTGCAGGTTTAGCGAACGGTTTGGAACTAGAAATGCCTGCAAGCTTTGGAATTGGTGAGAAGAAGATTATTGATGCAGTTAATGGTGGTCAGCTATCTGTAGAAAAGCTTGATCAAGCAGTAGAACGTCTTCTTAACATTATTTTTAAAGCAGCGGATAACAAGCGGGAACACGCTGTGTATAGTAAGGATGCGCACCATCAGCTTGCAAGAGAAGTTGCACGCGAAAGTATGGTTTTGTTAAAAAATGAAGATGACATTCTTCCATTGAAAAAGGCAGGAACGGTAGCTGTAATTGGAGGATTTGCAAAGGCACCTCGCTATCAAGGCGGCGGAAGCTCTCATATTAATCCAACAAAACTGGAAAGCATTCTCGAAGAAATTGAAACTGTATCTGGTAAAAATACGAACGTATTATTTGCCGAGGGCTATGATCTTGCCGATGATGCTTTGGATGAAAACATGATTAATGAAGCAAAAGAAGTAGCAGCTGGAGCAGATACAGTGGTTCTTTTCGTTGGACTTCCAGATCGCTATGAATCAGAAGGGTATGACCGAAAGCATTTACATATGCCAGAAAATCACGTGCAATTAATTGAAGCCGTTGCAGAAGTTCAAAGTAATATCGTTGTAGTTTTAAGTAACGGTGCTCCAATTGAAATGCCATGGATAGGTAAAGTGAAAGGAATACTTGAAGGCTATTTGGGTGGACAGGCATTAGGAGGAGCGATTGCTGATTTATTATTTGGTGATGCGAATCCAAGCGGGAAATTAGCGGAAACATTCCCGAAAGTTTTAAGCGATAATCCTTCTTACTTAAACTTCCCTGGTGAAGGTGACATAGTGGAATATAAAGAAGGTGTGTTCGTCGGATACCGTTATTACGATACGAAAAATATTGAGCCATTGTTCCCATTTGGTTTTGGGTTAAGCTATACAAAATTTGAGTATAGTAATCTTTCAATTAATAAGAAAGAAATAAAAGATACGGAGACTGTTTCTGTCAGTGTAAATGTGAAAAATACTGGCAATGCAGCAGGTAAAGAAATTGTTCAGCTTTATATAAAAGATGTGGAAAGCAGTGTGATCCGTCCTGAGAAAGAGCTAAAAGGATTTGAAAAAGTGGAATTACAGCCAGGCGAAGAAAAAACGATTACCTTTACGTTAGCTAAAAGAGCATTTGCTTATTATAACGTTGAATTGAAGGACTGGTATGTTGAAACAGGTGAGTTTGAAATTTTGATAGGAAAGTCTTCAAAAGAGATCGTCTTGCATGAAAGCATTTATGTTCAATCAACAACTTTCATTCGAAAATCAGTACATCGTAATACGTTACTTGGGGACTTGTTTACAGACCAAAGTTTAGCACCAATTGCAAAAGAGCTTATGGCAAAGGCGCTAGAAGGTAGTCCGCTTGCTAGCATGTCTGAAGGAGATAGCGATACTTCCGAATTAATGGATGCTATGCTGGGCTATATGCCATTAAGGGCACTCGTGAACTTTAGCGCAGGTGCTTTTACAGAGGAAATGTTGAGTGAAATGATTGAGCTATTAAACAATGAGAAAGTGAATCGTTAAGCGGTGAGAATGAGGATTCTCGTACAGCAACATACTGAAGAACTCGGTAATAAAGTTTTCCGAAATTAAAATTATCAAAAAAGGAGACGGTAATGATGAGTAATACAACTTCTTACGTTAATCTAGTTTCTAAACTGAGCGAGGAGATACTAGTTGTCAAAAAAAGAGGATTCGATTTTATTGCTAAACCGATTCCTGATTCTGATGCGATTGGTGAATTAGACCCTCGAGTCCTCGGTGTGACTTTACAAACGGCAGAAAAAATGGCTGCGATGGAAAACCAGCCATTTGACCCTTCAGATACTATGGGCTTTGTTAAAGGAATGCGAGCTATGTTTGGTTGGAACAATGACGATGTTACGAAAAGTAAAGTCGAAACCACTTATAAAACAATTGATGGCACAAATGGGCCGATTCCTCTGCGGATCTATACACCTTCTAATGAAGGGATTCTGCCTGCTGTTGTCTTCATTCACGGCGGAGGATTCATAGCCGGAAGTGTTGACGTCGTGGAAAATCCGTGTAAAGCATTGGCAGAAAAGGCAGGTGCCGTTGTTATTTCCGTTGATTATCGCTTAGCCCCTGAGCATCCATATCCAGCAGGTCTAACAGATTGTTTCGAATCCGTAACATGGGTGTATGAGCACGCTGAAGAAATTCGTGTGAATCCACAGCAAATTGCCATATCTGGAGACAGTGCGGGGGGGAATTTGTCTACAGTCTGTGCGTTAATGGATCGTGAGAATGGGACGGAAATGATTAAATTTCAGGCGCTTATTTATCCGTCAGTAAATATGGCCGGCGTCCAAACCGAGGATTTCAACTGGAGCATTGATCAGTATGATATTCGTAACCATGCAGAGATAATCACGCCACTGGTTACAGCATTGGGTGAAAGTAGTAGGGGGATTTTCCAAATCTATTTGCAAAATAATGCGGAAATCACAGATCCCCATGTTTCTCCACTGTTGTCGGATCAATTAAGCGGAATGCCGGAGACGCTAATTGTAACTGCCGAATTTGATTATTTAAAAGTAGAGTGTGAAGCTTACGCGGCAAAACTAGTACGTAGCGGGGTTCCTACGAAGCTGATTCAGTACAATGGTACAGATCATGCTTTTATGGATAAAAGTGGTTTATATCCGCAAGCAGAAGATTTAATGAATGAAATTGCAAAAGAGATCAAGCGAGTGTTTGCTTAATATTATTCTGCGATTCACGGGCATGTGCTCGAGTGGTGAGAGCTTTCCATCAGTGAGGGATGAAGAAAATTCCTCACTGATGGAATTTTTACTTTATCGAAAAAGCGGATTGTCAGGATGAAGAAACAAGTAGGCTGGGGAGAACGGTTCAGCTATGTCCTTTCAGACACGGTTTCCAATTTAATTTTTCAAATGATTACAAGAGCTTGCGGCAGATGTTTATAAATAAAGAGAATGTAAAAACATATGTCTAGTGGTATTTCAAAAAGAGAGTAAAAAATGAGTTACTTAAAGTGTTACTTTTATCAAATTTTAAAGCACAATATTGGTGGTGAAAAGTTTCTTATCACCAATATTGTGTTTTTTTAGATTTACAGGTTGAGCAGAAAAAGAATCATTTTCCTTGATTAGTAAAAAGAAAATGTATATGATGAAATCAAACATATGAACATATGAACAAATATTCATATGTTTTGTGACATGAAACGAGGGGATAAAAAGTGTTAGATGTAATTATAGTAGGAGCTGGTCAAGCAGGTTTGGTTATGGGGTATTACTTGCGGCAAGGAAACTATAATTTTGTATTATTAGATGGAGAAAAAAGAATTGGTGATTCATGGAGAAAGCGATATGATTCTTTACAATTGTTTACACCAAGAGCTTATTGTACACTGCCGGGTATGAAGCTAGAGGGAAATCAAAATGAATTTCCTACTAAAGATGAAATCTCCAATTATTTAGAAGCGTATGCACAGCGTTTTTCTTTACCAGTGAGGCTACAAACAAATGTTTTTAAAGTAAGAAAGAGAGAGGATGAATTTGAGGTTTATACGCCTAAAGAAGTACTACGATCCAAACGTGTTATTATCGCATCAGGCGCTTTTGATCAACCTTTCATTCCTTCCATTTCTCAAAATCTTTCAAATGATATCTTTCAAATTCATTCTTCACAATATCAATCACCAAAGCAAATTCCAGAAGGAGCAGTTCTTGTAGTTGGGGGAGGAAACTCAGGTGCACAAATTGCAGTAGAACTTGCGAAATCTCGTGATGTTACGATTGCGGTAAGTCATCCGCTTTCTTTTTTACCACTAAAAATAATGGGAAGGAGTATTTTTTCCTGGCTTGAGAAAATAGGATTATTATATGCAGGAACCCATACAAGGCGGGGAAGGTGGTTTCAGAAGCAGAAAGATCCTATATTTGGTTATGAATGTAGAGAGCTTATTCGTAATGGAACAATAACAGTGAAGTCTAAGGTCGTAAATGCATTGCGGAACAAAGTAGTGTTTTCAGATGATAACACATGCCAGATTCAGAATGTAGTATGGTCTACAGGATTTATACCAAATTATCATTGGATTGACGTAGAAGGTGCAGTGAATCAAGCAGGATTACCCGTTCATACAAGAGGCGTTAGCGGGATGCAAGGGTTATACTATATTGGATTGCCTTGGCAACATCAAAGAGGGTCCGCGCTTCTTTGTGGTGTGGGCCGAGATGCAGAGTTTTTATTTTCAATTATTCGAAAAGAAGATTTAATGTTAATAAAAAAATAGATCGGTAGCAATTCCTACCGATCAGCAATATGTACATAATTAGGAGAGGTCAAACTTTTATTAAATTCATTATAATATATTCTGATAATTTAGAAAACTAAAAAATGATTTTTATATGTTGAGAAAGTTTTTTTACACCGTAATATATGGAGTATTAAGAATCTTGCATATAAAAAGTGTAGTGTCGGTTGCATGTATAAAGACAATAATACCAATTTTTGTGTTATTTAGATATATATTCTGTTAAAGTTATAATATGGATATTGATTTGTGTATAAATAATATTAAAGTATGTTTATCAATGGAGAGAGGTATATAGTATGAAATTTGATGATCAACGTTTACTCGGAATTCGATTAGGTTCTTTACTTGTAACGGAAGCGAATCAGTACATGGTAATAAAGAAAAAAGAACATTATTCCCTATTAAACATTGAAACACTAGAGTGTACACCTCTTGAAGTATCATTGGAGTATCTTGAAGACATGCTACACGAGGATCTTCAAGAAAATATAAAGGAAATCATCGCCCCTGAGCATCTCAAGATTGTAGCTAAAAATATTATATAAAGAAAAAAGAGGAATCATAATGTAATGAAAAATCTATTGTTAGGTAGGGATACAGATGAAAATAAGTATTCATGAAAAAGATAATTCTAAAGTTGCCATTATAGAAAGTACTGATATCGTAATAGGTGATGTACAAGGAGCATTAGACTTAATGGCATCCATCAATTATGAGCATGATTGCCAAAAAATATTGATGAAAAAAATGAATATTACAGAGGAATTTTTCAACTTAAGAACTCGTCTAGCGGGTGAAATTTTACAAAAGTATATGAACTACGGCGTAAAATTAGCTATTGTCGGGGATTTCAGTGTATATAATAGTAAAAGTCTTGCGGATTTTATATATGAATGTAATAAAGGGAAGGCAGTATTCTTTTTAGCAGATGAAGAATCGGCTTTAAGTGCTCTACATTCTGTGTAGTATTGGATCTTTCTATGCTTGTCAGAACGAAAAAAGCTAGCTTTTTGCTAGCTTTTTTATTATAGGCCTGTTACTAAAGCTTCTTATAGTTTTAATAAGTTAACAATCTCTCCAATAATCCCCTCGTTTTGATGAACACCTAAATCCGAGTTTGTCATAATGACAGCGCCAGTACCTCTATAAGGATATGCAAGCATTAAACATTGAAACCCAACACCCCAACCAAGTGAAGAAATTTCTATTTCTTGGTTTGGAGTGTCAAGAAATATACCCAATCCAGTCCACTTTGAACAACCTTGTGGAGAAATCATATCTTTGACGATTTTGGAGGAAAGACCGAGTTTGCTTTTGCTTTGTAAAGACTGGATGACTTCTATTACTAAAGTGGATAAATCTGTCGGAGTTGACCAAACTCCTGCAGCAGCTGAATATGGATAGGATGGATATTTTCCATCTACCACATGTCCGTTTTTATCGTGACCACAAGCGAAAGGATTATTTGTCGTATCTTGCATTGGGTGCAGGAGTGTACTGTTATTCATATGTAAAGGATCAAATATGAATTTTTGTAATAAAAGATTAAAAGGTTCCCCAGTAACGTCTTCTATGAGTTGTTCTATTATACAAAATCCTGCATCTGAATAGTGAAAGGTACTGTCCGGTTCATATTGCACTTCAATTGGGACTGGGCAATAAAATGTTTGACCTTGAAGAATTTGAAGAATGGTAGGTTTTCCTTTTGTAGAATGATATATATCAAAGCTTTCAGGTGGATCAATGATTCCTGATTGATGACTTAATAGATTTCGTAAGGTAACTTTTTTGCTACTAGTAAACTTATTCTCAGGAACTTTCCAAGATACAAGTTTATTATTCACATCTTCATCTAAGTTCAGTATCCCTTGATTTGCTAATTTCAATACGAGCATCGCTGTGAGGAATTTACTTATAGAACAAGCGCTAAAAATAGAATTTACGTTAACCTTCCTAGCTGTACCCAACTCAAGTGAGCCAAAACCTTCAGTGTGTTCTAATTTTCCGTTACGAATAATAGCTAAGCTTAGTCCGGATACCGAATATTGATTCATTTTTTCATATATATGTAGTGTTTTGAGTACCATATGATTATTCTTCCTCCCTACTATTATAATCACTATATTATAAACTGGATGTAAAATAAAGGGAAATATAGAGGGGGAGGGGTGTATCGTATTTAACTAGATTAGGAGTAGAATTTCATTGGTGATTTTGGTGTTTCAAAATTTTAAAAAATCAAATGATTCTATTTTTATATTGTGATAGCATTTGAAATGTAGTAAATATTGATGCAGAAAGGAAATGAAAAATATGAATATTAAGGTCGAAACTCTTCCACAATATCGCATCGCATATGTACGACAAGTTGGTCCATATGGTCCTGCTAATGTTCAAGCGATGCAAAAATTAAAGCAATGGGCTGCAGAAAAAAATCTTTTCTCTAGCACATCAATAATTCTTGGGATTTCACATGACACCCCTGAAACAACACTGCCTGAAAACTGCCGATACGATGCCGGTATCGTTATTTCAGACGATTATCAAATTGATGATCTCGTCGGTGAAAGCAAACTTTTTGGTGGGAAATATGCGATTTTCAAAGTCAAACACACAGCTGAAGATATTCAAAAAGCGTGGAGCGAAATTTTTTCTGCGTTGTCAAACTATGGTTATCAGATTGACGCTCGGCCAATTTTCGAAAGATACATTGGAGAGATGGTTCGCGATCATTATTGCGAAATCTGCGTGCCTATAAAATCATGACTTTCTGCACATCTAGAGTAAAACTAAAAAAGAAACCAGAAATTAGACATATCTAATTTCTGGTTTCTTTTTATTTCTAAATTTAAAATATTTCTCTCACAACAATGGTGTATGTTGCATAGCATAAATTAAATACTGTATGACATATAGTAATAAAAATGAGGTGGGTGAATGAGTAATTTATTGAATTCGTTAACGACAGAGCTTAGGAGAGGAACATTGACATTAGCCGTTTTAAGTCAATTACGAACACCACAGTATGGATATTCACTTGTTCAGTTATTGGAGGAATCGGGTATTACGATTGATCAAAGTACTTTATATCCATTGCTTCGCCGATTAGAGAAACAGAATTTGGTGACGAGTAGTTGGGATACATCTGAAAGTAGACCTCGTAAATATTATGTTCTAAGTGAATATGGGCTAGATATCTTTTTACAGTTAAGAAGGGAATGGATGGAGAATTCAAAAAAGCTCTATAACTTATTAGAAGGGGAAGAAGATGATGAATCTAATTGAGATTTATATTCAGGAAGTTACAAGAAGGCTACCTGAAAAAAATCGTGAAGATATTACACTTGAGTTACGATCAACCATAGAGGATATGCTTCCTGATGATTACAGTGAAGAAGATGTAAAGGCGGTTCTTGAAAAATTAGGGAGTCCAGTCACATTGGCTAGTGGTTATCGAGATCGGCCAATGCACTTAATTGGTCCACGTTATTTTGATGTATATGTGGCGCTATTAAAAATGATTTTACCGATTGCCGCTGTCGTTTCGTTAATTTCGATGATTGCCGTATATTTTATTGGATATAGTGGAGAACAAGCGGTTATAAATATTGCTTTGAGTCTTATGGGCAAAGGAGCATGGACCATCATTGAAGTTGGGATCCAAGTATTCTTTTGGTTAACAGTTGTGTTTGCTATTTTAGAAAGAACAGATAATGGAAGAGATGAGCAGCCATTAACAGCAAGCCTTAAAAAATGGACTCCTGATGATTTGAAAAATATCCCTAATGTCCCTAAGAAAAAAACGATTTCAAAGGGCGAGGTATTTGGAAGTTTATTGTGGACTGCAATTTGGTCAACTCTTTATTTTTATGCGAATCATCTTGTAGGTGTATATGAAGGAGGTAGAAACGGACTTGAATTTGTAGCGCCAACTTTCAGTCAAGATGTTTTGCTTCGATATTGGCCAATCGTTGTTATAATGATAGGTTTAGAAATAGCATTGTCCCTTTATAAATTAATAAAGGGACAATGGACGCAAAGAATGGCAATATGCAATGCGGTCCTTCAGCTAATTGGAACCGTTGTATTCATTGTAATATTATTAAATCCTAATTTATTAAACAAAGATTTCATTACGTATATGGCGGATGTATTTACTATTACTACTAATCAATTTAAAACATGGATAGTTGGCGGTGGTATTTTCATCTTTACAATATCTGCAGTAATCAGTGCATTTGATGGTTTCCGCAAGGCTAAAATTCGTTAATCCGTATTTCTTTTTCAATTAATCATTGTTTTTCTTGAATAAGCAAAAATAGTTTATTCATTTCACTAAGGCTATTAAAATACCAAAACCCCCTGCTTTTTAATTGAAATCAGGGGGGTTCTTTACTTAATGATTATAAGTTATGTCTGGAATCACGAAGATGATAGTCGTACTTAGGTTGTTCCTTCTTTAAAGCAATTCATTGAATGGTGGAGTGACGGAACAATTAGTATTTAAAGTATTACACCTGAAAATTTGCCTTTTAATACTACTTTTTCATTTTGATTTTCACATGAAAAGGATGTAATAATAGCTGTTCTATTATTTTCTTGCCTTTCGTACTTTTCAATTTTAACTTCACAAATTATCGTATCCCCTGTAAATACAGGTCTTAAAAACTCAAAATTCATAGTACGAGCCAGTACGTTATTATCTCCACCTATTTTCGTTGGTAGAGTTGCCGTTAGTAATCCTTGAATTACAAGTCTTCCCTGTTCATCTGGTGTTATATGGTGAATCCCTTCATCACCTGAAACCTCTG
This sequence comes from Bacillus sp. 166amftsu, assembly GCF_900107445.1. Lineage (NCBI taxonomy): Bacteria > Bacillati > Bacillota > Bacilli > Caryophanales > Bacillaceae > Bacillus > Bacillus sp. 166amftsu. Next base: position 299,184 of record NZ_FNQA01000003.1, on the reverse strand, counting down.
TGAATAATTCAACGTCCCTTACTGAAAAAGTTCGTTCAAACGTAATGATATCTCCTGCTTTTAAAGACATATAAATCTCCCCCTAAAGTTTAAATACTGTTATGGTTTATTATAGTTTGAATATTATATTAAGGGCGGTGTTCAACTATTCTGACCACTAGTTCAATAGGGTACACATATAGATTAAAATAAGTTGAGTGAAAAAATAAATACGTTATATAGTAAAATATAGTTTGATAGGGAATAATTTGAAAATAAAGGCTGGGATCGTACATGTATACAGTTGGACAGTTTTCAACAATATGTGGTGTATCTATAAAAACGTTACATCACTATGATGCAATTCATCTTGTAAAACCTTTGCATACTGATTCTGTAACAGGATATCGGTATTATGATTATGGGCAAATAAAAACGTTACAATATATAAAAAAGCTAAAGAGTTTCGGTTTTTCATTACAAGAAATACAGGAAGTCATAGAAAGTTATGATGACACCGGATTAGTGAATCATTTGCAAGAAAAGGCTCTACAGTTAGAGCGGAAAATGATAAAAATACAGCAAACTTTGGAGGGGATTCATCAATCTATTAATGATTTGAAAAGAAATGAGCCGTTTGTAACTGTTTCAAATGTAACAGAATGCTTTGAAGAAATACGGGAAAGACAATGGATTTATGGCGTTCGTGAAAAAGTATGTATGCGAGAAATCGATTTTACTGTAAAAAAATTGTTTGAAAGGTTATACGCATATGGGCTAGAAGCAGATGGGAAAATGATGACAGTTTTTCATCAATTTGATAAAGGGGATGCACCGATAGATTTAGAAGTTTGTGTACCTATAAAAGAGTACGATCGTGCACTTTCAAATGTTCGTTGTTTAGAGGGGGGAAAACATATTTGCGCGATTGTAAAAGGACCGTATTCGGAATTAGAAATTGCATATGAAAAAATAATGGATTTCATTGAGGAAAAGGGATATGTAGTAAGGGATTCACCTTTTGAAGTGTATGAACAGGGAGTGTTTACTGAACAAATCGATTATAAAAACATTCGGCCGGCATCCAAACATAATCCGTTACATTTTATAACGAAAGTGTGTGTTCCGGTCTATTCTTAATTGACCCTCCTGTTACAGGAGGATATACCTTATCCTTAGGAAGAGAAAAGGAGAGGGTTATATGTATCACCCAAGGCTACGGGGAACACATTATGAGATGGGAAAACATTATGGAAGCATTTTATATAAAAATGGTTTTCGATTCCCAAAAGTTTCAGAAGAAAAATTAATATTTGGGAGACAAAGTCATGGTTTATTAAAAGACTTTTACCCAGAACTTATAGAAGAAATGAAAGGGTTTGCTGAAGGTTGTCATGTAACGTATGAAGAGGTCAGTTCTTTTATATTGAGTATAGGCGTATTCGAACCAGAAGCGCAATGTAGTATATTTGCATGTTATAACGGTTCAGAAGTGATTATGGGAAGAAACTATGATTTGATTTTAGATATGAAAAAATATACGGAGAGTTCACTCGTTTGTCCTAACGAGAAATATTCGTATGTTGGACATTCTGATGTGTTTTTAGGGAAAGTAGATGGGATGAATGAACAAGGATTAGCAGTGGCGATTACGCTTGTACAAAGTGAATATAAAGAAGTGGGATTAAATTTTTATGTGGCAGTTCGCAAAATATTAGAAAATGCAAGTACGGTAGAAGAGGCGATACATATTATAAGTGAATTCCCGTCTTCAATTTGTAATAATTACTTATTAGCAGACGGGTCAGGAAATATGGCAGTAGTAGAAAAAGCGCCACATAACATGTTTGTACGGAGACCAAGAGAGGATGAAAATTTTATCATTTGTACAAATCATTTTGTAAGTAAAGAAATGATAGGTTTACAACAAAATGTTAATAATGATTGGAGTAAATCCCCAAATAGATATATCTATATGGAGGAACAGTTAAGAAAAAATGCGCAGTTAAATCGAGAAAGTGTACAGGGTATCTTATCGAATAGTAAAGAACATGTCTGTTTAAATCTAAAAAAATATAATTTTGGGACGTTATATTCAGTTGTATATGAGCTAAATAGCTTAAGAATACATCGTGCAGAAGGGCAGCCAAATCGCTGCAAATATAAAGAAGATAGAAGATTGGTAGAAGAAATTCATAAAAAGGGAAGAGGGATATAAAATGAAGCTTTCTGAATTTCAGCAGTATGTAGCAAACTTCAGTGAAGAAAAAGGATTTCAGAATACAACGATTGAAATGCGTACAATGTACTTAATGGAGGAATTAGGGGAACTAGCAGAAGCAATCGTAAAGCGAAATGAGGATAAGAATACGAATAGAGAAATAGGCTTAGAGATGTTTGATGTAATTTGGAATGTGTGCGATTTAGCGAATAAATTAGAAATTGATTTAGAGGAAGCATTTCAGGAAAAGATGAAAATCAATCGAGATAGAGAGTGGTAAAGATATAAAGTTGGATGATATGACACTAACATGAAATAATAGTGAAAGGAAAGCAATAGGTAAGAATTTATGTGAAGATGAAGTTATCGTATTAGAGGACTTAAAATCTGCACTAGAAATAGCAAAAAGCTGTAACGTTACATTTGCAGCTGGTTGGTCCCATCAAATTCCGGGAATTAATAAGCAAAGGGAAAAGGAATCAGATTATTATTTTGAGACTGTAGAGAAGTTTAAAAAGTTATCTTTAATGAATAAAGAGGAGAAAGAACTTGGGATACACCAAGTTCTTTTTTTATGCTACATCGCAGATATTAAAATAATCGTAGATGTTCTATTGGACAAATAGCGCATTTCAAGAGGGAATAGAGTATGTAATTGTACAATTAGAAAAGTATGAATGATAAGAAGATTATGTTAGTTTTTGTTAATTTTTGTATGTATAATGAATATGGAGGGGAAATGACATGAAATTTAGACGGTTACTAAATCTAATAACAATGGTTGCATTATTAACATTGTCTGCTTGTGCTGAAAAAGAAGCAGTAAAGCCAGCAGAGGAGAAAAAAGAAAATACGGCATTGAATCAAGAAGGAAAAAATTCTGCAGAGAAAAAAGAAGAAGTACAAAAGAAAGAAGAGGGACAAATTGGAATTGCAACAACAGTAGAGGAATTAAAGCAACATATTGATAAACGTGGATACATACTTTACACAGATCATCCGATTCGCCGTGTTACGAGTGAAGATGGTCGAAGAACTGATATATCTAATTATGGGGATTTAATTGTAAATGTTCATACAGGGGAGCCGCTGGAAAATGCGCCAACTGATTTGATTAAAGAAGGGTTTACATTTATGACTAGAGGACAGGATCCTTCTTTTCAGTATAAACCATGGGATGAAATATCGAATTTAGAAAGAGCACTTGTAAAGGCTGTATACGTATCTGTTCGGTCACTTCGTGTATTAGAAGCACCCGCAAGACAAGGTGATTTTTCAAATGATGAGATTACAGGGGCACTTGCATATCTTCGGAAAGGTGGAGAATCTGATTATATGGCCCCAGTAGCACAATCTGAAACAGATTCCGGGTTATATGCAAAATATGAAATGATGAAGAAAAGTTGGCGTGAATTGGCAAACATTGAAAAACCAAAGGAAAATAAAGTGGCCTTTTCAGAAGCATATGAAAAAGCACGACAAGAAACAAATAATATGATAGGTGTGCTAAATATTTTATTATCTAAAAATTATAAGGAGCGTCTATCAAAGCTTCCTAGTAAATAAAAATGTGCAGAAAAAACGAGGGGAAGTAATGATTATGAGAAAAGAACAAGCGTTAAAAGTAGGGGTGTGCATAGCCTTATTAGGGGGATGACAGTTTGCTAGTTTTGTAAAGCCAGTGCATGCGGTAGTAAAAGAAGAACAAAGCGTAATTAAAAATCAGGAGAGGACTATTTCAATCTCTCAGATAAACTCAAAAGTATGGGTTCATACAGAACTTGGTTACTTTAATGGGGACGCAGTCCCTTCAAATGGCTTAATATTAAATATCTCTAAAGGGTTGGTACTTATTGATTCTTCCTGGGATGATAAATTTACAAAGGAATTAATAGAGATGACTGAAAAGAAATTTCAAGAGTGATATATAAAGAACCCATTTAAGGGTTCTTTTGTTTTGTTGATTTTTTGACTTGATGATCTTTTCCCCATTCACACATTTCATTCATAATTTGAATTAAAGATTTTCCATATTCACTTATTGTATATTCAACTCTTGGTGGAACTTCTTTATATACAGTACGATGGATGATTCCATCAGCTTCAAGTTGTCGCAATTGTTGCGTCAGAACTTTTTGTGTAATATCTGGGATTGCACGTTTCAGTTCGTGTGTCCGTTTCTTTCCGCTCATGAGAATGCATAAAATACTACTCTTCCATTTTCCTCCGATGACTTCAAGGGTGGTAGCGATAGGAAAGTTATGATTCTGATTCATCTATATATTACACCTCCATAGGTACTTTGAGGTTCCTATAGCACCTGAAAGTACGTACTTTTCAATTATATGTAACTAACACATACTAATACTTAAGGATTTCATTTTTTTATAAGGGGGAAAATAATCGATGAAAACACTTGTAATTGTAGCACATCCTAATATTGAAGAGTCACGGATTAATAAAAGATGGAAAGAAGAATTGGAAAAGTATTCTAATGAGATAACAGTGCATGAATTATATAAAACAGCTCCTAATTGGGAATTCGATGTTGATTATGAACAGAGGTTATTATTAGAACACGATCGTTACATATTTCAATTTCCGTTCTATTGGTATAGTTCACCACCATTATTAAAGAAGTGGTTTGATGATGTGCTGACGTACGGCTTTGCATATGGTTCTACAGGGGATAAAGTACGTAATAAAGAGTTTGGTTTGGCGATTTCTATAGGGGGATTAGAGACGCAGTATAAAGATGGGTTTACAATGAACGAACTAACAAAACCATTCCAGGCGACTTGTCTATATACGGGGATGAAATTTATACCAACATTTACGTTGTATGGAGCGGAATATCAACTAAAGGATGAAGATATCGAGAGCAGTGCAGCTAAGTATATTAACTATATTATGAATAAACGTAATCTTTATATATGATTTAAAAATATTCCGGTCCTTTTATAGGTATCGGGATATTTTTTATGTAAGTAAACGTAATAATAAAACAGTAAGTCGAAAGAGATGTAATATTCATGAAACAAACTCCTTTTCAAGTTGATTCATACATGTAAACGCCGCAATAATTTTTGTGCGATTTTTTAATCCAGTTCAAATTGTTTAATAGTTACGTCACAACGGATGGTACCATCACTAAAAACTGGGCGTGAGAATATTTCGATATTTATTTAGTTAATACAACTGAAAGCTAATGGGCAAGTCTCTGCGATTGATGAACCGTTTTTGAGAAACAAGTCAATCATTCTCGCCACTCCACGTAAAGACTTTCTATATCATTTTTCCTAATAGCTAATTACTCAAAATTATTTATATTTCCTTTTTATTTGAACTCATTTAAGGTGCAATTCGAAGGAATTCATCTATAAATTCCATAATTAGAGCATAAACAAAAAGAGTGATTGGCAGTGAATTTACAATTAAAGCAAAACTTCTTTTAGCTAAATTTTCTTTACTGAACATTGAAACGATGCTCAAGGGAATGCCAAATAAGGAAGTAAAAAACGCAAGTGATATAAAGACACTTAGGATAGATTCCACACTCTCGTCCGAAGTTATAGATGAAATGAATAAGGAGGTTGGTATAACAATAATCGTAGTCAGTGCTGTAAAGAACGAGATTTTAGTGAATACCTTCAGATTTTTCCTTTCCAAAAAATTCACCTCTCTTTACAAAAATTATATCATAATGGGCTTAAATTGGTAATGTATGAATAGACCGCAAAGCTATCGGAGGAATATGTTTTGCCGCCTTTGGGTCAAAATCGCTTATTAACTTGGTTCTGTTGCAAGGTTTTCTAAACTAAACTTCCCATTCTTTTTCTAATAGGTGTTTTTCCATAAAAAACCTCCACATGTAGTATGTAAAGAGATTATCTCATGGGTTATATACAAATGGCTGGTGGAAAATATTTGACGCTTACTTATGTAATGGATTGGTTTGGAATAAGGTTTGAACAAATGGATTCTTTTTGTATGGATGAACATTTCATTTTATAAAAAAGTTTGCTTAAAACTTATGTAGAAGCCTCATTTTTATGTACGTAAGGTATTTTATATTCTTGATCGCTACTCAATATAAAAGGCCCCTGAATAGAAAAAAGAGACCTTTTTCGTAACTAATTTATATGAGATATGACTTGTTCGGTTGAAAGTTGTTATGTAAGGAATGTGTCATTGGCTTTTGAAACTTTCTTACCATCTTTATAGTCAAGGCAAGAAACTTCAATTAATAAACCATTAAATACTGTAAAGTAAAACCCGTAACTACTACCTCTCATTGTATAAGGTTCCTTATCTATTTCGATGCCTCCAGCAACTAAACGATTATATGCTTGATCAACTTCACTTGAAGTTTCCACCAAAAAACCAATGTGAAAAGCTTCAGGATATGTAACAGCCTTGTTTCCCTTGAATGCTTTTGGATCACTTAACACGAGAATAAATCCATTTTCATCACTCATGACTACAAGAGCTTTTCCTTTTTGCTCTAAAAATTGGAAATCAAAAAATGTTTCAAAGAAATGCCTAGCTTCTGATAAATCATCAACACATAGATTCAAATGATTTAACTTCATTCAACCATCTCCTTTTAAACAGGAATTAAACAGAAATATATTGCCTTATACGAGTAACACCTGAATGGTAAAAGAAAAGTATTAGAGTGTTACTGATATGATTTTTTTTATGATTAATAGTTCAGGCAACTAGACTATATATATGCTACATAACATCATAATTATTCTGTAGTTATCTTTACTATCAATATGAAATTGCTTTTTCCTATACGGGTACATCAAAAGAGACCAAATAATGAACTTTCTATTCAATAAGATGCAGTTCGTTATTTGGATCGTTTTTTCTAGGATTGATTTGTAAAATTAGAAAGCACCGTGAAGAGATTAGTAAATCTGTTAAAATACAGCCTTTGATGCATAATGCACATAATGGTTATATAGATTGCAAGAATGCAAGTAGTGTGATCTAGCAAAGTGTTTCGAGAAATGCTATGGATTTCCGCCTCCATCTTAAAATGAATCAGGAAATTCTCAAAAAAATGGGTATTCAACCTAATGAAATTAAATGCTACAAAAACAAAAAAGTTGTACTTAATTAACGCAAATAAATTTGGTGAGAAAAATTTCGTTTTGGGGGTAATTCAACATCTTAGCTTGATGGAGATGGGCGGCACCCTTATATGCAAAAACAGAGGGGTGATATGCATCCCCCTCTTGTGTCCAACTAATATTATTCATGCTCTTCCATCATTTTCTCAAACGCAGCAGATACTTTTTCAAATTCCTCATCACTCTCAATGTATGAGAATTCACTATCTTCTTCTACTTTTAAAAAGAAGATATCAATGTCTTCCTCTGTTTCCGTTTCAATGTCTTCTACAAAGCCAACAGCAATGTATTCTGCTCCTTCGACATTCATCGTTCCGAGCACTTCAACTTCCTGCTCCTCATTACTCTCATCGCTAAGGGTGAAAATTTCGCCTACTTCAATTTCAGACATATTCATTCTCCTCCTGTTACACTCTAAAAAATAGAATGTTCAAATCGTATACTTACTAGTATATCTTTCCATAAAATATCAAATTAATGCGCAAAGTACAACAATTTCTTGCTGCTTCAGCATAAGAAGTAAACTAAAAAGATATCATCTGTGAATATGAATGAATACATTTTGGGTTCTCGTCATATGCCCATGAACTTTAGAAATGGGTTGCGCCAAAAACGAAAAAAATGAGTCGAATTCTCATAAATAACTGTAAAATAATAAATTTTTCGTTTTGGGGACATTTCAAATTCTTGAGATTAAAAGTGCATTACTGTTCTCTTATGTTAATGAGAAAGGGTGTCGTGCTTTTTATGAATAGGCATAAAAACAAGGGTTATCTGTATTTACCGAAGCGTTATATAGATGTATGTCTCACGCTACACTTAATTAATTCGCTATAGAAGTAGGCGGAATGAAACGGAAATGTAAATGCTGGGAGCGCCATTTTTTATCTGTATGTTTACGGTTAAATTTTCATTAAACTGAAAACATTTTATTCTAGAACTGAAAGGGATTTAATGGGGGTAACCCGAATAGTATAATTTCGGATGTTTGTACTCTATGATTGGTAGTTTTAACTTTTGCATAGAAAGGTGAACACAATGTGTAATCTTACAACGGTTCAAAACATATTTGGTTCCTCCAAAAAAGTATTAAATGGGTTACCAAATGCAGTAACAATTGAAGAAATTGAAGAAGATGCGCTGTATGATCTTCAAAATTATAAAGAGAAGATAAAAAGATTTGTAGAGGTTTGCTCAAGTTGGAAGGTAAAAAGAGCGAGTATTTTACTAGATAAAAGTTTTAACAGTTATACTCCGAGTGCAAAAATATTACGTGAATTTGGTTTTCAGCTTTATGCAGCAAAAATAGAAGTGTTTCGCAAACTTTCGTGTATCGTAGTTCCAGAGAAACAGTATAATTTTCGCTCTATAGATGAAGGGACATTGTCTGGAGAAGAATTTAAATCACTTTGGGAGCGATGTACGCTAGGGTCAGATAATAAATCATCCATTCTTAATATCAATGAACATTTTTACGCTATACAAGCAGAATTAGGCCAGGGGTGGGAAAAATCATGTATTGCCTTTTATGATAAGGAGCAACCGATTGGAATATCTATTCCTCATATTGAACCTGGTACGAAGGAGGAAGGACGATTATTTTATTTCGGATTATTGCCAGAGGAACGTGGAAAAGGACTTAGTGCTCATATTCATCTTCAATCTTTACGTTTGTTAAAGCAAATGGGAGCTACCTATTATATAGGAAGTACCCATATGACAAATGAAAAAATGCAAAAGGTTTTTTTGAAAAACGGATGCTCTATAAAGGCAGAAACGGAATTGTATTGCAAAACTTTTAAATAGGTTTAGGGGCTGAGAGGATAAAAAAAGTTCGGTATATGACCGAACTTTTTTTATCTGTTTACTACTTCAATAAAAGATGTATTCCCATTTTGCCTCATAACGGAATGGAAATTGTTATTTTCTAACGTTTCAGCAACTTGTTTCAATTGCCTTACATCATCGTGATGAATCAGTAGGCTGTCCGCGCCACTTTCTTCAATATGAATATGTTCAACCTTACCGATAGCTTGATTTACGGCTTGTAAAAAATCGTGTTTCATATATAAAACCTCCTATTATACGGGTGTTTTTATAGCATTCCCTTATTTATAAAAATTAAAAGAGAATACAAGTAAGGTTCATTTTATATAACCTCCAATTTGTAGCAGGTTTTTGTTGTGTGAAAATAAAATATGTATTAGGAAGAAGGATATGTAAAAGGAGGATGCCTTTTACTTGGATATATTGCTGTAGACCATAGTGAAAACCCGAATTGGAATGCCAATGATCCATAGCCTAAGGTAGGATATCAACCGTTTTACCGGATGGATATTACAGAAGTGTATGATTTTAGGGGTGAGTACGAATCGAGTAGTATGGTATTTGTGAAACCAAATGAGATTACATTATATTATCCAAAGTGGAATGAAATTTGTGCAGAGATATTAGTTGCAGCATTATCGGTGTCGGAGAAATAAGGATTGCTTTTTTATAATATAAAAATTAAAGGAGTTTCCTTATATTTGTCAAATAATAATAACGTTGTCTTATTTATAGGAATTTCAAATACATTTGCAGAGTGGGAATAGGAAAAGTGGATATTTCAGAAATTATTGAACAATTAATTGTTAATGAAGTCATTGATCATTATCCAAAAGGGTGCAAGAGATTAACCGGCGGTACTACAAGTAGACTGTACCTTATAGAAGGAAATGAGCCGTGCGTTGTAAAGTTGAATGAACCGAAAGTAATTGGAGAAGAGGCTTATTTCCTTAAATTTTATGAAGACAAAAGTGTATTTCCTAAGCTTTTGTATGTAGATTCACTCAATAGATATATGGTCTATTCATTTATCCCTGGTTCCACAAGTTATGATGTTGAGAATAAAAAAGATATTCTTTTTACACTTGTACAGAAAGTGATTCATACATATAAACCAGCTATGAAAATGGATCAGTGGGGATGGAAAGAAGAACCGGTAGACTCTTGGCAGGTCTTTCTTTTAGAGAGGGTGATGGAAGCTAATGAAACTGTAAAATCCTATATAACAGAAGAAGATTTTCATACTGTTCTTAAATTAGTACACAGTCCAAATAGAACGAGATATAGTAATCAACCATATTTATTACATGGGGATTGTGGATTTCATAATTTTATATTTAATGAGCATAAACTATATGGTGTGATTGACCCTCTGCCAGTTTTGGGAGATCCAATATATGATTTCATTTATGCATTTTGTTCGACGCCGGAAGATCTAACGAAGGAAACGATAGGCGAGGTAGTAGAAAAGAGTGTATTTCATAATAGAGCGAGAAAAGTTTTATATGAAGAAGTTGTAATCGTTTTATATTGCAGATTAGACATTTGTATGAGACATCATCCTGAAGATTTAGAAGCTTATTTACAAGCTTGGCGTTATTGGATGGATCAAATTCATTAACAATGAAAGATTGATAGATAAAAAAATAAATAGGGATAGGAGAATTTTTATGAAGAATTTTGTGTGTACAACGTGCGGCGTGCAATATGCAGCGAGTACAGAAGAACCAGTGAATTGTATGATTTGTAATGAAGAGAGGCAGTATGTGAATCCGCAAGGGCAATCTTGGACAACACTTGATGATTTACAAGCGAGCCATACATATCAAAATGAAATCATTGAAGAAGAAACAGGGTTATATAGCATGACAACGAAACCAGAATTTGCGATTGGTCAAACAACTTATTTGGTAAAAACAGAATCGTATAATTTGTTATGGGACTGTATTACATACTTCGATGAAACTACGATTGAGAAGGTGAAAGAATTAGGGGGATTAGATGCAATTGCGTTATCTCATCCGCACTATTATTCTACTCAAGTAGAATGGGCGGAAAGATTCGATGTACCAATCTATATTCATGAAGATGATAAACAGTGGGTCATGCGTCCAAGTAAACATATTGTTTTTTGGTCAGGAGAATCATTGCAATTATCTGATGAACTCACTGTGCATCGTCTAGGCGGACATTTTAAAGGTGGTTCTGTTTTACACTGGTCACAGGGGAATGAAGGGAAAGGAATTTTATTAACAGGGGACATTATTCAAGTTGTAGCGGATCAAGAGTGAGTGAGCTTTATGTATAGCTATCCCAATTTAATTCCGTTACCAGTAAATAAAGTTGAAGAAATGGCCAAAAGGGTAAAGTCACTTCCTTTTAATCGTTTATACAACGCTTTTCACCGGGTAGTAAAAGAGAATGCAAATGAAGCTGTAGAACGTTCGGCTCAGCGCTATATTTCAGCATTAGAAGGGAAATTATTTCATACATAAGAGGGGAAACGGAAATGAAAACATTAGTATGTTTTGGTGATAGTATTACAGACGGTGAAACATTCTGGAATGGCGAACCTAGATTAACACCGCGTTTACAAAGTCTGTTTCCTGAATGGAAAGTGGTAAATGCAGGGGTTCCTGGTGACAATACGTTTGACGCATTAAAACGAATAGAAGAGGATGTCTTATGTTACGAGCCAACGTTTGTAACAGTCTTTTTTGGTGCGAATGATGCAGCATTTCATAAACAAGTATCACTACAAGAATATGAAGAAAATTTAATTGCGATTGTGAAAAGAATTTCACCAGAAAAAGTGCTTCTCATAAGTCCAGCACCAGTGGATGAGGAAAGGCAGTACGCAAGAACAAATGAAGTATTATTACAGTATGCGGAAGTAGTAAGAGAAGTGGCAGAACAAACAGGAGTTCATTTTCTTAATCTACATTCTCACATGATTGAAGAATTAGATTATAAGAAATTCGTAGAAAATGAAGAGCGTGACGGCTTACATTTTAATGCTGTTGGTTATGAATATTTATCTGAGTTAATTGGAAGTGAATTGAAAGAGATTTTTAAATAAGTGTTCAAATGAAAAGCAAAGCTATGAGTAGCTTTGCTTTTATGATTTTCTTTTGGGTCTACGCACTAATTCACCACCACAGTTTGGACAAACATGATTTGTTTTTTCCGTGCACGGTGCACAAAATGTACATTCGTAAGTGCAAATATAAGCTTCCGAATCCGTTTGAAGTGAAGCATTGCAAGTTTGGCAGTTTGTTTTCATTTCTAATGTCATATGATTCCCTCCTGATTGTATGAATCTTTATAATTTAATGATAATATAGGTTGGAGAATATGTCCTTTTCATATGAAATTATATTTGGAAGTTAGCGTAGCGTTTGAAATGAAATATGATATTTGATTTACGAATTGATTATGTATTTAAAATGAAATAAGAGGTAGAACAACAGGGGGTACATGTTTTGTTAGAGAATAATAATTTTTTGGATGCAAAAACTGATGTGAGTTTTAATAGTTTACGAGCTGACTGTGAGAATTGCTTCAGTTTGTGCTGCGTTGCATTACCTTTCGCAGCTTCGGCAGATTTTGCAGTTAATAAGGATGCTGGTAAGCCTTGCTCTAATCTGCAATCAAATTTTCGTTGTAGCATTCATAAAAATCTAAGGCAGAAAGGTTTTAAAGGATGTACTGTATTTGAGTGTTTTGGTGCGGGACAAAAAGTTTCACAGGTTACTTTTGAGGGAGTTGACTGGAGGGGAGATTCAAAACATGCCAAGAAAATGTATGACGTTTTCCCAATTATGCACCAACTTCATGAGATGCTGTGGTATTTGAATGAGGCTTTAGCGTTAAAAGCGACACGTACGATTCATAAGGGAATTTTTGACGCAATTGCAGAGACGGAACGACTTTCTCAGCTTAGTCCAGAATTGCTGATGGATTTAAACATTCCATCACACCGAGCGTATGTAAATGAACTTCTATTAAAGACAAGCGAATTAGTATGGACGGAGTCACGTTACAAGTATAAGAGTTCGAAAAAAAATAAAAGGATTAATCATCGAGGAGCAAACCTTATGGGGGCAAAGCTTAGAAAGGCAGATCTTAAGGGAGCAAATTTACGAGGAGCATACTTAATTGCAGCTGATCTTCGAGGAGCAGATTTAAGAATGGCTGACTTTATTGGTGCCGATTTACGAGACGCTGATCTTCGAGGAGCAGATCTTACTGAGAGTGTTTTTCTGACTCAAGTTCAGGTTAACGCAGCGAAAGGGGATGTCAACACGAAATTACCAAGGTTGCTTTCTCGTCCGGCGCACTGGTCTGCTTGAGGAAAAGATAATATGTAAATGTTTCATAACAATTACCACTTAGGATAAACCTAGATTATTCATTTATCGTAATTTCTAATTGAGGGGTGTTAAATAGAGTGAATTTGAATTCTTGGAAATATAAAACCACAAATCATTATTTTGACTACTTAGATTTTCACGATTGCTGTGTTGAAGAAATAAAGGTTGAAAAAGATATGGCTATTTTTGAATTTGAATTTGTTTATATTTCCAAAATTCATCCTCTCAATCCTTATAAAGTTGCAAAGGCAACGGATAGATGCAAACTTACTTTTAAAGGTGTAACAATGATTAAACCCATTATCCATTTTGATGATGGAATTGATAAGGAAGTCCCAATAGTTGAATTGGAAGAAATGGAGTTTTTGACTTTTAGCCAAAGTTCAATTAGAAATAATTTTATTTTTGAAATGTTCGGCACTGATTGGAAAACAAAACAATTTTGCAGTATCAAACTTAAACCAAACAACTTTACATTAGAATGGAATAGATTTACTGAGGATGCTTGGTATGTTTGACATTTGTAAATAAGGATTTAAAGAAGTGGATATAAAAACAGGCCCAATATACTTCTGATTATTGTCAACATCAATATTTAACAGTGTATAACAGAAATTAAAAACACAGGCTGGAGTATTATACAGCCTGTGTTTTTTGCTATTGTTAGCCCTTCTTTTCAAGTGTAGTAATCACTACACTAAATATAATCAGGGCACCACCAATAAAGAAGTTGCTGTTTAATGTTTCATTCAATAATAGCCACCCTAGTAATGAACCAACGATGGGCTGAAAAAAGAAAAATAATGAACCAATGCTGGCATCCATTAACTCAAGTCCTTTATTCCAAAGAAAAAAGGCACCTGCAGTGGAGATGATTCCTAAATATAGAATACCTAAAATGATTGTGGGATTTAAGTTTTCAATTGGACTTGATTGTAACTCCCAAATCATGCACGGTGTAATGAAAAATAACGAAAAGAATATTGCATACGTTGTAATGACCAAGGATGAAAAACGGCTAGAAGCAATTTTTACATAAATAGATAGTAAAGCCCATGTAATGGCAGCTCCAACTAAAATGATTGTGCCAATAAAATAAGAACCCATCTCTATATCCCATCCGATGACAATTGTGACGCCTATTGTAGCTAAAATGGTAGAGAGTATTCTACGTGCAGTTAGTTTTTCTTTCAAAATCAAAGCAGCAAATACAACCATAAATGCTGGAGTGGCTGATGTAACTAAAGAACCTGTGTGAGCATCTGATAATTTTGTTCCAACAAATTGGCATGTAATTGAAATAAAATAGCCAATGAAACCGATCCAAGCAAAAAGTAACCAGTCTCGTTTATGAATGAGGAGTTTCTTTTTATTTTTTCGTTCAGTTATTTTCAAAATAATATATAGAACGAAAAAAGCGATGATAAAGCGAAGCCAAACAAGTGTAAGAGGGGGAACAAAGTCTAGTACATATTTACTGATAACGTACATACCACCCCAAATACTTGCTGCAAGTGATAAACATATGGCACCTAAAATTGTTTGTTTCATTGTGAAATACCTCCGTCTATTTGTAGGATTCTTACAAGTCCTAAGACGAGGCATATTTTTTATAAAAATATAAGCATGCCCGCCTTAGATTATAGACGGATTACAGGTTGATCATTTTCGAAAAGGTTGCTGTAGTACATAAGAATTTCTCCTCTCAATATTTTGAATTTGTTTATCGTAAATAAGTTTTATAATAAAATTATAACTTAATTTTCAGAATATAGGAGAGGTAAAATGAAATATGTTGTGATTCAGTCTCACATTAGTAATTATCCAAAGTCAATTAGTTTAGAGAAGGGAGATCAAGTGCGAATTGGTCATTCATATTCAGAGCTAGAAAACTGTCACGTTTGACTGTACAGTTTATGTATTGTATGATGTTCTTAACATAAATGGGGAGGGAAAAATCGTTGGGAAGGTGTATCGAATCGGACAGTTGGCTCACTTGGCTCACGTATCGAAACGAACGATTGATTATTATACGAATCTAGGTATCTTAAAAGCGGAGCGATCTCAATCTAATTATCGCTATTACGATGAAACAGCATTTGAGACATTACAATTTATTGAGAAATGCAAGGAAATGCATATGCCGCTTTGTGAGATTAAAGAGAGGATCGAGGAGAGAAAGAAGCTGCTCGGTATCAATGAACACGTTTCGAAACAAGTGAATGAAGTGACAAACCATATCCATCAATTAGAAGCAGAACTAACACAGTTGAAACCTCTATTAGATGGGTTAACAGATTCACAACGTGAAAAAATATCGAAGTCTTTATCTGGTCAAACGACGACTTTAATACAAACATTGATACTATTTTTATAGTTGAAGTTGGATCCGACTCTTTTAATTTCTGTATAGCGCTATGTTTTCTAAAGAAATAGAGAATCAGAAAACATTATAAGTATACAGGAGGTGAACACCTTAGTTTTTTTACTAAGGGGATTCATTGGGAATATTTAATTTAGTCATGGTTGCGATTTTAATCGCATTTACTGGATTTTTCGTAGCAGCAGAATTTGCGATTGTTAAGGTACGTTCAAGTCGTATAGATCAGCTTGTTGCGGAAGGAAAACGCGGTGCGTTAGCAGCAAAAAAGGTAACAACAAATTTAGATGAATATTTATCTGCTTGCCAGTTAGGAATTACAGTTACGGCAATGGGATTGGGTTGGTTAGGTGAACCGACAATAGAGAAGCTTTTGCGTCCGCTATTTGAGAAATGGAATATAACTCCTTCTATATCTCATGTATTAACTTTTGGTCTTGCTTTTATGATTATGACATATTTACATGTTGTGGTAGGTGAATTAGCACCAAAAACAATGGCAATTCAAAAGGCGGAAAGAGTAACTTTATTATTTGCTGGACCGCTCATGATGTTCTATAAAGTAATGTATCCTTTTATTTGGATGCTAAATAGTTCAGCACGTGTTATAACTGGTTTGTTCGGCTTGAAACCGGCTTCTGAACATGAAGTAGCCCATTCTGAAGAGGAATTACGATTAATTCTTTCAGAGAGCTATGAAAGTGGAGAAATTAATCAAGCAGAATATAAGTATGTAAATAATATCTTTGAATTTGATAACCGCATTGCGAAAGAGATTATGGTACCACGGACGGAAATTGTCGGTTTCTATCTCGAAGATTCAGTAGAAGAGCACATGAACATCATCCAAAGTGAACGATACACGCGTTATCCAATCTTTGGAGAAGATAAAGATGATATTATTGGTATGGTTAACGTAAAAGACTTCTTTATTCGATATATGAAAGGCGATACAAAAGATTTATCATCTATTCGTACGTATATGCGTCCGATTATTGAAGTTATGGAAACAACTCCAATTCACGATTTACTTCTGCAAATGCAGAAAAAGCGAATTCCAATGGCTGTTTTATATGATGAATACGGAGGCACGGCCGGAATTGTAACGCTTGAAGATATATTGGAGGAAATCGTCGGCGAAATTCGTGATGAATACGATGAAGATGAACACCCACCAATTCAACACATAAATGATCATCACAAAATTGTGGATGGAAAAGTGTTGATTACAGAAGTTAAAGATTTATTTGGTTTACACATCGAAGAAGAAGATGTGGATACAATTGGTGGATGGATTATGATGCAGAACCATGAAATTGAAGAAGGACAATGTGTCGAAGCAGAAGGATATGAGTTTAAAGTTCTTGAAAAAGATGCATATCAAATTAAACGCATTGAAATTCGAAAAGTTGATCATCAACAAGAGAAAGCAGCAACTGTGTAGGTTGCTGCTTTTTTTTACCTATTGCAAAACTTGAAACAAGGAGCGGATATTTTGATTGAAGTTGCGTTACGAGTATACAAACTACAGTTATATATGATTTTTAGTGGTTTACTACTTTTATGGACGATAACGCCTTTTTCAAAGCAAGTTACTGGCTTTGGGATCGGATTAGCAGTCAGCGCATACTGTCTTTGGTTGCTAGCAAGACGAGTTGAAAAGATTGGGAAAAGCATTGTATTAAAACAACGAGCGCCAGGATTAGGGATTTTAAATCGTTTTGCAGCTGCTATATTGGGTGCAATCATTATGTATGAAATTGAACATGAAATGGAAATGTGGGCATTTGGTACTGGCATTTTAGGCGGGAACTTTTTAATGATTGCGAATTTAGCCTATGCGAATATGCAATTAGCTAAAGAAGAAGAGAAACGAAGAGGAAAAAATGAAAAGAATTTGAAATAAATGTAAAGAGACCGGCATAAAGTTCTTTTTCTATCATATCTTTCGAGAGGACTCCCACCTCTAAACATATGAAGGTGAAGAAAAAACACGGAGAATAAAGTTTTACATTATTTTTCATGTGAAATCTTAAAGAATTTTATGAAAACCCATCGCTTTCTAAAGGTTATATATGTTATTATGACAAAAGACTTTTTGAAAGAGGTGGATGCAAATGTTACAAGCGCTACTTATTTTTGTACTTCAAATTATTTATGTTCCTGTTTTAACAATCCGGACGATTTTGCTTGTAAAGAATCAAACAAGATCCGCTGCTGGTGTTGGACTATTAGAAGGTGCAATCTATATTGTAAGCTTAGGGATTGTATTCCAAGATTTATCAAATTGGATGAATATTGTAGCCTATGTCATTGGCTTTAGTGCCGGGCTTTTATTAGGTGGTTATATAGAAAATAAATTGGCAATTGGGTATATTACATACCAAGTTAGTTTACTAGACCGTTGCAATGAGTTAGTTGATGAGTTAAGACATTCAGGATTTGGTGTAACTGTATTTGAAGGGGAAGGGATAAATTCGATTCGTTACCGTTTAGATATTGTTGCAAAGCGTTCACGTGAGAAAGAGCTTTTAGAAATTATTAATCGAATCGCACCGAAGGCATTTATGTCTTCATATGAGATTCGTTCCTTCAAAGGTGGCTACTTAACAAAAGCTATGAAAAAAAGAGCATTAATGAAGAAGAATGAGCACGCATCGTAAAGAAGGGAGAAGCGAAAAGCTTCTCCTTTTTATTGATGATATGGATATTTTTGAGAGAAAGTGACGTAGTATACATTGTAAATTAATTAATTTTTCCTTTTTAATCTCTATTAAGTGCGGGGAAACATATTATAAGTAACGGTAAAAAATTGGAGGGTTTCGGTTCACAGGTAAAGGCAAACCAAAGCCTTTATTTTAAGGTTTAGACATTGGTTATTTGGTGTTTTTAGGCCCATGTATACGAACTTCTTACTTGTTTACCGGATTAAATGGTTTATAATTATCAGATAATACTAGATATTTTAGTCGATTAATAGTTATAATAGAATATGATATGGCTATAATTGAGGCAGAAAAGATATGTTTCTAGGTTGGGGCCTAGGCGTGCGACATCTGAGAAGATGTGCCTACACTTTTTTGCTAATATAGGGGATGGAGAGATTATCATGAGCAACATGCAGCAGAAAACAGACGTTATCTTAATTGGTGCCGGAATCATGAGCGCGACTTTGGGATCATTATTGAAAGAGTTAGCACCTGAATGGGAAATCAAAGTGTTCGAGAAACTTACAAACGCAGGAGAAGAAAGTTCTAACGAATGGAATAATGCTGGGACGGGCCACGCTGCACTGTGTGAACTGAACTATACATCCGAAAAACCTGACGGATCTATAGATATTGGCAAAGCTATCAAAATTAATGAACAGTTTCAGCTTTCAAGACAGTTTTGGTCTTATCTTGTAAACAGTAATCTGATTCGTAATCCACAGGACTTTATTATGCCAATACCTCATATGAGTATGGTACAAGGGGAAACAAATGTAACGTTTTTGAAAAAACGTTTTGAAGCGCTTTCAAACAATCCGATGTTTCAAGGGATGGAATTTTCTGATGACCCTGAAAAACTGAAGGAGTGGATGCCGCTTATCATGGAAGGTCGTACATCGAATGAATCAATAGCGGCAACAAAAATCGACTCTGGAACGGATGTCAACTTTGGGGCTTTAACACGTATGTTGTTTGACCACTTACAGAGTAAAAATGTCGAGATAAACTATAAGCATAGTGTTCAGGATATTAAACGTACTAGCGACGGATCCTGGGAAGTGAAAGTGCATGATATTGATAACGGTAAAATTGAATATCATACTGCAAAATTCGTCTTTATCGGCGGTGGAGGAGGAAGTCTACCTTTACTACAAAAAACCGGCATTCCTGAGTCAAAACATATTGGAGGTTTCCCGGTAAGCGGATTATTTATGGTATGTAACAATCCAGAAGTTGTAGAACAGCATCATGCAAAAGTATATGGTAAAGCTAAG
This sequence comes from Bacillus sp. 166amftsu, assembly GCF_900107445.1. Classification (NCBI taxonomy): domain Bacteria; kingdom Bacillati; phylum Bacillota; class Bacilli; order Caryophanales; family Bacillaceae; genus Bacillus; species Bacillus sp. 166amftsu. Next base: position 279,278 of record NZ_FNQA01000003.1, on the reverse strand, counting down.
GTTGGTGCTCCGCCAATGTCTGTTCCACATCTTGATACAAGATATATAGATAACAAGAAAACATTGCTGTTTGGGCCGTTTGCTGGCTTTTCACCAAAGTTTTTAAAAACTGGTTCGAATTTTGATTTGATAGGTTCCGTAAAACCAAATAATGTCCTCACTATGTTGGCGGCAGGTGTAAAAGAGATGGCATTAACGAAATATCTGATTCAGCAAGTTATGTTATCGAGTGAAAAGCGTATGGAAGAATTACGTGAGTTTATTCCAAATGCCAAAAGCGGGGATTGGGACATAGTGGTGGCAGGCCAACGTGTGCAAGTTATTAAAGATACTGATGCCGGTGGTAAAGGAACACTTCAATTTGGTACGGAAGTGGTTAGTGCTTCTGATGGCTCGGTAGCTGCATTGCTCGGTGCTTCTCCGGGTGCTTCTACTGCCGTTAACGTTATGCTCGAAGTATTAGAAAAGTGCTTCCCACAACATATGAACGGATGGGAATCGAAAATAAAAGAAATGATTCCTTCTTATGGTGTGTCACTAGTAGAAAACCCAGAGCTTTTCCAAGAAATTCATACTTCAACAGCAGAGGTGCTTGGTTTAAGCAAAAAAGAACTAGTTTATAGTTAATTCTTTGGATGTAAAAACAAAGATGTTTAAAGAGACTATAAGTAATTTGTAAACAAATATTTGATAAGAGTTAGTCTTAAAGATTGTATATTATAAAAAATGAAAGCCCCATGTATGAATTACATGGGGCTTTCATTTTTAGGGGGAAATAATATACTAATTTTATAACAATTTTGTTAATTAATAATAAAGCTGTTTAACCATTAATATTATGGTGGTAATGTGTTAAAATAGTTATTAGGAGTGAGTCTGGCAAATTAAACATGTGTAGTAATGAAAAGAGAAAAAAGTTTGAAACGAGGAAATGATATGAGTAAAATCAAAAAGCACAAGCCCAATAAACTAAAGATCGTTTTACGAGTATTAGCGATTATTATAGGGGCGTTTATAACAGCATATGGACTAGAATCGGTATTAATTCCAAACAATGTATCAGATGGTGGTGTGACGGGTTTAAGTATCGTAAGCTCAGAACTATTTGGATTACCATTAGGAATTCTAATTGCAGTCATTAATATTCCTTTTGTTTGGTTAGGGTATAAGCAAATTGGTAAAAATTTCGCTATTTATTCGGTTATCGGTATTGCTTCACTAGCAATCGGTACGGTTCTTATGCACGACATACCAACTATTATTCACGGTGATACATTGTTAATTACCGTTGTTGGGGGGATTATCATCGGTTTTGGTATGGGATTAGCATTGCGTAATGGTGGTGCATTAGATGGAATCGATATGTTAGCTGTATTACTTTCTCGAAAATTACCTTTTGGGACAAGTGACCTCATCTTATTTTTAAACATGTTTGTCTTTATTGTTGTTTCAACGGTATTTGGTCTGCAAGGGGCTATCCTTTCAGCAATTGCTTACTTTATTGCTTCTAAAGTAATTCATATCGTTGAAGTAGGTTTAAGTGGTTCTAAAACATTTAAAATTATCACAAAGGAACCTGATTTAATGGTAGAAACAATTCGAGACCGCTTAGGTCGAAGTGCAACGTATAATGAAGTGTACGGCGGTTATTCAAAGGAACAATTTAAAGAAATCACTTGTGTTATTAACCGTTTAGAAGAAAGTAAAATAAAAGAAATCATTCATGAAATTGATGAAAGTGCCTTTGTTACGGTATATGACGTAGCAGAAGTGAAGGGCGGCAATTTCAAAAAACATGATATTCATTAATGATTTCGCAAAAAACACATTTTCGTTTTCTGCCTGTTAATGCGGGATGAAAAAATTATAATTATTTTATGAAAAGCACCGTTCAATAATAGATTGGACGGTGCTTTTTTGACGTTATATATGATTACAATCCTGTATGAATCATTTCTTTTTCTTGTTTTTGTTCCATATTTTTCAAAATATGAAGCGAAATAAAACCTGTAACCCCCATTGTGCCAAAAATCAACCAAGGTGTATACATTCCTTGTAACTGTGATGTAAACCATGTTCCTGTGTAGTTTCCAATAATAAATCCAATAGCGAGTGAGAGCTGATAAGCCCCGAAATATGTGGCTGTATAGGATTCATTACTATAATTTGCAATTGTAATGTCAGCATTAGGTAATACAAGTGTTTCGCCAATTGTAAATAAAATGACACAGCCAAACAGCCAATAAGGATGTGGAAACAAAGGAATAAGTAAAAAGGAAAGCCCCATAAATAGCACACCGCATTTTACAATTGAAAGTGTATTATATTTGTGAAATATTTTTCGAAATACAATCATAAACAAAACGCCTGTAATTGCATTTACTGTAATGACAAGTCCACCTAACTTTACGCTATGACTGATATTGGTCATATAAAGCGGGAGCGCGACAGTAAGCTGAGTAAACATAATGTAAAAGAAAATCATGATAAATGAGAATAACAGAAAATGCTTATTTTCAAAAACGGCTTTTAATCCAGATAAGAGCTGTACATTTTCAGTAGAAACTTGGAAGTGGGATCTAAGAAGATAAAAAATGATAGCAAATAATAACATGAGAAATCCAGTAAGGATAAATGGATACAAAGGGTTCCATACGAGTAATAGGCTACCAGCAATTGGACCGATAATTGCGCCGCTGTTAAAAGCAAGGTTTAAGTATGTAAATAAATCTTTTCGGATGTTAGCTGGCTGTGAGCCGAATACAGCACGAGCAGCTGGTTCGTAAAATGCAGTTCCAAATCCAATCAGGGAAGCGGAAATTGAAATAGTATGAAACTCTGAAAATATTCCTAAACAAATAAAGCCAATGCCTCTTAATAGTAAACCAGATATCATCATAATCATGTAGCCTACTTTATCGGCGATGATACCAGAAAATAAAGGAATAACTCGTGAAGTAATCGTCATAATGGTTAAAATGGTTCCTACTTGTATGCCAGAAAAGTTTAAAAAACTCGATAAATAGATGGCGAGAAATGCATATACAGCAAAGTATCCAAACGCCATGAAAAATGATGAAATAAGTATAACGCGTATTGGTATAGAAAAGTTTTTCATAGAGACTCCTTTCAATAATGTAACCATTAAAAAGTTTTAATGGTTAACTATTTTATACTATAATTATACATAAAGTCAGAAAAAAGTAAAATTTAGAAAGATGGTGAATGAATTTGAAACATGGTCAAGAGGCGCCAGGACAATTAGAAACCGTAAGGGACTTTTTAAATACATGGAGAATTCCGAATGATTCAAGAATGTGCGTAGACGAGCTTCATACTATAGATGATGTACTTCAATTTATGAGGATCCATTTTAATGAAGAATTATCTTTTGGTACAGTTGATGAACTGAAACGATTTCGAGATGAAATTCGTTTCGCAGTTGAGGGGAAAGGAGCACTACAACAGTGGTTTGAAAAATATCTATTTCGCGTGTGTGTGACAGAAAACATGGATTCTGTCACATATGAACCAATAGGAGAACGAAATATTTATACAACCATATTGCAAATTATTCTGATTGATATTGAGCAGGGGAAGTGGAAACGATTAAAGGCATGTCCAGATTGCCGCTGGGTCTTTTATGATCATTCTCGTAATGGAAGTAAGCATTGGTGCGGAATGTATGCGGGGAGTAAAGAGGGGAGAGCTTGTGGTACAATCGCGAAAGTGAAAAATTATCGGGCGAAGAGAAAAGGAAGATCTAGCTATAATGCTTAAATATATAGACAGAAGTTAGCTAATGGGATTTCGTGCAAAGTAACGAGTACTAAGAAAGAAGAATTTGTATGAATGTACGGTGACTACAATAGAGAGGGGATTTGACAAATGGAACAAGCAAAAATGTTAGAGCTCAATAAAAAGTGCTGGGATATAGTAGCACCTTACTTTTTTCAGGTAGATTCTTTGCCAAGGTACGGGCCGTATACTGCTTCTGAAGATGAAATTCATTTGTTTGATACGATTAAGCATAAAAAGGTTCTTGATATAGGTTGCGGCAGCGGACATTCTTTGGAGTATATGGCGAAGCATGGAGCAGAAGAATTATGGGGCGTTGATCTTTCTACAATACAAATTGATACAGCGAAGCAGACATTAATAGAGTGGAATCCACACTTGATATGTGCTGCGATGGAGGATGAAACAGATATTCCGAAAGAACATTTTGATATTGTATATTCCATTTATGCGCTAGGATGGGCATCTGATTTACCAAAAACATTGCAGCTTATTTATTCTTATTTAAAAAAAGGAGGAAGCTTTGTTTTTAGTTGGGAGCATCCGATTTATTCAAACTTGAAGTATGGAACGCCTGAAATTGCTTTGGAATCTTCATATCATGAAGAGGTACCTATTACATTTGAAACATTTAAAGGGGAAGATGTACAAGCTGTATTATATAAAAGAAAATTGAGTACATACATAAATGAGCTTATTAAGGTAGGATTTACAATTGAAAAAATAGTTGAAGGTGAACCATCAAGTGATTTTGAGGAACAAGCAGTTGAACCGTCTGTGAAATATTATTCGTTATATAAAGCGAGAGCGTTACCAACAACTTTAATTGTGAAAGCAAGAAAATAAGCTATCGTATAAAAATGAAAGTGTAAATAATGTGTAATATTCATAGGGTGATAATTGGTAGGGGATTATCTCCAATATTCTGATATATTCAGGGTATGTTGAAGGATTGATAGGCCTTGAAGAATACTCTCATGCCACTATTATTTTTTTAATGAATGATTTTAAGGAAGAGAACAACAAATCATGGATTAGAAAACCTAGTGAGTTAAATGATTTTGATGAAAAAAAGGCTGTTTTGCGCAATTCGATGTGAGAGAGAATACTCATGCTCCACATTGGATAAGTAAATTAATGAAGAATTACTTTTAATGATAGGAAGGAAAAAGTAACAGAAAAAAGCTTTGCTGTAGTAGCAAAGCTTTTTTCATGTTTAGTTATACTGTACGTATAAATCATCTTATATGCGCAAGAATTTTACTTCATCTTTTCGGCTGGAAAATATGTTGAAAAAAATATTTGTGATGTAAACTATCCACAACTTTGTTTGCTTGATACGTACGTTGCTGCTCTAATCGCATACGCTGTTCCATCATTTTCATCTCATGATCTGATAAACGTAACATTGTACAAGTCTCCTTTGCTATAAATATAGGTTTCTAATGATATCGATACCACAAACTTTATAGCTAAGGAGGGATACTGTGTAACATAAGTAAAAAGCACCCTCTCTCTCCCATTACGCTTACGAGGTTAGCTGTCGGACTCGGGAAGTGAGAGTATCCCTACTTAAAAAAGATTCGCCCCAAGTAGCATCGGCTACATAGATGGTTCCCCCGATCCAAAAATTGGATTCAGCAAAAGGTTTTATAAAAAATAAAATAACATAACTCACAAATAAAGTCAAATTATTTAGGTTTTTCTGATTTTTCTAATTGCGTAAGAACGAGTCCGTCAGGTAAAACAATATCTGTTATTTCAATGAATCCGTGTTTTTTATATAAAGAAAGCGCAGGGATGTTTGCTTTCCCTGTTTGTACAATATATTTACTTGTTTCAGAGCATATGCTAAATAAATGAAGGAGTAACTTTGTTGCGATTCCTCTATGAAAATAGTCAGGTGATATAACTAGACGATGGATATCAATAATTGTCCCTTCATTTACGAAAGAAATAAATCCTATTAGTTTATTTTCTAAGATGTATCCATAAAATGTTTCGTTACAATTTTGGATATCTTCTACAGTATCGTATAAACGCGGGATTGCCGTGCTGTTTATGGACGTTGCTTCAATTTCATATGCAGGAATTTGAATTGCTAAAATAGCTGAAGCTACATCAAAAGAAGTGATAAGTAATTTATTAATCATGAATAAACCTCCCATTTTAACAGTTAGTAATCTATTACCTTAGTGATCTTAAAAGTATTTGTTACGCATTGCTATAGATGTATTAAATTGAACACGTAAAGAGGAGAGCTAAAGCAGAATGTGTCTGTTTTAGCTCTTTTTTTCATTTTCTAATTAATAATTCGTTTGCATATTCACGAGCCCAACGATCGGCTTCTAGTACAGCCTCTAAAGATGGGTTTATGATATTATGATGAGCTTCAAGTGTAGAATAAATTGTTTTTTCTATATCAAAGAATGAAATTTCATTTTGTAAATATAGCGCATTTGCAATTTCATTCGCGGCATTTAAGACTGCAGGTGCGGTTCCGCCAATCTTTCCAGATTCGTAGGCATAATGTAGACAAGGAAATTTCTTTAAATCTGGTTTTTCAAAATGTAAGCTACCGACTTCTAATAAATTTAACTTTTTATAAGAGGACGGTAATCTAGTTGGATAATGGAACGCATATTGAATAGGCATCCTCATGTCAGGAGCACCGAGCTGTGCCATCATAGATCCATCTATAAATTCAACTAAAGAATGAATAATACTTTCTTTATGAATTAAAACATCAATTTTTTCATAAGGAATATCAAATAACCAACGTGCTTCCATGACTTCGAAGCCTTTGTTCATTAATGTAGCGGAATCAATTGTTAGTTTTGCTCCCATCAACCAATTTGGGTGCTTTAAAGCATCTTTAGCTTGTAAAGTTTCCATCTCATTACGTGTTTTATCTCGAAATGCACCGCCGGAAGCTGTAACAATTAGTTTTTCGATTTCTTTGTTATTCTCACCATTTAAACATTGAAAAATAGCAGAGTGTTCACTATCTACGGGGATTAAACGGCAGTTATTTTGTTTAGCTAACTCTGTCACGATATGCCCACCTGCAACTAATGTTTCTTTGTTAGCAATGGCAATATCTTTTTTTGCTTTTAATGCTTCAATAGTTGGAAGCAGTCCAGAGACACCGACAACGGAAGTTAATACAAGATTAGAATCAGGATGAGTTGCAACTTCAATTAATCCGTCTTCTCCATAAGTAATTTTCGTATCAGCAGAAATTCGTTTGCGAAGTGTATCTGCTAATTCTTTTGTACCCACGCTAACAATACGAGGATGGAATGTATGTATTTGTTTCTCAAGAATATCAATATTGTGATTTGCTGTTAAACCAATAATTTTAAAGTGTTCAGGATGTGCAGCGACTACATCTAATGCAGACGTACCAATTGAACCAGTTGAACCAAGAATCGAAATATATTTTACCATGATAATTCCTCCAAAGTTGTAGAATCATTTTCCGCAAACCTATATATAATTAGATAAAAAAAGTGAAAGTCCTGCTGCGTAAAACAGAATATTTATGTTTCTCAGAAAAATAAATGTAGTAAAATGTAAAAAATAAACAAAAACAATGATAGAGAAGAGTACATATTTAGAACTTCACAGAGAGCCGATATTTGGTGGAAATCAGTAAGGGATGAATATGTAATGGACTCTGGAGCTTCTGGCTGAAATAAGTAAGCTAGGGCGATTCGCTTCACGTTAAAGAAGCATCAAGTGAGCTATAATTGTAGCTAATAAAGGTGGTACCGCGGGAGCCCCTCGTCCTTTTCTAGGACGAGGGGCTCTTTTCATTTTGGAAAGGAGGAGTCAGAATGTGAAGAAATAATGTTAACAGGAATTAAGCCAACTGGTTACCTGCATTTAGGAACGTCTTTTGGCAACTATTTACTTGTTTTTATTGCAAATGATTGTTGAAATTGCTCAATAATCATTTTTGGTACAGTGCCTATATTATGTGGTAGTGTATGCAATGGAAAGAAACGCACTTCTTTTGACTCGTTAGGAGCACATTGTAAATCACCTTCATAATTTCGGCAAACATAAACAACCATGACACCATATACTTGATCGCCGTTTGGATATGTTTGAAATAATTCAGGTCCCGAAAAAGTATGAAAGAGTTCTAAATCTTTTATAATAAGTCCGGTTTCCTCATATACTTCTCTTTTGGCAGCTTCTTCTAATGTTTCTCCATATTCAAGAGTTCCACCAACAATGCCCCACATCTTAAAATCGGTGCGAAGTTGAAGCAAGATTTCATGTTGTTCATTTAAAATCATAACGTGTGAACCAGTTATGATAAGCGGATGATTCCCTACGAGTTTTCGCATGTCTTCAATGTATCCCATTTTTTTAAACTCCTTATAAATTTAGATTTTTTGCGAATTGTAAATACGTTTCATATTCTGTAAAGCCAAGTTTTTTCAAAATAGGTGCAGAATGTTCTCTTCTTGCTTGGTATGTAGCAAGTAATCGTTTTGATTTGACAATCCTAATGATGAGATTTAATGGCTTTTGTATAGATTGCATGTACATTATGTATGCTCCTGTATCATTAACAATATTTCGGTAATTCCCTCAACATTTTTTCGGCTTGATTGGCTACAGAAGTAAGGTTCGAATCTATTTTTGTTCTGAAAAACAAGGTGCGTAAAAAAGTTTTTATATTTGCACATAATATGAAGTATTCATGACAAGAAAGTCTGATTTTGAATTGTGGTAACCGTTTTATTTTTTTATAGATAATCGAAAAAAGTTGATCTCTTGGAAAGTCATAATAAAGCATAGATAGGAGGGGAGTAACAATTCTTTCATCTTCATTATTATGATATACAGTAGAGTAAATGAAAATTTTATTTAATATACAATGAGCAATCTCTTCATAGCAAGAACAGGTAATATGTGAACTGTGTACGAGTTCGTTAAAGGCATCAGATGCATGGGCAATGCTATGAGCCCAGCCTTTATCTTGTACACATCCACGGTAATCTATTTCGAGATTCATATACGTAATGAGCTTTTCTTTTACTTCTTGCACTGTTTCTTGTAATAAAAATGAATGAGAATTATCGAACTGTATAATTAAACCAATTAATAAAGTGGTATAAGAACGTGTGAAAACTCCATCTGTATTTGGAGAGGTAATGTCTTTGTATAAGTAATCGTTACTTAGACAGGTTGTTAATAAAGTCTCCAATTGATCATGGGATAGGAATTCATTTTGAATAAAATGTGCAAAACATTTATATATTAATTGATCACGCACATAGCTATCAGTGGTTCCGATGTTTTGAATCATATGGGAACTTAACTCATCAAGGTCGATACTCTGCATCTGTATATAGTCATTTAGCTGAATGAGTTCCAACTGTTGTTGCAGTGTAATGATATCCAAAGCTGTTCCTCCTCTATGCTTTCGTAATGCATCGTTTCCTAGTATTCTATATATTCGAAGACAATCCTGCTCGTGCAAGGATAAAGAATAACTTCTCCCGAAGTAGTTAATAAGGAGGGAGTTTATTATGCTGAAACAAAAACTGGAACATATGGTTGCGCTATACCCAGTCGTATTATTTGATGGGTGGCATATTAAAAATGTATCGGAGCGGAGTGAAGGAGAGAAATGGGAAACACTTTGGTTTCAAGTTTTTACACCAACAGGAGTGTTTCGCGTAAAAGAATTTTTTCTTGATATAATGGAACCGACATTTCCGGATAGTTGTATGTATCAAGCACAGGGTGAATGTTTTCAATATAATGCTCTCGTATATTGGAGAGGTGTGAATTATAAAGGTAAAGTTAGTTATGTCATTTCTAAATGGAAAACGCAGATTGAAATTTCAATTGATGAAGGCTTTATAGAGCAACAAGAAATGGAAAAGTTCTTGGAAGGTTTACAACCATTAGAATTAGAGAAAGCAAAAAAACAAGTAAATAAACCATTTCACCAATTAAGTTTTCAGGCAAGAGCACAAATTTGTGGTGAAATAAGTAGATGTAGTAAGTGGCATTTACCAAATGAAGTGCAATTTGACTCTTTACCAATTACAACCCCAGATGAATGGAAACTCGAATCAGTTGGTTTTGGGGATGATGAAATACAATATGTATACTGGGATGTAAAGGAACAACTATATGCTCTTTGGGCGTGTCGTCATTCACAGTACAATTATTATCCAGTATTGTCGTGGATTCAAAATTATAGCCGAATGAAAATGATCAATGGATTAGAATTCTACTCCCATCCTCAGCGTGGTACAGTTGTATATCAAAATTTAGGTGACGAGCAGATTGCATACGTATTTCGTGGTATTCCATCTACAACACTCATAAAAGTAAAAGAAATCTTTTCTTAATCTTAAAGAAAGGCAAGGGAATGTCATAAATATAGTCAGAACAGAGCTATTATATTTGCAATACAATACAATATAATATAATAGATTATTACTTCATATAACGGATTATATAAAGAAAGTATTGGTGACAATATGGAACAACAAAAAGATTGGTTACAAGCAAGTGTAGAACGGAATCTAGAGAATACCTTACATATTGAATGGGAAGATGGAGTAGGAGAAGTGACTATTTATTGGAGTACTTCATCAGAACATATTGAGGAAAATGGACAATTGTTATTGCATGTCACTGGAGCAGCTTCATGTACAATAGCAGATCCGAGTCCAAACATGCGTCCGTATTTCCGGTTAGTAGCAAGTAATGGACAAACAGTTACCGTAGCTGAGCGCCGTTTACCATTACAAGGAGCGTTTAATTTCCGTGATTTAGGTGGCTATGATACAAGTGACGGTCGCAAAGTAAAGTGGGGGAAATTATATCGTTCCGAAGAATTAGCAGGGTTAACAGAATCGGATATTGCTTATTTACAACAGTCTAGTTTAAAACTAATCTGTGATTATCGAACAGATTTTGAAGTGACGCATAAACCAAATCCGAGCATTGCTGGTGTTCGTCAAGTTTGTTTACCGGTCATGCAAGATATAGCAAAAGATTTAAATATTAATGAATTTTTCCAAGTGGGAGATTTATCAATGCTTGGAAAACCAGGTGAATATTTAGTGAAAATGAATAAGGGCTTTGTAGAAGGTAATGAAGCATTTATTGGTTTTCTACAGCTTGCTCAAGATCAAGAAAATTTACCACTAGTTAACCATTGTACTGCTGGGAAAGATCGAACTGGATTTGGTTCGGCACTATTATTACTTCTTCTTGGTGTCTCAGAAGAAACGGTAATGCAAGACTATTTATTAAGTAATGGATTCCGTGAAAAGTTAAATCAAAAAATGATGGGATTTTTAGGCGCGAAGCTACAAAATGAGGAAAGTAAAGAAATATTAGGAGCTATGTTTGAAGCTCGTGCTGATTATTTACAGGCAGCAATTGATGAGATTGCTCGTAAGTTTGGCAGTGTTGAAATGTATGCTGAAAAAGGACTTGGTTTTTCAAAAGAACAATTAGAAAATATGAAAACATTGTTACTAGAAGAGAAGTAAACTGTAATTAGTTTTGGTAGGAAATCCTGTTACATCAGCTTTAAAAGGTCATCAAAATAGGCCTAGTGACAGGGTTGCTGTCATAGAGTGTAAAGTAGTGGATTATTCCAGCAACCATACTTTTGTCACCGCCTTTTCAGTGTATTAGTGAAAATGCCTTCAGATGCTTTAGAAACAACCCGAATATCAGAGATGATCATTTTAACGGTTTCTTCTACTGACATGGTTTCGGAAATGATTTTCTCGTTTGGTGAGTCTAGAAAGTCCTTATCAGTGTACCAAGCTGTTAGTTCAGCTTCGCCAAAATCATCAGCGTTGGGTTTGGTTTTATGCCGAGTTATTGTTTCTTTGAGAGAAATGTCATAGTAATAGATATAACTTTCTTCAAATGTATCAATTAGTTCTGTAAGCATAGTTTTGTACTTATGAGTGCTTAGAATACCTTCTACAATTACATAGTTCACTTTACCGATACCGTACAGTGCGGTTTGTTTGATGAGTTCAACAGACAAGTTCCCGACAGTATCTTTCACACGAAGCATATCTCTGCGAACTACATCTTGTGGAACTAATAAAGTGCCTTCTAGGAGTAATTGTAGTTGCCGGGCTACTGTGCTTTTTCCTGAACCTGAGTTTCCACGAATAATTACTAACGTTGTTTTCATACGAACCTCCTTAAAACGAATAGTTTAAGTAAATTTTAACAGGCCTAGTCACAGGGTATCTACTTTTAGTCTGTTAGATAACTTAAAAAATTGTAAAAATAACATACAGAAGCTTTAATAACGTATTATCAAAAAAATATTTGCTTAAAATTGAAAAAATAGAGGGGCAGACATCTTATTAACCTCTGTCGTTGTTTCTCTTTTTGTATAACTATTTTTAAGATTCGAATGAAACTAGAGAAGAGAGAACTGCCTTCTACACAGACCAAAATAAAAAAAAACAGTAAGCCAATTCACTTTCCATGATGAATGGCAAGGGATTGCTCACATGATCAAATGCGTATATTTGAACGTTTTTTCAGAACGGATCCATCAAGAAGTTCACAATCAGAAGGGTCTGGACTCGAAATAGTGATTGCAAAATCGTTAACTGAAATACATAAGGGAGAAATTGGTGTTCGGGATCTTCCGGATGTGAATTTCGGTTTACGCTTCCCGTTATGTCAGAAAAAAAGAGTTGATTGAAAGACTTTTGTAATAGTTATGTTATAGAAATGATAGACCTTCTTGTTAACATACATACAAGTACTATGTTACAGGAGGGTTTTTATTTTATGAAAACAAAACATGTATTGTTTATTGGAGGAATAATAATAGTTGGGGGATTTTTATGGTTTTTATTCCGTCCTGAAAAATTATTTATTGATAAGCAAATTAACGAAGTATTTCCACAAGCAGAAATAAAATCAAAAGAAGATCAACAACAACGTGTAATAAGAAAAGGGCAGTTTCAGAATGGTGTTCATAAAACGAATGGAGTAGCAACAATTTATCAACTACCAGATGGAAAGCGTGTTCTAAGACTGACTGATTTTGAAACTTCTAATGGTCCAGATGTTCGAGTGGTATTGGTTCCTACGAAAAGTTTAAAGAATAATGAAGATGTTAAAAACTATCAGTATATTGAATTAGGTAATTTAAAGGGTAATAAAGGATCTCAAAACTATGAAATTCCTGAAGGTTTAGATATCGATGCATATGGTTTAGTTTCTATATGGTGTAAGAGATTTAATGAAAATTTTGGTATGGCTCATTTTGAGAAGCAAAAAGAGATATAGGATGATATTAATATAAATATAGCCTACAAGGAAATGTATAAGAGTATGTTAATGATGTTGTAAACTGTACGAATAGTTATTGCTAAAGTACCTTATTTAGAATCAAGGTTTATAAAACATTTGTAATCAAACTTTATTCTAAAATATGTAGCTTGAAATTCAGTGAAATCAAATAATTTCTTGCTATTGGAGGGATTTCCTAATGGTTGATAATATTCCACAACTAATTCAAGAGCATAAACAATTTTTTCATAATGATTATACAAGAAGTCTTCAATTTCGTCTTGAACAATTAGAAAAATTAAAAAAATCTATTCAAAAATATGAAAATGAAGTGCTGAGTGCATTATATCAAGATTTACACAAAAGCGAATTTGAAGCGTATGCTGCAGAAATTGGTTTCGCCTATAACAGTATCAATTTTATAATGAAATATCTAAAACGGTGGATGAAGCCTCAAAAAGTAAAAACACCTATGCATTTTTTACCTTCCAAAAGCTACATAATAAAAGAGCCATATGGTACAGTGCTAATTATTGGACCTTTTAATTATCCATTTCAATCATTAATTGAACCTCTTATCGGGGCAATTGCGGGAGGGAATTGTGTAGTTCTCAAACCTTCAGAAAATGCTCCAAACGTTGCAGCTGTAATTAACAAAATAATGGGTGAAACGTTTGATAAGCGATATATTCGTGTAATTGAAGGAGATAGAGAAACAACTTCTTTATTAATTCATGCACCATTTGACTATATTTTTTTTACTGGTAGCGTTCAAGTCGGAAAAATTGTTATGGAAGCTGCGGCGAAAAATCTTGTACCAGTAACATTAGAACTTGGTGGAAAAGCACCAGCTATTGTCGATGAAACAGCTAACCTGGATATAGCAGCCAAACGTATTATCTGGGGGAAATTCATAAATGCTGGGCAATCTTGTATTGCACCTGATTATGTTATTGTACACAAATCTGTCAAGGGAAAACTGATTTCGAAAATGAAAGAAATCATCACAAGCTTTTATGGATCAGATGTATTAAAAAGCAATGATTACGGTCGAATTATTAATGAGAGACAATTCGATAGACTTATTTCTATATTAGAACAAGACCGAAATTATATAGTATTTGGTGGAAATTCATCTAGAAGTCATTTATATATTGAACCAACAATTCTTGAAGTGAATTCATGGGATACTGCAGCTATGAAAGAAGAAATTTTCGGACCGATTTTACCAATTATGGATTACAATGATTTAGATGAAGTCATTCATATGGTTAACAACCAACCAAAACCGTTAGCTTTGTATGTGTTTACTGAAAATAAAAATGTTGAAAAACAGGTATTAGGGCGAATCTCTTTTGGAGGAGGGTGCGTCAACGATACAATGTCACATATGGCCAATCTCCACTTACCTTTTGGTGGAGTAGGAAATGCAGGGTTCGGTGCCTATCATGGGAAACATAGTTTTGATGCTTTTACTCATCATAAAAGCATTTTAAAGAAAAGTTCAAGGGTAGAGTTAGGATTGGTATTTCCACCCTATAGGAACAAAATTGAAATTTTGCGAAAGATTTTTAAGTAATACGCTCCGTTAAACATTACTGTTGATAGTAAAGAAGAAATCATAAAGGGAATCCAGGAGAATGGATTCCCTTTTTAACCTACGATAGTTCTCCCTGTTTTAAACAGGACAAGGAGAAGAATTAGCAATGTTATAACTACTAAAAATATGATAACTAAATACGCCAAAAATGTATTTCCCCCTTATATCGAATCCTAACTGTAAAATTCGATATTCAGATGCCCCTCCCTTGTGTTACAGAACATTTTACCGTTAAAATTATACGAGTATATTCATTTTGATTTTTGATGCCGAATTTAAAAATCAAAATGATAAATAACCGTACGGAATATCTAAATCACTAGGATTTAATTGACTAAAGAGATACAAAATTTTTGTTTTTGGGCATTATAAAATTTTAACTTAATGGCGATAGGTCTCGATCCCACTATTTAATTGTTGGTAGTAGCCCCTCAGCTTTCTAGTTATTGTATGTATTGTCAGTGGTAATTTTATATAAAGATCGATAAATTACAAGATGATTTGATGAGCGTTGTGGATAAAAAATTTTGCAGTATTTTTTCGGGAATAAATTAAATATATTTGATTTGTAACTTTTCTGTAACGATTTTTTTAGGCATAAAAATTATACTTTTCATGTGTGAAAATTTAAGAGAAGCGAAATATAAATGCAAAGCCAGAAAATTTATGCTAAGGATAGAGAGTATATGCGGAAAGTATTAAGCATTATAAGTATCATTTTTATATTGACCGGTTGTACGGTAGATGAAATACCGACAAAGTTAATGGAGGTTCCTACAAATGAAAGCTGGTTGAAAGAATTAAAAGTCCAAATGAATAAGGATCTTCCTATAAATTACAGATTACTTACACCAATATCTAACAAAGATAAACAAATGATTTGGACATTGGATATGGATCAAGATGGAAAGAAGGAAGCTGTTTTTCTATATAAGCAACCTCATGACGACTACCAAGTATATTTATCCATCTACAAACAAACCAGTGAGGGATGGCAATCGCAGTTAACACATACTTTTACCGGAGAAGGAGTTGACATTGTTAAAATAGGAGACTTTACAGGGAATCATAAAAAAGAAATTCTAATTGGAATTTCTCAAGGGCGTGAAGCATCTGTTAATGACATGCATGCTCTTTCAATAGAAAATAACAGTATGACAGAAATTTATAATCGAAATTACACGAAACTATTTGTAGATGATTTGAATGAGAATGGTATTGATGATTTAAGCTTTGTCACTTATGAACAAGATCAACAATTAAAAGTTGAGTTTATGGAGAAATTCAAGACATTATCTGAAGTTTCATTTGATCCATCTGTAAATAACATACAAAAAGTACAGATTGGGCGTATCTCTAAACAAATGAAAGCAATCTTTATTGATGCAGGACTTGGTGCTCATTCAGGACTTACTTATGTAGCTAAATTTGAAGATAATCATTTTGAAAAACTGTTTCAAGATGAAGAAAATATGCCAATGAGTGCATATGTAGTAGAAAGTAAAGATATAAATGGTGATGGAATTATTGAGCTCGGTAATACAATTGTGCCAAAAGGATGGGAAGAGAGTTCATATGCTGAAAGTCCAATGTTTGAACGTTACGTACAATGGGATGGGGAAAATGAATTTAAACCAGTAGAAGAAGTGTATATAAATATAGAACAAGGATATATCATTGAAATTCCAAAAGAGTTAGTAGGAAAGATTACACTTGCAACGAAAACAAGTTCAAAGAATATTCAGCGCTTCCTTTGGGCTGATACAGGTGAAACGTGGCTTGAGGTACATACTTTTAAACGTAAAGAATGGCCAAATATAAAAAATTATGAAGTTGCGGTTAAAACAAGTTCACGGATATATGCAGTTCCAAATGAATCAAAGTACAAAAAGCTAAAATCGTATATTAAACCATTAGCCGAGTATCAGCAGGAATAAAGGAGGGAAGAGAAGAGTGTCGACAATTTTAGTATTGGAAGATGAAATACCGATTCGTAGTTTTATTGTGCTAAATATGAAACGCGCCGGTTTCAATGTATTGGAGGCCGGTACTGGAGAAGAAGCACTAGAACTTTTAGGTAAACATACTGTTGATATTGCAGTATTAGATGTTATGTTACCTGGAATAGATGGTTTTGAAGTATGTAAGAGAGTTCGAGAAATCAATAAAAAAATTGGGATTATCATGTTAACAGCACGTGTTCAAGATACGGATAAGATACAAGGACTGACGATTGGAGCGGATGATTACATAGCAAAACCGTTTAGCCCAAGTGAATTAGTTGCACGTGTGCAATCGTTACTAAGAAGATTGAAAGTCAATGAAGAAAATATGGAATCGATTCATTCAGGTCCATTTGTATTGAATCTTCTACAAGAAAAGTTATATCGAGAAGGACAAGTAATTGATTTAACGCCAACAGAGTATATCATTTTACAGTATGTAATGAACAATGCTACAAAACCTGTTTCACGTGATGAGATTTTAAATCAAATATGGGGCGAAAATTATGTAGGTGAAATGAAAGTAGTAGATGTAAATATGAGGCGTCTACGTCAAAAGATAGAGTTAAATCCTTCTGAACCTGAGTATCTCTTAACGGTATGGGGAAGGGGATATATGTGGAAGGATAGCGTAAGATGAGACGGAAAATTAGCTTGTATTTTATGACTGTTATTATTCTCATGCTTGTATTGTTTGAGGTAGTCTTCTCAATCTCAATTTATCGTTATTACTATAATGGAATCCTCTATCATATAGAGTCCCATGCGAAAACGAGTGCACGCTTTTTTTCTGATTACAACTCAGTCTACTTTATTCGATTACGAGAATATAGTGACGAGATTATAAAGTCTTTTCAATTGGAAGGGACAGAATTACAGTTAATTGATCGCAATGGGATAATCATACAGTCTTCAAGCGGCCAAAAAGTAGATGGGAAAATTAATATCCCTTCGTCGTTACTGGAAGGAGAGACGTATCATCAGGTCATTACTACAAAAGATAACCAAAAACAGTTGGAAGTATTGAGTCCATTTGTTCATCAAGGACAAACGATTGGTATTTTGAAATATACAACTGTTCTAACTAAGGTGAACGACAAGATTATTGAAATTATTGCATTTACAATTTTTGTTGGAATCATTATTTCGGGAATCGTTCTACTAATAAGTCGGCGATTAGCGAATCTTTTTGTAAAACCAATTGAATCCATTATCAATACCTCTTCGCAAATTGCGGAAGGGACAGTAAACTACACAATTAAAGAAGACTATCCTTATGAATTAGGTGACTTAGCTCGTAGCTTAAATCACATGTTAGGTAAAATTGAGAAGGCAGAACAAACGAAAAATGAATTTATTGCATCGATCTCACATGAGCTGCGTACACCATTAACAGGGATTAAAGGTTGGGGCGAGACACTTAAGTCTGTAGATTCCTTAACGGAAGAAGAGATAAAGCTAGGAATGGGTATCATTTCAAGTGAAACAGATCGTCTCGTTGATCTTGTAGAAGAGCTATTAGATTTTTCAAGATTAGAATCAAATCATCTTCATTTGTATAAAGAAAAGGTTCATTTACAACCTATACTCAATGAGGCAATTTGGCAGTTAACGCCAAAGGCGGAGGAAAAAAAGATTGAGATAGTTGCTAATTTAATTGAAGTAGAAATACTTGGTGATAAGGCTAGATTAAAACAAATCTTTTTAAATATCATTGATAACGCGATTAAGTATTCGAATGAAGAAGGAAAAGTTACTATTGCTTTAACACAAGAGGAAAAACAAGTAGTGATTAGTGTAACGGATCACGGAATCGGAATTGCAGAAGAACATTTACCATTTGTAAATCAGTCTTTTTACCAAATAAATAGTTACTCATCAGGTGCGGGAATTGGATTGGCAATTGTGAAGAAAATCGTTGAGCTTCACAGTGGTACAATGCATATTGTTAGTAAAGTAGAGAAAGGTACAATTGTTTCGATAAAACTGCCATTATAATTTGTACAATAGTTGTTTTTGATAGTTACATTATAAAAGCAACTATATCAATAATAAATTTTAATTTTTATATATAAAGATTTTAAATAACGAGGGGGTTTAATAGAATGAGAAATGTCATTAAGATAAAGCGTATTGTAATTGTAATGTTAGCGATTGTCGTCATTGCAGCAGGATATTTTATGTTTCAATCCATGACTTCACCTGCAAAAACAGTAGCGAAGCAAGAAAACACAATTCAGTTAGCAAGTGAACAACCAAAAGTTGAAATGAAGAAAGTAGCACCAAGTCGTTTTGATGGTAAGGAGAGAAAAGTTGCTTATTTAACGTTTGATGATGGGCCAGGGAAATACACGGCTGAGCTGTTAAATATATTGAAGCAATATGATGCGAAAGCAACATTTTTCTTAATTGGTGCGAATGTACAACAGTTTCCAGATTTAGTGAAAAGAGAAAAAGAAGAAGGTCATTATGTAGGAATGCATAGCTTGACACATAACTTTAAAAAGTTATATACAGGTGGCCAGTATGTAAATGAAATGAAAGAGGATCAAAGATTAATAGCAAATATTCTTGGAGAATCACCAAAATTAACACGTCCGCCCTATGGTTCAATGCCAGGATTAAATGAATCACTTCGGAATAAAGCAGTAGAAGCAAATCTTAAAGTATGGGATTGGACAATTGACTCTTTAGACTGGAGATATAATAAAATGCCAGTTGATGCTGCTGCAGAAAAGATTGTTCAAAATGTACTTGCGGGTGCAACGGAGCCACAAGAAGTGATTTTAATGCATGATATTCATCCACAATCTGTTGCTGCTGTGCCAGCTATTATAAAAGGACTAAGAGAAAAAGGCTATGAACTTGAAGCCTATCGTGAAGAAAATCACTTCCCATTGAATTTCTGGCATGATAACCGTCTGTAATGGAGGTATTAACGGTGATCTATAAAAAAATAGTAGTAGTTGCAGTACTATCAGGAGGACTATCAGCATGTGTATTATATGGTGATTTTGGTGAAAAGCCAGAAGAAAATGTATATACTGCATTTGAAAACGCAGCAAAACAAGAAAAATCATTATTTGATGATGCGAAAAAATTAGAGGGTTTGGAAATAGAAGAGGAAGAGTTGTATGCTCAGATTATAAGAGAAGGAAAAGAGCATGACAAAGTAGCGGCAAAAAAAATAGATCAGGCTGTTGCAAATGTGGATGAGCGTGAAAAAGTGCTGAAGAATGAACAAGAGGTGCTTGCAAAAGCCTCTAAAGAAATGAAGTCTGTTCCAAGTTATGTAGATAAAATTGAAGATAAGAAATTACAAAAAAAAGTGGAAGAAGTAGAAGAAGCATATAAAAATCGTTACGAAACTTTTCAGAACATGAATGAGAAATATGTGGAATTATTAACGATTGAAAAAGAGCTTTATGAAAGGTTAAAAGTAAAAGAAACGAAGTTAAAAGAAATTGGTGAAAAAGTTAAAACAGTAAACAAGCTAAATGAAGAAATACAAAAACAAAAAGAAGTGTTTAATCGTTATACAAAAAAATATAATGAGGAAAAAGTTGCATTTTATAAAGAAGCAAAGATGAAAGTAAAATAAGTAGCTAATATCGAATTACTGAAGAAATCGTCTCATAGTCAGATAAAAAGTCATGTACATAACGACTTATTGTTATGTACATGACTTTTGTTTTTCTCTGTAAAATAATGGTTTACAACGAACACCAACAAGTTTTGCTAAATTCTCTTGAGTTATATGTAAATGGGGACGATATTCTTTTATTTTAGCTGTGAATACCATGGTGTATTTTCCATTGTATTCATGAGTGTATTGTACAAATAAAGAATCTAACGTAAGAACAAGTAGGTAAATGTAAAAAAAGAGTGAGAAATATATTAAAGTTCAGAAAAATGATAATATTTACAAGTTATAGACAGTAAAAATATCGTAAAATGGTTGCAAGAGGAAGGGAGGGAGAAACGTATGATTAAGTGGATGCTAATTATGTTAATGATAGTTGCAGTAATAGTTGTTGGAACGATAGTGGTTGGAAAAAATGGGGATGAAAATTATGGTAAATCAACGAAAGGAAATATTACGAGACTTACAATGATTTACCTTTTGTTAGCAGTTGTTTTAATTGTTGGTCTAGGTTTATATATATATTTTAATGGATAAAGAATATGAAACACTGATATAAAACTTTCCTTTTAGGTGGAGAGAACATCTGTGGTCAGTGTTTCTTATACTCTTATCCCCTTATGCTATGTGCGCCCAAATGGAAGAAACGAGTGGGGATTCTTTTTTTATTTTCATAGCCGTAGTTTACATATTGAAAAATCAAAGTGAATATGTATATTTACTATAGAAATAATAGTGAACTGTTTTTTCTGAATACACCGATAAATTATAAAGGTATTTCATGGAGGTTTATGTGATTCTGAAAAATACAAAATCTTAAAATGTAAGTATGCTATAATAGAGATATAGTTTATTGGTAAATGAGGAAAGGGTTGGATAAAATGATTGAAATTGTAAATGTATCAAAAAGTTACAATGGTTCTTCCTATGCTGTGAAAGATTTAAGTTTAACAGTACCGAGTGGAGAAATTTTTGGATTTTTAGGGCCGAATGGTGCTGGAAAATCAACAACAATTAAGATGGTAACAGGTATTCATGCAATAGATAAAGGAACAATTTTGGTCAACGGAAAAGATGTGACAAAAGAGCCTATGGAGGCAAAGCGAACATTTGGCTATGTTCCGGATAGTCCAGATATGTTTCTGCGATTAAAAGGGATAGAATATTTAAACTTTATGGCTGATATGTATGAGGTGCCAAATGCAATTAGGCAGGAAAAAATACAATTTTTAGCAGAGAGATTCGATCTTTATAATGCTTTGTCAGATCAAATTCAAAGTTATTCACACGGAATGAGACAGAAGATTATTATTATTGGTGTACTTCTGCATGATCCGGATGTATGGATTTTAGATGAGCCAATGACAGGGCTTGATCCAAAATCAGCGTTTATTTTAAAACAGATGATGAGGGAGCATGCAGATAAAGGGAAAACAGTGTTTTTCTCAACACACGTGCTAGAAGTAGCCGAGAAATTATGTGATCGAGTAGCGATTATTAATAAGGGGAATTTGCAGTTCCAAGGTAATTTAAATGAAATGAGAGATCATTTTAAATCCAATGAATCACTTGAGAAAATGTTCTTGGAGATGACTGGAAATGAATAAAATTTGGACATTAACAAAAGTATTATTGAAATTAAATTATGCAGATGTCATAACGGATAAAAAGAAACGGTTGGCGTATGCATTTTCATTTTTAGCATTATTATTCGCTGGCTTTATATTTATCGGCCCACTTACATATGGGATGTATGTAGGAATGAAATCAATCGGACAAGAAACATCGATAATTGGAATGGGATTAGCTGTTGCGAGCATATGGGTATTTGTAATTAGTATTACGAACATTTTAACGGTATTTTATTATAATAATGATGTTGAAACTTTACTACCTTTACCACTACAACCATCACAAATCATTACGGCTAAATTTATTACTGTATTAATTACACAATATATAATGGGATCTTTCATTTTATTTCCAATCTTTATTGTATATGGTTTGCAAAGTAGTGCGCTTATTACATATTACTTATATGCACTATTAATTTACATATTTTTCCCTATTATTCCGTTAGTACTCGCATCACTCTTAATGACGGTTATTATGCGTTATACAAATATAGCTAAGAATAAAGATCGTAGCAATATGTTCATTGGGCTGTTAACTCTATTATTTATTGTAGGCATTAACGTGTTTATGCAATGGAGAAACAGAAGTGCAGTATCAGGAGATGCACTTGCAAATTACTTTGCTGATCATCAATCTTCCTTACTGGTTCAGATGACAAATTATTTTCCAACTACATACTTTGGTGCAATGGGGTTAATAGAGAATGCTTCTTGGAAAGGGATTATATACGTTGTGATTTTTGCAGCGATTTCTTTAGCATTTTTCGGATTGTTTTTCTATGTTGCACAGCGTACGTATTTAAAAGGAGTTATCGGACTTTCGACCAGTACCGCAAAAAAAGAGGCCATCTCGGCAGAAAACTTAAAAAAATCAACTGTACAAAGCTCACACATAAAAGCTTATGTTAAAAAAGAGTTTAAAATTTTATTCCGTACACCACAATTTTTTATAAATTGTATTGTGCAAACTTTTGTTATGCCAATTATGCTATTCTTTATAATTTTCGTACAGGAGGGGAGCTTAAAATGGTTAACTAAGTTTATAGAAGAACCAACATGGTCTGGGCTAGCTCTTGGCATAGGTTTCTGTGCAGGTTTATTCTTAATGGGAAGTAATGTTATTGCAACAACATCTTTTTCTAGGGATGGGAGTTCGTGGTTTGTCAATCGTTATTTACCAGTAAAGGCATCAGATATATTTTTTGCAAAAGTTTTTACAGCATGGCTTATAAATGTAATAATTTTAGCTGTGTTTGGTCTTATCATGACAATTGTTGCCGGTGTTTCACCACTCTTTATGTTGTTATGGTTTTTACTAAGTGCAAATGGTCTTTGGTTAACGAATTTAATCGGTACACGTTGGGACGCTCAAACGGCGGATATACATTGGGATTCAGAGCAGAAGTTATTTAAAAGCAGGTATACAACTCTATGGAATTTCCTTGCAAATATCGCGATGGATCTAGTAATCGTAGGTGGAGTTGTTGGATTATACTACTTCTTTGGAATCGGTATATGGGGCATGTTTAGTATTCTATTGATTGCGTTTATTATTATAAATGTAATAGTAACACGTAGTTTACAGTTAAGAGCAGAACGTATTCTAGCAAATATTAAATAAAAAAATGATAAATCCTCTGTATTCATACAGGGGATTTATTTGTCAGAAATGCTATTTATGTTTTGAAATTATGAGAAGGCAAAATAGGGGGAGAAACAAGTGACGAAAATAGCAATTGTTACAGGAGCGACACGTTTAAATGGAATTGGAGCAGCGATTTGCACAGCACTTGCGCAAAAAGGTATCGATATATTTTTCACGTACTGGCCTAGGTATGATAAGGCAATGCCATGGAGCATGAATGATGAAGAACCATTTTTATTGAAAAGAGAAGTTGAAAATTATGGCGTTCGATGTGAAATGGCTGAGGTGAACTTAGCGCAGTCTTATGCCCCTAACCGTTTATTATATATGGTGTCAGAACGATCAGGAGAGCCGTCTATTTTGATTAACAATGCTGCATATTCTACGGATACAAATGTTGAAGAGTTAGATGTAGAACAATTAGATAGACATTATACAGTAAATGTACGCGCTACGATGCTATTAAGTTCATTATTTATTAAAAATTATACGCTTGAAACGAGTGGAAATATTGTCAATCTTACATCTGGACAATCGCTAGGGCCCATGCCGAATGAGCTTGCTTATATAGCAACGAAAGGAGCGATTGAAGCTTTTACTACCTCAGTAGCACCAGTTGCGATGAAAAAGGGGATTACTGTGAATGCTGTTGATCCAGGACCGACCAATACAGGGTGGATGACTGAAGAAGTGCAAGCATATTTAGTAAACAAATTTCCGGCAGGTAGAATAGGGGAGCCAGTAGATGTAGCACGTTTAATAGCATTTTTAGTAAGTGAAGAAGCAAAATGGGTGACAGGACAAGTAATTCATTCGAATGGTGGGTTTTATTAATAAGGGAAGGTAGGTCGTTTTGGAATGTAGTTACTTTTATTGTATGTATCCGAAATATATATTCGAAAGTTATGGCTGATCAATATATCGAGGATTAATTTAAAAATAAAAACGATACTAAGAGATTTAGTGTCGTTTTTTTTTAATATCGTTTATAAGTAGGTGCCAAGTGTTCTTATCTATTTGTAAATACCCATGAGATAATCGCCTTACATGCTACATATAGTAACTCATTTTTTTATGAAGGTAATTATGAGGGATCTTATGCGGAAAATAAGGGGGTTTTTGTAAGACTAGAGGCACCAAACAGGACGTAAAAATAGGAGTACATAAAATTATCTTGAAATAATTAAAGGGCAAAATGGACAAACTCAAGTAGGTATGAATTTGTCCATTTTAATCGCTATTGATAATGAGACATTATGTAAACCAAATGTAAATATGGTTTACAACTATTTATAGATATGTGTACTTGGCTAACTATATCTTAATCGGTTTCCTTTAAACTTAGTTTTTACTCTTTGGTTGGACTGGATAATTCAACAGATTTTTGAGTGCAACGTTTCATAGCTGAGATGATGGCCGTTCTTAAGCCTTTTTCCTCTAATGTTGCTACAGCTTCTATTGTCGTTCCACCTGGAGAACAAACCATATCTTTCAATGTGCCTGGATGTATTCCTGTCTCCAGTACCATTTTTGCAGAACCTAATACAGCTTGTGCTGCAAATTTATATGCTTGAGCTCTTGGCATACCATCTAGTACAGCAGCATCCGCCATGGCTTCTATAAACATATACACATATGCTGGAGAAGAGCCACTTACAGATGTTACAACATCCATTAATTTTTCATTTACTATCTCTGTTTGACCAAAACTATTAAATATATCTAGTATATCTTCTAAATCTTTTTCTGTAACCATTTCATTAGAACATAACGCAGACATGCCTTCTCCAACAAGGGCTGGTGTATTAGGCATTACTCTAACAACCTTTAACTTTCTGCCGAAAGCATCCTCAGTACTCTTAATACTTTTTCCTGCAGCAATAGTTACGATTATTACATCGTTTTTTATCTGCTCTTTTATTTGGTTAATTACTGATGAGTATAGGTCTGGTTTGATTGATAAAATTAAAATATCAGCATTGTTAGCTACTTCATTGTTGTCAGTAGTTGTAGTTATGCCATATTTATCACTAGTATTTTTTAAATTAATGACATTTAAATCTGAACAAATTATTTTATCTGAAGAAACTATATTTTTGTTAATCATGCCACCTATCATAGCGATACCCATGTTTCCGCATCCGATGAATCCTATTTGTTTGTTCATAATAACTCGCTCTTGCTCCTTTTATTATAAATTTTATTGGTTTAAAAATATTATTCCGAAAAAATAATGATATTCTGTGTAGAAGAAATAAACCGTATAAACTATATCGAGATTAGTATAAAAACACATTTTAAGAGAGTACACTATTTTTTGCAATACAAAAATATATAGAAATC
This sequence comes from Bacillus sp. 166amftsu, assembly GCF_900107445.1. Lineage (NCBI taxonomy): Bacteria > Bacillati > Bacillota > Bacilli > Caryophanales > Bacillaceae > Bacillus > Bacillus sp. 166amftsu. Next base: position 253,288 of record NZ_FNQA01000003.1, on the reverse strand, counting down.
ACTCTTATTCTGCACTAAACAAGTACATTTTCTATAACTTAAATTTTTTGTTATAAACTACTCCAAAACATTTTAAATCATTTTGGAGAATAGGGACGTATCGCTATCTATATGTTTAGACACGAATTACTCCTTTTGGTGTACGCTAAGAGATGTATGTTTAGAAAACTTTATGTTTATGAACAAGAGATAAAGTATAGTTATATCAACATTTTCTAGATATTGTGATGTTAATACAGTATGTACATAATTCAATGCTTAAAACTTGTTGCCTTCTTAATTTTCTAAAATATCTCTTGACACAAAAATACATTATATCGCATAATGTATAAAAAATTAAATTGAAAATCGTTGAAGGGAACTAGTACATATGTCTTCTTACGCAAGAGAGTGGAATTCACTGGCTGAAAGATTCCTCGTATAGAAAGTATCGAACCTATCCCTGAGTCTTAAACGAAAGTTTAGGCGTACGCCTGCGTTACAGGCGCCAAGCGGATATATATTTTATATCAATGAAGGTGGTACCGCGGAACAATGACCGTTTCGTCCTTTTTTTAAGGGCGGAACGGTCATTTTTATTTTGCTCTTTATTGCTAGATAGGCATCATTGGTGAAGGATTCTTTGCTGAAAATTGCATGTTATAGAAGCATATTTTGTTTTCATTTGAAAAAAAGAGACGCAATTTACAAAAAAACTTTGATTTTAGACTAGGGGGTACAAAAGTGAAAAAACAACGAATTGTCGTAAAAATCGGAAGCAGTTCCTTGGCAGCTAATCATGGAGGTATCTCTAAAGAACAGCTTTCAGATCACGTTGCTGCCTTGGCGCGACTGAAGCAGGAAGGACATGAAATCTTGCTGGTTACATCTGGTGCCGTCGCTGCAGGTTTTTCCGCTCTCGGGTATCCCGGCCGACCTGTGACAATTAAAGGGAAACAGGCTGCCGCGGCTGTAGGGCAAAGTCTGTTAATGCAGGCGTATACGGAGGAATTCTGCAAATATGGGATCGTTACCTCGCAACTTTTGCTGACGAGAAGCGATTTTTCCAGAAAAGAACAATACAGCAATGCCTACGCCACTTTAGTGGAGTTACTAAATCGCTCCGCTCTTCCTATAATCAATGAAAACGATTCTATTTCTTTGGAGGAGCTAACGTTTGGTGATAATGACATGTTGTCAGCTTTAGTAAGTGGACTGGTTTCGGCGGATATGCTCATGATTTTTACGGATGTGAACGGTTTGTATGACCAGAACCCCCAGAAACATCCGGACGCAAAAAAATATTACTTTCTCCCTGAAGTTACGGAAGAAATCGCCACTCTTGCTGGAGATGCTGGCTCAAAACTTGGAACGGGCGGCATGAAATCGAAAATCGATGCAGCAAAGACGGCACTATCTCTCGGAGCGAGTGTATTCATCGGAACAGGACGTGGACGGGAGAAGTTTTTAGATGTTTTGAAGGGGAAAGGAGATGGAACGTATATCGGTAACGCTACTCCAAAAGTAATCAAGGTGAACAAGCAATGGATCGCATTACATTCGCTTGTCAGCGGACAAATCGAAGTGGATGCCGGAGCAGCCGCTGCCATCATTCAGCATGGAAAAAGTCTTCTTCCTGCCGGTGTTACCAGTGTGTCAGGGTTCTTTCAAGCAGGCGAGGTCGTGGAGGTCATCACAGAGCAGGGACGCGTGATAGGAAAAGGACAGTGTAGATATAGTTCAGAGGAATTGCGGGATCTAAAAGGTATGCAGAGCCATGACATTCAAGCGCGAGGCGAAAGGCATAGCTATGAAGTTATTCATAGAGATAATTGGGTTTCACTTTAAGATCCCGAGAGGGATCTTAAAGTGAAGAACACAAGGTTCTCCGTCTTAAAAGGCGTTGTTTGTCTTTACTCGCTCTAAACTTCCGATTGATTCAACTAATATCTATGCAGAAGAGTCTTGGATGGTAGTGACAAGTTGGAGTAGTTAAACACGCCTCAAATTTTATACTTTTTAATTTTAAAAAGGAGGAAACGAAAATGAATGAAGTGTTGACAAAGGGACAAAAAGCAAAAGAGATTGCTGGAGAGCTTGTGACCAAATCGACTGATCAAAAAAATAAAGCACTGGCGGCTATCGCTGAGCAATTGATAGAAGAGACATCCTACATTTTGGAGGAGAACAAACGAGATATCGAACAAGGCAAAGCGAAAGGAATGTCTGCCTCTCTCCTCGATCGTCTTATGCTGAACGAACAGCGCATCATTGATATGACAGCGGGAATCAGACAGCTGATTGATTTGCGCGATCCTGTCGGAGAATGTGTAGCTACATGGGAACGGCCGAATGGATTGTCTATTCGGGAGATGCGCGTGCCACTCGGTGTTGTGGGGATGATTTACGAGGCGCGGCCGAACGTGACGGTGGATGCGGCTACAATTTGCTTGAAAACAGGCAACGCAGTGATCTTGAGAGGTAGTTCTTCCGCCACTTATTCCAATAAAGCCATCGTTGCTGTCATTCACCGGGCGCTCAAACAAACGAGCTTGCCTCCAGAGAGTGTACAGCTCATTGAAGACACGTCACGAGATAGCGCAAAACAGTTATTTACATTGAACGAGTACTTGGATGTTCTTATTCCAAGAGGTGGCAAGCAGTTGATAGATACTGTAGTGAGAGAAGCATCTGTTCCTGTATTGGAAACAGGTGCGGGAAATTGTCACATTTTCATTGATGAAACAGCGAATAAACAGATGGCATTCGATATTATCGTAAACGCCAAAACACAGCGTCCGTCTGTATGCAATGCTATTGAAACAATTATACTTCATGAGAATTGGGCGCAGCGATTTGGTACCGAGCTGTTTGCTTTCTTGAAGGAAAGAGGAGTGGAGCTACGTGGGGATAAGAAAGTGTTAGAAATTGATTCTTCTCTTGTACCCGCTTCAGAAGAAGACTGGGAAACAGAATTTTTGTCTCTCACGCTGGCAGTCAAAATGGTTTCCTCTGTTGAAGAAGCGATTACCCATATCAATACTTATGGATCCATGCATTCCGAAGCGATCATTACAGAGAACGAGGAAAACGTCAGCAAGTTTTTCACGTCCGTCGATGCCGCGGCGCTCTATCATAATGCCTCGACCCGCTTTACTGACGGCTTTGAATTTGGCTTCGGCGCGGAAATCGGCATCAGCACGCAAAAGCTGCATGTTAGGGGACCGATGGGTCTGTCTGCATTGACTTCCACAAAATATGTGATTCGTGGGAATGGACAGATTCGGAGGTAAGAAGTATTTCATCTATGAATGTAACAAGGGAAACGATTTCTTTTTCTTACCAACCGAGCAACAGGCAATTGAAAAATTAAGTGCGTTGAAGTAGAAGATGGAAAGGTTATACTAAGCTCCGTAGATGCAGAGTAAAGTAAGTAGTATTCTAGGCTAATCATTTAATAAAAATAATAGTCTTCTCTATTTATTTATATTTACATTTTTTGTAATGCTTTATTATGTATATATTGATTTAAGTGGATTTTCCAAGGGATAATAACACAATAAATTATCCTAATTTCTTAATTAACATAATTTCCAAAAATGTAATCTTAGAATGTTAATATTTGTTATATAATGAACTTGTCAAACCATTATCTCAATAGTTTTCCTGCTATGTCTGTTAAGATAGTTTGCTGTAGCCATATTAAAATTATCTCAAAAAGAACTTGTAGATTCCTACGAGTTCTTTTTGTTTTTCTATTTTGATCACACTCCTTTTTTAGAGTCATAGTATCAGTATGTCCAAGATTTAGAAATTACATGTAACTATCTTAAAGTTTTTGCGTCTGTATGAATTTTTAAATATTTAAAAAATTATTTTATAAGAAACTGTACTTTTTAGTGAGTTTCTGTACTTTTGATTATAAATTAAAGATACGTTTCTGTTAGTTTAGATTTGAAAGCGCTTCAAATGGTGGTTTTTGAAATTTTTACTTAGCCTAGATTCTTTTACTTACAGGCCATTTATATAGACTATTAGTGGAAAAGGGGGTAAATCCATGTTATTAAGAAAATTAGCAAAAAATCACTTAATCACTATCGATTACTATCAGAGTGGATTTTTACAAACATGTAAGGGACAAGTTTGTAACCTTGATTTGCACCAACAAACACTTATTTTAATAAATGAACAGCAAAAGGTCTTCTCTATATGTTTATATGATATTAAGGAAATCTATTAATGATTTTCTTTATCCATAGAGGAAAATAGAAATGAAGATTCCTGAGATACTGTAAAATTGGCAATATATTTTTTATGTAAACAAAGTATTTAAATGAAGGTTCTGTAGCAAACATTTGAAGACAAGTGAAGGGCAGTAGATCTACTGATATCATGCGCTGATTTAGAGGGGAATACCAGGGCAGTCGAGTGCTTTTCAAAGAAGCGTTAATTATAAATTAAAGACTATATACTGGAACAAATACGAAAGTGTTTATAATCGTTTTAGTTTTCTGATAATTTTGTTTATATTTCTGTGCAAATAATAAAAAGAGACAAAAAGGATCTATATAAATCCAATTTAAAAACCTGGCATATGAAACAAGCATGATGGTGCAGCCACATTTCTGGATAAAAACTATTTTTTGCGGGAGGAGCTAGAGCATCCACATGTAAAAGCATTAGGTCTTTCAAGATGTCAGCTATGCAGTTATATATTATGAATATTCGTATAAACGAGGAAATACCATTTTTATAGAAAACTTTTGTCTTTGCTGCATGTGAATATGAAACGAGGTTATTGATGTCAGAAAATAAAGGTGATTTTACATAGATTAGGGGATATGGAATTTTGATATGAGGTGATGATATGGAACAATTGTTGGTGGATTTAGTCGGATCAACGAATGATTTTTTATGGTCTAAATTGTTAATTATTATGCTTGTTGTTTGTGGAATTTATTTCACATTTAAATCGAAATTTGTACAGTTTCGGATGCTAAAGGAAATGATCCGTGTGTTAATGGAAGGGAAGAATGGTTCTAAAGACCAAATTTCACCGTTTCAGGCGTTCTGTATTGGTATGGCTGCTCGCGTTGGAACAGGAAATATCACAGGAATTGCGATTGCGATTGCACTAGGCGGTCCTGGAGCGGTATTTTGGATGTGGGTTATTTCTATTATTAGCTCAGCATCTAGCTTTGTTGAAAGTACATTAGCACAAATATATAAAGTAAAAGATAAAGCCGGTTTCCGCGGCGGTCCATCTTATTATATGGAAAAAGGATTAAACAAACGTTGGATGGGAATAATATTCTCTATTTTAATTACGATTACTTTCGGTTTTGTATTTAATTCTGTCCAATCAAATACTGTTACAATTGCTTTTGAGAACGCATTTGGTACAGATCGTTTAACTTTAGGAATTATTATGGCAATTGCTTTCGCTGGGATTATCTTTGGCGGTGTGCAGCGTATTGCAAAAATGGCTGAATACAAAGTAATGTTTCTAGCAGTGTTATACATTGGTATTGCATTATTTGTTATCATTACAAATATCACAAAAATGCCGGAAGTTCTTTCTCTTATTGTTCAAAACGCATTTGGCTTTAAACAAATAGCAGGCGGTTCAATCGGAGCAGCGCTCATGCATGGGGTTAAACGTGGTTTATTCTCGAATGAAGCTGGTATGGGAAGTGCGCCAAACGTTGCCGCAACTGCAACAACAAGTCATCCGGTGAAACAAGGACTTATTCAAGCACTTGGCGTATTAACGGATACACTGATTGTTTGTACAAGCACAGCATTTATTATTTTACTTTCTGATGCATACAAACAACCAGAGTTAAATGGTATTGCACTTACACAAGCAGCATTAAGTGAACATGTCGGCTCTTGGGCATCAGGGTGTCTTGCTATCTTTATTTTCCTATTTGGATTCGGTGCGTTAATTGGTAACTATTATTACGGAGAAACAAATATTCGATTCTTAAAAAATAGTAAAGTATGGTTGATGGTATACCGAATCGGCGTGTTAGCGATGATTGTATTCGGTTCTGTTGCAAAGATCCAACTTGTATGGGATTTAGCGGATTTATTTATGGGCTTTATGGTTATTATAAATTTAATTGCTATTATTTTACTTTCAAAAGTGGCCTTTGCTGCGTTACAGGATTACATGAAACAGAAAAAAGCTGGTAATGATCCTATTTTTTATAAAGATAGCATTAAAGGGCTTGAAAACATTGAATGTTGGGAGCATTATCAGGACACTTCAACTTCAAAAAAGAAAAGTATGTAACAAAAAAGATATTCGGACTGTAATATGTCTGAATATCTTTCTTGGTTCTTATGCAAATAGTATTGATTATAATAAGGAAAAAATTATTCTATATAAAGTTAATGAGACGGAGGAATATGGTTAAATGATAAAGGAGTATAGCGTTCAGGTTGAGAGTCAAGAAAAAGCTTACTTAGATCAATGGGTAACTCATTATCGATCCTATGCTACTAAAGGACAAAGCGCCAGTTATATTCCAGCTTTGGGAAAGGTAAATTTATCGCAATTAGGTATTTGTATAGTAGAGCCAGATGGAACAATGATAAAGTCAGGGGATTGGGAGGTACCTTTCACCCTGCAAAGTATATCAAAAGTAATCGCCTTTATAGCTGCTTGTTTAAGTCGCGGTATTTCTTATGTATTAGAGCGGGTTGATGTAGAGCCAACTGGAGATGCCTTCAATTCGATTATTCGTTTAGAAATGCATAAACCAGGAAAGCCTTTTAATCCTATGATTAATGCTGGAGCGATTACGGTAGCCTCGCTTCTGTCAGGAACATCTGCGCAAGAAAAATTAGAATCTCTATACGCATTAATCGAAAAAATGATAGGGAAGCGTCCCGCCATTAATGAAAAAGTGTTTCAATCAGAATGGCAAACAGCCCATCGAAATAGAGCTTTAGCATACTATTTAAAGGAGAATGGTTTTTTAGAATCAGATGTGGAGGAGGCACTAGAGGTTTACTTGAAACAATGTTCGATAGAAATAAATACAGAGGATATTGCTTTAATAGGGCTTATACTTGCACATGATGGATATCATCCTATACGTAAAGAACAAGTCATCCCTAAAGAGGTTGCTAGATTAACAAAAGCTTTAATGCTTACTTGTGGAATGTACAATGCTTCTGGCAAATTTGCTGCTTTCATCGGGCTACCAGCTAAAAGTGGGGTGTCCGGAGGGATTATGGCACTCGTCCCCTCAAGGGCCAGGAGGGAACTACCGTTTCAAGATGGATGTGGCATTGGTATTTATGGACCAGCTATTGATGACTATGGGAATAGTTTACCAGGGGTTATGTTATTGGAACATATTGCACAAGAATGGGATTTAGGTATATTCTAAAAAGTATCATGGATGTTTTGATGTCAGAGCGAATACAAAAATGTTCAGACCGTATAATGTGTCTGAACATTTTTGTGTTACATAGCATCTTCCTGTTTTAAAGTAGAAGAATATCAAGAGCACTCGCAATGTGCAATACTTTCGTTTATATCTTATTAATAGTTTTTTTTGAAAAATAGAGTAAGTGTTGTATTAATGGTAATAGATTTGTATACTGACTGTTAGGCGAAAGTGAGAAGTGATTATTTTGAATCTTAGTAATTTAGTAAAAAAAGACATCTATATTCTGGTTTTGATGGTATTTACAGTACCCTTAGTAGGTGAAATAAAGTCTTTTCCCCTAAATGAGACATTTCGAATGAGCTTTGGTGCACCAACATTTTTCTTTTTTTTGTTATTATTTCGGCGAATGCCAGCATTTTTTCCGGGTTTTTTAACAGCAATAGTGGTTGTAGCATTTCGGATCTTGATGGACGTCATCACAAAGGGGAATATGGAGTGGATAGATTCTTTTCATATCCAGTATCCTAGTTTTTTCTTTTACTTTATTTATTCTTGTCTCTTTTACTTAGCGAAAGTAGAACGCTTTCATCATCAACCATTGATGATTGGATTTATTGGCTGCATTATTGAAATATTATCAGACTGTGTGGAATTAATGATTCAATATTTCGTATTAAAAACAACTATCACGCCAGAGGCAATAAATGAGATAATCGTTATCGCATTTTCCCACAGTTTTATAGTTTTAAGCTTTTTCAATATGATGAAACTGTATGAAGCGCAGTCAAGGGAGAGACACATAAAAAAACAAAATGAACACATGCTTATGCTAATCTCCAATTTATATGAAGATGCTGTTCATTTAAAAAAAACGTTGCAAGATGCTGAAAATATAACGAAGAAATCCTATGATTTGTACAAAAATTTAGATTCTTTAGATAACGAGAGAGTAGGCTTTCAGATTGAGGATTTACGGCAGCAGGCATTGAAAATTGCTGGTGAAGTCCATGACGTTAAAAAGGATAACCAACGCATTTTTGCAGGACTTTCAAAGCTGATTTCTGATGAAAGTTTTACAGATTATATGTCCGTATATGAACTGGTAAACATCATTGTACGAGCAAACGAGAAATACGCCCGGTTACTAAAGAAAGACATCCGATTTGTGTATAAGATTGACGGTGTGCATCCTCACTATCATGTTTACGTAATTTTATCAATTATAAACAATGTCGTTGCAAACGCTGTAGAAGCTATTCAAGATATGGGAACCATCACAATTGACATTAATAAAGACCACCATTTCGTTGAATTTCGAATAGGGGATAATGGTCCCGGTATTTCTTCAAAGTATAAAGATTCAATTTTTGAACCTGGGTTTACTTCTAAATATGATGATGCAGGTAACCCATCAACAGGTATTGGATTATCGTATGTCAAAGAAATGGTCGAACAACTTGAAGGTGTTGTTACATTTGAGGACAGAACCGAAGAAAAAGGATCGATTTTTAAAATTAGATTAGGGATTGATCATATAGTTGCGAAAGGGTGATTCTATGTATTTTTATATAGTAGATGATGAGAAAGCGGTTCGCTCAATGTTGGCTCAAATTATCGAGGATGCGGATCTTGGGGAGGTTGTAGGAGAAGCTGAGGATGGCTCATTGTTAGATCAACAAACGCTAATCTTGAAAAATATAGACATTTTATTTATCGATTTGTTAATGCCGATTCAAGATGGAATAAAAACAATTCGTCAAATAAAACCGTTGTTTAAAGGGAAAATTATCATGGTTTCTCAAGTAGAGTCAAAAGAATTGATTGCTGAAGCATATTCGCTTGGTGTTGAGTACTATATTATTAAACCGATTAACCGGATTGAAGTATTAACAGTCGTTCAGAAAGTCATTGAACGAATCCGATTGGAAAAATCGATAAAAAATATTCAAGAATCGCTCAATATGGTACTTAAATTGGATAGTGATCAAAGTACACAGGAAAAATACCGTAATGAAAAGCATATAAGTACTTCAAATCATTTTCGAAACTCCATACATTTTCTTCTATCCGAATTAGGGATAGCTAGTGAAAGCGGAAGTAAAGATTTAATGGATATACTGGATTATTTATATAAATATGAACAAGATAAAACGTTGGAACAAGGGTTTCCCTCTCTAAAAGAGGTTTTTTTGAATTTAGCTCAAAAAAGACTTGGAGAATTAGCTGAAGAGGCCGAATTAAAAAGGTCGATTGAAGCCTCCAAACAACGGATCCGGAGGGCAATTTACCAATCACTAAACCACTTAGCATCCCTTGGACTTGCTGATTTTTTAAACCCGAAGTTCGAAAATTACGCTTCTAGGTTTTTTGATTTTACAACTGTAAGGAGAAAGATGACAGAGTTGAATAATGAGCAAACATTACCTACTCGTATCGATACGAAAAAGTTTATTCAGGTTCTGTATTTTGAAGCAAAACGGATACATTTGGAACTGTAATGACGAACTCTTGCTAATTCTTAAACTCGAATGCTGGATTTATCATTGTTTTTTATCGTTTTCTGACATTCATCTCTCTCCTCAAAAATGTGCATCAATTTTAGGTGGGAGATAAATATCGCGGTAAGCGTGAGCCTACGCATGTTCGTATACTAGGCATTATTTACTACTTCATTTGGAATATTGTAAAAGGTGTTAAGTTGTTAAAGAGTGCTTAATATAAAAAGGGCAGCCGAAATTTGCGACTGCCCCTTTTTTATTAAAAATCTTTATTTATGGTTATCTTCAAGAGGTTCCAGAACGTTCGATGGAAGCTGATTAGTTGGAGCTAATCCAGATCCTTCACTTGCTGTTTGAAGTGATTGTAATTTTAGAATTACACCTGCCTCTGTAGCAATTTCGTCCTCTTTTACTCGATGGCTTGATTTAGATGTATTTTCATTCGCTTTTTCCATTTTACATTCCTCCTTATTACATGTAGATATACAAGCAACATAATTACAAAAGTGTTTTTCAGTATAGTACTTATTATTCATTTGTAACATTGAATAATATACATGTAGTAGCTATTTGATTTTTTGAATTTATTGTTTCTACTGCGAAATGATGAAAAATGTCTTGATCCCCTTTAAAATTCCACTTAAATACAAACTCACCATTGAAATGTAGAAGTAAAAACGCACCCGATAATAGAATTATTTTCTTCTAATATCTCATTAATAATTCATAATTTTATTATGTTAACAAAAATGTTGAGAAATAATAGGAAGCGTGAAATATTTTATGAATTTATTTTTTGTGCAAAATAAATGGATTGTCAGAAAAAGGGGACTTTTGGTAGTGGAATTATTATTGTAAAGCTATAAGTAATTTGCCCATTACTCCGTATAGGGCAATATATTCCTCTGTTTTTCCTGGGGATAACTGTATACAAAATGCGTTATACAGAGTAAAAAAGCTCGAATTTTAAAGTTTAATGCATAATCGCTTGTCGTATAAATATAAGGATTTCTGTCGGAAAGATGATAGTTAGAACAAAAAGGGATTTTTATAGATAAATAGAATCGTAAAGAGGAGGATAAAAATGTAAATATAGGAGGCTTTATTATGAAAATAAAAAAAATAACCATTGCATCACTAGCAATTGGTACAATGCTCTCCATTACAGCTTGTAGTCCCTCTGCAGAAAAAGATCAAGTGAAAAAGGAACAAACGAACGCACAAGAAGAAGCAAAAACAACGAATGCTGATGAAACTTCTGCTACGAAAAACGATGAGAAAGAAACAAACACATCTACTAATGAAAAAACAGAGAAAGATCAAAAGAATTCCAAAGAATCGTCTGGAACGGAGAATAACGCTAAATCTACGAACCAAACTTCAAATGGGAAAACGACAGAAAAAGAAACAAATACTAAAACAAACGAGCAAACGACAAGTGGAAAAACTGCAACGAAAGATACAAATAAAAGTGTAGCTGTGAAAGCAAATGTAAAAGCAGTTGCGCAGCTTATCGACAGCTTGGATAAACAATTAGCTGCAAACCCTAAGTTAGATACAGTGAATCAACTAGGGAAGCAAATAAATGAAAAATGGGATGTAATTGAAAAAGAGTTAGAAGCAACACATCCAACTGATTATAAAACGATTGGACAAAGTATGTATCCTTTAATTGTTGCGACTGAAAAAGAGAAAATAGATGTGAAACGAATCAAATCATTAACGACGAAAACAAAGCAAGATTTAAATCAGCTTTTAAATAAACTTTCATAAATTATGAAATAGTGATTTCTGTGCAAAAGGAGAAACAATATCGGTTTCTTCTTTTATTTAGTAAGTGTCAAATATTCCCCACCCACAATTTGTAAATAACCCATGAGATAATCTCCTTACATACTACAACTGAAAATGGAGTGGAAGCTCTTAACTATGCTATTAAAGCTGGTTTTATTTGGGCAGCTAATGAGGTAAATTATAAAATGACTAGCAAAGGGACTAGAGTTTATATAAGAAACTGGAATATGGTTAGGCCCATTCAAATATACGGTAGATAAATTTAATATTTTACAGAAAAATCTCACCCTCAAATCCTATGTTAATAGGGCACCTTAATGGTGTCTTTTCTTTATTTATTAAAGGACCTGCTCAATTAGTTCGTAACAACATAAAATAAACCGAATCCGTTACATGTGAACCCCTATGTTTTTCCCCTCTTACTTAAAGGAGGAACTATTATGGGCTTTGGTGGTAGTTGTGGAGGTTGCGGCTTTGCTGGAGGATTTGCATTACTCGTTGTACTCTTCATATTATTAATCATTGTTGGAGCTGCTTGCTTCTGCTAAAAAACAATTAGAAAAGGCACTCATGAGAGTGTCTTTTCTTTATTGAGTACCGCTACCCATCAATTTAAGAAATTGGTTGTTTCCCAAAACGAAAAAAGTGAGCTGAATTCTGATAAATAACTGTAGAGATATAGAATTTTTGTTTTGGAGCTATTTCAAAATCTTAGCTTGATGGCGATGAGGCGGGGCACCTTAGAGCGGTAAATAGAGATCTAGTGATTATACTATTCAAAAAATGTAAAAAAAGTAAATCCTAAAACAAGGAGAAAATCAAAACTGATAAAATAAAATTATTGTGGTTGTCCTAATTACCATTTTTCGGATAATGATGTGTTGTTGTATATTCATAATTAATAAAATAATAAGAAATAAGGGGTTGTTATGGAAACAAAGATTATGAAGTCAAAGAAAAAAATTGATTCAAAATCTCTTTTGGCTTTGGGATTATTGATTATTTCCGGGATTATGTATCAATTTATAGGGGTTGTTTTAGGGGATAATATACCTAAACTATTAGGAATGATTCTTGAGGCTTTATGGAATCTCATATTATGTGGAATTATAGGATACTATTTTTTAGGTAAAATATCGTTAGAGCAATTTAAACATTTTAATTTTAAGACATTAATATTTTTTTAAAACAAGAGTAACGTCAAGAAAATACTGACTTGATACGCACTCTTTATTTATTTCTATCACGAGTATAGTTTGAAAGGTCTTCAAGAAGATCAATTGTTAGTAGAAAGTCAGCATCTAAGACTAGTTTTGGATGCCTTGAAGATGGAGTACATGTATATGCAGATGTAGCAAAAACTAAGTTTAGGCAGAGCTGGTTTTAATTTTTAACAAGTGAAGAACGAAATTTTATGTAGACAAAAAGGCATACCATAAATATATTATGTAAACCGAATCGCGCTTATAGGTAAAAGACTATTTATAAATAGTGGCCCACCTTTTGGTAAGCTGTTCTCTTTTGAGGTACCCGCATTGAAAAAAGCTTATACTCGTTGAAGAGTGAACCATTGTTCTATCTATTCATATTATTCGTATGATATTAATAAATAGAACGAATTGGAGGAAGTTTAATGAAAGCAATTGTGTACACAAAGTACGGTCCCCCCAATGTTCTTCAACTGAAAGAGGTAGAGAAACCTGTTCCTGAGAAAAATGAAATACTGATCAAAATAAAAGCGACAACTGTAACAGCAGGAGATATTCGATCACGGAGTTTTACGATTCCTCGTTCTGTTTGGTTACCTGCTCGAATCACGCTCGGTTTTAGTCAACCTAAAAAACCAATATTAGGAATGGAGTTAGCTGGAGAAGTTGAGTTAGTAGGGAAAGAGGTCAAGCGGTTTAAGGAAGGAGACCAGGTTTTTGCGGCCACCCAAGTGGGTTTTGGTTCTTATGCCGAGTATATTTGTCTACCTGAAGATGGACCGGTATCTATTAAGCCCTCCAATATAACATATGAGGAAGCTGCTGCTATTCCAATTGGGGCACGTACAGCCTTGTTTTTTCTTAGAAAAGCTAACGTTCAGAGTGGTCAAAATGTTCTTGTGTATGGAGCTTCGGGAAGTGTAGGAAGTTATGCTGTACAGCTTTCCAAATATTTCGGAGCAAAAATTACAGGAGTGTGCAGTAACGCAAATTTAGAATTGGTAAAATCTCTTGGAGCCGACAAGGTAATTGATTACACTGCAAAAGATTTTTCTACTACAGACGAGACTTATGATGTGATTTTTGAAGCGGTAAACAAGAGCTTGTTTTCAGATTGTATCAAGTTGTTAAAGCAGGACGGTATCTATATAAATGTCGTTGAACCGTTGCCAAGCGTTCGAATGCTATGGACTAAATTGACAAGCAACAAGAAGCTAATATTAGGTCAAAATTCACCTGAAACTTTCGAAGCGTTAGACTTCCTGAAAGAACTTGTTGAGATAGGTAGGATAAAAGCGGTCATTGACAAGTACTATGCGTTTGAAGAGATTGTGGAAGCTCATAGATATGTTGAGAAAGGACATAAGAAGGGAAATGTAGTTATAAATATGGAACAAAACAACAAATCCTAATTAATGAAGAACGCTCCGAGCTGAATAACAATTTTTTGTATAAGAAAAAAGGCATAAATTGATAGAATTAACAAAGATGTAAGCAGAGGGAGAGGCTTGCATCTTTTTTTATTTTGTATCAAACCAATCAAACCTTTCTATCGTTACCTTAAATATAAATAAAAAATTGAAGGAGGAGTCAGTATGAAAGCATGGCAATGTATTGTGTCCATATTAGTGAGCTTTTTTTTATTAACAGCGTGTAATAGCGATAAGAAAGAAGATGTTCAAAGTAAGAAAACGAGTGGAGAAAACGTGAGTGAAGTTAATAGTAATAAAAACGAATCTCCTAGTTTACAATTATTAGAGAACGATAAGGTTGGAAAATACTTAGCAGATTCAAACGGAAAAACACTCTATTATTTTGCAAAAGACACATCTAAGGTAAGTAATTGTAGTGGTGACTGCGTAAAACTTTGGCCGCCATTTGTTGCGAAAGATTTTGAAGTGCCAAAAGGATTTGATAGAAAAGACTTTGCTACGATAATAAGAGAGGATACGAAGGAACAACAAGTAACGTATAAAGGCTATCCCCTCTATTATTTTGCTAATGATAAATCAAAAGGAGATATAAATGGACAAGGGGTTAAAGATATATGGTTTGTACTGAATGGTGAAACTACATTTAAACAGTGATAGAAAGCACGCCGAATAGGGCGTATGCCAGCGAATAGTGAGATAAATATTCTGTTAAAAGGAGCGACCAATGTTGTTGGTGGTTCCTATTTTTCTATTTGAATTATATAATTAAATTAATTTAGAATTATCAGAAAAAGAAAAACAATAGGGAGTGCAGGTGAGAATGAAAGAAAAAAATGATTATGAGTTAATGCAATTAGTACAAAGAAACTATCGTCCTGCATTAGAAGAACTATATGAACGATATATTAAGTTGATATATAGCTTCACTTTTAAATTTTTCCAAGGAAATGAGGACAAAACAAAAGAAGTTGTTCAATTAATTTTCTTGAAACTTTGGACAACTAAAAGTATGTATAATCCTTCAAAAGGTGATTTCGTAAATTGGATACTTACTATTACAAGGAATATATGTATTGATTATGTCCGAAAAGAAAATAAAGAACTTATGTATAGAAACTTTAATAATCTTTATGATTCTGAAAAACATATGCATATAGCAGATTCAGAAAATCAAATCGAGAAAAGGATGCACAGTGTTGAAATTCAAAAGGCAAAGCAGAATTTGTCTACGTCTCAAAAAAGATTAATCGACTTGCTATATTGGAAAGGTTATTCCCTTAGTGAGATTGCTAAAATGGAAGATGAACCATTGGGAACCACTAAAAGTCGTCTTCATCAATCTTTAAAGCAATTAAAAAAATATCTAGAATAGAGGGGATAGTATGGAGAGAGAATGTGAGCATTTATTATCCTATGTTACGAATACATTTGATGATAGAGAACAAAGAGCGTTTCAAGAACATTTAAAGACATGCCCCAAATGTCAAACTGAGTATCCAGCAATGCAGGCAGCTTGGGAAGCAATGTATTTCGATTTTGAAGAGAAAGAAGTACCAGAAACATTAAAAGCTGAAGTGTTTGATTTTATATTTGTTCGCGAACAAACGAATAGAGATAACAAAGTAACAGCGAAATTGAAAGAATGGACGGTTTTACTAAAAAAACAATTTACACCGTTAGCAACAGTATTACTAGGAACAATGTTAGTGATTACAGTAGCAGTAACAATCGAAAATTCGCAATTAAAAATACAATCTTTAGCTAAGGATGAATTAAGCAGTGATCCAATGAAAGTAATCTCTACTCGTCCATTAGTATCAATCGATCAAAACGATGAAAATACAAAAGGGTATGTATTTGTTATGCAACAAGGAGATAAGAAAAAATTAGTTGTACAAGCTGATCATTTGCCACAAGTAAACAAATCAGAAGTGTATCAAGTTTGGTTATTAAAAGATGGAGAAAGAAAAAACGCTGGAATATTTAAACCGGATGAAACTGGATCAGGACTTCTGACATATGAAATTGCACAAAAACAGTCCTTTGATAACATTGGTATTACACTTGAACCAGATTCGAATAGTACGAAACCACTTGGTAAAAAAGTACTAGGAACTTAAAATATTGATGTGACAATAAAAAGCAGAGCGAATTCATGTGCGAATTGTTCTGCTTTTATATGTGTTTGTATAGTTGCGGGTATTTCGAAAGAGAACGGCTTAACCTTCTAATAGGCTGCTTTTTTATAAATAATCCTTTAATGTTCCATCTTCAATACAAGATAGGGGGAGGTTTATTTCGGTACCTTCCTTCATATTACGTAAAACAATGGTTTCTGTAGAAATTTCAGTTTCACCAATAATAAGCACGTAAGGAATATTCTCTTTATTTGCGTAATTAAGAGCTCGCTTTAATTTACGGCCGGCAAGTTCCAGTTCAACTTTGAAGGTACTTTTAGAACGCAAAAGTTGTGTGATTCGTAAACATTCCACTTCGGTGTTAATAGGAATAATGAAAATATCGACAGAAGCAGATTCCGTTTCTTTTTGCGTAAGAGCTGTATAAATAACATCCAAGCCAAAGGAAATCCCTACTGTTGGATAGGATGTATTATCGTTACGAAAAGCCCCAATTATATTATCATAACGTCCGCCACTACCAATGCTTGAAGTAATGCTTCCATCTGCTAAAAAGATTTCATAAACTGTGCCTGTATACATAGTAAGTCCTCTTGCTAAGAATGGATTAAACACAGCATTGTCTTGGATACCAAGTGCGAGTAAATATTGCTGTAATTGCTTTAGTTCATTGATTCCCTCTATAACTAGTGAGTTTAAGAAAGTTTGGTTAAATTCATCAATTTCTAATGTCATACAAGATTCAACAGTATGACAAACTACCTCTACAGTGTCATTTGTTATCCCACGGCTTTGTAAATCCTTTCGTACGCCATCAACCCCAATTTTCTCAAGTTTATCTAATGATAAAATAACATCGTTTGTTTGTTCGTTTGGAATTTCAATCGATTGAAGGATACCTGTTAATAACTTACGATTATTATATTGAATGGTAACATCTAAGTTTAAAGTTTTGAAAAGATCAAATGCCATGGCCATTAATTCAGCTTCAGCAATAACAGATTCTACGCCGACTATATCAACGTCACATTGAATAAATTCACGAAACCTTCCTTGTTTTATCGGTCCATCACGAAAGACCTTTCCAATTTCATAGCGTTTAAAAGGAAGCCTGATATCTGGGTTCATTGCTACTACTTTTGCAAATGGAATCGTTAAATCATACCGAAGTGCGAGTTCACGATTTCCTTGATCACGTAGTGTGTACATCTCTTTTAAAATTTCAGCACCGCCTCCATATTTATAAGCCATCAGTTCATACATATTTAATGTAGGTGTTTCAAGTGGTTTACAGCCATATCGTTCAAAAGTCTCTTCACAAGCGCATTTAATTTTGTTTCTAAGCAACTGTTCCGCGGGTAAATAATCTTTTGTTCCTTTTACATTCCTTACATCCATTTAAATCACTCCTTTTATAAAATAAAAAAAGCTATGCAGGTATAAAAATACCCACATAGCTTTATGAACGCTTCGTGGGTAACAGGAAAAGCCCTGTACCCACGAAGAAAAAATTCTTCGGATACACGGCGTTATATATGATGATGAAGTTGGAAAGAAGTACAATTAAACATATTGGGTCTCTCCTTAAGTTTTTTCAAAATTATAACAAATGATTTTTGAGATAGCAATGCTTTTTGAAAACAAAAATGAGATTAACGGATGAATTAATCTTATATAAACAGTGTGAGTGATATGTTTGTCATTCCTTGTTAGAGAATAGTAAAGTAAGTTACAATATTTATGTATTGGAAATTATATTTCCACCGTCTACATCTCAATTTATATATTACATAGTACATATAGATTTATTACAGGAGGGTTTTAGCACAATGGAATACAAAACGAATGTAATGCGGTTGTTAGATAAGAAGAAAGTTAATTATAAACATTATAGCTATGCGGATACTGATGCTATTAGTGGAATAGATGTTGCCTTGGTATTAGGACAATCTCCCAATCAAGTCTTTAAAACGCTAGTTACTATAGGGAAATCAGGAAAACACTATGTTTTTGTTGTACCTGTCAGTGAAGAGTTGGATTTGAAAAAAGCTGCTGCAAGCATTCGTGAAAAATCAATAAGCATGTTGAAATCAAAAGATTTACTCTCGCTTACTGGTTATATTCATGGGGGTTGTTCACCGATTGGGATGAAAAAATATTTTCCTACCGTTATTGATAATAGTGCTATGGAGCTAGATACAATAATCTTTAGTGCTGGGAAGATAGGATATCAAGTTGAAATAGAACTAGATGAATTGAAAAAAATGATTCGTTTTGAACTACACGACATTGTAGTTAAGTAGTATATTACTAATTCCGGTGATCGAGTTGGAGATATAATAGATCCGTGTATTGAAATGTAATAAAAAAGAGCCATTTGGCTCTTTTTTATTATTTTATTGAGAAGGTCTGTTCTTCTTAACGAAGTAAAGGTAGTGGGGCTAGGTACTAGGATTTAATTCGTATTATTTTTGAATTTCGGTATCTTTTTAATACTTTCGGTTCCCATAAGACTGCTAATAAATGCAATTAATGCACTTGAAGAAATAAATTTAACTATATAAAAAATTCCTGTTCCAGTAACTAAATCTAAGATTAAAAACCTTTTTATAGTTGAGCCTTTTATTATGTGAATAACAATTTGATCGTTTTTCCTATTCAACATTGTCACACCCTTATCCTTTTATAAAAGAATATTACAAGAAAAGGTTGTCCTATTCACTCATGAGTACATACTAGTTGTCTGATTTTAGTGATGATAATTAAAAAGGGGCTTTAAACAAAATATAAAAACAAAAGAGCAGCTAGTAAAAACTAACTGCTCAGCCCCAGGGAAAGGGAGAAAAGATTGTAGGTACTACAAAATTGGACTCAAGCTGTTCACCAGCCTTTATATAGTATGTACGGGATTTGAAATATTATGCAGTTTGGAAAAAAGTTATAGTATACAAAATTTTGCAATATTAGACAGGTGAAAAATAAAACGACAAGAATATGTAACATATACTAAAAAGAAGGGAGGGAGAAAAATGTGGAGAACAACAGATCTGTGTGATGCTTTTGAAGGAGACGTACAAGTATGTAAGCCTATATTTCAATCATATGGAAAGAAAGAACAATTTCATGGAAAAATTGCAACGGTTAAAGTGGAGGATGATAATGTAATAGTAAAGGAAGCTCTACAAACTTTACCGGAGGGAACAGTGTTAGTAGTTGATGGAGAGGCTTCTACAAATTGTGCGTTACTTGGAGATAATTTGGCAAATATAGCAAGTCAACGAAATTTAGCAGGGATTATTGTATATGGATATGTTCGTGATTCTAAAGAATTACGAAATATTAACATTGGTATTTTAGCGTTAGGTACAATACCGAAGAGAAGTAGAAAAGAAGGAAAAGGAGAAAAAGAAATTCCTTTACAGTTTGGAGCAATTGAGTGGATTCCAAATCATTATGTGTATATCGATGAAGATGGTGTTATTGTATGTAAACAACCACTTCATAGTAAGCTATAGTGACTATATATAGGCTTTATAGTTTCACGTAACAGACTAATATTCATAGGAAATAAATCAGAGAAAGCATAGACAAAATTTCGTGTCAATAGTAAAATAATACAGATATTTATAATTTAATGAATGTATAGGTATGTCGTTTATACGATAACTTTTAAAGGAAATAGGTGGAAATGAAATGGGTTCGCCGCTAAAAGTGAATGTTATCACAATAATACATTCATAAGCTACACTGTCTTTCCTATACAAATACAACCGCTATCTATGCGGATAGGAGGTGTTGTGCATTTTGTATAGCACTCACAGTAGAGTGTTATTGCACGCCCTTGAAGGGTCTTTTTTTATGCATATGTAAGCAAAGGGAGGAATAAGCAAGGATGGCAATGATGAAAAAATGGCTGCTTACATCGATTATGGCAGTTGCATTAGTGTTTGTTTCATTCACAAATACTGTACATATTACGTTTGCTGAAGGGAAAACAGCAACACTTGCGATTATTGGGGAATCGCAAAGAGGAGTTATTCTTTGTCCGAAAGAAGTAGCTATTGAAGATGGAGAAACAGCCTATAGTTTGTTACAAAAAGTAATGGGGACTAAAGTAACAGCTGAGAATACGCAATATGGTATGTATGTTAAAGGTATTGACGGTTTAATGGCTGGTGAGACAAGTGGATGGGCATATGATGTAAATGATAAAGCTGCCATGGTAGGGGCGGATAGTTATAAATTAGAATCTGAAGATGTTGTTACATTTCGTTTTGTTGTAGATTGGAACAATATGAACACAGAAACATTGCAACAAGTTCTTGATAAGATGGGAACTTGCAAAAAGAATCCAGATGCGGAAAAACCGGAAGAACAAAATCCAGATGGTCAAAAGCCTGAGGAACAAAAACCGGAAGAGCAAAATCCAGATGGTCAAAAGCCTGAGGAACAAAAACCAGAAGAACAGAAGAAGCCAGAAGAACAAAAGCCTAATGAGTCGAAAGAACCAATCACAAATGAATTATTAATGAAGCAATTAGATCAAGCGATTGCTAAAACATCAAAAAAAATGATCGAAGACGGAATTGATAGTGATTGGGTAGCAATTGCACTTGCTCGTTCAGGAAATAATATTCCAGTAGAAACAAAGATTAGTTATTTACAATCTTTAACACAAAAAGTAGAAAAACGAGTGGAACGATTTACCGCTACAGATATAGCAAGAACTGTTTTAGCAGTAACAGCGGTAAATGGGAATCCAACGAATGTTGCAGGGAAGAATTTAGTTCAAAAACTATATCAATCTGAGAAACTAAATTCTATTACTGGTTATACATTCGCTTTACTTGCACTGGATTCAAAAAAATATGAAGTACCGGCTGAAGCAAAGTGGAATCGTGCTGCTTTAGTAAAAGAGATTTTAAATGCACAGCATACAGACGGTGGCTGGACATACCATGTGGAAAGTAGTAAGGACGAGGCTAGTAGTATTGATGTAACAGGTATGGTTTTATCGGCACTAGCACCGTATCAGAAACAACCAGAGGTAAAGCATGCTGTAGATAAAGCTGTGCAATATTTAACAAATAAACAATTGAACACTGGTGGATTTGAAGCTGACGGTCAAGAAAATTCAAATAGTGTTGCACAAGCAATTATTGGACTTGCTATTGCAGGGGTTGATCCAACTAGTGAAGCATTTACTAAAAATAATGTAAGTGCAGTTCAAAATTTAATATCATACCAACTTGCAAATGGTGAATTTAAATGGTTGCCAAATGACCAAGAGGGCAATGGTATGGCGACTGAACAAGCACTTCTAGCGCTTGTTCAATATAAATCGTTTGTAACTGGTCAAGGTTCTATATATGATTGGACAAATTTATCAACTGAGGGCGACGAGAACGCAGTTGAAGAGCCGAAGGAACCGGTAGTGGAAGAGAGCAAGGAGATTGAAAAGCAAGAAGTAATTCAAAAACCACAAGAACAAACAAACGATAAGAACTCTCGTGTTGTTACAGAAGAGAAAACATTAAATAATGAAAAAACTGCGAAAAACCATCAATTACCGAAAACAGGAGCATCTGCTTGGGACACTGCAATGCCAGTAGGAATGGGTGTATTGTGTATTGCTTCAGCATATGTTTTATGGAGACGAAAAGCAGCTTAACAAAAAATTAGGAGCAATGATTTGCTCCTAATTTTATTAGGAAAGGTGAGAAAAACATGAGTATGATGAAATGGTTACTCTCAGTTGTCCTTTCATTTGGGTTGCTTGTTGGATGTAGTCAAAATGAGTCAAAATCTGAACAAAAAGCAATTTCAAAAACAGAACAAAAAGAGGAACTGAAACAAGAAGAGAAAAAGGAAGAAAGTAAACCGGAAAAGCAGCAAGAATCAGTAGAGAAAAAGCAACAAGAAGAGCAGCAAAAGGGGAATCAGGAACAAGAGCAACAAAAACAACCTGAAATTAAGAAAGAAGAGAAACAAGAGAAAAAAGAGCAAGAACCAGTTGCGCAACAAGAACAACCAAAAGCGCAGCAAGCAAACACTGAGCCTAAGAAAGTGCCAGAAGCAAAATCAGAAGTAAAAGAAGAGGCAAAAGTAGTTAATCAGCCGAAAGAAACACCAAAGCAGGAACAGTCGAAAGACCCAGAACCTAAAGTAGTACCAAAGCCAGAACCGCAACCGCAACCGCAACCCGAACAAAAGCCAGAACCACAAGCGCAGCAAGTTACCATTTCTGTACGTGGAAATGAAGGTTATTTATTAGGAGCAAAAAAAGTTGACGTACAAGAGGGAGATACGGTTTATAAAGTATTGCAGCGTACAGGATTAGATGTAGATGCAACGGGATCCAGAGATAGTATTTATGTAAAGGGAATTAATGATTTATACGAAAAAGACATAACGAGCACAAGCGGATGGAAGTACCGTGTAAATGGTGCTTTTCCAAATCGAAGTGCAGGTGCATATACAGTCAAGCCAGGAGATAAAATCGAATGGGTATATGTGCTAAAATAGGAAAGGATTCTTGGTAAAGGACTATGAAAATTATCTTTTCTTCTTTACATCCTTTTGTGAATTTTATCTACTATATTGGGGTGATGATACTATGTATGGTGTGTCTTCACCCTCTTTTTTTAATGGGTGCGATTATTATGATCGTACTGTTAAACATCATGCAAGGAAATGGCGAGAAACTAAGAAAAATGATACCAAGCACGCTTATTTTCTTCGTAATGATTATTGTGTTGAACCCTTTGTTAACACATAGAGGAGCGACTACATTATTTCGTTTAGGGGATAATCGAATTACATTAGAGGCATGTATGTATGGATTCATAATGGGATTATTGTTACTTGCTATTATGTTCACATTTACTTCTTATAATGATGTGATTTCAAGTCATAAATTTTTGTACTTGTTTTCACGGATTTCACCGAAAGTTGCGTTACTAACAATGATCACAGTGCGCTTCGTTCCTTTATTTATCCGGCGTTTAAGGCAAATTACACTTGTTCAAAAGACAAAAGGAGTGCAATTAGATTCAGGCCCATTCATAGGGAGAATCAAAAATGGAATGAAGCTCTTGCAGGTGTTGCTTGTTTGTTCTTTAGAAGATGCATTACAAACGGCGGATTCCATGCAAGCACGTGGATTTGGAGTAACAAAGCGTAGTACATATATTCAATATCGCATGGGAAGGCAAGATTGGTACATACTTGCGTGCTTAGCAATTTTATTACTAAGCTGTTTTCTGTTCAGTTTTTACGGTGCTGGCAAACTATTAATCTATCCAAGAGTGGAATCGCTTGTATTTCAGCAATATGATGGAATCTTATTCGTTTTATTTTTACTATTTATTAGTTTACCAATCATAATGGAAGGGAGGGAATGGTTATGGTGGCGCATGCGGAAATAAAAGACTTAGCTTTTACGTATGCAGATGAAAAGGTACAAGCATTAACGGGCGTTTCCTTGAGGGTTTCTCAAGGGGAATTTATTGTGTTGGCTGGCCGTTCAGGCTGTGGTAAGACGACACTTTTGAAACATTTCAAGAAAGAGTTACTTCCAGTTGGAAAACGCATAGGTAATATGTATTATAATGGAACTTCTTTACTTGAGATGCCAGATTTATTATCAGCGCAAGAAGTAGGAATGGTATTTCAAAATCCAGAAAATCAACTTGTTATGGATACGGTTATTCAAGAATTGGCATTTTCTCTTGAGAATGTTGGCCTAGAGACCAATATAATCCAAAAGAGAATTGCTGAATTAATTAGTTTTTTAGGTTTTCAAGATTTATTACACCAGTCTGTTCATACATTATCGGGGGGACAAAAACAACTGGTTAATTTAGCGGCAGTTCTTGTTTTACAGCCTAAATTATTATTACTTGATGAACCGACAGCACAGCTTGATCCAATTGCAGCAAAAGATTTTTTAGGGTTATTAAAACGAATTAACGAAGAGCTCGGAATTACCATTATCATGAGTGAACATCGTTTAGACGAAGTCATTCCACTAGCAACTCGAGTTGTGTTTATGAATGCTGGGGAAATAATGTATGATGGGACGCCGCAACATGTTATATCAAAAATGTGGGCATTAGAAGAGTTTCGCCCGTTTATCCCTCAAATTCCAAGGTTGTTTTTAGAATGGAATGTAGAGAAAATCCCATTTACGGTAAGGGAGGCACAAACACAAATACAAATACATTCTGAGTTACCTATGGAATATGAAATACCGGTTATATCACAGGCAGAAACAAAAGAAGTGGTTTTACAAGCAAATCATATATCATTTCAATATGAAAAAAATAGCCCTTTTATTTTACAGGATTTAATGCTATCGATTGAACGTGGGAAGTGGACTGCGCTTGTTGGGAAAAATGGTACTGGAAAATCAACACTTTTAACTATATTAGCAGGATTAAACAAAGCTAGAAGAGGAAAAGTACGGTGGAACGGAACGGAGATTCATAAAATTGATTCAAAGGAACGGTTTAAAAGAATCGGATTTGTATCGCAACATCCGTATTATCATTTTACATTTGAGACGGTGTGGGATGAAGTTTTTGAAAGAGCAAATGAATTATATGATGATAAAGGGAAAGAAATTGCAGAAGATATGTTAAAACGATTTTGGCTGCAGTCCATTCACGATCGTCATCCGCATGATTGTAGCGGGGGAGAACAACAGTTAATCGCATTATGTACAGCCTTGTTATCAAAACCAAGCTTATTATTACTAGACGAACCGACAAAAGGGCTGGATCCAGAGAAAAAGGAAAGATTAGGCGGATTGTTTCAGGAGTTACAAAAGAAAGGAACAACGATTGTGATGGCAACACATGACATTGAATTTGCAGCTAAATATGTTGATCATTGTATGATGCTATTTGACGGGAAAGTAATTATGGATGATACGCCAAAGAAATTCTTTAGTGATAATTTCTTTTATACAACATCTATTAATCGTTTTATTCGCAAGCAGTTGCCTTATGCATTAACGTGGGAGGATGTGTATAAAGCGTGTCCAAACGATATTTTGCTCTCATAATGCTTATTTTCATTATTGTCATAAGTACTCTTCTGTTTACTTCTTTTGTAACAGATGAATATTTTATGTGGTGTAGTTTATTCTTATTAGCTGTTATTATGTTACCTTTTTATATACGATTTGAGAGGAAAGCATTTGTTTCACGTGAAATCGTCATTGTCGCTGTTTTAGCAGCCATAGCAGCAGTGAGTCGTGTACCATTTTCCATTATGCCGAGTGTACAACCAACTTCTTTTGTTATTATTGTATCTGCAATTGTTTTTGGAAGTGAGACAGGCTTTATGATTGGGGCAACGGCAGCATTGGTATCTAATATATTTTTAGGGCAAGGACCTTGGACACCTTGGCAAATGTTTTCTTGGGGAATGATAGGCTTTATAGCGGGTCTACTTCGAAACACATTTATAATGAGAACGTTATGGGGGAGAGTCATCTATGGATTCATAGCCGGCTTTGTTTTTGGCTGGATTATGAATTTGTGGGGGATACTCGGTTTTTTAGAAGGATTAACATGGAAAGCCTTTATAGCATATTATGCTGCGAGCTTTTACTTTGATTTAGCGCATGCACTCTCAAATGTGATTTTTCTTGTCTTGTTTAGCTCATCGTGGATTAGAATTATTACGAGATTTAAAAAGAAATATGGAATTTTAGATAATGATAAAGGGCTATTCTCTCAGGAAAACAAGGCATAAGCATATGTTACAAAGCATAAGAATGTAAAGTAGGGTCGCGACTTACATATTCGTTTGCCTCTTTCATGCTTCTTACCATTGGTAGGAAGCATTTTTTTATACATGTTGATCATTATTTTGAAATGTGTCAAAAAATTGTTTTAATGTAGTCCGATTTTTAGATGAGACTTTTTATATAATAGAAAATGAGAAATATTTTCAAAGAGGAGATGCCATATTCATGAAGCTAGTTGTTCCAAAGCAGCACGGTGCCTGGGGGATGCTGCTGATTCCGTTTATACTTAGTGTAATACTTGGTAAACCTACTTTATATCATATTCCACTTTTTATCGCTTGGTTATTTATCTATTTAGCAACGTATCCATTTTTAATGTACATAAAGCAACCTCGAAAGAAAGAATTTATGCATGCGGCACTTATTTACTTTACAATCGCATGTGTTTTCGGGAGCGTATCTTTACTGTATGAATGGAAAATACTTCTGTTTGGTGTTACGATGATTCCGCTCTTTATCGTAAATATATACTTTGCTCGACAAAAAAATGAACGAGCCTTAGTAAATGATATTTGTGCAATACTTGTTTTCTGCATAGGCGGTTTACTTAGTTATTATTTTTCGATGAAAACAGTCGATGAAACGGCTTTTGCAATTGCTGGTATTTCTTTTCTATATTTTATAGGTAGTACATTTTATGTGAAAACAATGATTCGTGAAAAGAATAATCCTACTTATCGCTATGTTTCATGGGGCTATCATATTTTCTTAATCATTGCCTCTTTATTGGTAAATCCATGGCTTTCTCTTATATTTATACCGAGCCTAATTCGCGCAATCGTATTGTATGGTAAAAAGATATCTATCTTAAAAGTTGGAGTTTTAGAAATCGTGAATTCTGTATACTTTTTAATTACGACGGCAATACTGTTACAGTATGCCATTTGAGAAATTGCCCATCTAGTAAAGAGATGGGCAATTTTCATTCTTGTTCTAAAATATGAACCGTATGATCACATTTTTGTAATGCATGTTCCACAGCTTGTAAAGACTGTTCGATTCGCTCCCTATTATCGCTCTTTTCAACTGTTTGTAATGCATGTTCCAAACAATTTTTTGCTTCTTGCAACGAATGAAACGAATCTTGAACATATCCACGAGCATTTTTATCCATTATAAATCCCTCCTTTTGTACATACAATTTTAGTATGAGCGTTAGAAAAGAAAATATAACTTCAATGTGGTTACTTTATATGATTTGACAATGAAAATAGAAGTGGCTATTATAAGATATAAAGTGAATATTTTCTTATCCAGAGAGGTGGAGGGACTGGCCCGATGAAACCCAGCAACCGCGATGCAGGTGCTAATTCCAGCAGAACATGATTTGTTCTGGAAGATAAGACGAAGATATATACGTAACTTCTTCTTATCGGAGAGGTTTTTTTATTGCAAAAAAAACCGATTCCAAAAATAACAGCATGAGAAGAAAGGGGTTGCAATTGTACTGTGACACTTGAGAAATACGTAAAGCTGCGTAAAGCAGTATATGAATATATGATGGAGCAAGATAAACCAATATCACTATTAGATATTCAAGAGCATATCGTTTCGCATTATGAAGGAAAATTCACGAAAAAAATGCTACATCAATTTTATTTATCAAGGCTATTAGACGAGTTAAAATTGGATGGGAAAATTACTTTAGCTGATGATGAATATTCCTATACGAATAAAGGAGTATATTATAAGGCAAGAAAAGGGAGCTAGGCTCTCTTTTTTTATGTTATAATTTATCTGAATTTTTTGACTATGTAGAGTAAAAGACTGCAAAAGCAGCCTGATACAAGGGAATGGTGTTGAGTGTGTAGTGTCAAAAGTTGAATATGCCCTGAAAGAGGCATTTCATTCGGCTAAAAATAAAAAATAGACACCTTCGCCGAGTAGGTGTCAGTTGTTTTGTCATATAGGCTTGCTACTTGACAAGTAATAGAATATCACGCAAACATTTGGAAGTCAAAAGGGAATTTAAGGAAAGGTGTTGTTGAAGGGTGAACATCCTCATCGTATATGCACATCCGAATCCATCTAGTTTCAATGCATCCATTTTATAGAACATGTGCAAAAAGGACTGCAAGGGACGAACCATTCTGTTACATTACTTGATCTTTATAAGGAAGCATTTAACCCAGTTCTAACTTTTAATGAAGATAAGAGAAGGCGTGATTTAGTATATGAAGAAGAAACAGAGAAATACAGAAAATTGGTCAAAGAGGCAGATTCTTTTATTTTTATTTATCCAATATGGTGGTGGGGAATGCCAGCTATTTTAAAGGGTTTTATTGATCGTGTTTTTGTTGCTGGGTTTGCATATAGATATGAAGGTGTAATGCCGAAAGGATTACTTACAGGAAAAACGGCGTGGGTTATTAATACGTTAGATTCGCCTTTATGGTACGTGGCACTCTTATATCGATCGGCTGATTGGGTGATTATGAAAAAAGGTATTTTGCAATTTTGTGGTATACGCCAAATAAAACGTTCTGCCTTTCAATCTGTAAAAACAAGTAAAGCAGCAAAGCGTGAAAAGTGGCTTTTAGAAATACAAGAAAAGGCAAAAAATTTATGATGAAAAAAATAGAAAATATAATGAGATGCTGTAATCGGAATGATGAATTGTTTCGTACGTATGTAACATGTTTACTTCAATTGAAACATCATAATGAAAATTTTAAAAAGGTGTGCCAAGAATTAAGAGCAGATTATTTAGTAAGGGGAATTTGTGAACGGGAAGTTGATGGAATTATTAAGGAAAGTAAAGAATATAAGATGTATGAACTACCTAAAGTATTGAGATGGGATTTTCTACGGAAAAACCCTTCAATGATTGAAAGTGTTTGTACGACGTTATTCACATATAGAAGATTAAATCTTTCATGTGAAGAATGGATAAATGTAATAAGGTGTATAGAAAACAATTGATTTATATAAAATTTATTATGTGAAAAAGCTAGTATAAAACTAGCTTTTTTCTAAGTGTTTTGCGATATCTACATACATATTTGAATAAGTTGTATGAACATCATTGCTTGGCTCAGCATTGGATGAAAAATGTACAATGACCATATTCGCTTTTGGATCTATATAGAGGCATTGTCCATAACTTCCTAACACTTCAAATGCACCGTGTTCATTATGAGGAATCCACCATTGATTATGATAAGAAATGGATGTACCTTGTCCGATTGCAAATTCTCCTTCTTGCACGCTCTTTACATTTTCTGAAATAGAGGAAGGGAGAATTTGCACGCCATTGTAGCGACCGTTGTTTAAAATCAATTGCCCAAATCTGGCCAAATCTCTTGCAGTCGCATTTAAACCAGCACTTGCTTGTTCAACTCCTGTTTCATCTGTAACATAATACGCATTTTCTTCCATACCTATTTTGGACCAAATTCTCTCACTTACATTTTCAGTTAACGATTTTCCAGTTAAGGTCCGTATAATCCAGCCGAGTGTTTCAGATGAACCGTTATTATACGAAAACGCAGTTCCAGGTGGTGCCGTTTCTTCTGCTTCTTGTAGCATATCATAAATTTTTATTGGGCCATCATAGTTTTTACCACGAGGAAGAATATTGCTGGCTAAATATAATTGAGCATCTTGATTTTCTAAACCCGGCTGTATATATCCATGTGTAGGGTATTCAGCAGAAACCTGCATGTCCATTAATTGTTGAATTGTTGCTTTTCCGAATGGAGTGTTTCGTAATTCTTTGACATATGTTTCAGCAGTCTTATTTACATTGATGAGTCCTTCTTCGGTTAATGATTGTACAAGTGCACCAGTAAATACTTTTGCTAAAGAGGCCATTCCATGCTGCTCATTTTGTTTAAACCCGTTGAAATAATGCTCGTAAATAAGTTTTCCGTTATGTACAACAACAAAGGCGTCTGTTTTATTCTCATCTAATAGTTTCTTTAAAGGGATATTTCCTCCATTCACTTTTTTAACTGAGAAATCATCTAAGTTTTGTAATGCAGTAGGAAATGATGATATTTGCTCGGGATTATTTTTTACTTCGCTTGTTAACGCTAGTTCTTTCATATGTGTATATGACCAACGTAAGTAGGGATCTTGTAACCAATTTTCTTTTGTCACGTTCTCTTTAGAAGGGGCGACTTTGTTTTGTTTAAAAAAAGTAAATCCAAGCCCAGTTACGATAAACACTAGTGTAAGTATGAGTAACAAAAGGGGAGATTTTTTAAAATTCATATATATACCTCCTTGTTAATTCTACAATAAGTATACGCTCGTTTTCTTAGAAATACAAAATAAGGAAAGTAAACAGGGGAGTTTACTTTCCTTATTAACATTAAGCTGATAATTCTTCATCTGTACCTTGCTTTTTGAACTGTTGTTTTCTGCCATGTAGAAAGTAATAAATAAGTAATGTAAATGCAACGATAATGGCAGCGATGAAATACATATTATGATAGCTTGAGTGTGCTGCTACGATACCTAGTACAAAGGAACCGAGACCCATACCACTATCAAAGAATGAGAAATAAGTAGCTGTTGCTGAGCCGCGTCGATGGTTTGGAGCCGCGGAAATAGCAATGGTTTGGAAACTTGGGATTAACGTCCCATAGCCTAAACCAATTAATATACCTGCACCAAGGAACCAAAATGGCGTTTGTGCTTGGCTTAAGATGAACATTCCAATTGTAAAAATAATAATGGAAGGATAAACAAGTATATTTTCACCGAAACGATCAAATATCTTTCCTGTGAATGGACGAGAAAGAACAACAACAAGTGCATATACAATAAAGAAGTAACTAGCAACTTCTCCTAAACCAATTTCTTTTGCGTAAATAGGAATAAAAGATAATATGCCACTATAAGAAAAAGCAAGAACAAACCCTGTAAGGGCAATTGGAACAGAAGAAGGTTCAATTAAATCTTTCCATTTCATTCGCTCGCGTTTTTGTTTACTTACTGGCTTTTCATGTGGGATATTTACAAGTAAACCTAATAGAAATGCTAGTAATGAAAAGATAGAACAAACGATAAACAGAACTGTAAATGAAAAATGTGAAATAATCGTTAAACCTAAAAAAGGACCGATTACCATCGGCAAACTCATAAATACACCGAAATAGGCAAGTGCTTCACCGCGGCGATGAGCCGGTGCGACGTCTGTGACAATTGTACCTGTAGCTGTCGTTGCCATTCCAAACCCAATGCCGTGAAGGAAGCGAAGGGCAAGTAATAAAAATAAACTTTGTGCACCGAAATACATTACGGTAGCAGCTAAAAATAAGGAAAGAGAAATAAATAAGATTTTCTTTCTTCCTAAATCGTCAAGCCACTTTCCGGTAAACGGGCGGCATAGGACAGAAGAAATAAGAAATACTGTTGCGACTAAACCAATTTCTTCAGGTTTTCCTTTCAATCCCTCTATTACATAGACGGGTAAAGTAGTCATAAGCATGTAAAACGTTAAAAAGAGAAACAGACTACTAAAACAAGTTCCAAGGAAATCCTTCGTCCAAAGTCTCTCACTTTGCATCGTCATCCCTCCAATTAATCATCTAAATTTTTAATAATGGTTTGCAGTACTTGAAATGTTTGTTGTAAATCTACTTCATTAATATTTTGTAGCGCTTTTTCTTCGAAAGTATCAACTTCTTCTTGCCATATTGGAATCATTTTTAGTGCTGTTTCAGATAATGAAATGAGCTTTTCGCGACGATCTTTTCCCTCGGTTCGAATAATCCATCCCATTGTTTCCATACGTGTTAAAGTACGAGTCATCGTTGGCGATTCAACGTTTAAATATTGACATAACTCAGTTTGTGTACAAGGTCCGGTTTGATTAATTCGAAAAATGACAGCCCATTGTGCACTAAATAAACCTGTTGGTGATACACGTTCATTAAATTTCTTCGTAAACTTTCGAGAAGTTTGACTGACAATGTGAAAAAAATGCTGTTTTTCGTCCATTTGTTTAATCCTTTCAAATTAGTTGCCTAGCTAACTATATAATCTTTTACCAGAATTGTCTAGTGATAGGTATGTTGTTTTATGTAAGTATTTTGTATCGTTTTTGTGTTGAGAACATATATTCTACATGATATGCTAGAGGTAAGTTTAGAATTTTCTATCTATTAAAAATGAATGGGGGAGCGTGTGATGATTAAGCCTGCAACACTGGAGTTTGTTTCGTTATCAAATGGAGAAACGATTGCATATCAAGAAGTTGGGAGACAAAATAAAGAAAAACTTATCCTAATTCATGGGAATATGACATCCTCACAGCACTGGGATTTAGTCATTGGGAAATTACAAGATGAATATCACATTTACGCCATTGATTTAAGAGGATTTGGAAAATCAACCTACCATAAGCCAATAGATTCGTTGCAAGACTTTGCAGGTGATGTAAAGCTATTTATAGATGATCTACAATTGAAGAAGTTTTCACTGATGGGATGGTCAATGGGTGGTGGTGTTGCGATGGAGTTTGCAGCCTGTCATCCGGAGTGCGTAGAAAAATTGATTTTGGTTGAATCAGTTGGAATGAAAGGATATCCTATTTTCAAAAAAGATATAAACGGTCAACCCATCACATCCACTTTGTTAAAAACAAAAGAAGAAATTGCGCAAGATCCCGTTCAAATTGCTCCAGTATTAGATGCAATTAAAAATATGAACAAGATATATTATCGTACGGTTTGGGATTTACTGATTTATACACACAATAAACCAGATCCAGAGCGTTATGAAAAGTATTTAGATGATATGTTAACGCAGCGTAATTTTGTAGATGTGAACTATGCTTTAATTACGTTTAATATTTCAGATGAACATAATGGAGTTGTACCAGGGAATGGACATATTCATCGCCTGCAAGTACCGACTCTTGTCCTACAAGGAGATCGGGATTACGTTGTCCCGCAAGTGGTCGGAGAAGAATTAGCAAAACATCTTCCGAATGCAAAACTAGTCATATTAGAGGATTGTGGGCATTCGCCGTTTATTGACTGTTTAGATGAATTTACTCAGCACGTTACAAATTGGCTGGAAAATAAATAAGCAGAACATATAAAAAGAAGTTAGATAAGATTCGTCTAACTTCTTTTTATATGTTTACACATTATTGTTCAAAAAGTTTATAATGAAGGCTGGTGAACATGTAAAGGGAGAGAGAAGAGGATGTCAATACGATTTACATTTTGGATTATGGTTGGAATTGTTGCAATTTCTGGATTATCACAAGGAATGCTTCTACCGGCGATCGCAATGATTTTTGAGCAAGAAGGGATTCGTTCTAGTATTAATGGTATTCATGCAACTGCGTTATATATTGGGATTTTATTTATTTCACCGTGGCTTGAGAAACCGATGCAGCGTTTTGGAATGAAACCAATTATCGTAATCGGCGGATTTCTCGTTATTATTTCATTATTCTTTTTTACACAAACATTTTCATTTTGGGCATGGTTTATTCTGCGCTTTTTAGTTGGAGTAGGCGATCACATGTTACACGTCGGAACGCAAACATGGATTACGACGACATCTGATCCTAGTAAAATAGGAAGACAAGTCTCTATATATGGAGTCTTTTTTGGGATTGGTTTTGCAGTAGGCCCATACTTAGCTAGCACTGTCCAATATGGGCTTGCAACGCCATTTATCGTATCTACGATTCTTTGTTTAATTGGATGGCTATTATTACTTCCAACCAAAAATGCTTTTCCAGAGCAAGATGACACAGGAAAGAAAAATGAATCATCACTTTCTCGTTATAAACAAGTATTTGTTCTTGCGTGGATTGCACTAATGGGGCCTTTAGCATACGGCGTTTTGGAAGCGATGTTAAATAGTAATTTACCTGTGTATGCACTCCGAAAAGGGTGGTCTGTCGCT
This sequence comes from Bacillus sp. 166amftsu, assembly GCF_900107445.1. Classification (NCBI taxonomy): domain Bacteria; kingdom Bacillati; phylum Bacillota; class Bacilli; order Caryophanales; family Bacillaceae; genus Bacillus; species Bacillus sp. 166amftsu. Next base: position 219,140 of record NZ_FNQA01000003.1, on the reverse strand, counting down.
GATGTATCCTTCTTATTACCTGCATTCGCAATTGGGGGAATTGTTACGCAAATTCCGCTTGGTATATTAAGTGATAGATATGGAAGAGATCGCATTTTAACATGGACATTTAGCATAAGTGCAATTATTTTCTTACTTGCTGCAGTGTTTGACGGGTATTATTGGATTGTATTTGGGTGTATGCTGTTAGCTGGTATGGTGATTGGATCATGTTTCTCTTTAGGGCTTGGCTTTATGACGGATTTATTACCAAGACACTTACTGCCAGCAGGAAATATATTATCCGGAATTGCCTTTAGTATAGGAAGTATTATGGGACCTGTATTAGGAGGCATATTTATAGAGAAAATACAGTATACAAGCTTTTTTATAGCGGTTATGATAATAATGGTAATTATTGCACTTCTATATATCACATATATGAAAAGCCAATCCGCATCAAGAAAAATGGAAAGTAGGTTAGGGCATGACAAAACAACCTAAAAAGAAAAAATTTGAAGTACAGGATAACGAAACAATTACAGATTGCTTAGCGCGTATGGAAAAAGAAGGGTATGCACCTTCACGCCGCATGGAAGAGCCCATCTTTCATGAAGTGAAGAAAAATGGGAAAACAGTTGTAGAACCGTGCGGAAGAAGAATTGTTTTTGAGGGAAAGTTGAAATAAGGAGAGGGGTCCTTGTACTGAATCTCAAAAGTTAGATTTTAATCGGAGTGAGAAATCACTCCGATTTTTTCTTTTCGCTATGATATAGTTTCGATACGATATCAAGTATGACTCTTGAAAAATTATGAAATCATAGTTCGATCCAGTAACGCTGAACAATCTCGCCAGTATTCGGGGAATTTACTTCATCTTCAAAGATACCCCCAACTTTTTGAATGGTTTTGGCAGAGGCGATATTTGCTTTGTCACAAGTTATTAACACTTTGTCTAATCCTAATTTTTTCGCTTCAAATAAGGAAAGACGAAGCTGCTCAGTAGCGTAACCATTTCGGCGTTCGTCCGGGTGCACGCTATAACCTATATGTCCGCTCTCTATGAGTAATTGTGGCGTTAATCGATGACGGATATTGATGAAACCGACTAGTTTTCCATTATCAAAGCTCAAAAACTGAGTGGATGGAACTCGATTTAGTGGTAGGTTTTCTCCTTTTTCTTGTATTTTGACTTTATTAAGCCATTCGTCAAAGGAATCAAATTGTTGTAAGGAACAACTACCATATGGCTGTTCCCTTGTACTTAGGAATGCTTGCCGATAAGCCATGATTTGTTTGCTGTGCTGGTGAGTTGGTTTTACTAATTGCATTGTTATCATCTGTCTCCTATATCATATTTTACATTGCACTGTCTTAATCATTTCTCTTAATTCATTCCAGTTTATAACATTTAGAATAAATTGAATAGTGTAATTTCAATGCAAATAAGATGAACAGGATAAAAATTACTATGCGCAATTGTACTTTCAGTGTAGACGAGCGTTCTAAGATTAACAAAAAGATGACTGATTTAGGTATTACTTCAGAGCATTATGAAGCGCTACTAAAAATTGATTTTGGTAAGTATCTTAGAGGAGTAACAGATGCCACATCTGTTGCTATGATAAATCCACATGCCTTATGAATAGTACTCAAGGTGAGGTTATTTTGAATCTATGTACAAGACTTTTTTTCTTAGTAGCTACTCATGATGACTTATTAGAAACAAATAACTTAAATTTCCTTTCAGATGCTTCAGAGGATGGTGTTCATAATTTCGTGGTAAGTGCTGGTATCATATATTGATCCGCTAACAAAAAAAGAATGGAAGATTAGTAAAAAGTATTTTTAAGCACACTTAGTTGTGTGAAAAATAATGAAGAAGGTCGAGTATTCGGTTCACTATGTAGTCTCGATAAAAATGCTACATCCAATATTTATAAAACATATAGTAACTTGAAATCTAGTTTACCTGATCAAATAATTCCTTTTGCAGATGATCCTGCTGGAAATAAAATCTGCTTTGATTATAAGGATCATAAAGATAACCCAATTGTTGTCTTTTGGGATCATGAAGAATGTGAGGATAGGGAGACACTTATCGAAGAAGGATTATCAGCTCAAGAAGCAGATGAGGTTATGAGAGAGAGTATTTATTATATTGCTGATAGTTTTACGAATTTTTTAGATATGCTTTATAAAGAAGAATAAAATATTACTAAGATATTCGAATGATAAAATTGTATTACCTGATTTTATGGATATCTATTAAATTCTGTATTTGTTAGTGAAGGATTTGCCAATAAAAAAGGAGATTTTAAAATGATAATAAATGATGTGGTTTTTGGAGAGCTAGAATATAATTATGGGTGGTCTAAGGATACTACAATTGATTTTTTTGGAAATGAAGTCGAAATAGCATTGATGGTCGATGGTGATGAGGATGGTAAATTTGATGAAGAGCAATATACAGCATATACCTCACTGATGCAAAATTGGGAACACTTACAAAAAAGTTTTTTGCAACCAATATTAGACTATTACAAACAAACACGACATGAATTAGGTTATGATATTGAAGTAAATGAGAATTATCCATTAGTTGAAACAATTGATCAAATACTAGAAATGATAAGTTTAGATGGAATTGTTGTTTCATATGCGGATATTTTTGAAGGTCGATATATCGGAATTACATTTAATTGTACATGGGATACAGAAAATGGACTAGGGCTTCGTCTATTAAATGAAAAAGTAACGGAAGTGGGTTACCAAGATGTTGCAATTTGAATATGGAATTTGTTAATAGGGACTAATAGAGAAAGACTAATGAGTTATGAACACTGGGGAACAATCTACATATAGCTTAGAGATTCTTTTCAAATATAAACCTGAAGAAAAAGATGGTACCTATATAAATTGAGCAAGAATCTAAGAGATGTTTTTAAAGGTAACTGACAAACATGTTTAATAAATTTACAAGGTTTATTCCAACTTGAATGATGAGGAGGAACGAGCCTTTTTTTATGGCAAAAAACAAAGGAGGAAAAGGAAAATTTGACTGACGGCTGAAACTGATGGGGATTTGAAATAAAGTTTAACAGTACTCCAACAGAAGTCCCCTTCCTCAAGCGCGTGCAGGACATAGTCCAGTGGTAGGGAGGGGATGAATGTTGGTCGTGCATAGCACGAAGTTTTTGTTTCCTTTTTTTGTAACTTCATGTATGCTAGTATCAACACGAACGTATATTCGTTTTTTGTTTTAGGGATTTGAACCACTACAATGAAAAAAGAGGAAGGTGATGACAATGTTGCTGAGCCAAAAATATAAAATTTTCCCAACGAAAGCACAGAAAGAAATGTTAGAACGTTGGCTACAATATTGTCGTCAAACCTATAACTCTGCTCTTTTAGATAAACAGAGAAAATATAAAGAAAATAAGCAATTGTATACACGTTCTGACATGCAAAAGCAACAAGTAATCGATAAGAAGAGATATCCTTTTCTGAAAGAAGTGCCATCACAGCCCTTACAAGAAGTATTTTTACGACTCAAAAAGGCATATGATGGCTTTTTGAGTGGGGATACAAACTATCCCAAATTGAAAATGTATAAAGACTATAATAGTCTCACTTTCCCTCAATTTGGATTCAAATCGAATGGGAAACACCGCTTTGCGATGTCATTTGCAGATAACGGCAATTTATATAACAAACAATTAGGAGAAATAGAGATTCATCTGCATAGGCTGATAGAAGGAACGATCAAACAGTTGATTCTGAAACGCCAATCGAAGAGGTGGTACGCTATTTTTAGTGTCGAAAGACAAGTTGTACCTTCCTCTATTGTTATGGAAAATGCGATTGGTATAGATGTAGGACTTAATAAATACGCTGTTCTTTCCAATGGAGTGGTATTTGAAAATCCAAGGTTTCTGCTACAAAAAGAAAAACAGCTGAGGAAAGCACAGCGTAACCTTTCGAAGAAAAAGAAGGACTCTGCGAACTATAAGAAGCAAGTAGAACGAATCCAGATCCTTCATGAAAAGGTAGGGAATCAAAGAAAAGATTTTTTGCATAAATTAAGTTTTCACCTTACGCAAATGTATTCGGTCATTTGTATAGAGAATCTCGATATCCGAAGCATGGTTCGGAATCGAAACGTATCAAAGTCGATTTCTGATGCAGGCTGGGGGACTTTTCGCAGGATGCTTTTGTATAAGTGTGAGAAATTCGGAGGTCTTCTTGTGAAAGTAGCCCCAGCATACACATCACAAGATTGCTCGAGTTGCGGGAATCGTGTGAAGAAATCCCTATCGATTCGGACACATATTTGTACAAAGTGTGGAACGAGGTTAGACAGAGATTATAATGCAAGTCTAAACATTTTGCGGAAAGGATTAGAGCAATTACTTGTGAGAACGATCGAAGAATGAAACTGTAGGGCAAGGTTGTGTCCAAACAGTATAAACGACGCCTGTGGAGAGTATGTAAGACTGCTTGGATTCCCAAGCAGCAACGCTCTATGAAACAGGAAGCCCCTTCTTCAAACGACTCGTAAGAGTGTTAAGGAGGGGTCATTCACTCGCTTATAAGAAAGATTAACCGTTTATAAAAAAGTTGAACTGTTGAACCCACTGGATTTAGTATTTATACTACGCCCTCCGCTATGCTTCGGTTGTGACATAATAAGAGGGCGTTAATTATGAATAACAAAATTTAATCAGGTAGGTGTGAATAGTGGCAGATAAAGTGGATGATTTTTGCTTTTCTGAAGAATATGACTGTTGGGATGGATCTATAAACGTAAATTGTTCCGTTTCGTTTTTTGGACAAGAAAAAATTGAGGTAGGGGGGTATTTAGAAAGTAATCAACCTTTAACAAAAGAAGCTTATAATACGCTATGTTATTTAAAGGAACACTTTGATATTGTTTATGAAAATATACTAAAGGGTCTATTTGAATTGCAATTGAAAGGTTTCATGAGTTACGAAATATATAATAAAAATGACGATTCCTTTAGTCCCATTACTTTTAATAGTATGGAAGAAATCCATCCTTATTTGGGAACTCCTACATTTGAGATTTTACCTAACTATACGAAGGACAACTATGCTTACTTTGCAATTTCATTTCATGATGAAGGTTGCTTGCTATCTATTGAACATGGTCTTAAAGCTTTATTTTTTAAAAATGAGATGATTCATTTTGAGCCTTCTGATTCATATTTTGTGCTTGAGATGCTTATGGATTACGAGGAAGATTGTACAAAGTGGCAAAAAGATTTTTGGTTAGTGTGTCATGAACTAGCTAGGAACAACTTACTTGAAGATAAAAAATTGTTTAGAGATAAGTGGTTGAAGGGTAAATAATCCTTTTCTCTCTATTTCATTTCAGCATTCTAGGTTTCTCCTTTTCCAATAAATTTTATAAGTTCGTTTCCCGTTTGATCATGAACTTTAAATTCCTCAGCGAATAAATTATTCGGTGTAGCATTTAGTATTTCTAGGAATTTTCTATGCTCCGCTTAATGAGTTGTATGGATGGTACGGGGAAATAGTTTATCAGGAGAGACGATACTAGATGTTTTATTTTTTTAAGGAGGGTTTTAAGGTGCATTGTATGTCCTTAATAGTTAGACCAGATAAGAATATTGTTAAGTACATTACTTCTTTAAGAAAATTTAGTCATAAATCAATTAGTGAGCTAAAAAGAAATATAGAAGATGAAACGCCCGTTTTAAAGTTTAGTTATTATGATACAGAAGAATTGATTAAACTTAAAAATGTTGTTGTTAAATTGAACGCATTGGGTGCAGAAGTAAGAATTCTTGAGGAAGGAGATAGACAGATCTCACTTGAACTGTTGAGCAATTTAATTGAAACGTATAGAGAAATAGCGAGAGAAAGAGAAGAACTAGATGATAGGATATTAGAAGACACTGAATAGAAAATCTTTGATAAAAAATGAATAAAGATACTTAATAATTTTGTGAAATATATCCTTTGTAAAGGACATTAAAAAAGTTAGGCCATTTTAAAAAGATGATTTTTTGTATTGTGGCATTCCCCCTGTAGTAGACAGCTGAAAGAAAGTTACTGTACTGTTTATTGTGGAGGGGATTTTTTTTTGGGGGAAAAGAAGATCGTTTTCGATTGACTGTAAAATGAAGGCTATTGATTTCGTAGAACATTATAATTTGCCATTTTATGTGTCTTATGTTTTTCAATAATATCTGATTTCGTTAATTTTTTTAAAGGGGGAGTTTATATGGATAGTAGATCTGAGATCAAGAGATTATATAATTGTAGATTTTTAAAAAATCAATCAGAATGTGAAGAGTTTGACGATGCATTAGAAAGCTTAGCAGATTGTGATGATGAAAAGTTTATTAAAGATCTATGTATGATATTTGATGATGAGACACAAGAGGAAGAAGTTATGTTTGGCCTAGTTCACTTAATTGAAAGTTTTGAAATGGAAAAATATCTAACAGAGATGCCTAAAGCACTGCCCAAAATGATTGGGAATGCAAAAGAATGGGCCATGCTATTAAATAAAAGAATTTTAAATAATGACTTATATAGAATGGAGTATGCTAAAACCCTTGTAGGAATGAATAATGATATAAAATCAACGGCAATCGATTTGCTCGATGAAATTATTTCTGACAATCCTAAAAGATTTGAGAGCGTCGCTAATGAAATTCTTAGTAAATTAAAAGAGGCTGATAGAAATTCTTTCATATAGAATAAAAACTGATTTGATAAATTAGTGTCATTTCGGTTTTTTGTTGTCTTTTTTGACACGCGATATCCGTATCAAACGTGTTTGTACCACCACTGAAGAAATCAACTTTAAAATGGTATGAAACGACTCAATACCATCATTGCGAGCATTATAAGATGAAAGATAGCGCAGCAGGTGTAACTGGATGAAGTAGAAAGTGAGGGAGATAGAATGTATATAAGTAAATTAAAAAATATAATTAAACCCAATAATTAAACCCAATAATGATTTATTAGATACATACATTAAAGAAAAATGGGATGAGATTGAATTCATATTAGGAATCAAGCTACCAACAGATTATAAAAAAATTATAAATACATCTGGAGTTGGAAGTATAGGTGAATTTTTATTGGTTCTAAATCCATTTACCCAAAATATGAATTTAAATCTAATTGAAAAAGGTAAAGAAATTAGAGAAGCATATATTGTATCAAAGAATGCGTTTCCAGAAGATTTTGCGCATGATGTTTTTCCAACTGAGGGTGGATTATTGCCATGTGCAATAACAGATAATGGGGACGAAATTTACTGGTTAACATCTAATATAGGTGATGAATGGCATATAGTTGTATATGAATCAGGGTCAGCAAGCTATTATGAATATTATATGGGTTTAGCTGAGTTTCTATATAAAATTCTAACAAAGGAAGTAGAATGTTTCGCTTTCCCAGATGATTTTCCAGGAGATGAGTGTGAGTTCATAGTATAAATTATTTAGGCGGTATTAGATGGGGAATTTAGAATGGAAGTATGCGGATGATCCGATTACTGAAGAAATTGTTGGGAAAATAGGTCAAGCAATGGGGATTAAATTTCCGAAAGATTATATCGAGTGTGTAAAGGTGAATCATGGGGCTAATGTAGTACCGTATTGTTTTGATGTTGAAGGAATAGAAAGAGTCTTTGGTTCATTACTTTCGTTTGATGAGGGAAGTAGTGATTACATCGTAACAGATTATAATAACTCTCGTGCTACTTTACCTAATGGTGTAATTCCTTTTGGCATTGATCCAGCGGGGAATTTAATATGTTTTGATTATAAAAATCATAACGAAAATCTCATTGTTATCTTTTGGGAGCATGAAGGTGTGGTGTATGGGAAAAAGAAGAACTGATGGAAAGTGAAGGGATTACAGTAGAAGAAGCAGAGGAAGTAGCAAGAGGAAATGTATTTTATGTAGCAAGTACTTTCACTGAGTTTTTAAAAAAATTGTATGATTCATGATAGTTAAAATAAAAGATGACAGATACTTATGATCGTTTTCATTTGTCAAAAATAAATATGTAAGTGTTTCTACAATTGTTAAGGGATGTGTGTAAATGGAAGAGTTTTATCACTCTAAAAAGAAGAAAATACGAGGGTGGAAACGACATAAGAGAAAGATAGAAAGATGGAAGCAAAATGTAATCGACATAGATATGAATTACATTCGTGAGCATCAAAGAGATTATGCAAAGTTGTGGATTCATCCCTTTTATTCTTTAGTCCGTAGAAATCCTCCTAATTGGTATAACCGTTTATTATTAAATGAAATAATAGATGTATATCTAAACTGGTATGAAAAAATGACAATGGAAGATGAAAACTTTTACCTGAAAATTTGGTTATATGAACCAGATTTTATAAGTTCTCAAATTGTCGTTTCTTACAAAGATTGTATAAATACTTACAATGATACCTTTGACAAAAACCTTACTGTAAAGAAATTTCCATTTCGTAAGTATGAATCATTAAAGGATAAATTAGCTTTGTTTGATTGGGAAGCTCACATTGATACCGAAATGTATTGGGATGAGGAACTAAAAGAAGATATAGTAACAGGGTTTAGAACAAAAGACGAGGTAAATGAAATAATAAATAAGGCCTATAAAATCCAGAAGATTAAGCTCAGTGATGGAGATGACGTTCTTTATAAGGTTAATGTTGGGGAAGTTTGGTTGGGAACACTAAAAAAAGGGGTTTTATAAATCGTTGGAAAATCAAATGGGAAGAAGCTTTAGGAGGGAATGAAAGTGAATGTTTTGCCTGATAAATTAGACCAAGTTCTTGGAGAATACATTTATAAACGTGAAGATAAGAAAAATGTGAAAGAGGCCTTAAGTAGCTTAGGTGTAGAAGTATCTGATACATTCAGTGAATTTTATGATCGGTATACTGGCCCTTTTTGGGAAGAGCACGTTCCCTACGAGTTGTTAGATATTGTAGATGAGGAGAACAATATTCAATCAAATACAATGATTGCTCGAAATGAGCATGGATTTTCTAAAAAGTATCTAGTTTTAAGTGAGCTGTCAGCAAATGCTATACTAGTGCTTGATAGTGTAACTGATAAAGTTTATGCGGTTCATTTTGAAGGTGGGGATCAGCTGCTTTTAAGTGGAGAGTTAAAGGAAACTTGGTCAACATTTTATGTATTTTTAAAAGAATATTTTAACTGTTAGCTAGAGAATAAGTTAATGTCAAATAGAAGGGTTTTACTTATGGGCTAAACAAACACACAAGAGTTGTTACAGTGGCTCTATAAGTATTAAAACATTTAAACTTTACGAACAAATATAACGATGCATAAAGGAATATATAGTTATAAATTGCAAGTATAGAAATCTGATGATGTTATATATTATATATTTTACAGGAACATACGTTTGTATTTGGGTTAATATGTTATACTAGTAAATATATTCCGTATACTGTACAAAACGGTTTATCGCAATTAAGTGTTTTGGAATTAGAAATTTCAGATATATGAAAAAATAGTCGTTATCATTTTTATATTATGTAATTAACTATAAGTTGCAGTGGTGAGCTTAGAAAAGAACTAGGGAGGCAGAGAAGATGGCAGTCAGTACATATCAGTTGTTTCAGCACCTTAATATGACAGGGGCACAAGAGGATTTGGCAATACGTTACTTGCAGACGAGAGATGAAGAAGTTTTAAAAGATATAGAACGAACGACTATTCGCGAAAATAAACGAGATAGTTTTTCTTGGCAGTTCATGAATGATTTTGAGAAAACGTATAAGCAAGATCCAGTGTTTTTTCGGTTATTTTATCATTTGCTTGAGGATCAACTGTTAAATGTTCTTCTAGTACGTTTTACACGTGTAAGTTTTCCGGAGATGAAGGTTTATTTTGAAAAAAGTGGCCTTTCGCTTGATCTGCTTGTAGCATCTGCTTGTAAGTATTTAACAAATCTTTCGCGTTATGTAAATGGGGCGGATGTTTTTCTAAGACAATTAATAATGGAAAATCCGAAGTATATAGAAGACCAGTTGGAAGTTATAACAGGTCAGCAAAAATTACTTTTGCTTCTAGTTATGCTAGATGCAGATTATGAAAGATTTCTTACGTACAGTTTTTTATTGGAGGAAGAACTGCAAGAGCATGCGGAGTTTATATTGAAGCTGGACGGGGCACAAGAGAAGATAGAATTGGCGAAAAGATACGTTCAAGGTGAATCTGTTAGTGAAGTTTCTGTTGGTTCATCTTTACCTGATGTGACTTGGCAGCTATTATTTCGTGTTTATCAGCATTCGGATGTGGCAAGACGATATATGGACTTGTTAGCGAAACGTTCTGTTAAAAACTTTATGGATTATGCAACGAATCATGTGTGTCGTGTTCTTGATCAGTTTGGAAATCATGTAAGAACAAGGAGTTTTGATAAACAAGCGTATGAAACTATTCGAAACTTGTGCGAACAATTCGGTGTTTCAGAGGAAAGATTTTTCGCATATCGTCTTACACGGCGTCATTTAGGTGTCGTTAACTCCGACCAAGTATATGAATATCAATTGTTGCTTCGTATGGTGGAAGAGCAGCCGGAATTTGTTCAGCGTACGCTGCAATATTTAAGTCAAAGTCATTATCTTTTCGTGGCGATGCTTTTGGCGGAAAAAGGATACGAATTCAATCGAAACAGAGTACGTGAAGAATTTTTAACGATTGCCCTTGAGTCGGAATCATCTGACATACGTGATACATATCGTGACTATTTAGTTGGGAAATTGTCATTTGAAGATATGAAGCAAGTGTTCGAGAGTTCGAAGCATCAAAATAATTACTGGAGAATGTCTGTCTTAGCAATTGCACTCCTTTGGGATATAGAGGAAGCAGCAAAGAGGGAAGCAGCGCTCAAACTTCAATTTGGGAATGACTATAATTGTAATTTATATGAACTTCTGCACCGGTGTTCTCATACGGAAGGTTCGCTGGAACAAATGTTGGAAGATCTTCTTTCCTACGGTTTATCGAAGGAGAAACTTGTTTATTATTCAGTTAAACAAGCTGCCGGGCACAGTGAGAAGGAAAATAAGGCAAAAGAGGCACTCGTTCGTTTATTTGTAAAAGAACAGGCATATGTGACAGAGACCTTTACTGAGTATTCTGCGGATGAACGAATTTTCATTTTGGATGAGCTGGCAAAGTATGATGCGGTTAAAACGCGTGCTCTTCTTATTCAAAGTCTCGGAGATTCCTCTAAAAAAGTACGTGCTGCTGCAGTCGAGTTTCTTACAAAAGATGTGGAAGGTGCAGAGGATGTAGCGAAGGAATTAAATAGTAGAAAGAAAGTCGTGCGCGAAAATGTAATGCAGACACTTTTATACTATAAATCTGAAAAATATACACAGCTTGTGCAGGAAGCTTTGCAAGAAAAGAAAAATGATTCCTTGATGGAGAAGTTTGCTCCGCTGCTTGGCGATGAAGACCTGGAAGGAGCATCAGGAAGTATCGAAGCTTTTTGTACACGTATTTTAACACCGCAAAAAAGAAACGCACTCGTGCAGTGGCTCGGATTTGAACCACAAATTCGTATTCGTGATTCCGATGCAATTGCAGATGCAACGCTTCCGCTTGCTTATTTTCAGCAGTATGTATCGGATTCTGTAATTGAGAAAAAGGAAGCGGCGGAAGTGATAGGTGCGGCTTTGAATAAACAAGATTTGAAAGAAAATATACAAGCAATCTATCAGCTGTGGATTTCTCAAGGGGCGGAGGCGAAAAAGCGCGGTATTCTTTCAATGTACGGCATTCATAGTGATGATGAAATGGCGCTGCTGCTCAAAAAGCAGATTGATGAGTGGGCTGTTGGCATGCGCGGAGCTATCGCTGCAGCAGCTGTTCAGGCGTTGGCGTTATCTTCGTCACATCTTGCACTTATGACGATTAATACTATGGCATTCAAATATAAACATAAACAGGTGCGTAATGCTGCGAAAGAAGCGTTGAGTCTCGCTGCTAAAACACGTGGTATAACAGAAGAAGAACTAGAGGATCAGCTTGTTTCGGATCTTGGATTTAATAAACGCGGTGAAAAGACAATTGATTACGGAAGTAGGACGTTTACTGCCTATTTAACGCCCAACCTGAAAATCGAGTTAAAAACAGAAGAAGGAAAACGAATAAAGTCGCTTCCGAAACCAAATGCAAAAGATCATGCGGAAAAAGCAGAAGAGGCTAAGGTGGAGTTATCGTCTATAAAGAAACAGCTTCGAAGCATCATTAGTATGCAAACACAGCGTCTGGAAATGGCACTTTCTCTTAATCGTTATTGGTCGCAAAATACATGGAAGTCTCTGTTTGTGGAAAATCCAATTATGCAGCAATTTGCTATCTCACTTATTTGGGGCGAGTATAAGGAAGGAAAGTTGCTTGCGATGTTCCGTTATATGGAGGACGGCACATTCAATACGATTGACGAAGAAGAGCATGAACTTACGCCAGACACTGTTATCAGTCTGATCCATCCACTAGAATTGTCTGAAGAGGAACGGGAATTATGGAAGGAACAACTAGAAGATTATGAGGTTATCCAACCATTCCCGCAGATTGTTCGCGAAGTATTTCTGGCGGCGGAAGATGAGAAAGTAACTGTGGAAAGGTTTGGGGGCATTCAAATCAATGGCCGTTCGCTGTTTGGTAAGTTAACGAAGTACGGCTGGAATCGCGGATCGGTTGAAGACGCTGGTGTGTATTATTCTTTCTATAAAGAAGACGCTCGCACAGGATTAGGGGCGGAGCTTGCATTTGAAGGTGCACCTGTTGGATATGAAGAAGAGGACGAAGTATGTTTATTTGAAATTCAATTTTATAAAGCAGGCACAGTGAGCCGCGGTTCATACTCCTATGACGAAGTTGATGATGCGAGACGCATTGTGCCAAAGCAAGTACCTGAACGATTTTTCAGCGAAATTTTATATGATATAAAACGGACGACAGAATCGAATCTCGGCCGTGATGAAAACTGGCGCAGTAAGCGATAAGAAAGGAAATGACATATGCAGTCTATTAAACCATTAATGGAAGAATTATATGAAGTAGAATTGAATGCTTTAGAAGCGAATGATTCGTTTCCAAAACCAGCTAACTGGCGGTTGTCACCACGCGCGGTTCGTACGTTTATTATCGGACAAGAAGAGCCGCTTCTTTGGCAAAGGCAAGAAATAGAAATTAGTCGTAAATTTTACGGTAATGATGCGCTTGTGGAACGAGCTATTGTCACATTAGCTGGGAATCGCGGACTTATGCTAATCGGAGAGCCAGGAACAGCAAAGACGATGTTAAGTGAGCTGCTTTCTGCTGCGATATGCAGAAATAGTCGTAACACTGTGCAAGGAACAGCTGCTACGATGGAAGATACGATTAAGTACTCATGGAACTATGCACTTCTTCTTGCGAAAGGGCCTGTAAGAGAGGCCCTTGTGCCAGGTCCCCTTTTCGTTGGTATGGAACAAGGGATATTAACTAGATTTGAAGAGTTGACGCGCTGCCCCCAGGAAGTGCAGGATTCGTTGATCAGCGTTTTGAGCGATAAGGTGCTGAACATTCCGGAGTTTGGAGAGCAAGGAATTCTTGCGGCAAAGCCTGGATTCAATATTATTGCGACTGCGAATACGCGCGATCGCGGCGTGAATGAAATGAGTAGTGCATTGAAGCGTCGTTTTAATTTTGAAACAGTGCATCCAATTAAAGATGTAAAGCTTGAAGCAAAAATTATAGAGTCGCAAGTAACGCGCTTGTTAGGGGCTTCTGGCATCATACCAGAAGTGGACCGGACGGTTGTTCAGCTATTGGCGACTGTTTTTCATGAGCTCCGGGAAGGCGTGACCGCTGAAGGAAAACGAATTGATCAGCCTTCTTCTGTTATGAGTACTGCAGAAGCAGTATCGGTATATTATCAAAGTGCAATGGATGCGTATTATTATGGAAGCGGACAAGTGAAGATGGATGCACTTGTTCGATACTTATCCGGAACGATTGCGAAAGAAAACAAGGAAGATTTAGAAAAGCTGCGCAGTTACTTTACAAGCATCGTCAGAGCACGAAGTCAAGTAGGAGGAGAGGCATGGAAGTCGTTTTTCGAAGCTCGCAATCAGCTGAAGTAAACACATTGTTTCAAAGAGCTTACAATGTAAATAACAACGTCGTATACGTGCCGATTCGCCATCATAGTCCTGCATGCTCTTTTCACGTACAAAAAATAGTTGAATCATATAAACCGGATGCGATTCTTATAGAGGGACCGATGGATTGTAATCCGCTTATTCCGCATATCGTGAGTGCTGAGAGTGAGGCTCCGATTTGTATATATTGCAGTTATGATGATAAACCGGATGTGCTTGAAAAAGGAGAGAGTGGAAAGTACCGTGCGTACTATCCCTTTCTCGACTATTCACCGGAACTTGTTGCACTTCGGGAAGGAGCTGCACGCAACATTCCCGTTTCATTTATTGATCTTCCCTATAAGGAATATTTGTATGTAACGAAAAACGAGGAAGAGCGCGGAAAGTATGATGAACAATACTTCCGGCACAGTCAATATGTCCGTATGCTCTCGGAAAAAACGGGTTGCCGAAGCTTTCATGAATTTTGGGAGAAATACTTTGAATTGCAAGGTTTTCATATGACAAGCGAGGAGTTTATCCAGCAGCTCTTCGATTATTGTTATTACACGCGCGCGGACTATACGCAGGAGATGTTGATAGAAGACGGCTGCATGGCTAGAGAAATACATATGGCAAAGGAAATTGAAAAAGCGCGTAAAGCATATGATAAGGTGCTCGTAATTACCGGAGGCTTTCATGTGAAAGGGCTTCTTGAATTGGAAGGGAAAAAGAAAAAGCTGTTCAAAAGTCCATTATCTAAAGCGTATGCCAAAAACTATCTTATGCCGTATTCCTTTTTGGAAAGCGACCAAACGCGCGGTTATCAGAGCGGTATGCCTGCACCTGCTTTTTATCAACACGTTTGGGAGAATAGGGATGAAGCAGCAGCAGAGCAATTTATGATACGGATTGCCCGGCAATTAAAAACAGAAGGGATATCAATAGCAGATGAGATTGAGGCTGCGCGAATGATCCGTGAACTTGCGCTGCTTCGGGGCAAGATGCGGCCTGGTTTGTATGAGCTGATGGATGCGGTGCGCAGCGCATTTGTTAAGGGAGAGCTATCCTCGGCAGATAAACCTTTGACGCTGCTTCAGAAGAGTTTGCAAGGGACGAAACGAGGCAAATTGTCAAAATCCGCGGATGTACCGCCGCTTGTGCATGATTTTCGTGCTTCTGTTCGCTCGTTTCGTCTTCCAGCGCGTTCTACTGTACCACATGAGACGATTCTTGACATATACAAGAACGAACGACACCAGCGTTTAAGTCAATTCTTTCATTGCCTCGCTTTTTTAGGAGTTCGGTTTTGCGAGAAGCTGCGCGGTCCAAACCTAGCTAGAAAGCAGAATATTAATCTTATGCGAGAAACTTGGAAATATCGTTTCTCAGCACAAGTGGAAAGCACTCTTATTGATTTATCTGTGTATGGCGGAACGGTGAGAGAAGCCGCGCAGGAAGTACTGCGAGCAAAGCTGTATAAGGCGAAAGGGCGTGTTGGAGAGGTGGCTCTTTTGTTGATGGAAGCCTACTTAAGCGGGTTGTTTTCTGATTTTGCCATGTACACTTCTTCCATAGATGAGGCAATACAAGAGGATGGGGACTTCACGTCTATAGCAGATTGCGCTTACTATTTATCACAAATAAAAAAAGCAAATCAGCAAGTGGAACATGCTAGACATAAAGCACTTTCGTTATTTTCTGTGTTAGATGGGGGCGAACCAGCAATTATTGCTGAAAAGCTTATCGATTTGTATACAATGCAGCCTGCAGACCAGCAATTTATTGAAGCGCTGGAGCTTTATTTGCAAAAGGAAAAACGAGAAAGTCAAGTAGAAGGGGCAGTATTTGGGCTATTAACTTCATTAGGGAAGCGGAAAATTGATGAGGTAATGCAAGTGGCAGAAGGATATTTTTATGGAAGTGGCGATATGCAAAAGCAAGCTCCGATATTTTTGAATGGTTTGTTTGCTGGCGCAAAAGATATCTTTTTATATAACGAATCGCTGCTTGGCGGGATGTCACATGTTCTAGAAGAACTTGATGAAGAGACATTTTTACAAGTGTTGCCGCATTTGCGCCTCTTGTTCGGCCAATTTACACCGCTTGAGGTGGGTACGATTGCTAGACAAGTTGCTCGGTTATATGACACAACAGAAGAAACAATAAAAGAAGAAGCAATTTCCGAAGAAGTGCTGACGTACGCAATGCAGTTAGATTTGAAAGCGCGAGAAATTTTAATGAGACGGGGGCTAGAAGATGAAGAATAACATTTCTTTAAATCGCTGGCGTCTTGTTCTTGGGAAACATGCGGATGACCAAATCACATTTCAGGAAGAAGACCCTGCATACAGAGAAATGGATGATGTGCTGGAGTTTTTGTACGAACGGGAACGCGGGGAAGAACGCGGTGGATCTCTAGATCCTTCTCAGCTAACAGTGCCGACTTGGATTTCAAAAGTGCGGGAGTTATTTCCGAAAGAAACCATTGAAATTATGGAAAATCATGCGCTAGAAAAGTATGAATTAACGGCTCTATTGCAAGATAAGCAAACGCTTCAAAAAATGGAACCGAATATGAATTTACTAAAATGTATTTTACAATTTAAAGATTATATGAATCCAGATGTATTGGACACAGCTAAACGTATTGTAGCGAAAGTCGCTGAGGAGTTGCGCCTGAATTTAGAGCAGGAAGTGAAGCACGCTTTAAGCGGTAGAGCAGATCGAAATCGTTCTAGCCGCGTGCGAACGATGCGCAACTTTGATTTTAAGAAAACGATTCGAAAGAACATGAAGCATTTTGACAAGGAAACGAACACCATTCATATTGAAAAACCATACTTTTATGCAGCAACGAAGCACGTTAATCCATGGCGTGTGATTCTTGCAGTAGACGAGAGTGGAAGTATGATTGATTCTGTTATTCATAGTGCAGTTATGGCTGGCATCTTTGCAAGCTTACCGACGATTAAGACAGATTTGTTCATCTTTGATACAGCTGTTGTTGATTTAACAGATCGTATTGATGACCCGGTGGAGACGCTTATGAGTGTCCAGCTTGGGGGAGGAACATATATTGCTCAGGCGCTGCGCTACGCAACGAATAAAATCGAGATGCCTCATAAAACAATTGTCGTGCTTGTAACGGATTTATATGAAGGTGGTAGTTACAATGAAATGTATCAAGAAGCGATGAAGATTGTAGAATCAGGGGCAAAGCTGATTGTGCTTACTTCTCTTGATCCGACTGCACAGCCTTTTTATGATAAACAGGCAGCAAAAAAAATGGCGGCGCTCGGTGCTCATGTAGCGGCACTAACACCAGGGAGGTTGGCACAATGGATCGCAACAATCATTTCTTAAATGTTCTTTCCTCTATTGATGAAACATACTTAATCGCCATGTCCAACAAAGGGACATATAAGAGAGCGATGAAGGATTTGGCCGTTGTATCAAATGTCAAAATGGACGTAGAAGAAGATGTAGCGCATATACATCTTGATGACGAAACTACTGTAACGTTTACGGGTGATATACGTAGTTACTCTTGTAGTTGTGATGCCCGCTCCATTTGCAAGCATGTCATTATGGCTCTGTTCGAAGCTAAGAAGATGTACGAAGGAGAAGAAGAAACGAAGGTTAACTTTTCCCCTCTTTTGAATGTGGACGTACGCAGCATTGTTTCTGAAAAGGTGTGGGCTGAAATGATGTTTCGCGAAATATTTCAGCAAAAATTTGTTTTAGAAGAAGAGGGGGCTTTAATTGCGTCCTTCCCAGAAGAGAATATAACGGTTCGCTTTCTAACAGCTGAATCGGTAGCGGATGCGATCTGTACGTGCAAAGCAGAGGGGATATGCCGGCATAAGGCTGAAGCGGTATATTGGTATCAAAAAGAGAAAGGAATCTCGCATGAAACGAAACAGATGAAACCGCTTATTATTGCGCCGGAAAAGCTATCTATTTTCAAAGAGATGATTGAGCAAATTGTTCACTTTGGATTGACACGTCTTACCGAAAATACAATCTATGAAATAGAACAACTTTCTGTAAAAGCACGTTCTTTGAAACTAGCAAAGTTAGAGAATTTATTTCGTAAGCTCGGTGCGGATATTGGGCTTTACCGGATGAAACATGCGTCTTTTCAAATGGTATCCTATCGACAAACGCTGTCCGCGATTTATGAACACATTTTGTTGTTAGAGCGCCACCATCTGCAAGACAGTCCGTTTCGTTCGGAATATTATGACGTTCCACCACTTACTTTGTATGCTTTTGGTGCATCCGGCTGGCAAACGAAGTCTGGTTATGTTGGTGTGACGTATTATTTCTATAATCGAGGACAAGAAAAGTGGATCACATACACACAGTCGCGCCCCATGTTTTATGAAGGAAGCAGCACAACTCCTGAAGAACTTCATGAAAGGCAAGGTCCATGGGGGATTGCAGGGAAAGGATACGAACTATCTCGTTCATCTTTCCAGTTGAAACAGGCAAAACTTAACGCCGATTTTCAATTGTCATCTAGCTCACAGACAGTAGGGGAAGTGGAAGGGAAAACAAATGTGGCAGAGTGGCAATCTCTCTTTGTAACCTCATGGGAAGAATTACTAAAAAAAGTAAAAGAGAACAGGTTAGAGACAAATAAACAAGGAGTCTTTTGTATCGAAGTTGCTGAAATGGAAGAATGGAAGTTTCAGAAGCACGAACAGAAATGGATCATACCTCTTATCGATAAGAATGGTAAAACATTGCAAATGCAAATGATGAAACGACCAGAGAATGAGCGGATGATTCGACTTGTAAAAATATATTTGGATTCGTTACATGTAAAGAGAATGCTAGTTCATCCTTATCAGGAAGGAACAAAGCTTGTAGTTACACCTATTATTTTATATACAGAAGTAGGAGAGATTATAAATATTACACTGGGTGAAGGGGAAACGTTCTATGATAGAGTTAGTGCGCCTAATCGATGAATTGGAACAAGTTTTAGATGAGATGCTTGTCTCAGGAGCAGGGACTGTCCCTCCTTCCTTTTTTCAGGATATAAAACGAGAATGCGAAAAGTACGGTCTTTCTTATGCTGCCGCGCAGCTGCTTGTCATAGAGGAAGAACGAAACAAAGCACGCTTCCTTCATAAAGAAGAAACAAACAAGCTCGCAGAAGCGTTTTGTAAGTTGCAGGAATATATTCAAGTTGTAAAGGCTGAAATGTTACATTTATAGATAAGGTAGCAGATACTGCGATAGGTTAGCTACTAATATCATAAAGATGAAACTAAAAAAGAAGCAGAAGAGTATTTTTGGGAAATCTTTGCTTGATTTCTAGTTGTTAAAAGCTTTTTGATACTTGGATCAGAAACTTATGACAGTAAATGAGTGTGATGATATTTTAATACCCCGATTCTTATTGTATTCGTAAACATATCTATTACTTATTTTGATATTTGTTTCATTAACAAACGAATTATTACTATGATAAATTATTAGTAGTATGAATAAGCAAAGCGAAAATTCCTGTATTGTCCTGGCAATTCGTACAATACAGGAATTTTCGCTTTTTGTATGTTTTTCTTTCTGCCACCTCCGTGATTTGGTTCTGAACTTAATTTTCATTAATTGGTCTAACTTTTTCCATCCAGTTAGCTACTTCTATTGCAGAGACATCGTTTTCATTCTCAAGATTATTAATAATTGATTTGTAGTCATCATTATTTCGGTTTTGACTTAACTTAAAGGAAGCTTCAATTTTCTCAATTTTTACTTTGAAACCTACAATCCCTTTCATCTCTTGTTTTAAAAATTGTGAATCTAAAGTATCCCATAATACTGCGTTATCCCTACCTTGTTCATATTTCTTTAGCATTTTTGTTAACATAATCTCTAATTCTTCGCCTTCTACGAGCTGAGCTGTACCATATACATGGACTGATACATAATTCCATGTGGGTACATTTTCTTGCGCATACCAGGAAGAAGACACATAAGCATGTGGCCCTAGAAATGTAACTAATACTTGAGGATTTTCTTTTAACAATTTCCAGTGAGGATTGGCATAAGCAAAATGCCCAGATAAATAAGTATGTCCCTGTTCATTATATACATCCAGCGGAAGGTGTGTTGCAATTGGAAAGTCTTTCGTACTAGATAGTAAGGTTCCAAATGAATGGTTTTTGATAAATTCTAAAATAAGCTCTGAATCTTGCATTTCAAAATATTTAGGTGTATACAT
Organism: Bacillus sp. 166amftsu; assembly: GCF_900107445.1. Lineage (NCBI taxonomy): Bacteria > Bacillati > Bacillota > Bacilli > Caryophanales > Bacillaceae > Bacillus > Bacillus sp. 166amftsu. The sequence goes on along the minus strand of NZ_FNQA01000003.1, from coordinate 198,749 downwards.
AAAAATCCTCCTTAAAGTGTGAAAATTTATAATGATTTATAAAATATAACATAGGTTATTCGGAAAATATTGTATATTATTTACTGGTGTTCTTTTTCGCAATGAAATCAGTGATGTGTTGAAACGATGGGAGTAAGAATTTTAGCAGAAAGGAGAATAATAGATGAGTCAAATTGCGATTAAGATAATAATGTCAGGCTGATCATGCTTCCATTTGAACAAATTTTATTTTTCTATACTGATCACACACCTCTATAGAGTAATAGTATCAGTATGTCCAAAATTTATAGATTACTTGCAATTGACTTGAAGTTTTCCAAATAATAAGTTACATTTTTAAAGTTCAAGACACTATATGACAGTACAAAAAGGGGAGAAACATTGTTATTATGTCAAAAATGAGATGGAAGAGCCGTGTATGTTATTTTGTTATTTTTATACTGCTTGGAGCAGCAATAACAATCAAACCAGTTATCTCTAAAGCAGAGGAATCTGATGTTAATATTACATTATTAGGTACTGCGGATATTCATGGTAGGTTTATGCCTTGGGATTATGCACTTGATGGTGCTAATATGAGTGGAAGTTTAACGCAGCTTTATACGGTTATAAAGAAGGTACGTCAAGAAAATCCAAATACCATATTATTAGATGCCGGAGATACAATTCAAGGGAACTCAGTAGAATTATTCAATGATAAGCCACAGTCTCCGATGATGGTAGCAATGAACGAAATGGGATATGATGCTTGGGCATTTGGGAATCATGAATTCAATTTTGGATTAGATACATTGAAAAAAGTTAGTGAGCAATATAAAGGAAAGATATTAGCAGGAAATATTTACAAGGAGAATGGAGAGCGTTTTCTTCCTGCATATACGATAGTTGAAAAAGGTGGCATCAAAGTTGGGGTTATTGGCATGAATACACCAATGATTAGTGATTTTGAAAAAGGAACAGATCATTTGGCTGGTTTAGTGGTGAAAAATCCAGTAGAAGAGACAAAAAGGGTAATTAAAGAATTAGAAGGTAAAGTAGATGTAATGGTAGGAGTTATGCATATGGGACTAGAAAATGAGAATGGCATCTCTGGTACTGGGGTTCAAGATATTGCAAATGCCTGTCCAGAACTAAGCGCTATTTTTGCAGCTCATATGCATAAACTTGTTAAAAAAGAAGTTGTAAATGGTGTTATTATTACAGAACCAGATAAATATGGTACGCATATCTCACGTATTGACCTTACTTTTACAAAGCAAGATGGGAAGCTGGTTTTAAAAGATAAAACAGCTACCACTTTACCTGTAAAAAATGCTGATGGAACAACGGTATTATCCGATCCTGCACTTGAAGAAACATTAACACCTTTTCACGAGTATGCGAGAGGAGATGCAAATGTTGTAGTCGCTCAATTAAAGGGGAGAAATCTTGTTCCTGAAAATGAAATAAAGGGTATTCCAAGTGTGCAAATTCAAGAGACACCTTTATCAGATTTTTTTCATGAGGTTATGCTTTATTACAGCAAAGCAGATGTAGTAGCCCATCAAATTGATAACGATTATGCTCGTTTAGATGTAGGTCCTATTAAGAAGAAAGATATTGCGTATAATTACCAATATGCCTTGGGAGAAATTACAGTATATAAGATAACTGGAAAAGATTTAAAAGATTATATGGAGTGGGCGGCGGGGTATTTTAACACATCCCGTGCCGGAGATGTAACAGTTAGCTTTGATAAAACACGCCGTGCGTCTAAATACAGTACGAACGACTTCTTCGGAGGCGTGAAATACGAAATTGACTTAACCAAACCATATGGAAGCCGAATTACAAATTTACGATCTATTCGTACAAATAAACCAATCAAAATGAGCGATGTTATGACTCTGGGAATGAATGCATATAGAATGGAGGCTCTTCAAGCGAAAGGAGGGGCTTTAGAGGGACGTAAGTTTGAACAGATTTGGTCATCTAAACAAGAGAATGCCTTTGGCGAAACAGGTGGAACCATTCGTAATCTTGCTATTACATATTTAAAAGAGGTAAAGAATGGTGTATACACGCCAAAGGTTATGCATAATTGGAAAATTACCGGTGTAGACACACATTCTTCAGAGCATAAGGCTGTAGTGAATCTCGTAAATAAAGGGATTTTAGAAATTCCAAAAACAGAAGATGGAAAATATACAAATATAGCATCTATAAATACTAAAGATTCAATTACAAAAGAAGAGATTGTAGCACTCTCTCAAAAGGCTCATATTAATCCAGATCAGTTTAAACATGTAAAAACAAAAGGTGAATTTTATAAAAAACTAAATAGGGTTATTGAAAATATAGGGGAAATCTAATACTTAGATTGTTTTAGGGAAAGGGAAGAAGTAATAATTGATTTTGAAAGTACATTCCCTATTACATTTTAAGGAAGAATCGACTGGCCCAGTATTCAAAAGTACGGCTATATAAGGTAAGTAAACCAAAATCTTGTTTATATGAATGTTTTGATTTGCATTCTAATAGGGATGTTACAGTTGTAAGTTTTGGTGCTGAGCAAAGGGGTATACGCCATTGAAGTACCATCGATTAATTAATATCAATGCGGGAATCAACAAAGCTAAAGGTGTTTTCATATAAGTAAATAAAAAGCACTTGATTGTCTTTTATAGGTAACAAGTGTTTTTTATTTTAAGATTGCAATAAGGGATTAAGCCATAATATTTTTGGATGGAGGGAGATTTAGTGAAATACTGGGGATACAACGAATTATTTGAAGCGATCAAAGAGGACTATAATGATTTTTTTAGTTTAAATAGAGGATATAGAGATGCAATAGCAAGAATAGTCGATGAATACTGGAATTTAGGTGAGATAGAAGATGTTGTGAGGGATACTGCTATAGGAGAGATTTTAATTACTCATGACAAAGTTTTCGTTGGTACTGTTGAAAGGATAACAAGGTGTTTAAGTATGTTTAACTCGTTAGATGCGGAAGAGGAGTTAACTAAAGAGGAAATCGCGGATTTATCTAATAGAATAAAAAAAGTATTGGAAGGTCTAAAAAAAGTAGAAATTGATTATAATCCATATGCTGGATAGTTTGGAGAAACGGCTTCTCAAAAGTAGAAATACAGTATAGGATTTGGGATAAAAATGATTACATTGTTGAAGAAAAAAGAGCTAACTATTAGATTTGGACTATGTGAAAAATTCGGGGGAAAAATTATGAAAAAACACGATATAAATGAGTTAGAGAAACTGCAAAAACAATTATCAAGTAACATTTCTTTAAAAAATATATTTGAACTAGAAGATATAAAATTAGTAGCGGGAATAGACATTGCTTATTGGTCTAATGAGGGAATTGACTATGGAGTCTGCTGTATTGTTGTGTTCGATTATCTTACAAAGGCAATTATTGAAGAAGTTCATCATATAGATAAAATTGAGTTTCCTTATATTTCTGGTTATCTAGCATTTAGAGAATTACCATTAGTGCTTGATACAGTTAAAAAATTAAAAAGTTTTCCAGACTTATATATGTTTGATGGAAATGGTTATTTACATAATCGTCATATGGGGATTGCAACGCATGCATCTTTCTATTTAAAAAAGCCAACTATTGGAGTAGCCAAAACGTACTTAAAAATAAATAATGTTGATTTTACCGAACCTGAAAACGAAGTAGGTTCGTATACTGAGATCGTTGTAAATGAAGAAGTTTATGGAAGAACGCTAAGAACTAGAGAAAATGTAAAACCAATTTTTGTTTCTTGTGGTAATTGGATCGATTTAGATACTGCTACCCATGTTGTTTTGCATTTTGTAGAAAATAATAGTCGTTTACCTATTACAACAAGATACGCAGATTTAGCTACTTATGAAGCGAGGAGAGAGGAACTTTCAAAGATAGAAAAGTAAATATAGTTTCAAAATCTAATAAAGAAAAACACTTCTTTAGATGAACATATATTATGACAATGATTGAGCAAAGAAATTGAAGGTAAGCACCAAACGCTAAGTACTCAAGTGAATGATGATACTTGTAAAGGTGTATGATGTACAGAGGCTTCGAGGAACTAAATTGATTCACCATCATATTAAATACCCAAGCCCCGACATCCTGACCCGAAAGTCCTTTAAGATAAGAATCTGTTGATTTTTCATATAACCTATTTTTAAGCCGTTGTAAACCAATAAACAGCAAAATAACTTTCTTCCGTTTCCATAACAAAAAATTCATCATTCCATTCTGGTTCATAAGCATAAGCACTTCTGATTCCTTCAATAGGGAACTCGATAGGTTTAATAAGAGGAGCATATCTGTTTCTTAATTCTGTGAATTCTTCTTGGGATATTGCTTTCAGTTCTTCTTGTTCGGCTCTAAATTTTTTTTCAAATTCCCACATAGGCATATCTTCAACGTGTTTTCCTTTATACCAAAACCAATGCATATTTCTTCGTTCAATGAATTGGCACCTTGCTGCAAAATCTTCTAAGGTTTTAATCGTGTCGTAACTTCTTTTTCTTTTACTATGTTCAAAAATATATATTGTCTCTTCACCGCATTCTGATAATTCATCATCTTCTATCACAAAATATTTCACATCTAACATCTCCTAACTTCTTGTCTTGGGAATAATTAATATCTTTTGAAAGAAAAATAATACATGCCATATTGAACAAGGATGGATACATTTTTGTTCTATTGGTGTTTTATGTAAAATTTGTATATCTGCTAGTTAGTCTAGCACATTATTTTCATATAATCTAATTCACTTAAATTGTGAAATACAGAAATTTTAAGATTCATAGATAAAAAAGATAAAATTTTTCAAAAATACTAATAATTGCCAAATATTTAATTAACGAGTATAATGAAGTTAATAAGTAGCAAAAAGAAAAGGGCAGTGTAGGAAAGAATTTCTTCGCCTGTCACGCGGTAGGTCGCAGGTTCGAATCCTTGCCTTCTCTGATGTTTTCTAAACATCAGGGAAGTAGCTCAGTTTGGTAGAGCAACATATTGAGTCTTTCCGCCTATCTCCCTTTTTAATACTTCATATTTAATAGATTTGGGCAGTGTAGAGAAGGATTTCTTCGCCTGATAAGCCGTAGGTCGTGGGTTCGACGCCCACCTTCCCAAATTTGGGAGGTAGCTCAGTGGTAGAGCGACGTAATGAGCCTTTTCGCTTATCTCCCAAATCTTTAAACATTATATATAACAGGAACAGTGTAGATAGCTCATACTTCGTTTACTAATATTAAATGTTATAGATTCGATCCTAATCGATGCGGGGAGGTCCGCACCGAGTTCGTACTTTTCTTTGATTCATAACACTAAGGTAGGAGTTACTTCGTCATATAGGGATTGTGTTTGTGGGATTCGATTCCTGTTTTGAATATTTCTTAAGTGTTAGGAATGAGTGAAAAGAGCAACGTATATACGTTGCCTTTTTTATTTGTATTTCAACCAGTCGTGTCAAAAAAACATCTGGGGGTAGATAATAATGTCAAAGTTTAATCATTCTTCTCAAGGAAGCCGTCAAACGTATACAAAAGAGGGCGGAACAGCTTATAAAATGTATGATAAAGATAAATTAGTAACGATGGTATTAACATCTTTTTTTAATGAACCTAAATTTTATGGAGACAACAGTGAAGAATTAGTTACTATTGCAAAACAAATCATGGACAGAGACCCTAGATTTGTTGCGAGTTTAGCAGTCTATGCACGTGAAGTGTTTTATATGCGCTCTGTTACACATGTATTAGCAGTGGAACTCGCAAACCACCCTGAAGGTCGTAAATATGCTCGTCAAACAATTTCTCGTATTGCACAGCGTCCTGATGATGTAACAGAAATGATGGCATATCAATTAGGGGTATATGGTCGGGAAAATCCAATCCCAAACTCTTTGAAAAAAGGGTTAGCAGATGCCTTTTCTACATTTGATGAATATCAATTAGCAAAATACAACCGCACAGGGAAAGACGTTACATTGAAAGATGTATTCCGTTTAGTTAGCCCATCTGCAAAAAAAGGAACAGAACGTTACGAACTTTATAAACGTTTATTAGAAAATACACTACAAGTACCATTCACATGGGAAACACAGCTTTCTCAAAAGGGAAACAAAAAAGAAGTATGGGAAGAATTAATTGATAGCGGTAAAGTGGGGTATATGGCCTTACTTCGTAACCTTCGCAATATCGTAAATTCAGGTGCATCAAATATTGATACAGTATATAACATTCTTCGCGATCCTGAGCGAGTAAAAAAATCAAAACAATTACCATTTCGCTTTTTTTCAGCCTATCGTGTTGTACAAGAAAAATTACCACAAGTAGGAAGCGAATTATTAGATGTATTGAATGACGCCATTGAAGCATCTGTTACAAACATGCCGAGATTATTAGGAACAACATTCATGACAGCAGATATCTCAGGCTCTATGACATGTTATCCTGTTTCGAAAGGTGGGACCGTTAAATGTGCAGATATTGCTACACTCATGATGGCAATGGCACACTCCTTCTGTGATAATTCTATTACATCTGTATTCGCAACTGATTTCAAAGCGATAAATGTTTCTACCCGTTCTGGTATTTTAGAGAACATGAACACATTTTTATCAGAAGTTAATAAACATGGATATGGAACAAACTTATATCTTTCTATCAAATATCTATTAGATAACAAAATCAAAGTTGACCGCATTCTTGTCTTCTCTGATGAGCAAGTGTATGGAGATAGGTATGGAGACAATTCTTCACAAATTCTTCTTGAAACATATCGTCGTGAAATGAATCCTGATGTTTGGGTTCACTCTTTCAATTTGAATAGTTACGGTAACCAACAATTCGTAGGAGAGAAAACAAATTTAATCGGTGGCTGGAGTGAAAAATGTTTGGACTTCATTCATTATGCAGAAGAAGGAACAGGTTCCCTTATTTCAGCTATCGAAAATTATCAATAATTTTTGTTACATTCTTTTCGTTTAGAAGACGGAATAATTGGAATAGTGGCAGGTCCAGTTAACGATGATGCAATAAAAAGAAATTCATAATCTTTATCTTAAGGAACCTATGAGTTTCTAATTAAAGCAGGGTTACCTGGAGCTGCTTCTCCATTTCTATGATTTGAGCCGTTAGCTAATTTTGGTGAGGATAGATTAACTACAAAGTAACTGGATAGTAACAAACAATGAATGGCCTACTGATAAGATGAAACTAGTTTATGAAATTCTATTAAAACATGCTGTCAATTCCAGTATTAAGGAGTTTGAAAATGAAAATAACTAACAGTGAGTATGGTGGTTTTGTCGTTTCAAAAAATATTCTTGCTGGAAAACCAGTTAGATATTCATTTAGAGAAAAAGGTTCTATCCCGCAATTAAATGGCTGGAATTTGTATTCTATAGATGATACCGATGAATATGTGAATCATGCGGAAAATTTTATCATCTTAAATGCGGAATCTATTTTTAAAATTGCTCCTGTAATGTTTGAGATTTTTGCAGCTCCTTATGGAACGGATCTATGCTGGTTATATGAAGAAGGAGTTCATATAGGATTTTATGATTTAGTCGCTGATAAAGAAGTGACAATTAATGAAGGTATCAAACAAAATTAATTTTTTCATGCAGTATTATTTTAGAAGTTCTTCAGCAGATGACAATAAAAGAAGCCCCTTATAAGCCCCTAATAAACCCCTGCCAAGTAATAAATCATTAAATAAACAAAAGAAAAAACAACTACAAGAACTACTACAAAAAAATAAAAAAGTAACATTCTAGTACTAGTAAAAATTATAAAATAAATTTACCAAATCCCTGCCTGCAATCCTATATATAGAAGGAGTAACCAATTCTATATTTACCATTAAAGGATGGGAGGAAGAAATATGGGAGTATACCGGAGTGTACAGGTGAATTTTTGGCAAGATGAGTTTGTGCTGGATTTAACGCCAGAGGAGCGCTATTTTTATATGTATTTGCTGACATGTTCGAAAACGAGACAATGCGGAATTTACCCACGGCCACTCCGTTTGGTAGAGATGGAAACGGGGTATAATCGTGAAACGGTTGAGAAGTTGTTGCAGCGGTTTATTGCGTATGGAAAGATCTTATTTGATGCGAAAACGAAGGAATTATATATTTTGAACTGGTTACGTTATAACCCAATTACGAATACAAACATAGAAAAGTGTGTGTTACGTGAGTTAAAGACTGTGAAAAATAAAGAGCTTGTACATATGTTTCTTCAAAGATGCCTCGAAGAAGAGTTGAATATTCCGTTATTGCTAGAGCATTTCGGAATGCCTGTTGAAGCATCTGATATGATTCCGCAAGAAGTTGTTCAAGAATGTGCAGTGAATGAGGTAGAAGAAGAAATAGAAGTAGAAGAAGTGAATCCAGGTAGTAGTGTATACACATTTTATGAACAAAATTTCGGTAGTTTGTCATCATATGCAGCGAAGGAATTAAGTGAATGGATTACAGATTTGTCGGAGGAGCTTGTACTAAAGGCACTTCAGATTGCCTATGAAAATAATAAGCGGACGCTTGCTTATGTGAAGGGGATTTTACGAGATTGGCATAGGAAAGGATATACGAAGCTCAGTGAAGTAGAGGAAGCGGCAGTTAAGTTTCGAAAGAAAGAGCCGTCGCTTCTTTATGAAACGGAGAAGTTTGTGGAGGAATGTGAAGAGTGGAAGAAGAATGTACCGTCTGAGGAAGAATTACAGAAGTTCTTGCAGGAGGATGGGTGGCAGCCGTGAGTGTTTAACATATCGAGGCGGAACAAATGGTATTAGAATATTTGCTTTTTGATAGCGAACTGATTAGGGAATGCCACCTGACCGATCTGCACTTTTCTATGGCTGTGAATCGAGTTATATTCAAGTTGATCAGACGAGTTCAGGGAGTTTTATGAAGAAAACGATGAGATCATATCGGAAGATGGAGATAGTATACCCTCTATATTCGAACGACATTTTAACTTAGGTTATTATGATCGTGATTTAGTTGAAAAGAAATGGTTTGGCCAATCACCGGTAAATAATATTCAAGATTTATTGAGGGGCTTTTCATATTATGAACAATTTACTGAACAACTTGAGAACAGAAATTTTAATAAAGAATGTAATACAGCAATTCTAGTTTATAATTTTGAATATAACGCCAGAAAAACAAAGATTACATATAAAAATAACGAATTGGAGTGTATTGGTGTTGCTCAATATACTGTAATTTTTGATGATAGGTGGTAAAGACATTAGATTCAATAGAAGAATCGGAATATAATAAACACGAACAAGGACGGAAAGGGATAACTGAATGGAAATAATAAAAGAGTTGGAATTAACGAAATTCATGCAACGAGACAAAGTAGAAAAGGTGCCTAGTAAGATGTTTAGTGATGAGAGATTAAAAGAGTTTTGGAGTTATTATGATTTTTTAAGGCATACTACAATGAATTTAAATGGAAAAGAAGCGAAACATTCGATCATATATAGTACATATTATTGGTATACAAAATATAAGAAAAGATATTTTGAGATTTATGGATATGACGCGGGTATTGAACAAGAAGGGATTTGCTTATTAGAAGAACTTGAAAATGAGTTAGAAGACGGCGTAGATTGGAGCATTATACAGGGAATTGAAGAGAATCTCGTATTTTAGATCCTCTTTGTTTTTGAGTAAATTTAATTTTATGTGTGACTTAACTCATAAAATTGCATACCAATACCCCATAACTTTGCATCAAAATATCGTTTTTAAGGTCTAACATTACAAAATTCCCCTTCAAAATACCCCATAAACTTGCAGAAAGTTTATTTTGTAGTCATTCATTTTGGGGTTTTTATGATAAAATTTACATATATATGGAAGGTGGAAGGCTATGAAAAAATTTTCTCGAACAGGAAAAATATTATTAGGTTTTGGAGCAATTCAAGTGTTTTGGGGACTTGTAATGCTTAATGTAATTAATGGAATTAATTTATTTGAGCATACAAGTGAAATGGTAAAATATAGTATTCTGATTACTGGAATAGTTTGTTGCATTGCATCTAACTTTTTTAAAGAACCTAAGAATTGTACTAATAAGTGAGTTAATGTTAACTTATTGGAAGCATAAACCTGCATTTTATGCAAAGTTATGCTTCCTGCTATATTATGCGTTAATTTGAATGAAAGTCACGATGCTTGCAAAAAAGATACAATGCTTCACTCATTCGGTATATTTTTTGAATTATTATATAATAATGACAACTTTAAGTCGTTAGGCTTATTTCAACTGCTAGCAGTAGCGAGCATTGGAACTTGTTGTTTATATAAACTAGCTCAATCACGTTAAAGTAGGAGGGGATTAAGTGATTACATTAAAACCGATGAATAAAGAAGAATTTCAACTATACATTTCTGCTGCAATTGAGAACTATGCAAAAAACAAAGTTACTTCAGGAAACTGGAGTGAAGATGAGGCAATCAATCTATCTAAAAAAGAATTTTCTAGACTGTTACCTAAAGATGAGAAATCTGAGCTGAATTACTTGTACTCTATTTTTCAAGACCAACAACTAGTCGGAATGATTTGGATTGCACAAACATCAACTACAAATCCAGATCAAGGCTATATTTTTGATTTTATAATCTATGAGCCACACCGAGGAAAAGGGTATGGTAAGCAAGCAATGAAAGAAATTGAAATTATTGCTAAAGAATTAGGAATGAATAAAATTGGTCTTCATGTTTTTGGTCATAACACAGTTGCACGTGGGTTATATGAAAAGTTGGGTTATGAAATTACAAATATAAATATGATGAAGGTCATTTAAGAAAGATACTGGATAGTGTGTCAAAGTAACTTTATATACAATAGGTAGCTTGCATTGAATAATTTGAATCTGAAAATAATCAATCTTTTTTATAAAAACTTCTATCTAACTGAAATACAAAATGCTCATTACAAGGAGGGTAGTAGAGTTGGTTACCGTGAGTTTAGTAGTGCGTCATAATTCGAATTCTAATAAGTATCTCCCTTTGATTAGAAAAAAACATCTAAATCGATAAGTGAAATCAAACAAAATATGAAAACAGAAAAGCCTGTAATGGAATGTAACTACAGTGATGCAGATCAATTGAAATCTTTGGTGAGATTTGCTGAGGAATTACTTTCAATGGGAGCAAGTATAAAACTTTATGAAGAGGAAGAATTGATTACACTTGAGATGGTAAGAAATTTAATTGAGACTATAGAAGGGGTTGCAAAAGACAGGGAGGCAATCGACAATGTAAAGTTTGGAGATGATTCTGATGAATAGTAGTCCCGAAATAAATAAAACTAGCAAATTTCATTTTGCTAGTTTTTATTTGTCTTTATTAATGTGAACGACAAATCGCGTGTAATTTCTCAGCAAATTCTTTATGATGACTTGTGTTATAGCCTCCATGATGTCCAGGGAATTCTACGATATCTGTTCCTAGTTGTTCTGTTAATGCGACTGCGCAGCGGTAAGCGAAAAAGTCCCGTGAATCACTTCCTCCTGCTGGAAGCACCTGCATCGATGAAGATTTTAATGCAGTTTGCAAGGCATCGATATCTAGTGAATGGTCGAGAACGCCTGGAATTTCATACTCAACGAAATACGTTGAATTACTAAGCATTCGCTTTGCTTGCACATCTTTCGGTTGTTTTTGATTGTTAGTGTCCGCTCGTGCATTTGATAATAACTTTATGACCTCTTTTTTATGATTTTTCTTAAGGTCTTCCATGAATTTTCTAGCCTGCACCTGCTCATCACCGAATAAAATTTGCAATAAGACGGGTTCGTGAGGGATTAGTAGCTTTATCTGTCTTGGGTGGCGTATGCACAGATCAAGTCCGATAACAGCACCAGAGCTGCTTCCAAATACGTATGCCGGTTCATCGGTCAGTTTAGTTAGCAGGTGGTGAGCATCGTCGCTATGTGTTTCCACGCAGTAATCTTCAGTTTGATTGGTAAGCTTACTGCGGGAATGGCCACGGCGGTCGTAGGTAACAACTGTATACCAATTAGCAAGATGATTAGCGACCTTAAGAAATTTATCAGCGTCACCACCACCGCCATGGATCATTAGAAGTACAGGTCCTTTTCCTCTGATTTCATAGTAAAGACTCGCTCCAGGCACTTGCAATGTTCCGTTCTTCACTACAGTCATTTGTGAAATCTCTCCTTTTTTTCATTTATTATACAAAATGGATAAGCGATTTATAATTGGTAGTCACCTTTACTGTATATGATTGGCGAATGATATAAAACGCAGAAATTAACTAAGAAACAAAGTCACCATAGTTTACAGTTACGCTCAAATTGTTGTTTTGAAATCATGTGGGATTAAAAATACCTCAAAACTAAAATTTTATCTCTCCACAGTTATTTATGAGCATTTAATGTATGTTTCGCCTTTGTAACAACGAATTTCTTATATGAGATTTTTATTATAGTTGTATGTTTTGAAGATTAGTTATGGTGATATAGATATATTTTCCTATTCATACCTTATTTTTGGTAGAATAGAAAAAATAGGGTATGAAATGGAGTTGGGCATCGTGATTTATGATAAAGCAAAGTACTATTTTGATGATCTTCCAGAGGATTTGCCAATTGAACAAGCATATGTACATACTGGTATGTTTCTTGGATGGATTATTGAAAATCATTTATTTAGTAAAGCGTTTGAAGAACAATCTCGAGATGACATTAATAAATTTAATCTTAGACAAATGACTGGCACGCAAATCTATATAAAATGGGGTGGTGTGCTTGCAGATGACATGTTAAATGATGAGGGTAATCAATTTGCAATGTATTACTTTAATAGTGATAATGACTGGAAATATCTATATGACTATAGGGATGTTTTTGTAGGTGCAGGCGAGACACTTTATCATGCACAAGATACTTGGGAAAACTATTTTGAATTAAAAGAAGAGGTTGATTATAGCTATCTCAATTGGAAAAATAACATACGGAAACTGTAACAACGTATTATCGAAAAAATTTACCGCTTAAAGTTAAAGAAATAGAGGGAAATAACGATCTTTAAGATTAGTCGTTGTTTCCCTTTTGGTATAACCGTTTATTTTTTTAAAATAGGTTTTGTTTACATGTTAACAATATGTACATAGGGTAAAAACAGAAAATTAATAATATATTGACCTCTTTATAGTTCTTGCTATAAAATTGAAAGCGATAACAAACGTTTTCTTTAGAATGTTTTCCATGATCTTTTGATATCTAGAGATATAAGGAGGAATAAGTAAGTCTTTTTTTTGATATTTAATGCAAACGTTTTCGTTGATTTCTTATCCCTTTCTACCTTTGATTTTTCTACCAAAAGATCATTGGAAATAAGTATAAACATTCAATACGGAGGTGGTATAAAAGCGATTTCTAGATTAACTTATGCAGTGTTACTCATAATGAATGGTTCATAATATTGTAAGAAAGGGTGAATGGAGTGTATATGACAAAAAGATTAATAAACAAGACGTTTTTATTACTTACTGTAATTGCTATGCTATTATCTGTTTTTTCTTTTCAGAGTGTACAAGCAGAATCAAATGCGAAAACAACGGAAATTATCATTCATTATAAGGAGAAGGTTGGAAATGCAAAGGATTGGAACCTTTGGATGTGGACCGAAAATGCGAGTGGCAGGTTCTATGAATTTACTGGGGAAGATGAGTTTGGTAAGTATGCTAAAGTAAAAATAGATGGTGATTATAATCGTGTTGGATTTATAGTTCGTACGAATGAATGGGAAAAAGACGGTGGTGATCGTTGGATTGAAAATATTAAGGATGGTCGTGCTGAAGTATGGGTTCTTTCGGGCGATGATAAAGTATATGATTCTAAGCCATCTTCTGAACTTGCTATTCAGAAAGCGACCATTGATAGCTTCAATGAAATCACTATGACTACCAATGTTCCATTCAATATTAAGGAGCATAAAATTGAAATTGACGGCGTTAACATTGAGAAAGTTAATCCTTATGATACAAATAATGGAGATATTACCAATAAGGTTAAAATCATTACAGAAAAGAATCTTGACTTGAAAAAAACATACAAAATCAAAATGGGAAATTCCATTGAAGCTAATACTGAAATTGGTAAAGTAATCCGTAGCGAGGAATTTGATCATTTATTTTATTATGATGGCAATGATTTAGGGAATATTTATACGCCACAGGAAACCAAGTTTCGTTTGTGGGCTCCCACTGCGAGCGAGGCAAAGTTGGTTACTTATAAAAAATGGAATGATGAAAAAGGTACTGAAATAAGCATGGATCAAGGTGAAAAAGGGACTTGGACTGCAAAACTTACAGGTGATCAAAAAGGTCTTTTTTATACATATAAGGTGAAGATTGGGGACAAATGGACTGAGGCCGTTGATCCATATGTGCGTGCTGCTTCTGTGAATGGTGATAAAGGTGCAGTCGTTGATTTAAAAGAAACAAATCCGAAAAATTGGAAGGGGAATAAAAAGCCGAAATTTAAAAACCCGGAAGATGCTATTATTTATGAGTTGCAAGTGCGTGATCTTTCCATTCAACCTGAAAGTGGTATTAAAAATAAAGGGAAATATCTTGGTGTAACAGAAAAAGGAACGAGGGGACCAGAAGGCGTAAAAACAGGTCTTGATCATATTAAAGATCTTGGTGTTACTCATGTTCAGTTTTTACCGATATTTGATTATGCTTCAGTAAATGAAGAAAAATTAAATGAACCACAATATAACTGGGGATATGATCCGAAAAATTACAACGTACCAGAAGGCTCATACTCTACTAATCCTTATGAGCCGACTGTTCGAATTACTGAATTAAAGCAGATGATTCAAACACTTCATGATAATAATCTTCGTGTTGTAATGGACGTTGTATATAATCATATGTACAGTGCGGCTGAATCTAATTTCCACAAGTTAGTTCCAGGGTATTATTATCGTTACAATGAGGATGGCTCACTCGCAAATGGAACAGGTGTAGGGAATGATACAGCTTCTGAACGAAAGATGATGAGGAAATTTATGATAGATTCCGTCGTGTACTGGGCGAAAGAGTATAATTTAGATGGTTTCCGTTTTGATTTGATGGGTATTCATGATGTTGAAACAATGAATGCGATACGTAAAGCGGTTCATCAAATTGATCCTTCTATTATTCTTCATGGAGAAGGTTGGGATTTAAATACGCCTCTTGCGCCTGAGTTAAAAGCAAATCAAAAAAATGCGGAGAAAATGAACGGAATCGCTCATTTTAATGACGATATTCGTGACGGATTGAAAGGCAGCGTATTTGGAGATAAGGATAATGGTTTTGTGAACGGAATGCAAAACATGGAAGAACGCATAAAAAAAGGAATTACGGCTGGTCTTGATTATGATAAAAAGGTGTCTACTTATCAGGATCCTGAACAAGTACTGACATATGTTGAAGCACATGATAACCATACATTATGGGATAAGCTTGAGTTGACGAATCCTGGCGATAGTGAAGAAGTACGTAAACAAATGCATAAGTTGTCTTCTTCTATCATATTAACATCGCAAGGGGTTCCATTCTTGCATGCAGGGCAAGAGTTCATGCGTACAAAATATGGTGACCATAATAGCTACAAATCTCCTGATTCGATTAACCAGATGGATTGGGTGCGCCGTGCAGCATTTGATAAAGAAGTTGAGTATATGAAAGGGTTAATTGAGCTACGTAACAAGTATTCAGCTTTTCGCATGACAACTGCTGAACAAATTAAAAAACATGTAACGTTCATGGATGCGCCAAAAAATGTTGTAGCTTACACAATTGATAGCAAAGAAAATGGAAATAAAAATGAATATTTTGTTGTAGCTCACAATGCAAATAGAGAAGCTATGGAAATAAATCTTCCATCAAAAGGTCCTTGGAAAGTGCTAGTAGATGGTGAACATGCAGGAAGTAAAGTGCTGTATGTATTCCATGATAATAAGATGAAGGTTCCTGCATTAAGTTCATTTGTTTTAAAAACAGAGAAACCGATTAAATAAGAATAGAGGATGTAAAAGGAAATCTTGCTTGAAACTAACATTACCTACATCACAGGAGTGCAAAAGGTTATTTAGTTATAGGCTATAAAGTAAAAGGTAGAAACACTCATACTCCTATTAATAAATTAAATCCGAATATGATAATATAAATCATGGAAAAAAGATGAAAAATTGTAGAAAATATACTAAACTGAAGAGGGGAAGGTTTTTATTAAACGGACAACATTTTAAGGGGAGTTTGAGATGAGTATAAAAGTAATAAGGGCAACAGGAATGATGGGCGGAGCTACAAGAGTAGCTTTAAAAGTAGATAATGAAGTGGTAATGAAATTAGAAAATAATGAAGAGTATACGCTTCCTTCTGATGTAAAAGAAGCAAAGCTAAAAGCAAATCAATTGTTTTTTGGAAGTAAAGAAAAGCAAGTGAAAAGTGGCGATATAGTCGAAATTAAGATTAATGGTCTAGCGATGTTATTGTTTATGGTATCGGTAATAGCAGTATTATTTGGTTCAAAGATTGATCCTAATGTTATTTGGTTTGGTGTAATTGGCTGTTTGGTAACGCTTGTCTATTCATTAAATAATTGGTTCACGTTAGAAGTTAAATAATAGGAAACAGCAGAGATATTATAAACTCTGCTGTTTTTTTACACCATAATTGTTTACATGTGTTTCGTATTCTAGTAACTAGTGAGTATCAATGTCTAAGATAGTGACTGACGCCTGAGCAATGCCAGCACGAGCTGATTAGTCATACTTCCGAAAACACCCGAATAATCAGAGTCAAGAAAACCCATTAGTTCTTTGAATTTCATTAACTTTTGCCAATTAGAATAGGGCACTTCCATCCAATTAGCAATTTCGTCCCCTACGATTTCTTGAATTAGAGCAGGAATAATGTTATCAAACATCTCACCCAGAATTATCAAAACAATACCTGGAATTTTTATTTTATTCATATCAAATCTTGCTTTAGCAGAACATGTTCGAAAAAAGCTTATGTTAGATTTACGTAGAATCCCCATCATGATTGTTATTAATGAGTGTATACAAAATGAAGGGTTTGCCAAAGCATTTCTATATTGCAACACAAAACGGTATTCAACAAGCATATCTACCATTTTTGGAATAACACGAGCTGCGTTTGGTAATTATACTAGACGCGGCTTTTCGTATTTTTTCTTATATTATCGTTGACTCTCCCTTAAGGGGAGATATTACTATTATAATAAGGCATTCGCAATAAAATACGAAATTAAATTATATTTATATAAAAGGGAGCTTGTAAATATGAATAAAGTAATATATAGAGATTTAGTCAAAGAAGATTACGAGTCTATTAAAAAATTGATTGGCGAAGCATTTGGCTTCAATGAAATCATAAAGGATAAAAAATTTTTAGATTCAGTATTAAACATCTATCTACAAAGTTGTATTTTAGGAAGTTCATTTAGCAAAGTAGCAGAAAGAAACAATAAGATTATTGGTGTTATTTTGGGCGATTCAACAAAAGACAAAAATCGTTTAAGGAAAGCTCATAATACGTTCAGTTATGCCTATAACATGCTTAAAATGTTCATAGCCAATAAGGAGAATAAACAATTCATGAAAGAATTTGTAAAAGTTCAAGATGCATATAAAGAACTTATCTATGGAAAAGAAGATGATTTTCAAGGTTGTATACAATTATTCATTGTATCGGGGGAATCCAGAGGTCTTGGAGTTGGAAAGACTCTAATGAACCATTTGTTTAATTATATGGAAAGTATGGATGTAAAATCTTTATATTTATATACAGATGCTAAATGTAACTATGGATTTTATGACAATCAAAACTTTGAACGTATAAATGAAAAGGAAATTTACTTTGATTCAATGAAGGCAAAACTTAATGTGTTTTTATACTGTTATGATTTTTAACTATTAGTAAAAACCGTATCTCTTATTTGTGATACGGTTTTCCGCTTTTTACTATCCAGCAAAGAGCCTTCTTAAGTATTATCGTAATCAACCTAATAAGTTATTCGCTTTTTATTTTTATGATTGGGTGGAACTTCTGTTTTTTAATTATTGTGCAGAGTAAAGGTTTATGCTGCTTTGGAACTACTCAGCATTGAAATGCCTAGATTCTTATGAGGACTAGTGTAACCACTGGTTGTTGTACGTGATTAATACTGTAGAAAAAAAGGAGAAAACAATATGGAATGGGTTTATGAATTATTTCAGCAGTACGGCTACTATGTAGTACTTGTTGGAACACTGTTAGAATATATTGCATTTCCGTTCCCAGGAGAGCCAACACTAGCATATGCAGGCTTCTTGGCACATAAAGGAGATTTACAATTACCACTTTTAATTATTTTATCCTTTATTGGTACAAGTGTAGGGATGACAATTCAATACTTTTTAGGGAATAAACTTGGTATGCCTTTTATACAGAAATATGGGAAATATGTATTTTTAACACAAAGAAAAATTGATTTAACGAGAATGTGGTTTGATAAATATGGATATTTCCTTATCTTTATTGGATTCTTCATCCCAGGTGTACGTCATTTTACTGGATACTTTGCAGGTATTATTAATTTACCGTTCCGTCGTTTTGCCATAACGATCTACGCCGGTGCTCTATTTTGGGTATCTTTCTTTTTAATTGGTGGCTATTGGTTAGGAGGAAAATCACATGTTATATTTGCGGTGCTCGGACAGCACATTGGGAAAATTATCTTCGGAGTGGTTATCATTGTAGCCATTACGCTAGGTATTCGTTTTCGAAAAAAATTAAAGCGTGTGTTTGTATAAAGTATAAATTAATACGAAATTCACTCTGATCAAAATCAAAAAGAATCATTTACCAAGTATTTGAAGGTAAAGTATAAGGGATGCCTATTGGTACTCTTGTCCATCATTATTTACAGTACTCCAACAGAAGTCCCTTTCCTCAAGTACGTGTAGGGCGTAGATCAGGAATCATTCAATGAAATTGTTGTACCGTATTTCCTCCTAATTGATAGAAAAATTCTAAATGAGTTTTAATCGAATTTTTTAAGTGAACTTTATTTCAAAGCTACAGTCAGAGCAACTTTTCCTTCATCAACACCTATTACAACTTTTCCTGCGCCAGATAGAATTAGAGTAGGGAATTGAATGAGATGTAATAGAGAAGTATGAACAGGAAATTTTGCTTTTTTCATCATTAATAACATTTTTTTGTCTATTGAAAATGAATCGCGTAGTATTTGTTGTGTGTACGGTTCATGTTTGTAAAATTTCATCATTAAATACCCGTTCCTACTCACCTTGTTCTTTTATTTATTATCAATAGAGAGAAAAGAAAGAAGATGATGCTGTTGGCTTCAATCGAAGTAGAATACGTAACATTGTTATGCCTTCTTCGTTATTGATGCGAATATAATTAAACTTATAAATGGCTTTGTTTAAAATGCATTGTAAGGAACTTTTGCTAGTATGATATAAGCCTCTCTAAGGAAATTGTCGAAATTAATAGAAAATTGAATAATTTTGTCTTGTTATACGTTATGTTTAGTGTTAAACTCATAATACAAAGAAAGAGTAGCTGAAAATATCCTCCTTTAAATATAAAAAAGACTGAAAATTTAGTTTTTTGTATGATTGACATTACGCTTACTACTCTTTCTTTGTTTTATATAATATCTAGCATTATATACAAATAGTGAGGTGACTAAGATGTAATTATTAATTATTTGGTAGAAGTAGAGCACGTGTATTTTGTTATTCTGATGACACCTTTATTACTTAAGTGCACATGTATTACAGCTATTTATAAATGGCCTATATGCCATTGTACCGACCAAGCAATGTGAAATCTGGTTTTATGGAAATAAAGAAATAAGCAACTACAATTAATTATGAATCTTGTCGTCATGCTGAGAATTTAATTGAAGATCCGGTATAGCGAGATTTGACCAAGAAGTTTATACGTCATGTAAGTTGTGAATAAAATACTAAATTTATAAGCTGAGACAGATTGAGGATGTTACCGTTCATTTTCTTAAAAAGCATAAGCCAACGTAATTACAACCTGGAAAATGATTTGAAAGATTTACATGAGTAAACAAGGTTACTAGGGATTTGTAATTTTCACTATGTGAATCAAGGGTTCGGTAGGGGGGATGGCGCAAGCATTTAAGAATGATATTTCAGTGTATGTAGGAAGGAGTATAAAATAAGAAGTATATTCAAAATATCGTATTTATGTTTGGTTTCTTTAATTACAAAATCAGTTATAAAAGTTACAAAAGCTATTTTTATTTTCAAAGTAGTCATATATTACGGAGGAGAGCATAAAAAATGCCTTTAGGAGGGGGCAAAAGGTTCTGGTAAATAAAATTGTGAATCATTAAAAAGGTGCTATCAAACTTGGACATACTGATGTTATGAATCTGAAAACAATGGAAAGTAGTATGAATAAACCAATAGCATTGGGATGAAAACATTATTAATCAGGAATTTATGCTCACCATGAGATGGTAGATATGATACAACATAAGATTCCGAGACTTGATAGGGATGATGAAAAAATGTAATTTAGACAGTTACAATAATATCAACAATTGTTAAATTTGTAAATAGTAAACTTAGTGAAATTAGTGTTGCATTAGAAAAAATGAAGGTTAATGGGGAGCAGAGGAATCGTTTTAGAAACCTGTTTTCAAGTTTTTAAGTTTATAACAGTTAAAAAAGAAGAAATGTCATCATCCTATTAAGTCATTGTCATTACATATTCATATTAGAAGCCATCTAATAATAATTGATAGGAGAATGACATGATAAAAAGAGTAACTTCGATTTTTTCGATTTTAATGATTTTTATGTTTACTATAGGTCAGAGTTTGGTGCCTATAATAGCAAGTGCACAAGAATTAAATAAAACAGGACTAGTTGATAGTTTTACACTTGATAAAACGGAATTAGGTTACGGAGAACGAACAGGAATAAAAGTTAATTTTAGTGACAAATCT
Source organism: Bacillus sp. 166amftsu (assembly GCF_900107445.1). Classification (NCBI taxonomy): domain Bacteria; kingdom Bacillati; phylum Bacillota; class Bacilli; order Caryophanales; family Bacillaceae; genus Bacillus; species Bacillus sp. 166amftsu. Next base: position 177,670 of record NZ_FNQA01000003.1, on the reverse strand, counting down.
GGAAATCAAATGAAAACTGGAGACACATTAACATTAACGTTACCTCCAGAATTACAAGGATATAGTCGAACGATTCCATTGAAAAATGAGGCAGGGACTGATTTTGGTACTTGTCAAATCACGTCAACGAATGTCTTATGTACATTTAGTGATGTCGTTGAGAAACTTCAAAATATTAGAGGTTTTTTTAAATTTGAAGTTCAAGCAACTAAGGATGTAGCGACGGGACAAACACTAACAGTTGACACAAATTTAGGAACAAATTTACAAACACAAAGAATCACAATTAAGGGTCCAACTGAGGGTGGTGGAGGTACAGCGCCATTTTCCTACAAAGCAGGTAGAATGGATGCGGATGCTCCGACTGAAGTGAAGTGGGAGATACCTATAAACAATAACAAGCAACAGCTAGGTGCTGACATTGTTTTGTCTGATACAGCACAATCAGGTCAAACATTAAATCTAGATAGTTTTGTTTTGGGAAATGAAAATTTAACACCTCAACAGTTTATGGATCGGGGTTATGGAACGATTACTTTTAACGGTAATTCTTTTGAAATTAGAATTTATAAGGATTATGTAAGTGGTCAATCTTTCAATATTAGATATAGAACTAATATAACTGAAAGTGGAATGAAACAAAAAACTTTTGTCAATAAGTATACGATTAATTACCAAATTTTAAATGAGCAACCGGTACCGTTTTCAGGGGAGGCCTGGACTGATAACATAAACTCAGATGGCGGTGCTGACGGTGATTTACCACCAAAAGGAACGTTAAGAATTGTTAAGCATATTGAAGGGAATACGGAAAAATTCATACCTGATGTCTCGTTTAAATTGTATACGGAATCGGGTCAACAAATTGGAAATACTTATAAAACCGATGAAAAAGGTATTGTTGAGGTTCCTGATTTAGATCCAGGAAATTACTATGTGCAAGAGATTTCAGCTCCAAACTATGTAGATTTCGATCCTCAAGCGAAAGTAAACTTTACAATTGATAGAAATGCTGAAAAAGGTGTAAAGCTTATGGTTCCGAATAAGGTGAAAACTACATCTGTTTCAGGAACGAAGATATGGAATGACAACAACAATAAGTTTGGTAAACGCCCAGAAAGCATCACGGTTCAATTGCTTCAAAATGGTACAGAGTTGAAAACACAAGAAGTAAAAGCCGATCAAGCTGGAAACTGGAATTTCAGTTTCACGGATCTACCAAAGTACGATGAACAAGGAAACGAGTACAAGTACACAGTAGGTGAAGTAAAAGTAGACGGCTACGAAACAAAGGTAGAAGGAACAACCATTACGAACACTTACAAGAATACAGAAACAACAGAAGTTAGTGGTAAGAAAGTATGGGACGATTACAACAATAAGTTTGGTAAACGCCCAGAAAGCATCACAGTTCAACTACTTCAAAATGGTAAAGAGTTCAAAAACCAAGAAGTAAAAGCTGATCAAGCTGGAAACTGGAATTTCAACTTTAAAGATCTGCCGAAGTACGATGAACAAGGAAACGAGTACAAGTACACAGTAGGTGAAGTAAAAGTAGACGGCTACGAAACAAAGGTAGAAGGCACAACAATTACGAACACTTACAAAAATACGGAAACAACAGAGCTAAATGGTAAAAAAGTATGGGACGATTACAACAACAAGTTTGGTAAACGCCCAGAAAGCATCACGGTTCAATTGCTTCAAAATGGTACAGAGTTGAAAACACAAGAAGTAAAAGCCGATCAAGCTGGTAACTGGAATTTCAGCTTCACGGATCTACCAAAGTACGATGAACAAGGAAACGAGTACACGTACACAGTAAGTGAAGTGAAAGTAGATGGATATGAAACAAAGGTAGAAGGAACAACGATTACGAACATTTACAAAAACACAGACAAAACAGAAGTAAGTGGCAAAAAAGTATGGGACGATTACAACAACAAGTTCAACAAACGCCCAGAAAGCATTACAGTTCAACTACTTCAAAATGGAACAGAGTTGAAAACACAAGAAGTAAAAGCCGATCAAGCTGGAAACTGGAACTTCGATTTCAAAGATCTACCGAAGTACGATAAGCAAGGAAATGAGTATAAGTACACAGTAAGTGAAGTGAAAGTTAAGGACTATGAAACAAAAGTAGAAGGAACAACGATTACGAACACTTACAAAAATACAGACAAAACAGAACTAAATGGTAAAAAAGTATGGGATGACTACAACAACAAGTTTGGTAAACGCCCAGAAAGCATAACAGTTCAATTGCTTCAAAATGGTACAGAGTTGAAAACACAAGAAGTGAAAGCTGACCAAGCTGGTAACTGGAACTTCGATTTCAAAGATCTACCGAAGTACGATAAGCAAGGAAATGAGTATAAGTACACAGTAAGTGAAGTGAAAGTTAAGGACTATGAAACAAAAGTAGAAGGAACAACGATTACGAACACTTACAAGAATACAGAAACAACAGAAGTTAGTGGTAAGAAAACATGGAAAGACGATAACGCAAAAGATCGTCCAGAAATGATCAAAGTAGACCTACTACAAAATGGAAAAGTAATCGCAACACAAGAAGTAAGCGTAGCAAGCGAATGGAAATATGCGTTTAAAGATTTAGCAGCATATGATGAGAATGGTGTAGCTTACAAGTATGAAGTAAAAGAACAAGCAGTAGACGGATACAAATCCGAAGTAAAAGGAAATGACATCACGAATACAAAAGTAGGCCAAACGAAAGTAGAAGGAACAAAGACGTGGAATGACGGAAATGCGGCAAATCGACCGAAAACAATTAAAGTAGATTTACTACAAAACGGTCAGGTTATCGCAACGCAAGAAGTAAGTGAAGCAACGGGTTGGAAATATACATTTAAAGAATTAGCAGCATATGATGCGAATGGTGCAGCGTACAAATATGAAGTAAAAGAACAACCAGTAGAGGGATATCAATCCGAAGTAAACGGTTATGATATCACGAATACAAAAATCAAGGACAATCCAAGTACAGAACCAAAAGATCCAAGTACAGAACCAAAAAATCCAAGTACAGATCCAAACGCAAATACAGACACAAATAGCAATTCTAAAGTTCCACCTACTAAAGAAAATACTAAAACATCAGTATGGCTTCCTAAAACAGGCGGAACATCGATGGATATAATTTCATACATTGGAGGTATGTTGTTGGTGGCTTTAGGTGGATTCATATTTGCTCGTCAACGAATGAGATAAAAAAATTGGATTTGGTGCAAGAAACCTATCAAACTTGGACATACGGATACTATTAAATTAGAAAGACTAGAGATTATATATGTCTAAGCCAAGTGATTTCAAAGAAAAACTATTATCAACTAGGGATTCACTTAATAATAAGTGACTTAGTGGAAAAAAGATCATCTATTGCTTATGTAGTGATTATTACCTGGGTTCATATAGATGATTCAAAATTAAATCATCTATATGAAAGTAAATGAGTAATAGATGTAGTAATAGCGTACCGTTGATTCAAGAGAAAATACAATTAATTTTTATTTAGGTAGAATAAGAAATAAAAAGGTCGCAGAGCGTTTTTTGAAGAAAAGCTTTGCGGCCTTTTTATATTTAAAATCCTTGTGCTATTAACCTAGACAAGTACACGGTCGATTTTATGGCATAGTATATAGGATGGTAGGGGGATATAAAAGTATTTTAGTGAAAGAAGGACTGCCCTAAGATACCATTAGGTTAAGTAGCGTGTATATATCTTAAAAGCAAAAAAAGTTTCTTTATTCTAAACTATAGAAAAGAAACTTTTTTGCTTCTGAGATATTTTATTTTTAAATTCGCGTGATAGATTGTATCTAAAAAGATGAATAAGTGCTTTAATTTTCGAGAGTAGATATAGGAAGATTAATATTAACTGTCGTTCCTTTGCCTACTTCACTTTCAATAAGTATCTTTCCTTGGTGCTTTTCGATAATTTTATAACAGATCATTAATCCTAAACCGATACCATTTTCTTTGATACTATAAAATGGTTCTCCTAGATAAGGTATACGTTCTTTTTCAATTCCACACCCGTAATCAGTAAATCGAATGTTTACCTGGTTTTTATCAGGTACATCTTCGATTTGAATCAAGATTTCCCTTCCCATCGGAGTTGCTTCAATCGCATTTTTTAAGATGTTTATAAAAACTTGCTTTAATTGATTCCCTTCACAAAGGATGAATGAAGTATCAGATGTAAACTCAGTTGTAATTTGTATGTTGTTCATCATTGCTTGAGGCTGAAGTATCATTACAACTTGTTTCATTAATACATTTAGGTCATTTGTTTTAATTTCTAGCGCCTGAGGTTTTGCTAACGCCATAAATTCATTAGTAATACTACCTATTCGCTCAATCTCTGATAACACGATATCTATATAATGCTCACTGCCCGTATTTTCCGTTGTTTTTAGCAAATACATGAATCCTTTCATTGCTGTTAAAGGATTATTAATTTCATGGGCAATAGCAGTGGCTAATTGACCAACTACAGCAAGTTTCTCCGATTTTCGTAATAACTCCTCAGTTTTTAACCGTTCAGTGATATCTCGAGACATACTCAAGAAAACGTTTTTGCCGTTCAAATTAAAAACACGGACACCAAACTCAGTTGTCATTCTTTTTCCTGTCGGAAACACAAATTCATCTTGTAAAGTGAAAGAAGTATGTCCTTCTCTAATTTTTTCTAAAAATCTTTTGATCAATGGAGAATCTTGCGGAACAGTACTAGAAAATGGCATCGAGAGAAGCTCTTCTCTACTATATCCAAATCTTTTACACCCAACAGGATTTACCTCAATATATCGAGTTGGAACTTGATCCTCATTCAGTTCTACTACGTATACCGCATCCGTTGCTTGGTCGATGAGTGCGCGGTATTTCATTTCACTGTCTCTTAATTGTTGATGTAATTGATGTAGTTCTCTTTCTGCTTGTTTTCTGTCAGAGATGTCCCTACAAATTCCTGATAAAGCAATTACATTGCCCCTTAAATCTAGAATAGGTGAAACCGTCAAGCTTACATCAATGAGAGTTTTGTCCTTGCGTTGTCGCACTGTTTCTAACTTAGTAATAACAGGATCTTTTGCGGTAATGTTTTTAATAGTTTCTAAAGTTTGATCCATTAAAAAATCTGGTACGCAAGGTAATTTTTCTCCCAAGATTTCTTTTTCTGACCATCCAAATATCTTTTCGTAAGCTTTATTGGCTTGTATCATGTGTCCGTCTAAATCAAATATAGTGATAGCATCTACATTATGATTAATAAATGATTCTAGCCGTTCTTTCGTTACCTTTAGTTCATTTTCTGCATTTTTTCTTTTCGTAATATCAACGGTAGAACCAACCACCTCAATCACAGTTCCCTCTCTTTTCACAGGCCTAAGAGAGAGTAGCATAATAGTCTCATCATTTGGCCAAGGTAATTCGAAAGTGACTTCATTACCATCCCATGCTTGTTGATAATATTTTAGTAGTCGAGGTACTAAATGGAATGGAACAATGGAGCGATCTACGGAAAGTAAACTCTTACCTACCACTTGTTCAGAGTAAAATCCATGTTGATAAAATAACTGTCCATCACATAAAGTATGAATAAAATCCCCATTCACTTTTTTAAATTTAAAAATACCTCCTTGTAGTTCATGGACGGTATCCCTTAATTCTTGCTTTGATTCTTGTAATGTTTCATTCGCTTTGGCTAAACTCTGTGTTAAACTATATAATTTTTGATGGGACTCCATAAGAAAAATACCAATTAATAGTCCTGAAGATATAAATAATGTACCCTGAATGTCAAGAAGGATAAGTGATATAGATGGAAAAAAGAATTCAACTGCTAAATGGATTATAGTTAGATAAACAGCTAGATAAAGAAAGACGCTTTTAAAAGGATGGATATATTTAAAATATGTTTTAAATATAGTATATATAATACCTATTACTAAGGAGGTTATCAAAGCTGGTCCCCAATCGCCACCTAAGTAGAAGATACGCATAAATAAAACAAACATTAATGTGATCCAGCCGGCTGTACGGCCAAAATAAATAAACGAAATTATAAGAGGGACTACTCGAAGGTCATAAAACAATCCCATGTGCTTAAAACTGAAAATCATCAAAATAGCAGCTATAATACCTGCATATATGCCTCCAAATAACTGAATTGATTTAGAATCCATTTTCCCAATAAATACATGGATAAAAAAAGTTAAACTAACTAGGAAAGCAAAAATAGATAGATTAATGAAGAATCCTGTGAAAAGCATGCAATTTCCCTCCTCCCATTGAATGTATTCGACAAAAAATAAGAAAATCCTACAAATTATATGATTATCAGACTGATTATTTAGAATGATAAGATTGTTTTGAAGGGAGATGCAAGAAATTGATAGGACCTAGATATACGTAGATTATAATTTGAAAAAGATGATCAATTTGTAGGGGAAATGCAATCAAAAAACATTTTCAACTTCTTATTCTTAAGAAAAACGTTTGAATTTGGATAATTATTAGATGGAATACTGTGTTTAAATGAGTGGTGATGAAATTCTAACTCTTTTTACTTCAAAAAATTATATGTTCATTAAAAAGGGTTTCTCAGATTCGTTTATTTCTTGTTGTAATCAACTTGATAATAGGATGGGTATTGAGGAAGGAAAAGCTCGTTATAGTGAATAATAGAATCCTTAAATTTGATTTGACGAATCTCAAAGGAGGATGAGGAGGTTTTTTTCTTTATTCTCAGATGAATATTGTTATAATAACAAAAAAGCGTATAGGAATAATGTATTATAAAAAAAGGGAGTAGATAAAATGAAAGCAACAGGAATGAATCGAAAAGTTGATGAAGTATGTTTATCAAGACCTAAATCCAAAAAATATTTAAAATATCAAGCTCCTAACATATTGTATATGACTAATATGTTAGGAGCTTTTATTTTTGGTAATGAGTTTTGAGACTGAATTTGAATAGAAATAGGTAAAGTCCCATAAACAGTCGTTTTCGGTTCTTTCTTAATAGGAGGGGGGGATATTTATGTTAAATAGAAGTTAAGTTGTGAAGATTTACACTTAAACTAAAGGGCAGTTTAGTCTAAGAAGGAATATGTGGTTGGGATGAAGAATATTGACCATAAATAGGTGTAATAAAGGGTAGGAGTTCATAATGGGGATGGCTTTGATAGTCCCTATACTTATTGTGGAGCAGGGGAAGCTGTGAAATTTTTTAACCTGCAGTTTCTGTAGTAATTTTCATCCCATAAACTCAACTAAGAGGCCGACCAAATGAAAAATAATACTAGTAGTGTCAAAAGTACCTACTAACATGACAATATACAATAACTCAATGCTTAAAGTTAACTTAATAAAGAGCATAAAAGCTTTATTTTAATCGTTTTGGGTATACGGTGCTCCCCCTATAAAGAGAGGACACCATTAAGGTACCCTATTAACATAGTGTTTGAAGATGAGAGTTTTCTGTTGGAAATTGATTATTCTTCTCCCGAATACGCGACTTCATAATTTTGAATTTTATTTACTACAACGTAATTTTTTTTTTGTTTATTATTTTTATCATATCCTCTAACTCTAATAAACCCCTCGAGTTCTAAGTGTTGAATTTTGACATCAGTTACCACAAAATCTATATTTTTTTCTCTTTTCATAGTTTCTATTGCAACTTCAGCAGCTTTTTCTTTTGCAGCTTTTTCAGTGTTTTTGTCATGAATAAACTTTGCCATACATCCAATAGTCAAAACTATAATTGCTAAAATGATTAAAAGTATAATATTTTTCTTTTTTAAATTAATCATATTTTCCCCCATAGAATAAGAGAATGCAGTACAGATCCGCATACAAGCATTCCCTTGCTATAATCATATTATTTTATTCATTGACTAGTTAGGATTTAATTTCCCACAAAATTCGATTGTATAATTTTGGGTCTTATTTATCATAACGTGATATCTTTCTTGTTTATCTTTTTTATCATATCCTGATACTGTAATAAAACCTTTGAGTTCTAAGTGTTCGATTTTGACATCGGTTACCACAAAATCGATATTCTCTTCTTTTATCATGTGCTGTATTGCGACTTTAGTAGCTTTTTCTTTTGTGATATTTCTATTATGAATAAATGATGCAGTACAACTTAGTATTAAAATTATAATTGCTAAAATGATTAAAATTATAACATTTTTCTTTTTGGGTTTATCCATATTTTCTCTCCTAAAAATGTTTATTAATATTATAAATCTTTTTTAGGGAGAGAGAAACTATGAGTAATTCGGTTAGTGATGAAGTACTTGCTCGTTTATTAGTGGAAGGGGTAAAACAAATTGCGTCGGGCTTAAAAAGGGAAATAGAAGATATAAATCAAAAGTTTACTGGATCAAGCAATAAAATAATTAATGTATTAAACCAATCGTCAGCTAGTGTAGATGGGAATTTAATTAACACGCTAACTTATGCTGTTTATGGATTTCAGAGAAGTTATATGGGGCCAGTTCGTTTAGCAGCGGACTTTATAGAACAACAGGCGGATAAATTCAAACAAGAAGATACTAAGAGTTAACAGATGGAAGGATTGTATGAAGAATTATGATGTTATTAATCACGCTGGAGATGTATTAGGCGCGTAAAATGATTTGGTGAAGTGTATATCAGATTTAGAGAATCATAGAAAGAATTTAAGATCTATAAAAGCGGTTTTAGCTCACAGCTGGGATGGAAATATGTCAAAAGAAATTGAAAGAAGGCTTACTGAGTTGGAAAGCCAACCTGCTTATAGAATTGACGCTTTTAGAAATATAGAAGGTGATTTAGAAAAGTATAGAAAGGCAATGGAAGCCTGATCAAACCAATTTATGATGATGGGCCCTAAATATTAAAAAACACTCGCATCGGAGTGTTTTTTGCATTTCTCTCCTATATTCTGATAACAATTTGTATGATATATTTTTTGATAAATACAATCTTCGAACCAGAACCATATATACGACATACAATAAATATAATTAAAGGAGAATAGAACTTGATAAAACATATACTCAGTTTCATCCTTGGAACTTTTGTTATATTAATTGGTTCCTTTTGGGTCATTCCTTATACTCTCGAAGCAATTGACAGCAACGTAAGCCATATTATTCATGAAAAAAAGTATTTTAGTAAGCTATATGAATATGATATTAGCCTTTGGATAATTGCAAACCTTATATTCTTGATTTTTTGTTTATTTACCTTCCTTATATTAAAGTTACCTGATTATAAGAAGAAAAAAAGTACTCATATAAAAAAATATCATCATACAAATCAGCGTAAAAAAGCAAAGAAACGACGTCGCAAATAATTATTTATTATAAAAAATAATTTATTCATTTTGGATAATATAAAAAGAGACCTATAATACTCGTTATTTATATTTGCGATTGCACTAATGAGTATGGCTGCGACTATGCAGGGAATTTCAAGACATCATCTGTAAATTGCAAACCAATAGGTCTACTAGGGGACACTATACATCGCTATCAAGTTGAAAAATTAATTTTTTCCCAAAACGAAAAAGGTGAGCTAAACTCTCATAAGGGTCACTTTATCAAAAAAAAATTGTATGTTTAGACATAAATACACCGGTTCCCAGTATATTTAGCAACCGGTGTATAGTTTAGTTTACTAGTTAAAAGAAGGGCCTGTTCTTTAAGAAAATATCCCTACATAATGTGCAGGAGTCTAGATACAAGTAGACACAACAATTCTTCATACTACCTAGCTTTTAGCTCTTCAATTTTTAAAGTAAGCCCACTTCTTTTCGTAATTTCTATCGTTTCTTTCCATAGGCCATTTTTGTGATTAGGCCAATTCTCCATATATTCTCCTAAAATCATATTTATATATTGTTTGAAATTATTATCAATAGATTCTCGATCGAATAAAATATCATAAGAAATAGTAGTTACTACGCTAGCTTGTATTTCAATTTCTTTAAAAATAGGAGCCGGTAGTAGGACGTTATGTAAATTAGAAAAGTATAATGTATGCATCTTTAATTACTGGTAGAAACATCGAGCTTTTGACATCGATATCCCTTTTAAAACAACTCACTTCCTTTAACCAATACATAAAAAATTAATCTACTAGTTAGAGGATGATTTTTTTGAAAAAACACTTTTGTCCCTTTCAAATAGATTTCTGAATAAATATTTATATACATCAACTCTATGATTTATATAGAAAATATATCAAAAAGAAGGGGATTTTATGTCAGAGCAAAACGAAATGAATCCTTATGAAAACCAAGGTGAAGAAAATCAGAATAAAGAAATAGGGGTTTCCGCTATAACGCCTTGTTGTAATGGTTGCATTCGAGTTGATCCTGAAATAGGATGTGCCGTAGAAGAAGGAACCAGCACTGCTAGTGGATTTGCTTCCCATGCAGAAGGAGAAGAAACAACAGCAGAAGGAAGATCATCCCATGCAGAAGGTGCTGGTTCAATAGCTATAGGAACGGCTTCTCATGCGGAAGGGACTACTAGTACGGAAGCTAGGGGACAATCTTCTCACGCCGAGGGGGAGGCTACAAGAGCTGGTAAACTGGATATGATAAAATTTCTAGTTGAATCTGGTATAGATATTAACATAAACGAAGGTGTACCAAAGTCAGCGCCTATTGCACATGCAGCTAGTGAAGGTGAAATTAGTATTGTAGAGTACTTATTTGATAATGGTGCAATATTAGATGCTAGTGACCCAAATAGAAATCCTCTATTCTCAGCGATTTATGGCGGGCACCTTGATATTGTAAAGTATCTTGTTCAGAATGGTATAGATATTACCGTTAAGTACACAGGGGATACAATGAGAGATATGGGAGCTTATGAATTTGCTATAGAAAGAGGACAAACAGAAATTGCTGAATATTTAAAGCAGAAGATGGATGAAAAAGAATAGGCTGTTAAAAAGTACATACCCCATGATGGTTGTACCATCATAAAGTATTACGTGCAATGATAGAACAGAAAACGAAGTACGAGCTTAGGCGAGATGACATTTTATTGGGCGATGAATATAAACACATGGAATGTATACTAAACTAATGAACTCGTACAAACTCGTAAGCTATAACATAGAAGAAATCCGCATATTGTTATTATAATGCATGAAATGATAAATGCCTTTTAGTGGTAATAGTGCGTATTTCCTTTGAGAGTCTTTTATAAAGCTATATTTGACAGCTTTTTAAATTATTTTTAGTGAAAAGATAAGATGTGAGTAGATTGCTATTAAGCAGTCTACTCACATCTTATTTATTATACAAGTGCAGGTTTAAATTCGTTTATCGTTTCTTGTTTTCCATTATTTATATCCAAGTGTTGCTTTTGTTCCAGATTGAATCGTTCCATGATTGGCAAGTCGTTAACAGAAAATAAATATGTTTCTTCTGTTGCTACATGTTCATGCCATGCCCAGTTTGGGACAACAAAATAATCTCCTTTTGTCCAATTAAAACGTACACCATTGATAATGGAATAACCTGAACCTTGGCGTACATGGTAAATAGACGAATGTGTATGACGATGTGCTTGTGTATGGAATCCTTTTGGCAATAATTGCATCCATGCCGCCATTGTGGGGTTTGCAGTTTGACCATTCGAAGGGTTAATATATTCTACCCCATATCCATCATACGGATCTGGCTCAAAGTTCGTTAAACCTTGAATAGCTTCTACAGTCCGATTCCATTTATAGTTAGCGAGTGGGGCGGTGGATGAATATCGATCAGATATTGGACGAACCATTCCTCCCTTGTAGCGAAGTTCTGAGAAATTATCAGGTGTATTTGGCGATTCAATTTGGCCTGGATAAGGTTCAAAGAACGTTCCGCCAATTGAATATATTACTGGAATATCGAGTGCATCCATCCAAATCATTGGCTTGTCTCCAACATGTTCATGTCCATGCCAAAGATTTTTCGGAGTAATTAGGAAATCGCCTTCCTCCATAAATACCCTTTGTCCTTGTACAATTGTGTAAGCACCTTCACCGTCTGTAATAAAACGGATAGCGCTTTGAGAATGACGGTGAGATGGTGCTATCTCACCTGGCAATAACAATTGGACGGCGGCATACAGCGTTTGGGTTGTAGAAGCCCATCCCCAAGGCTGACGGTAGATTAATCCAGGATTTTGAAAATAAATAGCCCGACGTTCTCCGCCTCGTTCAGGGGTAAAAATCTCAGCAGCTTCAAGTAATTTTTTAGTTAGGAGCTCTCCCTTCCACAAATATGCTTGCGCGTGCGGTTCCGGCGTTTTATCCATTAATTCTGGAATAGCTTCCCAAAGTGGACCTAAATTATATTGTTGAATGTCCTTTGTAAAATCTTTTACAATCTGGCTATTCATAAATTCATTTTTTTCTGCCATGTTTATCAACTCCTCATATATTCACTTTTTCTTTGTTAACAGGTTGCGTTGAATCTGACCATAATGAGAGGCAAGATGTTCATCAATAAAATGGCCAATAATAAAAGAAACAGGTTTATTACCAAACTTAGCAAAATTTCGATGCGGAGATTCTATTTTTAACTGTTCATCTGTTAAATTGTTTAAAAGAGAAGAAACTTGTTCCTTTAGACTTTCAATCGATTTTAACGTACCTTCTATAGACAGTGTTGATGGGTTTGATACCGCAGCTAATCGATCAGTATCACTTAAACCTCTTCCATATTCAGTACCTGGATTTTCAATTACCCTATAAACCTCTTTTATCCAGTAAGGAATGGCTTCCTTTAGATGTGATAATATTTGAAGAACTGACCATTCTGTTTCGGATGGATTCCAGCGAATCATATCGTCTGAAAGGCTTCGGCAAGTTCGAATAATATCATTAATCAATTGCTGGATGGATACATTGTATTCTTGGAGTGTCTTTTCAGCCATGCTTATTAATCCGCCTGTACGCGTAATACTTTGTTTTCTAAAGTACCAACCTTGTCAATTTGAATTTTGACAACATCTCCGTCTTTAAGGAATACTTGTGGATTACGAGCAACACCAACACCACCTGGAGTTCCTGTTAAAATCACATCACCTGGCTCAAGTGTCATTAAAGTGGATAAAAATTCAACCAAATATTGAACATTAAAAACAAAGTTATCTGTATTGGTCCGTTGACGTTCTTCACCATTTACTGTCAAGACCATTTCAAGACCGCTTGGGTCTGGTAGTTCGTCCGTTGTGATTAACCAAGGCCCCATCGGTGCACTGCCTTCTACTGTTTTTCCTTGAAGCCATTGAAGAGTACGCCGTTGAATATCACGGTAAGTTACATCATTTACAATTGTATAACCAGCTACATAGTCTAGTGCATCAGCTTGTGATACATTGCGTGCCTTTTTGCTAATAACAAAGGCCAATTCTGCTTCATAATCAAGTTGGTCTGAGATTGGATAAAACGGAATATCATCTTGCGGTCCGATAATTGTGTTGGCAAACTTTGCAAAAATAAGTGGATACTCTGGGATTTCTCTGCCCATTTCTAATATATGTTCACGGTAGTTATGCCCTACACAAATTATTTTCCCTGGCGATGGAACAGGTGCCTCTATTTTCACTTCATCGTATGCGTAAATAAGTTTATGTTTAAAAGCGGTTTCATTTTTAAGGGCGAATGAAATTGCTTCTTTAGCGATAGAAAGACTTTCATCTTCGCCCTGTAAAAATTCAGTCATATTAGCCGGCACATACGCTTCAGCAATCTGTTCAAAACGAAGCTTACCTTGTGATTCAAGTAGCGCTTGATATGCATAATTTAAATCTACAATCTGATTTGTCCCAGTTAACATAGCTCCAATTCGAGTAGACCCTTCACGGCTATATGTAACTAATTTCATAATCTTATCCCCTTTCTTAAATTGTTATCTAAATAGATTACTAAGTTCACTATTATGATAATTTATTTTTCTGATAATTGTCAATAATATTGATTTGAAAATTGAATACTAACATAATCAAGGTAATAACCCGGCTTGCAGAAAAATAGTGATATAATTTTTCTGAATATGAAGACATCAGGAAACACTGTTGCCTTCATATTCAATGGTTTGTTATTGTAAATAGGGGTAATTACATGGGGAAAATAATGCGGAATGTAATAGGTAGTATTCTCACGCATAAAACGAGGGGGAGAGTAATGGAAAAAGTAAAAAACGGATCTACTATTCAGTCATTACAAATAGGAATGGGAATTTTAGATGTCATTGCAAAGCAAGAAAGGCCATTAAAATTTGCAGATATTCAAGAACTCACGCAAATTACGAAAAGTAATTTATATAAATATTTAAATACCTTTGTTCAATTAAACGTCCTTTATCGTGATAAAGATTCAGGCACTTATGTATTAGGAAGCAAATTAATTAATTATGGAATGATTGCAGCTGACCAAGAAAATGTTCTTGATAGAATTACTCCTTTTTTAGAGGAACTTAATCAGAAATCTTCCTGTTCCATTATCTATTCCATTTGGACGCCAAGTGGTCCGATGGTTATAAAAATGTTCAATAATAATCTTGGGTTTAATATTGGGGCACAAGTTGGAACACTTTTGCCACTAACCTCATCTGCAAGTAAAATCTTCTTGGCCTTTCAGGATGCTCCTATTATCCATGAGTGGAAAGAAAGAGAATCAAAAAGGATGCTTCCGCATCAACTGACACAATTAGAAGAGGAAATACAATTGATACGTGACAAAGAAATTGCTTTTGCCACAGAGCCAATTATCGCATCCGTATCATCTGTATCATTCCCGATATTTAACTATAAGAAAAACCTTTTGGCTTCAGTAGCAGTTGTAGGCTTCAGTGAACAGATACCAACTAATGATAAACAGGACTTAAGTAAATATATCTTAGAAGTAAGTAGGGGTATATCTGGTGTTTTAGGTTACCAATCTTCATAATCAACTTATTAACTACGAAAAAAATAAACTAAGATGTGTGGATTTGAAATAAAGTTTATTTGTTTATAACAAAGTTTATCCGCTTTGAAAAAAGAGTAACTGTTTATAAAAGGTTGTTCTTTATTTGTATGTTTGTTTCAAAAGGTGTTTTATGGTTATTAATAGGTTTTATAGACGACAAAAAATACTATTAATAGGAGTATAAACCTATGAAGATATTCATGATATGTTTAGGTTTGATAGGTGCGTGTTGTTTAGGGGTAGTAAAATACCGTAGGTCAGGTACTACAGACGATATACCACTCTTAATAATCGGTATGATACTTATGATGGGATTCTTAGTTTATGTAGGAATAACAGATTAGAGGGAGGAAAATACTGTAGGTTTGAAATAAAGTTGTACCGTTTTAATCCAAACCAATAGGTGACTCAAAAGATGATTCAAAAAGGGGGGAATCACTTTTTGAATCATCATCTCGAAAGGCCCCTTTATGAAAATCCAGTAAAACGAATGGATTTTCATAAAGGGGCCTATTTGTAAATATCATTTTTAAATGATTTGAAGGCTTACGGAACAATGTTGCTATTTTTGTTTTAAAAATATTTTGATTATTCTTGAATTTAAATTAATAAGGCCATATAATCTCTAATAGAAAACAAGATTCACTATTATTATAAAAGGAGTGACGTATCTCTTTCTATTACCGTTGTTATTTAATTTTATTTTCACCTCTCATATGGTCAAAATAGCTGCATTGAAAAAGTAGATGAATGATGAGGAGGAAAAATGTAATCGCTGTACTTATTGGGGATTCATTTAATGTTGCAAATAGGGGGCTTGGATTGGAAGTTTACATCACAACTCTATAATTAGGGGGAGTACTTATGAGACAGATTAATATTAATGATTTTATTGATAACCAAAAGTTTAACCGCTTTCATTTAATATTGCTCGTGTGCTGTATATTTATTATTATTGTAGACGGTTATGATATGTTTATGTTGGGTGCCATTCTACCAGCGTTAATGGCAGAATGGGGAATGGATGCTGTTGCAGCTGGTAAGTTAGGTAGCTATGCCCTTTTTGGTATGATGATAGGAGCAATGTTTTTTGGGCCTCTCGCCGATCGATTTGGTAGAAAAAATGTCATTTTAATATGCACAATTATCTTTACCGTGTTCACATTTATCTCTGGGTTTGCAAATGCCCCATCTACATTTGGTTTTCAACGATTTGTTGCAGGTATTGGCCTCGGAGGAGTAATGCCAAATCTGATTGCACTGGTTACTGAATATGCACCTAAAAAATTGCGCAATACACTCGTAGCTATCATGTTTAGCGGACATGCATTTGGTGGGATTCTTGCTTCATTGGGTGCTTTAGCGCTATTACCACTCTTTGGTTGGCGGGCAGTTGTCTGGGTTGCAGGTGTTCCTTTATTGGTTTTGCCTTTTCTTTATAAAGTTTTACCAGAATCGTATAGTTATTATGTAAAAGAAAATAAAAAAGATAGGCTTATCTCTACACTTCACAAAATAAGCCCAAAAGATCAGTTCAGTAAAAAAGACGAATTTTTCATGAATGTCACAGATAACACAGATACTTCAATTAAAAAGCTATTTACTGAAAAACGTGCATTAAGTACTTTGATGTTTTGGGTGGCAGCGTTTATGTGTCTATTAGTCATGTATGGTTTAAGTACTTGGCTGCCTAAAATTATGCAATCTTCCGGATATCCTGTTGGTTCCAGCTTACTGTTTTTAATTACGCTTAATTTAGGTGCGGTAGTAGGGGCTATATTTGGAGGTAAGCTGGCAGACCGATTCGGATCACGTAAAATTTTAATTACCTTCTTTGTACTTGGCTTTTTGTCCCTTACTGCTTTAAGTCTTAGACCCAATGCTGTTTTACTGTATGTATTACTCTTTATTGCTGGCGGAACAACAACAGGTACACAAATTAATACTAATTCATATGTCTCACAGTTTTATCCGTCTGGTATCCGTTCAACAGGGGTAGGCTGGGAATTGGGAGTAGGAAGAATTGGTGGTATTCTCGGTCCTACCCTTGGTGGATTTTTATTAAGCTCGCAGCTTCCACTTCAATTTAATTTTATGGCATTTGCAATTCCGTGTATTATCGGTGCGATAGCCATCTGGTTAGTTCAAGAGAAATATGGCCAAACGACAGTAAGAATCACAAATAAAAGTTTCAATACTGGAGGGCTGGCAGCAAATCCAAATAAAAACTCAAATTAATAAAGAAGGAGAGAGTTTTGCCCGAAATAAGCAATTCGCTCTCCTTTTTTCTCTATCAAATTATATATCAAAGGAATTTCCTCCAGAATTTATTTGGTCGAGTACTCTATTTAGAGAGACTCAATCTACTGAAATTTTGAGTAATGCTGCTAAATGCCCTGTAGAGTATTTAATTGAGTTATGTGAAATGCAGAAGAGGGAGAGTGAACTAGACTTTAGATTACGTGCTGAGAACATCCTTGTAGCTGTTAGAGAAAGGAGTAAACAGTACAAACGAATTGCGATTGTTTCCCATGAAGGAGTGATTACAAAAATTATAGATAGCTTCCTTCAATTACCGAAAGAGCATGATGTATGGTTCCATACTGACAACACAGGCATATATCTACTTGAATACAAGCCTATTAGGTTTAATAACAATACCACTCATTTAAACTAGGACAAAAGTTAACTTCCACAACCGAAAATTATGTAAATACAAAATCCCTTCAGCAAGTAAATTGAAGGGGTTTTTTCTAGATACAGTGACTACTGATAAGTGGGGTTATGTAAACCTCTCTTGAATACAGTATATACTTTGAAATTTTGTAGGAAATGCTGGACAAGCATACAGGCACAACTATTAAAATCTTAATAGTATTTATTATAATGTTGAAAAGGGGATAGAATATGGGAGACCACTATAATAAATACTGTAAGCATTACAAAAATAGGTACGACGATCACTGCAGAGATAAGTACAATGATTACTACGATGATAAGTACTACAAGCATTGCAAAAATGAATGCGACGATCATTCTATTGAAATAAATGTAAATTGTTGTGATCATAAGAAAGGACCAACAGGACCAACAGGACCAACAGGACCAACAGGACCAACAGGACCAACAGGACCAACAGGACCAACAGGACCAACAGGACCAACAGGGCCAACAGGGCCAAAAGGACCAACAGGGCCAACAGGGCCAACAGGGCCAACAGGGCCAACAGGGCCAAAAGGACCAACAGGACCAAAAGGACCAACAGGACCAACAGGGCCAACAGGGCCAACAGGGCCAACAGGACCAAAAGGACCAACAGGACCAACAGGACCATCAGAACCATCAGGTATAGCTAGTGTTTCTTTCACAGGTAGTAATGAAATAAGACCTGCGCTCACGCTAACTTTAACACTTCCACCTATAACAGTATTACCAGGTCAAGCAGTTGATTTGGATGCCTTTGCTACAGCCCATTATGTTCCATTTGAGGGTTTAACTATTTATGGTGCAGGCGTTGTAATCCAGCTATTTAGGGATAGAAATCTTCTTACACAGGCAGCTGAACGTGTTTTTTCAATACCAATAACAACTTCTAGCCAGCTTGATTTTAACCCCTCCGTTACGTGGATAGATTTTCCTTCACCAGGCACTTATCAGTATAGACTTGAGATAATTAGTGAGCGTTTTGGTATAAATGATAATGAAAGTAATTTTCGAGCTCGAGCTCTTAAAGCAAAAGTTTTGAATATAACATAACACTTGTATTCTATCAATGACATTTCATTTAATAGTTACTACTCACGTACAATTTATAAAGTTATATACAAATTTCCTGTTTTTCACCCTTTTTGGGGATTCCGTCCTATGCTTTTTATTCCACGAGTCACTTGATCACGAGCCTCTACACCCTCATGGTCAAGTGACTTTCGCGGCATAAACGCATAGAACATCTAATAAACGCTGTTATACCAAAATAAAGAACCATGGAGAATAAAGTGAACCCCATTAATGGGACATGAAAAAAACACCTCCTTAATTCGCATACTAAATGTGAATTAAGTGGAGGTGTTTTTCATTTGAAGAAAAGAGTTCATTATGCCAGGTATTCAAGATACTATCTATTTATGATAAAATTCTAAATATTGAAATTTTTAGTCAGGAGAAAACAAATGAATAAAGCTTATTTTTATTTTATTTTTTCATTCGTGTTGTTGGTTCCTTCCTGTATTCCCATGTTCAATATTATTAGGGAGGACTGGATAAGTAAAAAAATTGCAGATACATATGAAATACATCATGCTTATAAAGACAGTGAAGGTTTTGAGAATGTACTAGATGCTGAGGAAATAAAAATAGATGATGTACATATCAAGATATTGGAAGAAAGAACTCCTTCCAGTGGAGTAGTTAAGGCCCATCTTTTTATAAATGGGGTAGAAGTTTCTACTCCTGATGAGATATTAATTTCTAATGATCCAAGAGATGGGAGATATTTTTCGTGGCTAGATGTGTTAACTGTAAAAAATAAAATAAGTGGTGAAGAACAAATATATTTTCTACAGAGGATAACAAGTAATGGTTATCCTTTAGAAGAAAGAAAATGGAAAATTATTAGCATTAATAAAGATGGTAGCTACAAAGAAGAAAGTTTTAGCTATGCTACAAGAAATCAGAATTACTTAGGGGTAGCCCTTGTTAATTTTTCTAATACAGATCTAAAATTAATGGGGTACCATTCTGATATAAATGGTGCGTATCCAAGTATATTTTTCCCAATAATCTACCCTATATTTACAAGTTTATTAGGTATTATTTTATTAATCATAGCAATAAAATCAAGAATAATTTTAAAAAGGAAGTCCTCCTAATTATTGGTTAACATTTAGTTAATGTCAACTAACCGAAATATTTCCAGGATTGATAGGAGTGTAATATATGTAAAACAAGGGAATGAAGTGTAGATTGGTCTACAAACATTCCCTTGTTTTACTAATGATATTAAGTTTTAAGAATTATTGAACATGACATATAGCCTATACTAAACTGTGTGTGCCAGTTAATCCATGAATTATTCCTTTATAAACAATATTAATCCCATGCCCATAAAGCTGGAAAACTTGACAAAAATTCCTCTTTTGGTTGCCAAGGCAATAGGGCTTTGAATTCTAACCGTGGATCTAATTTTGCTGTTTCCTACGTTTATGAATTTGAGTTGATGTGAGTCTGTATATTACAACCCGCGACGGTAGTTTTTGTTGTCCAATATAGGCATTTCGAATTTCATAAGTATCTCCTGGTTTTATTTGATGCATAATATCTTCAAGGTTAAGTAAAACATATAAAGATTGCTTTTTTACTGTTTCATCCCGAAAGAATTCTAGAGATTCATTCTTCACATATACTCTATTATTTAACTTTAACCGTGAAACATAGAATACACCTCGTTGATCCATCTGGTCTAAATCCTTTAGAGAAAAGTATCCTAAATCTCGATTACATAAATCTCCTGGGCATAAGGTATCTAAACACTCTGTACCAAAGGTTTTATCATTATTTTTACCTTGTTCCACCTGAAAATTGAGGGATTTTCCACTATGTAAATCATACTCTAGCTGAATCTTAATACCAGCTGTTTGTGCACATCCTCCTGAACCAGGATAAATAGGGGCCAAATGATTGGGACCTAAAAAATAGTAGCATCTAAAATACGTATACGTTGAAAATAAGAAGTGTATTGATTTGAAATTTGAGATGAATCGTTTAGTTGGCTTTTGACTAAAAGAGAAAATACACGCTGTAGAAATAAAACAGCGCATCGATTAAAACGTTGATTAAGTTCCTCTGGACTCATCAGTGTAGCTGTATTTGCATAAAGTTGACTACATAATCGGGTGAGAGAATCGCTTGCTACGTGTTGACTAATCCAAATACATAAAGCAACCAAATCTCGTGCACCATACTTACTTTTACGTTTTACAAAACCTGTCTCTTGTGCGAGTTGTTGAAGAATATGTGGAGATAGATATCGCTGTAGTTCTTCAGCGAACAAATGAAACTCATCCTGAATCGATAGACTCATACAAAAACGCCATTCTTTCTGTATATTTCTACAAAAAGAATAACGTCTTTTTTACTTAATGGATAGTATAAAACCTTAGCTTGATAGCTATGTGACGTGACCCCCTATATATGATAAGGAATAACGTAAGGAAATGTATAGGTGAAATATTTAATAGTATATATGTATTTAAATTTATTTTTCGGAATAAATAAACTTTTGCATTCCGTCAAATTCCTATCAAATTAATACAACTAAATGTCATTAAAATAAAAAATAATCAATTATATAAGTGATTTTGAACGTAAGAAATTTGTAAGTAATAGGTAAGAAAAAAGAGATTTTCAGTGTGTATGATTAAAATGTAAAGAAGAGTGAGAGGAGGAACAAATACTATATATTTATATAAAAAAACAAATCAATTAATAAGACTTGTATGAAGGTAAAGAGACATTACAAAAGTTAACATACATCTGAAAAAAAGGGATAGACCATTTTTTAGGTCAGAAAGTCGTTTGTGAAATAATGGGTATAAGAATGGTTACAAATTTAATATCGCCCTTTTGTCTTTGGTTAAGACGGATTAGTTTAAAAACAGCAAATAACCATCTATAAAATATGAATAGGGGAGAGGAATATTTTGATGAAAAAGCATCGTCAAATTACATTTACAGGTTTAGCAATTTTAATAACTGGAGGTTCACTGTTATATACAACTCCAACCTCAATTGTAAAAGCGGAGTCCATTCAAAATGTATCTAGTTCGTTACAAACAAGCACTCAAAGAGACCGTAATTTCGTCAAAGAGGCAATGCGGGATACATTGCAACTTGGGTATCCAGGGATACTTGCTAAAACTTCTGAGGGTGGAAAAACATGGAGTTATGCAGCTGGGATAGCGGATCTGAGTACCAAGAAACCAATGAAAACAGATTTTCGTTTTCGAATTGGCAGCGTGACAAAGACGTTCACTGCAACAGTTGTACTGCAATTGGCCGGAGAGAACCGCTTGAATCTAGACGATTCTATTGAAAAATGGTTGCCTGGTGTCATTCAAGGAAATGGATATGATGATAAACAGATTACTATCCGGCAATTATTGAACCACACAAGTGGTATCGCTGAGTACACAAGATCAAAGGATTTTAATATGATGGATACAAAAAAATCTTATACTGCTGAAGGATTAATAAAGATGGGAATTTCCATGCCCCCAGATTTTGCTCCAGGAAAGAGCTGGTCGTATTCAAATACAGGATATGTATTACTAGGGATTCTTATTGAAAAAGTAACTGGGAATAGCTATGCGGAAGAGATTGAAAATCGGATTATTGAACCGCTTGAATTATCGAATACATTCTTACCTGGAAATTCAAGCGTGATACCAGGAACCAAGCATGCTCGTGGATATATCCAACTAGACGGGGCAAGTGAGCCAAAGGATGTTACTTATTATAATCCAAGTATGGGGAGCTCAGCCGGAGATATGATTTCTACTGCTGATGATTTAAACAAATTCTTCTCCTGCTTACTTGGAGGTAATTTATTGAAAGAACAGCAACTAAAGCAAATGCTTACTACAGTCCCTACAGGAACAGATGAACTTGGTGATTACGGTCTTGGGATTTTTAAAATTAAGCTTTCCAACGGTGTATCGATATGGGGACATGGAGGCACCATTCCTGGATTTGTAACTTTTGCTGGAGGCACACTTGGAGGCAAGCACACATTGGCCGTCAATTTGAACAGCCTTAAAGCTGATAGTCCTGATCCTTTTAAAAATATTTTACTTGCTGAATTTAGCAAGTAGGTTAAGAGGAAGAATGGATAAATTTTATCGTATTTTTATAGTCGAATAAACAGATTGTAAAATCGATTATAAAATCGATCACTTATCTAAGGAGGTAATTCCCTCATGAAAAATGAGCTAACTGGTGTGTTAGCCGTTGCATTAGCGCTAACTATGATTCTACCAACAGGGGCGAAAGTATTTTCTGACAGTAAGACTACAGTTGTAACTGGTGAAGAAGTAGCTAGCCAAGAGCTGAAGAAGATTGCAGCAGAGAAGGCGGCGTTACTTACGAAGTCCCATGGGGCGACTAGCGTGCAGTATGCGCTAATTGATAATGGAAAACTTATTTTGTCGGGGCAGGCTGGCAAGAACGATATGGAAGGGAAACAGCCGCTAACAAAAGATACTCTATACGGGATTGGTTCAGTCAGTAAAATGTATGCAACAGCGGCTGTAATGAAATTGGTCGATGAAGGAAAAGTCGATTTGGATGCTCCTGTTGTCCGCTATGTTCCTGATTTTGAGATGAAAGACGGTCGATACAAACGTATTACACCACGTATGTTGTTGAATCACTCCTCTGGCTTGCAAGGTTCTACGTTAAGTAATGCATTTTTATTTAACGATAATGATACCTATGCCCATGATGTCTTATTGCAGCAATTGTCCAAACAAAACTTGAAAGCAGACCCAGGCGCTTTCTCGGTATACTGCAACGATGGCTTTACGTTGGCCGAAATTTTAGTGGAAAGAGTCAGCGGTATGAGCTTTACAGAATTTCTACATCAACGGTTTACAGAACCTTTAAAGATGCATCGTACAAAAACGCCGCAGGACAAATGGAGAGACGAAAAGCGGGCTGGACTTTATTTTCCTCCGTACCAAGGGCAACTTCCAATTGAATCAGTGAATGTGATTGGTACGGGAGGGATATCTTCTACGGCAGAAGATATGGTACGATTTTCACAATTATTTATGGGACAGGGAAAAGGAATCCTCTCTGATAAAGTAGTCAAAGCGATGGAGCAAGAGGAATATAAAAAAGGTATGTGGCCAGGGGATGGAGATAATATTTTTAACTATGGTCTTGGCTGGGATAGTGTGAAACTATACCCATTTAGTGAATATGAGATAAAAGCTTTGGCTAAGGGCGGCGATACGGCGCTACAACATGCTATACTAGTCGTGCTTCCGGAACAGAGAATGGCAGTAGCTGTGTTGTCATCCGGTGGACGAAGCTCTACAAATCAATTGATGGCAACTGAATTGCTGCTCGCCGCGCTTAAAGAGAACGGTACTATTAAGGATGTCAAGCCGAACAAATCCTTTGGCAAGCCAGTCAAGGTAAAAATGCCTCAAGACGTAGCAAAGAATGCAGGCTTTTATGGCAATAGTGAAACTCATTTCAAAATTGAAATTACGAAGAAAGGAGAATTGTTCTTAACATCTAATCGAGAAGAAAAATATGTATATACTGCGGATGGAAGCTTTATTAATGAGAAGGGCACTTCCAAGCTCAACTTCGTGATCGAGAAGAATGGGAGAACTTATTTGAAGGAGAGCACATATAAATCGCATCCAGGCTTAGGGCAAGGTGTGATGACTCACTATTTAGCCGAGAAACTAGAAGACAACGTGTTATCGAAGAAAACCGCTGCCGCATGGGCGAAGCGGGAAGGTGTCAAATTCTATCTCGTAAATGAGAAATTTAGTTCTATTGAATATCTCGTACAACCGAAACTTATTATTACACAAATTAATCGCGACGAAGGCTTGGCGGGCTATTGGGATGGCAAAAAAATTATAGGTCCAAACACAGCAACGCATCAGCTCCAGATTCCAGTGATGAATGGCCGTGATACGACGGAAACGCACTTCTATACAGAAGGTGGCAATGAATATATGGAGATGGCCGGATTGTTATACGTAAGTGGAAGTAATGTAAAACCACTTGATGTAGGGAGATCATCTAAAGTTACGCTGCAAGCAAATGGGCATGCGAAATGGTTTACGATCCCAAAAGCGGCAGCCGGGAAAATGATGAATGTGACATTGCCATCGAAAGGTTCGTTCGTGGTATATGATGAAAAGGGAGTATGCGTTAATTTTACCGTTGTGAGTGGCAACAACAAAGTAAAACTGCCGAAGAACGGAACAGTTGTATTTGCTGGGGCACCGAACTCGGAATTTGTAATTTCGGTAAATTAACTGCAATTCAAGATGAACTTCAACAAAACCAGTATGATACAGAAAAGGTGTATTGCTGGTTTTGTTTGTATCTATTCATTATCTTTACGAAAAAAATTTCAACAAATAATATCAAGCCTAAAATCTATAAAAACATCTATCATACCAGTTCTGGGCATTTATCCTTTGCCTTACTCATATTTTCGGTATAAATACGTTCGCAGCAGGAATTATCTGAGGTTTATAAAATTTATAATGATACTCATAATTATAAAGTACAGAGAAACTAAGTTCTTAAGTTGGTAGGCAAGTGATGCTACCCCACATTCATCAACTTAAGAAAACAAATCCACCCCAAAATGAAAAATAAACTTGTTTATTACAAGTTAGGACAAAATTTTGTTTTGGGGGTACTATAAAATTTTAGCTTGATGGGTATGGGGTATTTGCTTTTCTTAGCTTGATGGCGATGAGGCGGCACGCCTAAAATTAAGGAATAATGAGATTTTGATTTTAAGACAAGTTTTGAGACAGATAACATAGCATTATTTCAATATCAAGTAGAAAGCATAAAGAAGTCTCAAAAACGAAGGTTTTTGAGACTTTTTTAAAAGTGTTGAACAACTGTATATTTCTACAAAAAGAATAGCGTTTTCTTCATTTTATGAATATAAATTTACTCTATCTTGATAAAAAGTGTATTTAAAATAAGTATTTTTTTAAAGAATCTATGCAATAATGAATAGTCTCGTTATTAAGTGCGGTTGACTTCGCAATGAGATACACTTTCTGAGGATATAACAGATTTAAAGACTCATATGCAAGTTTATGAACTTTCTCCAAACCATCTGATGATTCAACGATTCGATCCGGAATAAACGCAATTCCTTGTCCGGATTTTACAAAATCCAGTAAAGTTTTACTGTGGCCGACTTGCACAAAGGGTGTAAACGATTCACCGAATTCTCTAAAAAACCAATCATCAAAAGTTCTTCCCCAATCTAGATATACGATTGGATAGTTTATAATGTTATTCCAAGTAAGTCTTTCATTAATATGAAAAGAAGAGGCACCATATAAGGAAAAATAATCATACCCCACTACTTCAATTTTAATATTATCATTTAATGGAGCATGATAAACAATTCCAATATCTATAGAACCATCTTTAACGCCCTCCATTATTTGTGGAGAGTGGTCTGTTACAAATTTAAAATGTATATTTTTAAAAGCAGTATGTATATGTTCAACCCACTTCACTAATACAGGATTCCATAAAGAATATGTTAATCCTAGACAAATTATCTTTTCTTTCGTTTTGTACTCTTTAGCAATGTCTTTTGTTTTCTCCATTATTTCTAACTGTCTCTCTAGCAACGGTAATATTTCTTTACCAAAATCAGAAAGTTCAACTTTTTTGTTTGAACGATAAAACAAAGGTTGTTCATAATAGCTCTCTAAATTTTTAATTCTAGTAGTAATTGTTGATTGGGTTACATGTAGTTCGTCAGCAGCTTTTGTAAAATGTCGATGATTTGCTACAGAAAGGAATGATTTAATTTGTTCATAGTCCAAGAATATCACCTCTTTATTTGAAAAATCAATTATCAGCATAGAATAATTCAATTAGACAATAATCAATAATCATTTTACACTAATTAACGAATAAGGAAATATAAACGCAGCAAAACAAAATAAAATATTAATTATATTATTTGAAATTAGGAGATGGTTTACATTGAAATTAACTATTAAAAAAAATCCTAAAATAAATTATTTGCAATGCTTACGTTGTTATAACAACTATGATTTTGCTGATTTTTTTGAAGGTTGCCCAAGATGTTTGGTTGAAAATATGCCGTCAAGTTTAAAAGTAATATATAAACAGGATGATACTACTTGTGCATTACCTTATAAATCTTACTTTTCTATGGGGGAAGGAAATACCCCATTGATTCCTATATCAATTGGTAAAGAAGAACTTGGGGAAATTTACATAAAATACGAAGGTCAAAACCCAACAGGCTCACATAAAGATAGAATGAGTTCTTTAATTGTAACAAGAGCTATTGAAACAGGATCGGAAGGTGTAGTTGTAGCATCTAGTGGAAACGCAGGGATTTCATTGGCAGCCTATGCGGCTTTCGGAGGTATAAAATGTGTTGTAATTGCTTCGAAAAACTTAAATAATCGTATTCAATCAATACTTAAAGGTTATGGAGCAAACTTAATATTAACTGATACATCTGAAGAAAGATGGATTAAATTGAAGGAATATTCCGATAATGGTTTTTACCCTGCCAGCAACTATTTAACACCTCCCGTTGGAAGTAATTTTATTGGAGTTCAAGGTTATAAAACTATTGCCTATGAAATTTTGCAACAATTGCAAGGAAGAGTGCCTAATAAAATCATTGTTCCAGTTTCCAGGGGAGACCTATTGTGGGGAATTTGGCAAGGTTTTAAAGAAATTACCCTAAATAAAAATACAATAAAACTTCCCAAAATGATAGCAGTTGAGCCCTTTCCTCGTTTAACAAATGTATTAAATGGAGTTCACTATATAGAAGAGTTTATTGGAGAAACTGAGCTGAAATCATTAGACGGAACAACGGTGACTTTCCAAGCTTTAAGTGCATTACAAGAATCTAATGGATTAGCAGTAGTAGTTACTGAAGAACAGGCAAAACAAGATCAACAATTCCTGTTAACAAAGGGTCTTTTTCTTGAAAATTCTTCTGCTACAGTAATCCATACGATAAATCAATTAAAGAATCAAAACCTCTTAAAGAAAGAAGACATCGTAATTGCTATGGGGACATCTTCAGGTTTTTTAGAGGTTTAAATTCATCCCATCTCCATCAAGCTAAAGTTTTATTACACCCCCAGAACGCAATTTTTGGGCTTTCTTGTGAAAAAAGCTTATTTATCATTTTGGGGGTAACCTGTTTTCTTAGGCTGATAGTGATGTGGTGATACCCCTCATAGTTAATTTATTTTCTTGCGTGACTTAATCCTCTCTAACTAAATAGCTTTTATTCTTATCTTCCCAGTATCTATACTCATAGAGTACTTGTTCATCAAATCGCTGTAAATAACCTCTCCAGTTATTCGGAATATATTCTTCAAAAGATATTGATTCCGGATAATTAGAATAAAAAATTAAACGCTCAAAATCTATCAAGAAACATGGATTATAATCATAATAGGCTTCTTCTCTATTAGTTCTTAGTTCCCTTAAAAATTCTAACCTAATATCTTCTGTAAATCTTTCATATTTTTCTATTCCTTCTAAAAAATGAGCTATTGTAGTCTCATTTAAAATACTAATGCCTTTTCTTTCTTCTGGATATTCACTAGGAGAGTACCCAGCTTGATTATAATCTAAATACCATAAATCCGGTTCAGTTATATACCAATTGAACTTATTTTTATATTTTACACCTACTATAATATTTTCTGTATATAAAGGCTTAATCATTTAATTAGTTCTCCTCTCTTACTTAATAAGTTTAACATTTTGGCCATATTCTACCAAACACCGACTAAATCTTTTGCTTGGTACTTGCTAGTTCGCTGAACAAAACCAACATCACTAGCAAGATCCTGTAAGGTATTTGGAAATAAGAAACTTTGAATTTCTTGAGCAAATAGTTGTAATTCATTAGATACAGAAATAGACATACAAAAACGCCATCCTTTCCTATGATTCTACAGAAACAACTTTTTTAACTTTATACAAAAAGCGCTTTTTCTTTGTCCCTATGTTTTTTCATTTTCCTTATAGAATCCTTATAATTGTCGTTTATTCTATACTCATAATATACGAGGAGGAAGATTAGAATGAATGAGATTATGTTAGAAACAAAAAATCTTTGCAAAACATTTCGAAAGCAAAGTGTGGTACAAAATATTTCGCTTTCTGTACCGAAACATTCAATCTATGGATTGTTAGGTCCTAATGGGGCAGGAAAATCGACCACTTTGAAAATGATAACGGGCATGCTTACGCCTACTTCTGGTGAGATTCATTTTGATGGTCATAGATGGACGCGGCACGATTTACATTCTATTGGTGCTTTAATTGAGTCACCTCCGCTTTATGAAAATTTAACAGCAAGAGAAAATTTGCTCGTTCGTACGACTGCTTTAGGATTGCCAAAGTCAAGAATTGATGAGGTATTGCGTGTTGTAGAGCTAGAGAATACAGGTAAGAAAAAGGCAGGGAAATTTTCGATGGGAATGAAGCAGCGATTGGGAATTGCCATTGCATTACTGAATCATCCGAAGCTTTTAATATTAGACGAACCAATGAATGGACTGGATCCTTTTGGCATACAGGAATTAAGAGAATTGATTCTTTCTTTCCCTAGCAAAGGAATTACCGTCATTTTATCCAGTCATATTTTAAGCGAAGTAAGTCAGGTTGCAGATCATGTTGGGATTATATCGGATGGTGTATTGGGGTATCAGGGGAAACTGAATAAGAATACAGACTTGGAAAACTTATTTGTTCAAGTGGCGGGGAAATATAGAAGGGAGGCATAAGAAATGATTACGTATGTTGTATCTGAAAAAATCAAAATCAGACATACTTTTTTGAATAAACTTATCTGGCTAGCGCCATTAGTTCCAATGCTGATTGCTCTATTAATATCGGGGGGGTATTTTCAAATAACTAGTTACAACTGGTGGTACATTACTATTCTTCCAGGAATGCTTTCTTTAAGTTGTGTACTTCTTGCCGAGAAGGATAAAAAAATGAATAATCGGGCTATTTTATCTTTACCCATTTCATTAAAACAAGTATGGATTTCTAAAATATTATTGGTTTTAGGAATTTTGATCTGTTCCGGCATGATTTTTTTCTGTGGCATACAGTTATCTAGTTTACTAGTAAATAAAGGGAATTTCCAAATCATTCCTGTAATGAATGTATTATTAGGAAGCATTGTTTTGATCGTGACTTTTATGTGGCAAATTCCTATATGTTTGTTTTTAGGTAACAAGATAGGTCTATTTCCCACAATTCTATTAAATATGGGGGCAAATGTATTTTTAGGAATTCTATTTGCAACAAAAAGTATGTGGTGGATGAATCCATTCACATATCCAAGCAGACTCATGATTCCGATTGTAAAAATACTACCGAATGGTTTGTATGCAAAACCAGAGAGTGTAACGTTTACGCCAGAACTTCTTTCCTATTCTGTCATACTGCCAGGCGTGATCATTTCGGTAGTGTTGTTCATTTTGTTCACTTATATGACAACAAAATGGTTTGAAAAGCAGGAGGCAAACTAAAATGGGAGTCTTACCAAGGGTATTAAGAGCTGATTTTCTCAAGATGAAGAGTACGATTTTTTTCTGGATACACATAGTGATGCCAATCATCGGGATTGTTCTGTTTTTAAGTTATTACTCCTTTTCAAAACTTGATTCTATGAGTAAGGTTCCAGGCTATATACAAGTATTATCAATAGCTTTTCCGCTCTTAATTAGTGTTGTATGTTCTTTTGTTGTGGAACAGGAAGCGTTAGCAGGGAACTTTACAGAACTTTTAGCAACAGAATACGGAAAGCGGAAAGCATTTATTAGTAAATTCTGTTTACTGTTAATATGCGGGTTTTGTTCGACTATATTGGCAGTCTTTGGGTTTGCGGCAGGTTTTCATGTTTTGTTAGGGCAGAATGAATTTCCCCTTTCTTTGTATTTTGAGATTTCCTTAATACTTTTTGGATGTCAAATCTTTATGTATCTATTTCATCTGTTCTTGAACTTTCGCTTTAGTAAAGGTGCTTCCATTGGAGTCGGTATTATAGAAAGTTTACTGGCAGCTTTAATGCTTACCGGGCTGGGAGAGGTTATTTGGAAATACATTCCGTGTGCGTGGGGGATGAGATTGTGTAGTAGTTTTTTTGAATACAGATTGAGACCTGATTCGTTTCATGCCTTACAAGGAGATACTCAAATGGGAGTAGTTATATGTATTTGCTCAACGATTATTGCTTTTATTATGTCACTTATATGGTTTTCTTTTTATGAAGGGCGTAAAGAAACGTAAACACATTTTGTAAACACAGCATTATAATGAAAGGAGGAGGGGATCTGTATGGCAAAAATATTAGCAATTGATGATGAAGAAGGCATTCTTTATATTATAAAAAGCGCTTTAGAGAAAGAAGGACATGAGGTAACTGCCGTTCGTAATCCTCTTACGATTTCCAAGAACAAATTTTGTCATTATGATTTAATTCTATTAGATGTCATGATGCCAAAAATAGATGGATTTACACTTTGCAAGGAGATCAGGGACTTGGTGGATAGTCCCATTGTGTTTCTAACTGCTAAAACAATGGAAAAGGATCTGATCACAGGTCTTAACCTTGGCGGAGATGACTATATTACAAAGCCTTTTGGAATCGGTGAATTGCGTGCAAGAGTGTCAGCACATGTAAGACGTGAACATAGGGAAAAGCAAAATGCCTTTTTTCTGTCAGGTCTTACATTTAATCTATCATGCAAAGAAGTAAGGTATGACGATACAGTTATCCCGTTTACGAAAAGCGAGTATGGAATTTGTGAATATTTAGCTCTCAATCACGGTCAAGTATTTTCAAGAGAAAAGATTTATGAAAATGTTTTTGGATATGATGGCGAAAGTGATGATCTAGTAATTGTGGAACATATTAAAAATATCCGCTATAAATTATCTAAGTATGGCATGAATCCAATAGAAACGGTGTGGGGAATCGGATATAAATGGAAAAAGTGAAAAGACAAATAAATCTCCGCAAAATTTTTATACGGTATATTTTCGCATTTTCAATAGGGACAATTGCTTTAGTCATTTTTCATCTTAGTTTGTTCAGTATTGGAGTTAACAGGGGGATGATTCTTCCGGCAAATTATTATGAGAAACAGATTGAATCGCAAAGAGACGCCATAGTAAAAGCAGAACAGGGCGATGATCGAATTTTAAAACAATATAAATATGCTGTGTATGACTTTTCAGGAAACATCATTCAAGGGAATATTCATAAAAATGATGCGAGGAAAATATGGGATAACGTACAGAACAACGAAATAGGTGGCGATGGATACTACTATGCAGTTATAAAACGAAATAAAGATATTTGTGTCGTTTTATATACTTTGCATACGAGTTATAAAAATCCTGTGTTGCAGAAGTATTTACCAATCCCGGACATTTCTTTGATTATCTCTTTTATCCTATTATTTGCGTTAGAAGTGTTATTTCTATCTCGTTCTTTTGGTAAATCATTGTCAAAGGAAATGCTGATTTTGAAAAAGGTAACCGATAAAATTCAAAAGGAAGATTTAGATTTTCAAGTAGAGCAATCTAGAATAATAGAAGTGAATGAAATATTAGATTCCTTAGTAAAAATGAAAGATGAACTGAACGATTCCTTACGTAAACAGTGGGAGATGGAAATGAATCGAAGGGAACAGATTGCTGCTTTAGCACATGATGTCAAAACTCCATTAACGATATTGAGAGGGAATGCCGAGCTGTTAAATGAATTTATGCTGGATTCGGATCAGGGGAAATGTAATGAGCATATTTTGAAAAGTGTTGCTGAAATGGAGATGTATATGCAATCTTTTCTCGACATTACGAAATGTGAGGAAGTTACTTCACTTCAATTTAAGCAAATAGAACTCCAAAACTTTATTGATCATATTATAGAAGAAAGTGCAATTTGTGCTTTGGACAAACAGTTACATGTAATGAAAGAGGTTAAGGATATACCGAATTTTATTTATGCTGATGAGGTTGTTTTAAAAAGGGCCATTATGAATGTGATGATGAATGCCATTGAATATTCCCCGGTAAATGGTGATTTACTGTTCACAGTTGAAACTAGTAATAGTAAGGTCCAGTTCATTATCGAGGATGCAGGAAGAGGCTTTACAAAGGAAGAAATAAGTTCAGCTACAGAGCAATTTTTTAGAGGCGATAAAAGTAGAAACTCAAAACATCATCATGGAATCGGACTATATATTGCGAAAAACTTTGCAAAGCAGCATGGTGGAAATATTCACTTAAGTAATTCAGAAAAGCTGTGTGGTGCAAAAGTTGTTTTGGAAATATCAGTGTAGAAGGGATGCAGGAAGAGGCTTTGTTTATTTCATAATAGATGAGATTCTATAGAGAATGTGAGCGAATATGTGGTTCTATGGGCTATTTTACTTTGAGTTTGTGAAATGAAAAACACAGATTTTCCATTTAGGGGGTACTTTAAAATCTTAGGTTGATAACGATATGGCAGTACCCCTAAAATGATTATCTCCATCTTACTAAATATCGATCTTCTTAATATATCCCAAATAAAGACACTTCTTTTCTCAAAGGAGTGTCTTTATTTGGGATATATAATATTGTTTAACGTAAATTCCCCTTAAAAAATATGCAACATTTTATACAAGTTTCTGCACCAAAACAGCCAAAATCAAACACAATAAACTGCATTAAATCAGTATTGTATAAAATCATGTCTAGGATGATAAAGAGAGAAAACGAAAAAACCTAATGACATCAAAGGATTCTCCGTTGTCCTTGCTACTGATAATGATGCGTTATGTTATATACTATATACATTCAAAATTGAATTTAGGTAGGCTACTAGGCATACATCCAATCTAAGCTTTGCCCCTGAGCATAAACTAGTTATAAGTCTAATTTTAAAAATAAGGAGTGAACTTCGAATCATGATATATATACGACAAATGCCACCTTATACCCTGAATCCTTGGGGGCTTCAAAATTGTTTGTATCGGTTCACGTATTTGCGGCTTAGAAACGGAGACAATTTCTGGTTTTTTTTAACGACTGTCGGGGAATCAAGAATTTACGGCTATAGGTTTTTCGGCGGAAGATGGAATCATTATTCGGTTGCTTTAAGCGATATTGTTTCCTTCCATTGTTCTCCTCCGACTCCAACTCTATATTAAAACACTGCGCCTGACCTTCGTAATCTGAACTAACACATTTTGAAGTAGCTAGATTTCGATCCCAAGCATAAAGTGTAGAACTTCCGAGAACGAATTTTACGTCAACTAGCACCTCTTACGGGGGAGCTAGTTGTTTTTTTACAGTAGCAAAGCTGAAATTTCATTGTTAGGAAATGTCTTATCTTATAAAATCCGCGTTTTTCCGTCAGTACCCCATCGCCATCAACTTAAGAATTCAGAATTACCCCAAAACGACAAAGCTAGCTTTCTTGGATACTATCAATAATGTGCGTTATGTAAACTTCATATGTATATTGTATACGATCTTTTTATTTAAATATAAGGCAGTTGAAACAGGGGTTCTCCAACCTTTAGAGAATTATTAATAATAAACTTAAAAAGGTATCAAGAGTGGTGAATGAATGGGAAAGAAATTCGATTTTTATATAGACGCGGAAACAGAAAAATGTATAATAACCAGGCTTCGGACTGCCGGTTGTGTTTTTGCAGAAGATGAGGCGCAATTGCTTATCTCAGAGGCACAAACACAGGAAATACTCACCGACATGGTGGAACGACGAGTAGCTGGTTTTCCATTGGAACACATCATTGGTTGGGCAGATTTCTGTGGTACTCGGATAGCTGTGGAACCAGGAGTTTTCGTTCCTCGCCGCCGTACCGAGTTTCTTGTCCAACAGGCAGCTTACCTTGCTATGCCAGGAGCTATCATAGTTGATTTATGCTGTGGTACAGGTGCGGTGGGCGCTGCACTGGCTAGAGTTCTAGGTGAGGTCGAGTTGTATGCAGTCGACATAGATTCAGCCTCAGTGAGATGTGCTCGTAACAATATTAATTGGGTCAAAGGTAATGTGTACCAAGGTGATCTCTACCATCCACTTCCAACTAAACTGCGTGGGTGCGTCCGTATTTTGGTCGCAAACGCACCCTACGTACCTACAGAGGCAATTAAGCTGTTACCTCGAGAGGCCCGAAAATATGAGGCAAGGGTGGCACTCGACGGGGGAGCGGAAGGACTAGATGTCCAGCGACGGGTAGCTGCTGAGGCATCACTCTGGCTGGCACCCGATAGTCATCTACTTGTTGAGACTAGCCAACGACAGGCATTGCAAACTGTTGAGATATTTGCTCAAAACGGGCTAATCCCACAGGTGAAAAATTGTGACGAACTGGATGCTACTGTTGTAATCGGAACTCGACCATCTCTTTAGAGTGAATACGGATAGCTAGACATTACCACAAATAAAGGCCCAAGAATCTATAAATTCTTGGGCCTTTATTTGTACTTCCGATATCGGGATCTGGCTTATTTTCTTCTTGATGGAGTGAATACTTTAGTTGAATAAAATTCACCACTAAAAGAAACTTTGTTATGACCTATTTAGTTGCAGGGGTAGCTTGTGTAGTTATAGGAACACACTTTTTATTTTCACAGTTGAGTGTGTATGAAATTCGTATGTTAAAAAAGAAGTTGTATTTTTAAAAGTAAACAAAGCTATACTACACTTAACTTTTCCTATTAAGAATAGTGCTACGATTGTGGTTTCTGATTCGTTATACGATAAATTTCCGAATATAAGAACGTAAGATGATCCTATGGTAGTTAAAAAGATCTACGGATTTTTAGTGAATAATTGGGAAGAAATAAAAGGAGTTACAAAAAAGGTAGGAGACAACAATGGGGATAGTTGTTTTTAAAAATATTTAGAAAATCCAGTTGACACCCATGCTACTCGGTGATACAATGTACTTGTAATAAGTGATGCTGAATAGTGTATCTTCTCAAAAGCTATTCAGTAAAAAATTCGCCTTGGTACTCTGTAATAATGAATATAAGTCAGACAGAATAGAGGAGGTAGAGGAGGAACTTAACATGGAAAATTTAACTGAAATGCTGAAAGGTTCACTGGAAGGGTGTGTGCTGGAAATCATCAGCCGCCATGAAACCTATGGCTACGAGATTACCCGCCACCTGAACGAGCTTGGGTTTACCGAAGTTGTGGAAGGGACGGTCTATACTATCCTTGTGCGATTAGAAAAGAAAAAACTTGTGAATATAGAAAAGAAACCGTCAGATATGGGGCCGCCCCGCAAGTTTTACTCACTTAATGAGGCTGGTCGCCAGGAACTTGAATTGTTTTGGAAAAAATGGGATTTTGTATCATCAAAAATAAACGTCTTGAAGTCAATCTAGCTTCATAAGATATTCCATCCGATATTTTTGGAGGGTCTTATGAAGCTTTATAAAAAAGGAGGAAAATAACATGATGGAAATGTTCAAAAAAATGATTGGTGATAAAAAAGAGTACAAAATGATGATGGCACGGGTTGGAGCCCTGCCAGAGGACTACCAGTTTGTATTTAAGAAAATTCAAAACTATATGTGGAATTTCTCAGCGGGAAACGGGATGGATATGCTACACATACAGTATGAATTAATCGATTTGTTCGAAGCCGGTGCGGCGGAAGGGAGACAAGTGCTGGAAATCACTGGGGACGACGTGGCGTCCTTTGCTGACGAATTAGTGGCAAATGCTAAAACATATGTCTCCAAGTATCGTGAAGATTTGAATCAAAGTATCATGAAGCGGTTGAGAAAAAAATAAATTTAATAAATAGTACCGACTGATTAGCTGGTTACAAATGTGAATTACTGCCATCGCTATTCAGTTATACTTTTAACACGGTACTAAGTAATACAGATTATCAGTCAGACTAGATAGAAGAGTATAGGCAATCTGCTCCGCAAAGCGCTTTTTATAAGGAGGAAAAAAGTATGAGCAATGCAGCGATTTCTGTAAAAGGGTTAAAAAAATCCTTTAAAGACAAGGAAGTCTTAAAGGGGGTGGATTTTGAGGTGCAGCGTGGCTCCATTTTCGCACTGCTGGGCTCAAATGGAGCGGGCAAGACGACGACGGTCAACATCCTCTCGACACTGATGAAGCCCGATGACGGTGAAGTAGGTATTTGTGGCTTTAACGTCCAGCGCCAACCAGATCATGTTCGCCAAAGTATCAGCCTAACAGGGCAGTTTGCAGCTTTAGACGGCATGCTCACCGGGCGGGAAAACCTAATGATGATCGCCAAGTTGCGTGGAGTCTCCAATCCCGCTCAAGTCGCCGATAATCTGCTTGCAAGATTCAGCCTAACCGATGCGGCAAATCGCCGGGCAGATACGTATTCCGGCGGGATGAAGCGCCGGCTTGACATTGCCATGAGCCTGATCGGGACGCCAGCAGTCATTTTTCTCGACGAACCGACGACAGGGCTTGATCCCGAAGCGCGAATTGAAGTGTGGGATACTGTCAAGAAGCTGGCCGACGGCGGCACAACCATCTTGCTTACAACCCAGTACCTGGAGGAAGCTGAACAACTGGCGGACCGTATCGCCATCCTACATGGTGGGAAAATCATCACGACCGGTACCCTTACCGAACTCAAAGAGAGGTTCCCGCCAGCGAAAGTGGAGTACATCGAGAAGCAGCCGACATTGGAGGAAATTTTCCTCGCGATTATCAGCAAAAAGGAGGAGATGTAAATGAAAAGTAAAACAGGGGTATTACTAGGGCGTTTAATGCGCAACATCATGCGCAGTCCGGATACGATTATCACGGTGGCGATTACGCCGATTATGATGATGCTGCTGTTTGTCTACGTATTTGGCGGGGCCATAGAGACAGGGACGGACAACTACGTCAATTATTTATTGCCGGGAATCTTGCTGATGGCTATCGCATCCGGCGTTGCTTACACTTCCGTCCGGCTGTTTACGGATGTAAAGAGCGGGCTGATGGCGCGTTTCATTACCATGCCCATCAAGCGCTCGTCGGTATTGTGGGCTCACGTATTGACCTCGCTTGTTTCCAATCTGCTTACTATCGTGGTGATTATCCTCGTCGCGCTCTTGATGGGCTTCCGTTCCAGCGCGGATATCCTGGATTGGCTCGCGGTAGCTGGGATACTCGGGCTGTTTACGCTGGCGCTGACATGGCTGGCGGTCATTCCCGGATTGACCGCGAGATCTATGGAGGGGGCGACAGCCTACTCGTACCCGCTGATTTTCCTGCCGTTTATCAGTTCGGCCTTTGTCCCCACCGAAACCATGCCTAAAATTGTCCGTGCGTTCGCTGAGAACCAGCCCGTGACTTCAATCGTGAATGCGATTCGTGCCCTCTTGTATCAAGGGCCTGTTGGCAACGATATTTGGATCGCGCTTGCTTGGTGCGTAGGCATTATGGTCCTCGCTTACTTCTTTGCCAATAAAGCATTTAAACGCCAGTTAGGATAAGTACACCATCGGTTCGGTGTCTCGTGGCAACTAAATCTTCCGAAATAAAATATGTGTTTGGAAAAGCGCGGAAAAATTGTCCGTGCTTTAATTATTTGTCATGTTTTCAAGATAACTTAACTGGTACTGTGATATTGTTTCTTGATTAAACAAATCAGCATCGAAAACACCTTATATAAAACTTCAAATATTGTTCACTATTCCACAAAGTTTCTTCCAAATTTTATGTTATGATTAACCAGTAATGATGATTAAACACTTGAATTTGGTACAATAATTGGCCATAACAGTGAGAACAAAAGTTGTGAGATGAACGCATTAAAATTCTAAAACACTAAAGGGGAGATCACATATGAAAGCAGTAGTGGTTAATAAAAACAGCAAAGCAAACATTGATGTTATTGACAAAGAATTGCGTCCGTTACGCTCAGGCGAAGCATTAGTAGATGTGGAGTATTGTGGAGTTTGTCATACTGACTTGCACGTTGCGAATCATGATTTTGGTAACACAGATGGCCGTATCCTTGGTCACGAGGGTGTAGGTATTGTAACTAAAATTGCTGATGATGTTACTTCACTTAAAATTGGGGATCGTGTAAGTATCGCATGGATGTTCCAATCTTGCGGACGTTGTGAATATTGCGTAACTGGTAGAGAAACATTCTGTCGTGAAGTTAAGAATGCTGGTTATACAGTAGATGGCGGCATGGCTGAACAATGTATCGTTACTGCTGATTATGCGGTAAAAGTACCAGAAGGATTAGATCCTGCTGGGGCATCATCAATCACATGTGCGGGCGTAACTACATACAAAGCTATTAAAGTATCAAACATTAAACCTGGTCAACCTATCGTAATTTACGGTTGTGGTGGATTAGGTAACCTCGCTATTCAATATGCTAAGAATGTATTTGGTGCAAAAGTAATTGCAGTAGATATCAATGATGACAAATTAGCATTAGCTAAAGAGGTTGGTGCCGATATGACTATCAATCCAATTACTCAAGGTCCTGCTGATAAGATTATTCAAGAGACGATTGGTGGCGCTTATGCTGCTGTAGTAACAGCGGTTTCTAAAGTAGCCTTCAACTCAGCAGTTGATGCGGTACGTGCTTGCGGAAAAGTAGTTGCGGTAGGTTTACCAGTAGAAACTATGGACTTAAACATTCCACGACTTGTACTAGACGGAATTGAAGTAGTTGGTTCTCTAGTTGGTACTCGTAAGGACTTAGAAGAGGCATTTATGTTCGGTGCAGAAGGAAAAGTAGTGCCGGTTGTTCAAACTTGCCCATTAGATGATGTACAAGATGTATTCGAAGAAATGGAACAAGGTAAGATTCAAGGTCGTATGGTAATCGATTTTAAACAGCATAAGTGTAATTGCGAGTGTAAATAATTTATTTTGTTTCAACTATCGTTGGTACGATTCTCTTAGTAAATATTAAAAAGGTAGCTTCTTGGGCATAAGTCCGGTATTGAACCGGATTTATGCCTTTTAATTTTGTCTAGTTCTGTTTGAATTTGAATCAATATTGTGGACACAAAGAAATTAAATCTAAGTTACATTTTTAGCTAGATCTTCTATTGCTTGGTAAGTTTCATAGTACTTCAACAAAGGAGGAAGTTGTTACAGAAGCAATGTGCATTTAATTATGCTTGTAAAAAAATAAGACAAATAATTTTCTAGTTATTTAAGTTAGTATAAATATGTAAAAATTATATATCGATACATGTATATAATCTAGTATGATTCATATCGAGGTTTTTAACATGCTTCAGCATATTAGCTTTATACCCTAAAGATAAAAAAGAAATCTTTTATTTCTATAAGATCTCTTTTTTTAATGCAATCCATATAAATGACTCATATACCGAACATACTTCCAATACATGAATCATTTGTATAAATTGCATTGAGTATGACTCCTAAAAAAATTATAGGACATACCTCTTAAGTAGATTAAAAAACTAAGTACTTGATACATTTCATATTTCATTTAAATATAGCTAAATCTTTTGAATGAAATTTGTAGAATAACTTTTCCATAAATTATCTTCATCGTTTTAAAAATACTCGATTAGATAATCATAGAAGAAAACAATTTGGATAGGAACAAATTGTTTTCTTCTGGAGGGTACAACAAAGAAAGAGTAGGAAAGCAATACACAAACATGCCAATCAAAAGGAATGGAACAAACTGACAAAAAACAAAAATGAAAACTGAAAAATCAGAAATTTAAATCACTAAGGGTGCCTATTTACTCTCTCTTTGTGAGTATAAGTTTAACATTAATAATAAAATAAAACAACAAAAAAATACAAAATTCTGATAAAATCGACATTTTTCTAACGGATAATTGTGTAATGTGTTTTTTGTGAGCAGTGTTTTATTTAAAATCGTTATAAATCTGTTATAAAGTTATTAACTAAAAGTGCTTATTTTCATGTAATTCTGCATATCCAAATAAAGGATCATAGTGTGAGGTATGGTGTTAAATTATACTATAAATATTTTCTTTATAATAAACTTAATCTAGTTAAATTTTAAAAATTCATTTCGATATAGAAATATCAAGTTGTAATTGTTTTGATTACTTAAATGATGTTTAACAATAGTTTTTTTAGTATAACAATTCTTTTTTGTTTAAATAAATAAATTTTAAGGTGATTAAGTATTATTATGTAATTCTATGATTTACTTATAAAAAACTTAGTGTTTTAATAAGGGTGTAAGGTCCTTACAACTCATAAGATGCAAAAAAGAGATCAAAATTTTTATTTATCTTTGATGAAGCTTCCAAGAGGGATAGTTTTATAGAGAAGTAATATGTACAGATAGTTATAATCTACAATTACATTCTCGTAATTAACATCAAAATAACCATTTATACAGATAATTAGTTATAAAGTCGTTTTTCTAAAAATAGAATAAAACACTTAGAGTTTAATCTAAATGTTTTATCAAGAGATATTAACCAATAGGAGGAATTAACATGAAAAAAACGTTAGTCGCAGGTTTATTGGCTACAGCAGTATCCACAAGCTGTTTCACACCTGTAAATGCTTATGCTGCAGAAAGTAAGCAACCTCAATTTAAACAAACAAGTGTTCAGAACTTTCTTGCTGTGAATACACTATCAAATTCAATCAGATCACTGGGCTCAAACACTCCTTTAATACAAGGATATGGATTAGTTATCTTAAAACAACCAGACTTTAAAGTAAATGCTATGAGTAGTTTAAACACTGATCAAAAAATTGCAAGAAAACATGTTCAAGACTGGATGGATGAATATAATCCTAAAATCTTCAACTTAAATCAAGAAATGATGTCATTTAGTACAATGTTTAATAACTATTATAGTAAATTAAATGAATTAGCTGGAAAAGTGAATGAAGATCAGAAAGCAAAAGAAGAATTTGTAAGTGCTTTCAATGCACTTCAAGAAGAAGTGCAAACGATTCAAGATGATATGGGACAAACTTCAGTAGACTTAAACTGGTATAAAGATGAATTGGTTCAAGATAGCGAAAGTCTTACTAAAAGAGCTAACACAGCTATTGAATCTTTAAATGGTTCAAATGGAGAGATTGCACAACTAAGAGCACAAATTAAACAAATTCAAGAAGAGATTCAAAATGAACTTACAAAAATTTTAAATCGAGCAAAAGAAATTAGAGGAACTTCTTTGAGCGTTGGAAAGCAGGCTGTTGAGATTAGTAAAACAGCACTTGAAACTAAAACAATAGAATTTAGTTCTATTGAAAGCCTTGGTGACACAATTGAAAATTCATCAGATGCTCATATACGAGAAGCTAGTAATAATATTAAACAAAAAAGACAACAATTAATCCCATTAATACAAAAGTTATCACAAAATGAAATTCAAGCAACTCAAATTACTCTTATTGAAGATCAAGTAGGTAGCTTTACAAGTTTAATTAAGAGACAACTTAAGACTTTTGACGTTTTAGTGAAAGATTGGAAAGCGTTAAATGAAACAATGACTCAAATGAAGATTAATTCGGATGCAGATGCAAAGATTGATTCAATGGCATTACAAACACAATTAACACAGCTTAAAAAATTGAATGATGAATTGAATAAGCAAACAACTCAATATGAAGAATTCGTTACAAAAGTAAAAGTAAACTAAGCTTCATTTTAGAATGAAGACTAACTTGAATCATATAAGGAGAGAAAAACATGGCAAAAAAACCTTATAAAGTAATGGCTTTATCCACATTAATAGCAACAATGGCAGCAGCTAATATCATGCCGACATATGCTTCTGCAGCGGAAAATACAGCAAAACCAGCTGCTGTTCATGCTAAGGCAACTGATGCAACAGGCACGCATGCTGAGTATTCAT
Source organism: Bacillus sp. 166amftsu (assembly GCF_900107445.1). Lineage (NCBI taxonomy): Bacteria > Bacillati > Bacillota > Bacilli > Caryophanales > Bacillaceae > Bacillus > Bacillus sp. 166amftsu. The sequence goes on along the minus strand of NZ_FNQA01000003.1, from coordinate 134,980 downwards.
TAGGACCAGATGGTCTTAGAGAAGCATTAGAAAAAACAGGGTCAAATGTTTTGACAATGGATTTGTATGCTTTAACAATTCTTAAGCAAGCTAATGCTAATTTTAATGATATAACTACAATTGACGATGCTTTAAAAGCAAAAATCATTGAACATCAAAAACTTGCTAGAGGAAATGCGAATGAATGGTTAGATACTCTAAAACCACAACTAATTTCTACAAACGAGAATATCATCAATTACAGTGACCAATTTAAAAATTATTATAAGACTTTACAAAATGCTGTAGATATAGCTGTAGAAAAAGGGGACACAGAAAAACTAACGGCTGGACTTACACAATTAACTGAAAGTATTTCAGCTAATAAAAAAGAAGTAGACGATCTAGTGAAACAGCTGAAAAGTTTCCGTAGCAAAATGGCATCTGATACACAAAGCTTTAAAGACGATGCCAACCAAATCACGTCTGTTTTAGCTAGTCAAGATGCTGGAATACCTCTTCTAGAAAAACAAATCTCGGCAAATATGGAGAGCATTAATAAAAATAATGCAATTCTTATTTCAGCATCTGTATCAACAGCTCTAGGCCCAATGGCTATTATAGGTGGTGTAGCATTAATTGCTACTGGTGTAGGAGCTAAAGCGGGCGCTGTACTTATTACAGTCGGTGTAGGCGCTACGGCACTGGGTGTAACAGGAGTTGTGTTAGCAAAACAAGAAATTGATAGAGCGCAGGGAGATATTCAAAAACTCACTGGGGATATTTCAAACATAAAATTACAGGTAGTTGGATTAACAAATCTTAAAAAGCAAACTGAAAGTTTATCAGAGACTATTGATATTGCTATTGATTCACTTCAAAATATTTCAAACCAGTGGCAAACAATGGGATCAAAATATAATTCTTTACTTAAAAACGTTAACAAAGTTAAACCAAACCAGCTTGGATTTATAAAAGAAAATCTCCAGACAGCAAACGATAGTTGGGAAAAAATTCAAAAGTATGCTGAAGATATTCAAAATAGTGAAATTAAAGTAGCAGAGAATAACTAGTAATATTTACTCAAAAAAGGTTAGAAAATAAAATTATTCGAAATAAAAGAATTTATCAGCGTAAAAGATAAGTGATGCGAGTCTCCTGTTCAATCTTGAGCAGGAGATTTCCTATATAGAGATTTAACTAGATACGAATTATAGAAGAGCCCTTATAAACTTTATTTAAATCTATATAGATTCAAAAGGTACTTTTTTTACAAGAATTATAACGTGTTTGTAGTAAGTGATAAAACCTTATGAATTCCATAAAATCCGTGATACATATGAAAGAGAAGGTGAGAAATGATGAATAAAAAATTATATAAGAAAATTGCTTTATCTATGGCTATTACCGGAATGGCAACAAGTAGTGTAATGCCACTTCATACTTTAGCAGCAGAACAAACCGGACAATCACAACAGCAAGAAAGCAATAGTGAAACTTCTCTTGTTCCTGAGGGATTTAAAGAAGCAATAGGCCAAATGGCAGCTAATACATTTGTTATGGATTCATATGCCCAAACACTTCTTAAGCAACAACAAACGGACCTGAGTGGAATCAGCTCTATAAATGGTGATTTGCGAGCAAACATGATCAAACATCAAAAAGATGCACAAACGAATGCAACATATTGGTTAGAAGACTTAAACCCACATATTATGAAAAACGCTCAACATATTGTGGATTATAATAAAGCATTTCAAATACATTATAAGAATTTACTAGCTGCTATAAATCAACAGGACACAGTAAGCTTTAAAAATGAATTAGAAACATTGCATCATAGTATTTTGAATAACACCAATGAAGTGGATGAATTACTAAAAAAACTGAAGGCATTTCGAAATAAAATGTTAGAAGATACAAGAAGTTTCAAAGATGACTCAAACCAATTGACATCTATTTTAGAAAGTACAAATGCTGGCATTCCGTATTTACAGCATCAAATCAATAGTTATAACGATCTCATTAAGAAAAGTAATGATATGATTATTGCTGGAGGAGTCTTGGTATTATTCACTTTTGGAGCTAGTATAGCAATGATTGCTACCGCTAAAAGCAATATTTCATCTGCAGAGCAAGAAATACAAAAATTACAGTCTAGGATTTCTGGAGCACAGCAAGAAGTGGCTATTTTAACAGATGCTAAAAATAAAACTGCACATATGTCTGATACAATTGATACAGCAATTACTGCTCTTCAGAATATATCGAATCAGTGGCATACAATAGGAAGTAAATATAGTAAATTGTTGACTAGAGTTGAAAAAATGAACCGTGATGATTTTACATTTATGGAAGAGGATTTGAATACAGCTAGTGATAAATGGGAAGATATTAATAATTATGTGAATAAATTATTTGCAGGTGCAGAAAAAATGAAACAATAACAGTAACAACGGGAGAAAAAAATAAGCAAGTGCGTGGCTACAACAGTTAGGAAATTATCATTAGAATTATTAGGAAAGTAATAATTGCTCATCGAAAATTGATACATTTATTTCAAAGAGGTCCTTTAAAATAAAAGAACCTCTTTTTTCAGTTTAGGGGTATATCCCAATTGGCATATGCTTAGATGATGAAGTATGTTAGAAACTTAATTGTCAATTATAGTATCTATGCGTTTTATTATTAGTGATTAGGAAATTCTTTACAATGTAAGCGTTTTCCTTTATAATAATAATGGGTTGGATGGCACGCGTGGCTGTCAAGGTATTTAGCGTAGGTGGGGCTAATACTATAAAAAAAATATGATTTTTTCACTATTATTGATTTTTACATATATTAGTTTTTACTTTAAATAGGTATGTATTATATGAAAGAAGAATCTCTTCACAGGATGAACTGTACCCCGAATCGTGGACACTTAAAAAAGTCCATGATTCGGGGGTCTTTGTGTTTTTGCACCTATTCCTTGTTATAATGAAAACAATGATAAAAGTAAGGTACGGGAAATGGGTAAAATTATTTTTAATGAAATTCAAATGAAACGGCTAGAGAAGAATAAAAATGTCGTGAAGGTATCAGAACGTTCTCTTACCTTTTGTTCGGATGGATTGGACATCAATGGGTTTGTTGTGAAGTCAATGATTAAGGTGAAATGAATATAAACTAATAAATAAACGTTTACATTCATATTTATAGTTGTAGTATACAAAAAAGAATTGGATATTTAGATTTTTTTTTGTATAAATTGTGATATATTTATAACATAAAGTGCGAAAAATATAACTTTTTGTTATAAATATATCATTTAGGGGGATTTAAAGTGAAAACAACTTGGGTAAGATATTTAGGTTTTGTTGGTATATTAGGTTTATTAGGGTTTTATGAAACTCAATTGTTTAACATGTTTTGGTTTTTCTTATGTTTTAGAAATTATCGAATGGTAAGACATGATGAAATGTTTGAGAATATTGTTAATAAGTCTTGTAGAAATGCTTTTGTTGTGACTTTATTATTATTAGTGGTGTTTATTCCTATTGAAATTTTACTTTCAAATCATTGGTTAAAAGAATTAGATGTTGCAATTCTATTTGGATGTTTATTTTTAACGTTCCAATTCTCTTTATATTATTACGATAAAAATATAGAGGAGGAGATTTAAACGAATGGCATTTAAAACACGAATTAAGGAGTTTCGAGCTAAAATAGATATGAAACAAAGCGATCTGGCGGATGCTGTAGGAGTTCGACGTGAAACGATAAGTCATTTAGAAAAGGGAAGGTATAATCCTTCTTTACAATTAGCTCATGATATAGCAAAAGTATTAGGAACAACTATTGATGAATTATTTATATTTGAAGATTAGATGAACTAAAAGAGACAGCCTATTCAGTTAATGCGGTCTCTTTTAGTTGTACTTGGAAATAAACTTCTAAATAAACGTTTACATTCAAAAATAAAGAAATCCCGAGATTCTTTTTTTTTAGATCAATAATATATATTATTCAATTATTGAAAAGGAACGTCGTATATAAACCATGTTCCATTTTTTTGATACATATGGAATTGAATGTCTGTACCTATCCATGGGGGCATATTAATAACGGCGGAATCCTTATAATCTTTGTCTATTATTACGGATGATCTTGCAAATTTAAAAGATGATAGAATTGTTTCATGAAATTTAGGTGCCTCTTTTAAAAATTGTTTCTTTTCTCCGGTCATTTTTTTGTCATTTTTATAGAAAAGATAAGTTGTTTCATAATTTTTTTCTTGTATCGAATGTAAATATAATCTTACTACTGTTTTAGGTTCTTGCTCTTTTAGTGTATAAATATCTTGGGATTTTTGTAATTCATTATATAACTTTTGTTCTGTATGATTTAAATCTGTTAAATAAGGTGAAAGAGGAAATACAAACCCAAGAATAATGATTAATAAAATTAATAAACCTAGCTTTTTCTTGTTCATCTAAAAGCTCCCTATCTTGTTGTTTACAATATATAGATATTTTAATTTAATATAATGGGGTTTTGCTAGGCTTTTTATTAAAAATAGATTTTTTTGTTTGCCTTTTATTATTTACAACTTTGAATAAAATAAAAATTACATGGAAGTTTCTCGAGTTAAAAAGAAACATTACGTACGTTTGAAGAGAAATTACAGGAAAGAATGAATATGTTGCTGTAGCAGGAGTAGATATTTATGGGTATTAATCTCTTGTTTAATATGTTTAATTCATTTTTTTAACACATAATATAGATAAATATGGTAAAATGGTAATTGGATGGGAGTCCAGCACTTATATTATTAAAATTAAAGTGGTTATCAAGTCAGAAAAAGGCACCTTTAAGGTGCCTTTTTCATTTCAGTGGTGAAATAATAAATAAAAATGAAAATCTTTATGAATGGGGTATCTTCTTAGTAATCATTTTTTCTGTTCCCCTTATTTATCGTGCTGAGAAGTTGTACAACCTGTATCAGAGGGGAACTGGAAATGCAACGCCAGATTGTTGAAAATCCTCATTTAAATCTTATTCAAGATAAGCACTCAATTAGTGCAATAATATTTTTTGTTACTGCTTCAGCTGGAGTAAATGCTTCGGTTATAGTTTGTCACTATTTGGGTTATAAATCAGTCCATTTATCTTTATCAATCTTTATTATAAATTATCAAACTTTATTTTAAATCTACAGTATAAACATTGTATGAAAGTTTGTTACCCTTATTAAATAGAAACTTGCTTTATAGAATAATTTTTTTATATGATAAAGTGGGCTTATGCTTAAATGAAAAAAGGAGAGTGACCCAGATGACAAACCAAAATGAAACGAACGCTTTACCACCAAAAACATGTACGATTGAACGTCTCATCACGATTCAGGAGGACATTGAAAAAGTGCTTGCAGGACAGAAAACGGCTACTCGCCGCAACGGGAGATATGCGGATGTCGGGGAAGTGATGGAGCTTCAAGGTCACCGGTATGTTGTGGAGAAGGTCTATTCGCAGTCACTTGGCGAATTGACTGATGAGCATGCCCGTCAAGAAGGCTATGCGAATGTGGAGGAATATAAGCAATCTATTCTGTCTCTTCACCCCGGCATGCCGTGGCTGCCAAATATGAGAGTTTGGGTTCATGAGTTCCGTCCCATCGAAGGTTAATGTGATATAAGGATGGACATGTTGTATCGACTGCTTCTGTATATACATATTTTCAGTGCAATCTTATCCATCGGCCCATTTTTTGTATTGCTTCCGCTCATCAAAAAACTGCGGGCTTCAGAGGACCAAGCACAGCAGGCTTATCTGGATGTATTCCGATTTTCGGTCAGGCTGGCCAAGCATGCCGGGCATGTGCTGGTTACATCCGGGGTTCTGCTTGTACTGGCGGGCCCTTGGACTTGGAGGACCCCTTGGATAGTGATGACCCTTATTCTCATGGCGAGTTCATTATTTTTCCTGGCCCGCGCCTTTTCGCCGACCATTCGGAAATTCAGCGAAACGGGCCAAGACAAGGACGCCTTGATTCAATTGTTGCGGCGTTCTGTTTGGATTTACATTGTTCTTTTAATGGCGATGTTATGGTTCATGGTGACAAAGCCTGCGTTGTGGCAGGGGTGATAGGTCTAGGGCGAATAGCGGCTTTGTGTGATTGCCGTTTGAATTCGCTGGGCGGCATGGAACAAGGACAAGCCAAAACTGGCTTGTCCTTGTTGTAGTTACGCTTTGAAGAGGTGATGGAATAGCCTTTTACGATCTGGACCTATTATCCCAAAGCAAGGTTTTTGCCTGAGTTGCGCAGTTTTATCATTTTGAGGTAGTATTACTTTGTTTTTGTTGAACATTTAGATAGGATATTCTTACTTGTGAATGCGTGAAAAATTTAATTAAAAAATATGAAAGTTTTTTGATTTGTTACATATATTTTAGTGAAAGGCCTTTCACCATTTTATCACCTAGGGGGCAATCATAATGAAATTTTTGTCGTACCTTACAGTAATTCTGGTGATTCTTGGCGGTTTGAATTGGTTGTTTGTTGCATTGGATTATAATGTAGTTGAGAAATGGTTTGGTTCTACACCAGTTCTTGTTGATACCATTTATTGGATTTTTGGTCTTTCTGCTCTTTATCAAATTTATGATCGGTTCTTTACGGATAATTAGCTCTTATAAATTTATGAATGGAGTGTTAAGCGAAAGGCTTAACACTTTTTTGTATTTTTATGAATACAAATGTATCTGCAAACGGTTCCATTGCGTCTTGCACCTTAATAAGGCAAAACAAATTGACCGTATATTTTATATGGGTTATAATTCAGAAAGTTTAAAAAATAATAAATATAGAAACAGGGAGGTTATACAGTTGATGGAGAGAGTTTACAATTTTTCAGCAGGACCATCTATACTCCCTTTGCCAGTTTTAGAAAAAGTGCAAAAGGAGCTTTTGAATTATAACCGGACAGGCATGTCTATTATGGAAATGAGTCACCGATCTTCAGAGTTTCAAAATATTATAGATGAAGCAAGTAGCTTGCTTCGTGAATTGATGTACATTCCCGAGAATTACGACGTTCTATTTTTACAAGGAGGGGCATCCCTGCAGTTTTCAATGGTTCCATTAAATTTAATGAATGAACATAAAAGAGCTGGATATGTCCTTACAGGGTCATGGTCTAAGAAAGCCTTACAGGAGGCTCAGAAAACTGGAGAAGTAGAAGTTATTGCTTCATCGGAAGAAAATCAATTTTCAACGATTCCACATGTTGATGTTTCAATGATTACGAAAGAACTAGATTTTGTTCATATAACAACGAATAATACGATTGAAGGAACCAAATATGTTGAATTACCAAAATTAGAGAATATTCCACTTATTGCTGATATGTCTTCAAATATTTTATCTGAAGAATACGATGTAGAGAAATTCGGTTTCATCTATGCAGGAGCACAAAAGAATTTAGGACCAGCAGGACTAACAATTGCAATTATTAGAAAAGACTTAATTGGTAAAGCGGATACCTCTTGTCCGACAATGTTAAACTATGAAACTTACAGTAAAAATAATTCCTTATATAATACACCACCATCCTTTAGTATTTATGTGACGAAGCTAGTATTAGAATGGTTAAAGGAGCAGGGAGGGGTATCTGCGATTGAAGAACAAAATAGAAAAAAAGCAGCGATTCTATACGATTTCCTAGATGAATCGAAATTATTTACTTCACCGGTTGATCCTGTATATCGTTCGCTTATGAATATTCCATTTACAACACCATCCAATGATTTAAATAAGCAATTTTTACAAAAAGCTAATACGTTAGGGCTTGTTACATTGAAAGGTCATCGCTCAGTTGGTGGTATGCGGGCTAGTATTTATAATGCGATGCCAGTAGAAGGCGTTCAACAATTAGTAGATTACATGAAGGGTTTTGAGCTAGAGAATAGATAGGGAGATGGGGAAATGTTTCGCGTTCAAACATTAAATCAGATTGCTGAAAAAGGTTTGCAAATTTTTGACGGAGAGCGATATGAAGTTGGAGAAGGATTAGAACATCCCGATGGTATATTACTACGGAGTTTTTCCTTACATCAAGAAGGTTTTTCAAAGGATTTAAAGGCGATTGCAAGAGCGGGGGCTGGTGTAAATAACATTCCTGTAGAACGTTGTACAGAAAGAGGGATTGTTGTTTTCAATACACCAGGGGCAAATGCGAATGCAGTAAAAGAGCTTATTCTTGCAGGTCTTATTATGTCATCACGTAATATTATAAGTGGGGTTAGTTGGGCAGCTGGGTTAGAAGGTCAAGAAGTTCCGCAGCTTGTAGAAGCAGGGAAAAAACAATTTGTGGGATCAGAGATTGCAGGAAAACGACTTGGTGTTATCGGACTTGGTGCGATTGGAGCTCTTGTCGCAAATGATGCATTATCTCTTGGTATGGATGTTGTAGGGTATGATCCATATATATCTGTTGAAACAGCATGGCGCTTATCAACACAAGTACAACGTGCATTTAGTTTAGATGAAATCTTTTCGACATGTGACTACATTACATTGCATATTCCACTGACAGATCAAACGAGAGGGATAATTGGAGAACATGCTGTGCAAACAATGAAAAAGGGTGTCCGTCTCTTTAACTTCTCAAGAGGAGAACTTGTGGATGAAGTTACGTTAGCAAAAGCTTTAGAAGAAGGGATCATTAATCATTACGTAACTGATTTTCCAAATGAAAATGTAATAAAAATGAAAAATGTAACGGCAACTCCACATCTTGGAGCCTCCACATATGAGTCTGAAGAGAATTGTGCGATTATGGCAGCTCGCCAGTTACGTGATTATTTGGAAACAGGAAACATCCATAACTCAGTAAACTATCCAAATGTGGAACTGCCTTATGTTGGAAAGAAACGAATTACAATTATGCATCAAAACGTTCCAAACATGGTGGGGCAAATTACAGGGTGTTTAGCGGAACATCATATTAATATAGCTGATATGATAAACCGTAGTAAAGGCTCTTTTGCATATACAATGATTGATATTGATAATGGAATTGATGATATAATTAAAGAAAATGTAGTTGGAAATATAAAGGGGATTACAGGTGTAGTAGCTGTTCGAATGATTGTATAAAGGAGAGAGAGATTTGGCGACAATTCGACCGTTCAGGGCAATTCGTCCAGTATCTGATAAGGCTGCACAAGTTGCAGCACTGCCGTATGATGTGTTAAATAGTAAAGAAGCAAGAGAAATTGTAAAGGGAAATCCATATTCCTTTTTACATATCGATAAAGCTGAAATAGATTTAGACCCAGCCGTTTCACCATATGAAAACAGCGTATATGAAAAGGCAAGTGAAAATCTACAACGTTTAATCCAAGAAGAAGTATTGATTCAAGATGAAGAGCCATGTCTTTATATTTATCAATTAACAATGCAAGGGCGAACGCAGTCTGGACTTGTCGTTTGTACATCAATTGATGAGTATACCGATAATACAATAAAAAAACATGAGCGGACTCGTCACGAAAAAGAACAAGATCGTATTCGTCATGTAGATGTATGTAATGCGAATACTGGTCCTATTTTTTTAACATACCGCACAAAAGAAGCTGTAACAAAGTTAATTGCAAATTGGAAAGAAAATCATACGCCAATTTATCAATTTACTGCTGATGATGGTGTGGAGCATGTAATATGGAAAATCGCAGAAAATGATGCGATTTCGGCATTAGTAGAATTATTTGAAGAGATTCCATCCCTATATATTGCAGATGGGCATCATCGCTCAGCATCTGCTGTGAAAGTAGGGCTTATGCGTAGGGAACAATATCCGAACTATACAGGTGAAGAAGAATTTAATTTCTTTTTATCTGTTTTATTCCCTCATGATGAACTATCGATTTGGGATTACAATCGTGTCGTGAAAGATTTAAATGGTTTATCTGAGGAAGAATTTTTACAGCAAATTTCACAATACTTTTATGTGGAAAAAGCAAGTGTATCCCCATATAAACCAACTGAACCAAAATCATTTGGTATGTATTTAGATCAGTGGTGGTATAAACTCACTGTAAAAGTAGAAACATTTGATTCCCATGATGTTGTAAAACGTTTAGATGTTTCTATTTTACAAGATCATTTATTGAGTCAAGTATTACAAATTCACGACCCACGTGCAGATAGCCGCATTGATTTTGTTGGTGGTATTCGAGGTTTAGAGGAGCTAGAGCGCCTAGTAAATCGTGGTGATTATAAAGTAGCGTTTGCTTTATATCCGACATCAATGGAGGATTTATTAGCAATTGCAGATGCGGGAGAAGTTATGCCGCCAAAGTCCACTTGGTTTGAACCGAAGCTTCGTAGTGGACTTTGCATACATTCTTTAGAATAGAGAACAGACAGTATATCAAATTCAAGGCATATAAATAGTAAAAGTAAAGATAGTATGAATATCTTTTACTGAAAGACATGGGAAATGCGGATTGATTTCCAAATAAAGACGTGTTGTTTAACGAATATGAGAAAGAAGAAGAGGAGTGGGGAATACCACTCCTTTTATCACGACATACTTTCGTTGCTTTATTAAAAAATGTTTTAGATTATAGAAATAAGGTCTTCCTTTTGTCCCTACATAATAGAGTTGTTAAAAATAGTAAAGTCGTTTAAAAGATAATGAATTTCTTTAAAAAGGTGGTGTGAAACTCAATTTTCATACCATCTTTTCTAATTTCTTTGTACAATTAAAAGAAAGAATATTCCGATATTAATTCCGTTAAGAAAAGGGCGATTCATGATTGGAGATGTTATACTGTGGAGATTTTTGACATAATTAGTGTAGACGAAACAAACTTAGAAAGAGAAGGATGCTATTGTCTTCGTAGCAAACCAAATTCAACAGGATATATAAATAAAAATAGATGGTTAATGGAAAGATTTAAAGAAGGTTTAAAGTATATAAAAATAATGGAAGATAGCAAACTAGCAGGATTTATTGAATATGCACCGATTGAATACTCTTCAAGAGTGGTTTATGGCGAAAATTATATCGTTATTCATTGTCTTTGGGTACATGTAACAGGTAAGGGTTATGCGTCGAAGTTGATTCAGCAGTGTATGAAAGAAGCAAAAAAACAAAATAAGAATGGTGTTATCGTTGTAACGAATTCGAATACTTCTTGGACACCAAGTAAAGATATTTTTATTAAAAATGAATTTATTGAAATCGCACAAGCACCTTATGGGTTTGAATTGCTAGTTTATAAATTTGATGATTCTCCTAATCCATATTTTCCGAGCGACTGGAATGAAAGACTTCAAACTTTTCATGAATTAACGATTGTAAGAACACAACAATGTCCATTTATCGAGGTTGCTTCTGATAACGTTTTAGAAGCAGCAAATAAGTTGGGGATAAAAACTATAATTATTGATATTCAAAGCAGAGAAGAGTTATTAAAACTGTCACCAACACCATACGGCATATACGGGGTAATCTTTAAAAATGAATTAATTACATATCATCGACTAACGATACATTCGGCAATGAGACGATTGAAAGAGTTAGGTTGATTCAAAATCGGGAGCAAATAGTTCCATAAAAAATGTATGAGACTGAAATGTATTGATACAATTATATTCTTCTTACTATCCCCACCTTATCATATAAAATAAAGTATGCTATGCAATTTTTAGACAAGAAATAAGAACGATTGTAAGAAAATATACGTAAAAAAAAGAAAATGTATTAATTCTTGTATAAAGCTTTTAAAAGAGAAAAAGGTCTCATTCTGATGAATATAGAATTAGTCTCTGTGTTTATTGTGTATAACGGGGATTATGGTAAATAAAAGAGGAGTGATATTGAATGTTAGATGTTTTAAAGCAACAATACAACTTTATTAGCTCTACCAGAGAAAATTTATTTACATTTTTGGAAGAAATCCCGCCGCAAAAATTGCACAGCACAGTTCCGAATTTCGGAAGCGGTAGCATTATAAAGACCCATATTCATGTAGCCGATTGCTATCGATACTGGCTTGGATCATTCGCATGTAACAAAAAACGATCAGACTTTTCGTTTGCTACTGATTATGAAATTGAGCATTCAGATGTCGAGTTGGTTCGTGAAAGGTTTGAGTTAGTAGATGAGATTGTACAACGTTTTTTTGATGAATTCAATACGCGCTGGTTCGAAAATATAGAAAATGAAGTGAAATGGCAAAAAGAACCGTGGAGTACGACTCCGCTATGGCTTTTAACCCATACTGAGACACATGAGTTTCATCACAAAGGACAAATCGTATCAATGGCACGTCACCTCGGATATAATCCACCTAACACAGACCTTGATTAATTCAAATGTATTAAAAAATAATCTACTATAACTGCCGAGAACAGAAAGTATGTGAAGGATTGGTTTTTCTGTTTAAATGCAAATCTTATATTGTTATAGCCTACATTAGTATAGGTATTTTTGTTACAGGTATCATTGGATGGAACGGAAAAATTGAAGCTATACAAGATAATAAAAATACATCATCCTTTGGAGTTAAAGGATATCACCAAAAAACAACGTAACTTTTGTATCGATCTAATGGTTCTAAATGTAATGAAATTCACGGCATTAAGATCGTTAGGAGGAAGTAAAGTGTCAAATAAAATAATGAGTTACATTGACAACCAGATGGTAAAAATTCCAGAAGGAGAAGTGGAGCTAAGGGACGATAGAATAAAAAGTAAATGGAAAGTGGCAATAAGGCCATTTCTTCTTGCACAGTATCCTGTAACTGCGGATCTGTACTATGCGATTACAAATCAGTCACCTAATTCTTTTGATAAAGATCTAAAACCGGTTGTAAATATTTCTTGGAATGATGCCATCTCTTTTTGCAATCTACTTTCACAGAAAGCTGGACTGAAAGAGTGTTATTCTATAAGTGATAATGGTGAAAATATTATTTGTAATGGGGAATCTGATGGCTATCGACTTCCTACAGAAGCAGAGTGGCAATATGCATGTAAAGCGGGGACTACTGGTTATAGATATGGAGAGATTGATAAGATTGCTTGGTATGATGGAAATTCAGGTGACAAAATCCATGAAGTAGGAAGAAAGGAACCGAATGCATGGGGTCTGTATGATATGTTAGGGAATGTTTGGGAGTGGTGCTTTGATTTATATGATGAACAAGTGTACGGCTCCTACCGAATTTTTCGAGGAGGTAGCTGGGCTGAAGAGGCCAGGGGGTGCGGAGCTTCATGTCGTCGTCGTAGCCATCCGACATTTTACATTGATGACCTTGGGTTCCGGCTTGCACGGTCATTTTAACTTCCTCAAACGAGTGCACTTTCAGGGAAGTACAGCTCAACTAATAGAGAGTGAAAGTAAAATAAAAAAGAACCTCTATCTTTAATTGCTTGGTAATCAAAGATACAGGTTTTCATTTTTATACTGTCTTTTTCTTGCAAAAAACACAATTGTTTCTTAATGTAATGTTGTAGAGAGATAAACAAGGAAGGGTTTAACAAATATGATACATATTTTATTAGCAGATGATGATAAGCACATTAGAGAATTATTACATTACCACTTACAAAAGGAAGGGTTTAAAATTTTTGAAGCTGAGGATGGAAAAGTAGCGCAATCTATATTAGAAAGGGAAAATATTCACCTTGCTCTTGTCGATATTATGATGCCGTTTGTGGATGGTTATACTTTATGTGAAGAAATTAGAAAGTATCATGATATACCTGTTATTTTATTAACTGCAAAAGACCAACTAGTGGATAAAGAGAAAGGATTTGTTTCTGGAACAGATGATTATATTGTAAAACCATTTGAACCAGCAGAAGTAATTTTTCGTATGAAAGCTTTGCTTCGTCGTTATCAAATGTTGAGTGCGGACGTTATCACGCTTCATGGGACAACGATTGATAGAAAAAGTTTTGAGGTGAAATGTAATAATCAAACCATTTTATTGCCATTAAAGGAATTTGAATTATTGTCACAACTTGCTGGGTATCCCGGTAGAACATTTTCAAGAGAAGAGTTGATTGAACTTGTTTGGGGAATGGATTTTGAAGGGGATGAACGGACAGTTGATGTTCATATTAAACGTCTTCGAGATCGTTTTTCAAAACGAACAGATGATTTTCAAATTAAAACAGTACGTGGACTTGGTTATAAGTTGGAGCTGAAATAAGATGAAGTCACTTTATTCCAGATTTGCATTGATTACGATTGGGATTATGCTTCTTAGTAGCATCATTGGTTTTTTATTAACCAATGTGTATTATCAAGTGAAATTAAAACCATATAATAGTGAAAAGATTTTACGTTATGCTGAAGAAATAAAGCGCTTGTATGAAAAACAAACGGAAGAAAATAAGGATGAGTATTTGCATTCAATTGCAAAATTAGGGTATGAGATTTATGTAGTAGATGATCAAAAACAGGGGAAACGTATTGGAAATGCTTTTCGAAAGACAAAAATTAGCGATGAAACAATTAATGAAGTCTTACAAGGGAAAACATACAATGGTGTTTCTACTTATCCAACTCGACTATTTATAACAGGCTTTTTTGATAATGAATTAATTAATAGCGTTGGGGTTCCACTGAAACATGGTGATAAGCAGTATGCTTTATTTATTCGTCCTGATATTCAGCAGCAGTTTGGTGAAATGAGGATTTTCTTAGCAGTGTTGCTAGGGTTTATGGTTGTATTAAGTATCATTTTTATTGCAATTGCAGCTCGTTATATCGTTCGTCCAATTCAAACATTTACTAAAGCGACGCAGAAAATTGCGAGTGGTGAATATGATATTGAATTAGAAGAAGGACGAAAAGATGAAATTGGGACATTATCTACAAGTTTTAAAAAGATGACAAAAAGTATAAAAGAGTTAGATCAAATGAGACAAGAGTTTGTTTCCAACGTGTCTCATGAATTTCAATCTCCGCTATCTTCCATTCAAGGTTTTTCGAAGACATTACAGTCAGAAAAGATGACAGAAGAGGAAAGGAAACATTATTTGCAAATTATTGAGACTGAAAGTAAACGAATGTCTAGTTTATGTAAACAGTTACTCACGCTTGCTTCTTTAGATAAAGAGGAAAAGGTTCTTCAAATAAAAGAGTTTGATTTGCAAAAACAAATGAAAGACGTCATTTTTATGTTGGAATGGAAATGGCGTGAAAAAGATATCGCGGTTGAATTTGATGTTCCTAACGTGAATATAAAGGGTGATGAGAATTTACTTCATCAAGTGTGGACAAATATATTTACAAATAGTATTAAGTTTACAGATAGTGGTGGAACCATCGTATTTGCTGCACGAGAATTAGAAAAGAGTGTAGTAATTTCAATCTCAGATAGCGGGATTGGTATGGGGAAAGAAGAAGTGGATCGGATTTTTGATCGATTTTATAAGGTGGATACAGCGAGGGCTCGTAATGTAGAGGGAAGTGGCTTAGGATTATCCATTGTGAAGAAGATTGTTGAATTGCATCATGGAGAAATATCGGTGGAGAGTGTAAAAGGAGAAGGTACGACGTTTCGAATTGAAATTCCTAAATGATGAGAAGGGCTATTTGAAATAAGTAGTTCCGTTTTCAGGGAGAAACATTTTAAATATCATACAAAAAACATATCGATTCACATATGAATTGATATGTTTTTTTGTTGATGTAACAATATTTCCGGATTATTTTAAAAAAGAGGAAAAATTACTATAGTTGTATGTTAAAGTTCCAATTCTCTTTATATTATTACGATAAAAATATAGAGCAGGAAATTTAAACGAATACGTTTAAAACACGAATTAAGGAGTTTCGAGCTAAAATAGATATGAAACAAAGCGATCTGGCGTATGCTGTAGGAGTTCGACGTGAAACGATAAGTCATTTAGAAAAGGGAAGGTATAATCCTTCTTTACAATTAGCTCATGATATAACAAAAGTATTAGGAACAACTATTGATGAATTATTTATATTTGAAGATTAGATGAACTAAAAAAAGATCCTAATTAATGATCTTTTTTAGTCTATTATAAATTATTTAATTATAAAGTTTAAAATCCCTATAATTATACATGTAATTCCGGCTAAGAGTTGTCCTATTCCAGTGATTTTGTCTAAAAATGTTTCATATTTTTTAGTACTATATACACCCCATAATACTAAGAGTACTCCAAAAAGTATAAATGATAGTTTTAAAATCATCTTCTAATTACCTCTGTCTATTATATTTTTCTATATATGTATTTCCTACACTTTTATTATTACATTGAAATCATAGTTGAACTATCTAATAACCTTACATAAAGATGACAGTTTTGTAAGATTTCTTTCATAAGTAAAAAATAAATAGAGCTTTTTTATATGCGGAAGTTATTTAAGAATTTAACCTTTTCTTTCTTGTATGTAATTAAGTAATATATCTCGTTCTTTTTCAAATAGCATTTTAAGTTTACTAATTTTAGATATTGTGGAGTTAGTATAGTCATATGGACACAACTTAGTTAAGTCCTTACAATGGATTTTAAGGAGGAAGTGTCCGTATGATAAACAAGAAATTTAATGAAGAGTTTAAAAAAATGGTGGTTGAACTATATCGTTCGGGACAACCTGTAAAAGCATTAAGTAGCAAGTATGGCGTATCAGAAGTAACCGTTTATAAATGGATTAAATCATATTCTCCTATCACATCAGTTGAGGAAGACGAAATGACGCTAGAAGATCTAAAACGAATGAAAAAAGAAATGCTTCGTCTAAAAGAAGAGAATGAAACTTTAAAAAAGGCTATGGCCATATTCGCGAGAAAATAAACGATACAGAACTACACCAATTTACCGATTGTCAGAAAGAAACGTATTCTATTCATATGATGTGCCAAACTCTTGGAATCGCAAGAAGTTCTTACTATCAATCCCAACATAAAACAGAGTCGAAGCTTAGTCGTGAAAATAAAGAACTAACCGAAAAAATTATACACATTCATTAAGATAGCGGAAAGCGTTACGGTGCGCCCAAAATTCATCAAATACTGTTGGATCAAGGATTATCAGTAAGTATAAAACGTGTACAACGGCTCATGAAAAAAGAAAATATCTGTTCCATTATCTTAAAAAAATATAAACCACATTCATCAAGATCAACTGTAGAGGAACAACCAAATCTATTAGAACAAGATTTCTCTACAACGACAATTAATGAAAAGTGGGTAGCGGATATTACTTATATTCACACGCAAAAAGATGGCTGGTGTTATCTAGCATCTGTGATGGATTTGTATTCTAAGAAAATTATTGGGTATTCATTTTCACGAAACATGACACCGAATCTTGTGGTAAAAGCGTTAGAAAACGCTTACCATACACAGAAACCATCAGAAGGCCTCATTCTACATACTGACTTAGGGACACAATATACAAGTCAAGAATTCCAAACGATACTCGCGAATTATAAAATCAAACCTTCTTTCAGCAAAAAAGGATGTCCATATGATAATGCTTGTATAGAGTCGTTTCATGCCAATTTAAAGAAAGAAGAAGTATATCGTACAAAATATGTGACATTTAAACAAGCAAACCTAGCGCTAGTTCAATACATTGAGGGATGGTATAACCGCAAAAGAATTCATAGTAGTATTGGTTAGGAAACGCCCCAAGCAATAGAAGATCTAGCTAAAGAAGTAGCATAGACTTAACTTTGTTGTGTCCAAAATATTGACTCAAATCTAATATTTTAGATTCTGATATTATTTTATCTTTTTATATTAAATGAGTACTTAGCGTTATTTCAATACATCGAGAGTTGGAATAACCGCAAACAAATACGTAGTAGTATTTGTTATAAAATATCTCAAGTAATAATTGCTAATTGTATTTTTACACCAGCACTATGCCCACTACCTCCTGAACCTTGATATGTAGAAGCGAATTTATCTGGAACCTGAAAATGTGTAGAATCTAATACACGAATACGTCGAAAATAGTTTATATATAGAGTTGGAATTTTGCTAGAAGAACAAAATTGTTGGTGAAGTAAATGTGCTAAGAGTTGTTGTAAAAGCTGAACAGTCTGAGAATTAAAACGTTGATTGAGTCCTTCTGAATTCATAGAAATGCCTGTGTTTACTTCTAATCGACTACATAATTGTGTTAATGATGTATGAGCTACATTTTGGCTTAACCAAACACATAAGGATACTAAATCTTGTGCGCGGTATTTGCTTTTTCGTTGAACAAATCCTACTTTTCTAGCTAACTCATTCAAAGCATGTGGTGACATATATCTCTGTAATTCTTTAGAAAATAATTGTAGTTCATCAGAAGTTGATAGATTCATATAAGACCGCCATCCTTTATGTATATTTCTACATAAATAATAGCGTTTTTCATATTATTTAGATACAAATTCATCTCAATTTAATAACGATGGGATGATATCCCTATTAGTATTTAATACATCTAGAAACCCTTCAGATTTTCTGAAGGGTTTCTTTGTTCACATAGCCTTTACTAACAGATATAAATATAATTCACTTAAGAAAATATAATGTTTACAAATAATAAAGTCCTTTAAAAAACAATAAAATTATTTAGTTATAGAGAGCCACACGCTACAAAATAAAGTGTCGTTTTTTCTATTCATGTATAATAGAAATATAAAAAAGCTCATTTTATTAATAGGGTAAAGCTTTTCATAGAGATATAGTTTTTTGAATATTATAAAGCCCTTCATACAGGTTATTTACCTATATGGAAAAATTTCAAAAAATGATTTTCATTAAGAAATACATATATTGGATTAGTACACAGAGTGCCTGTCTTCGTGTACTTTTTTATTGTAAATAAGGAGAATGTGTTCCTGAAGCATCTAAAAAGAATTGCCATATTCGTATTTTGACCAGTTATCGTGTGAAAACGACCGATTATCGAAAATCCATTTACAGTAACTTAAATAGCTTTTATATTTAGAGCGAGCGAAAGGGAAGTGGTGAAGTGAAGTTTGAAGTGTCGATTGACCCATCTTATAAAGAACCGAAAATTATCATTCTTACAGATAAAATGACAGATGAGATATCTGATATTATGAAACGGCTCTCAGAGACTCGTATGGATTCATTGGCTGTATTTTCAGAAAGAGGTATTGAAATAGTCGAATGTAAAGATATCGTCAGAATCTATGCGGAGAAACAGAAGGTATTTCTCCAAACTGTTGCTGGCATCTATACGGTTCGTTCAAGGTTATATGAACTAGAAGCGAAACTAAATAATCAATTTTTCGTTCGTATTTCAAACTCAGAGATTGTTAACATTAAAATGATTACGAATATGGATATTAGTATAACAGGAACTATTGGCGTGTCATTAGTAGGGGATATCAAAACATATGCTTCTCGACGCTATGTTTCAAAAATTAAGAAACTATTTGGGATATGAGGTGAAAACATCGTGAAAAACATATTTAGTCGAGTTGTAGGTGGTTTTATCATCGGCGTGATTATAGGACAAGTAGTACAAATTCTTATTTCACTCAAATTAGGACATGGAGAATACATACCAGTTGTGGGACACTTTCGCTCTCTCTTCGATAGCGAGATGATCGCTGTCATTGTGCAAATACTGTTAACAGGAATCATTGGTGTCACGTTCGCTACAAGTGCTCTTATTTTTGAAATAGTGAAGTGGAGTCTATTGAAACAGTATACCGTTCATTTTTGTATAACAGCATTGGTATGGGTACCAATAGTGACACTGCTTTGGATGCCAAAAACGTTCATAAGTACAATAATTTTTTGTATTAGTTTTTTAGGTACATATGTTGTCACATGGGTTATTCAATACATGACTTCAAAGAATGATATCAAACAAATTAATGCTGCGATTCAATCGAAACGATTAGAAGGAAAAGGTGATGAATAAATGGCCATTGCTATAAAGAATTTAACAAAAAAGTATAAAGAGCACACAGCTGTCGATAATCTTTCACTGACGATTGAGAAGGGAGAGTTCTTTGCGCTTCTAGGACAAAATGCTGCCGGGAAAACAACAACAATTAAAATGCTTTGCTGCTTGCTTACACCTACAAGCGGAGACGCTCTGATGTTAGGGGATAGCATTGTCGAGAACCCAACGGCAGTAAAACAAAAAATAAACATTTCGCCACAGGAAACTGCGGTAGCTCCGAATCTTTCTGTAAAAGAAAATTTAGAATTCATCGCAAGTATATATGGAAGTAATAAGAAAGGCGCTACGCAAAAAGCGGTGGAAATGATGAGGGATTTTGGACTTTTAGAACGAGCTGAAAATAAAGCTAAAACATTATCAGGTGGGTTGCAGCGGCGATTAAGCATAGCGATGGCACTTATTTCGTCACCTGAAATTATTTTTTTAGATGAGCCAACATTAGGATTGGATATTCGTGCTAGACATGATTTATGGAAAACACTTCTTGAATTAAAGGGGAAAATCACAATTATTTTAACGACACATTATCTAGAAGAAGTAGAAGCACTTGCTGATCGTGTTGGGATTATGCACAGTGGTAAGTTGTGTGCACTTGGAACGATTGTTGAGTTAAAAGAGCAAACGGGAGAATCTTCCTTAGAGGATATCTTCCTTAAGCTAACTGAAGAGGGGGCTTGACCATGAGAACTTTAGCATTTGCTACGCGTAATCGTAAAGAGATTTTACGAGACCCTTTGACACTTGTATTTGGGATTGTACTTCCGATTATTATTATGTGTCTTTTTTCAATCATGCAGAAAAATATGCCATTTGAACTTTATAGCATAGAAAACTTAACACCAGGAGTGATTGTTTTCAGTTTTTCATTCGCTACGTTATTTTCAGGGATGCTGATTGGAAAGGATAAAAGTAGTTCGTTTTTAATGAGAATTTTTGCCTCCCCTATGGCTGCGACAGATTATATTGCTGGGTATGCTCTCCCTTTATTACCTGTTGTATTTCTTCAAATTGTTATTTGTTTTATTTCTGCATTTTTCTTAGGTTTATCTATTAGTCTGAATGTAATATTTACTAGTTTTCTCCTTGTTATCATTGCAACGCTGTACATTGGGTTTGGTTTACTACTCGGAACGTTCTTTACTGACAAACAGGTTGGTGGAATTTTCGCAATATTCGTAAATGTAACGACGTGGTTAAGCGGTACTTGGTTTAAGTTAGATATAATTGGTGGTACTTTTAAAACAATCGGTTATGCATTACCATTTGCTCATGCAGTTGATGCTACACGATTTGCTTTATCTGGTGAGTACAGAGATATTGTTGTACCATTATTATGGGTGATTGGCTATACGATAATTATCTTCTTAATTGCTGTTTGGGGCTTTAAGAGAAAAATGAAAAGCTAACTAAATTTTATTCATATTTAATACTATAAACAACTTAACGTTGTAAATCCGTATTATAGGGGCGCTACTCCAGTCAGAGGTTTTGTAGTTAACATCCCCCGCTTATCAGTAGTCAAAAATGAATAGAATTTTCGTTTTGGGGGTGATCTAAAACCTTATCTTGATAGTGATGGTGCTACCCCATCACTATCAAGATAAGAAATGCAAATACCCCAAAACGAAAAAAACGACTTTGTATTAAAGTTACAAATGATTTTTGCTCTGAAGTATTTTTCTTTTTTTAGTTGTTAGATGAGAATCATATATCTTAATAGGTTATTTTTTTAATTACAAAAAATTCAGATATTTACATAGGTACCAATAGGTGATATTATATAAAAAATAAATGCGATGAAGAGAAGAGTAAATAAAGTGAATTCTATACAGAGAACCCTGGTGGCTGAAAAAGGGTTAGAATTTCTTTATTGAAGCAAGCCTCAGAGCAGCACGTCGGAACCTTTTAGGAGGGGGTGGTGTGACGGGAGCTCCCGTTATAGAGCTAAGGTATAAGCATTTTTAAATGCCATACCTGATAAGGTTAATATGGCGACATATTAATAAACTAGGATGGCACCGCGATGATAAATCTCGTCCCTAAGACTTCAAGTCTTGGGGGTGGGATTTTTTTATTTTGTTTTAAGTGTTGCATTCTATCTGATTATATTTTAGGAGGAATTCAATTGAGTTTTAAAAAAACATTGGAAACTTGGCGGTATCCATCTATCTTATTGTTTAGTATTGGTGTTTCAAGTGTTGGAAGTTGGTTTACTTTATTGCTCTAAACCTAATCGTTCTTAACATAACAGAATCGGCAATTGCTGTCTCTGGTTTATATATTATTAGGGCTTTATCAACATTGTTTACTAATATTTGGTCAGGAAGTCTTGTAGATCGTTCAAATAAAAAATATCTCATGATAGCACTAGGTGTCTTTCAGACTGTGCTAATTGCATTATTACCTTTTTTCTCTTCTTTAGGGCTTATATATGCTATGGTCTTTCTTATTACAATAGCGAGCTCTATGTACCACTCAACATCGGTAACTTATATTACAAAGTTAATACCAATAGGACAAAGAAAACGTTTCAACTCTTTACGTAGCCTACTTGATTCCGGAGCATTTTTGACCGGACCAGCAATAGCGGGAATGATGTTTACAGTTGGTACACCTAATATGGCTATTTATATCAATGCGGGAGCTTTATTTTTATCTGCATTAATTACAGTAGGAATGCCTAATGTTGAATCCTCTGCACAGTTAGAAAAAACATCAGATACAACAAAATTATCTCTTAGGTTATTAATAGATGATTGGAAGCTTGTTATTGGATTTAGCCGTAAGTTTCTATATGTCATGATCATTTACCTTTTATTTAGTGCGATGGTAGTCATGATGACAGCTACAGATTCATTGGAAGCTGCTTTTGCAACTAGGATACTTTCCTTATCAGAAGATGAATATGGAATTTTAGTCAGCATTGCTGGAGCAGGAGTATTGGTAGGTTCTTTATCTAATGCAATAATTAATGAAAAAATACCTGCCTAATGGCTTATGGGTATGGGTTCCTTAATAACTGCAGTAGGTTATATGATTTTTACATCTTCTAATACCTTTTTTATAGCATCTGTAGGGGTTTTTGTTTTATCATTTGCTACTGCCTTTTCTAATACCGGTTTTTACACATTTTATCAAAACAATATACCTGTTGATGTGATGGGCAGAGTTGTAAGTATTTACGGGTTTATTGAGGCTTTTTTAATTATTACAGTTACTGTAATCTTTGGTATCTTTTCATAGCTTATATCTATACGATTTGTTGTAGTTTCAGGAGCATTTGTAATGTTTTTGATATCTATTATACTATTTATTTGCAGTGTTCAACCATCAAAAGCAAAATTCTATTCTAATTCAACTGAGCTTAAAGATTCGTTTCAATAAACTCTTTGTTTAATAAATAAAATTAGATAATAGTGATGAAATAAAAAGGACCTTTACTGAAAGATTCTTTTTATTACCGATAATGAAGGTCATGTAAACGCAGGTAAATAACAGAATTAATTATTAAACGGCTATATAAAGTACTGCTATAAAGCTAAAGTTTTGCACTATCCATAAAACTAAAAAGACGTTATCCTTTCTGTAGAATCATAGGAAAGGATGGCGTTTTTGTATGTCTATTTCTGTATCCGATGAATTACAATTATTTGCTCAAGAAATTCAAAGTTTTTTATCCCAAAATACCTTACGAAATCTTGCTAGAGATGTTGGTTTTGTACAGCGGACCAGTGAGTACCAAGCAAAAGATTTAGTCGCTTTATGTGTATGGGTGAACCAAAATGTAGCTATGACTTCTTTAACTCAGTTATCTAGCTGTTTAGAAGCATCAACAGAAGTACTCATCAGCCCTGAGGGCTTGAATCAACGATTTAATCAAGCGGCTGTACAATTTTTACAATAAATATTAACCTATTTACTTCACCAACAACTCTGTACATCTAGTAAGATTTCAACTTTATATACAAACCATTTTCGCAGTATTCGTGTATTGGATTCTACACATTTTCAGATTCCAGATAAATTTGCTTCTACACCTCAAGGTTCAGGAATGATTTTATAATAGCTAAATAATCGCCTTTTATCATCTTCACTTAATACAATCGTTCTTTCTATCCCTGTTATTCCTGAAACTGTGAGAGTATTATTCTCAAAATGAACATGCTTCATTTGTAATCCCAAAAGCTCTTGTAGTGATAGTCCATAGTTCAGAAGGAAATGTACAATAGAAATGTTTCGATCCTGAAGTATGGGACGAACGGCACTTTGTCTCTCTGTTAATCCGTCCAATGAGGTTAAAATATACTGTAACGTTTTTTCTTCCTCTTTTGAGATAAAGTCCTCATCACGTAACGCACGATTTGATTGGATACTCAATTGCATCTCATCTAAGGGATTTGGCAGTTGTAAATACTGATACAGTCTATTTAAAACAACATAGACACGATGCATTGTTTTATCAGAGTACTGTCGTTGCTGTTTTAAATCATAGAAATATGCTTCATAATCCTTTGTACCAAGCGTCGTCCATATATTACGTGTAGGGAGTTTTTTAGAGTTTTGCAACCAATGACCAAAATCTTCAATATCATAAACATATCGTTTTATTGTAGAAGGCTTGCGGCCTTTATTTAATAAGAAAGAAGAAAAATGTTGACCGTATCTTGAAATTCTTTTGTTGGCATAAGCTTATCATCCTAATTTTTCTTTTAGTATATCAAATTTTACACATATTCCACTTACCCATTCATCCCCAAAGAAAACATATAAATAAAAAAGATAAGACCAGAAACTCGGTCTTATCTATGGCATAAGGAGAAACAAACAGGGTGATAACCATCACTTTTTTATCGTATTACATTAACTGTTAATTTTAAATATTATAGCTAAAAATAGTGGCAATATCCATATTGAGAAATTTATCACTATTTTTTTGTGCAGTATCAAAAGGTACACCTTTAGATACATTTTTAGCTTTCATGTATTTAGTGTTAAGTGAAACCCTTGCATTGTCTATAAAAGTACACCTTTACAGATACATAGGAAACTATAAAAAACCACGTCTATAAATATCCGTTTCTCATTTTACAGACATCTGTTTATTTTATACACCTTTACAGACATAATTGTTATAATTATCAATGAGATGTAGCATATGAAACATAAAAAATTTGGATATGTGTGAGTTTCGAGTAAAGATCAAAACGAAGAACTTCAAATTCAGAATATGAAGAATTTAGGGGTAGAAGAACGGGATATTTTCATAGATGAAGAATCTGGAAAAATATGGAGCGAGAGAATTATCAAATGCTAAAACGTCTTGTTCGTACAGGAGATACCATTGTGCTTGATTCCTTGACAAGACTTGGAAGAAATATGAATGATACATTAGAAAAATTTAGATATTACGAAAAGAATAAAGTAAATTTACAATTTATAAAGGAACCATACATTAACGTCAATTACACTGGAGAAAGTGCAAATGATGTTATTCAGGGCGCAATTCAAAAAGCAACATTGACAATATTATCTGCCTTTGCAGAAAAAGAGCGCATTGATATTAAACAACGTCAAGTTGAAGGAATTGCTCTTGCCAGAAAACAAGGTAGACGTTTAGGACGTCCGCCTGTCGAAATAACAGAAGAATTTACGGATGCTTACAAGGAATGGAAATCTGGTTCAATTACAGCAGTAGGAGCCATGAAAAAGTATGGTATCAAACGTTCTTATTTTTATAAGCTTGCTAAACAGTATGAGGAAAGAATGAAAGAATAGAGAGACAAAATTTTAATTTGTTAAGATAGTAATTGAGGTAGCACCAACATTCGTTAAAATGTGGGTGGGACCCCTTTTAGCAAAACCGGAGTGGAAATGATGAGTATAAATAGTTTTGTGAGATTGATAAAGGACGAATTATTAAAAGAGGTAAGCATAAGAAGTGAGGATGAATTCGAGCCTGTAGTAGTTAAAGATATTCCTAGACTTTGGAAGTGTTTAGGGACAGGTAATTATGCCGCAGTATTTATGCACAAAGAATACAAAGATTGGGTAGTGAAAGTTTACGCGCGAGAAGGAGAAGGAATTGAAAAAGAGTCAGAAGTATACCGAAGAATCGGAAATCATCCTTCTTATTCGAAGCTTATATATAAAGGAGAAAATTTCATAGTATTGAAACGTTTAAAAGAAATTACCTTATACGATGCTATTCATAAGGGGATTAAAATTCCTAAGCAGGTAATCCTTGATATCAATGAAGCTTTAGAGTATGCAAGGGAACAAGGATTAACTCCTTGTGATGTTCACGGGAAAAATGTGATGATGGAAAACGGAAGGGGATATGTAGTCGATGTATCTGATTTCTTAAAAACGAAAGAAGATAGTAAGTGGAGAGACCTAGAAAAGGCATATTTTACATTTTACTTGCCTTTCATTTATAAATTGCCTTTCCCTGTTAAAATACCGTATTTCATGTTAAACATTGTTAGACGTTCATATAGAAAATATAAGAAGCTTAAAAAGAAATTCAAATTGTAAAAGGACCACATACTTATCTTTAAGTTAGATAAATGAACCACTAGTAAACAAAAGGACTGTACATATTAGATATGTCTAATATGTACGGTCCTAATTTTATAACTTCATGAAGTAATCAGTAAGCTTTTCATTTTCCTTTTCACGCTTTTGTCAGTATATTTACGTTCGAACCCATCCACAAAACTAAGCTGTTTACGACAATTTTCATCAATGCAGTATAAATCTGTTTGTAAGGCTTCATTTTCTTGAATTTCATCAATCCCGACAATTCTATTTAAAAAGGGATGATAAGCACTAGACATTTTAATTCCCATTTTAAACCCTCCTACATAAATTGAATGCTCTTTATTTTATAGTATCGAATATTTTAAGGAAGATAATGGGTTGTTTTTAAAAACATCTATTTTAAATGTTGTTTAAGGGGTACCGCACATGCCCATTAAGCTAAGATTTTGTAGTACCTCCAAAATGAAAATTTTCTTGCTCTGTAGTTAGTTTTTTGGAAAAGTTAGCTCTTTTTTTCGTTTTTGGGGTGTTTATTTTTCTTAGTTTGATGGCGATGGGGCACTTCAAAATTTTAAGTTGATGGGCATGGGGTGGGGGCAGGAAAATACGGATTTATAACGTTAAGACCTTTTTTCTGACGCTCGCTGTCAGGGGAATTTTATTATAATAGGCTATATCAATTGTGATTGGAGTGTTAATAGATGCAAACAAAAAATGTTTATCTTTATGTATTTAATACAATGTCAGATTGGGAATATGGATATTTAATTGCTGAACTAAACTCAGGAAGATATTTCAAAAAAGATGTAGCACCTTTAAAAGTAGTTTCAGTAGGAGCAAATAAAGAAATTATTACTACGATGGGAGGACTGAGCATAAAACCAGATATTTCCCTTGATGAATGTACTCTTAGGAGTAAAGATCTTTTAATTTTACCTGGAGGGAATACTTGGAGAGAAGATATTCATCAACCTATCTTGAAAAAAATTGGCGAAGCTTTAAAGTTTGGCACTATTGTTGCTGCAATTTGTGGTGCAACTGAGGCCCTCGCGAATATGGGATACTTAGATTCTAGAAAGCACACAAGCAATAACTTAGAGTATATTAAAATGGTCTGTCCTAATTATAAAGGAGAAAAATTTTATGAGATGAGACCCGCGGTATCTGGTGAGAATTTGGTTACTGCATCAGGAGTAGCTCCTCTGGAATTTACAATGGAAGTACTGAAAAAATTAGATGTATTTGCACCAGATACATTACATGCATGGTATAACCTAAATAAGACTCATAAACCTGAATACTTTTTCCAGTTAATGAATTCAATAAATAGATGAGTTAAATAAATCAACTGAGCAGTTTTATATTCGTTTAAATAATTAACATGCTTTAGACGATGTCAAAGCATGTTTTTGTATATAACCTAAAAATATTTATGGAAGTAAAAAACTCACAAAGCATTCCTGCAGTTGCTAGAAATAGAATTGGTAACTTAAGCGATGAACGTTTTTTTGAACATATGGGATTTGAAATTGTGGATCAAGCATTCCCTTTTTTAAATTAGCTATGTTGTAGTAGTAACTGAGGCCATTTATAGTACAAGAAGGACGGACAATACAGAACAAGTCTGTATTGTCTGTCCTTTTCTTTTTCCTCTATATAATGTTACACATTATAATTTATTTCGTACCTGTAATAAAACAAAGAGGCCTTCTTTTTATTAAATTGTTCATGGACAATTGTTATAGAGCTGTTTCTCCTTTTTGTATCCCTCTTTAAAATACAATTGAAATGTTATAGAAAAGGTAAAGTTTTTGTTTATTTGGCACATTTTTCTGTAATCTTTTGTTCATATTCCGTTCATATTTCTTTTTTAAGATGAATACATGGAAAGAAAGAGGAAGGAGCGAGTGAAATGTTTTTAGCTCTACGTGAATTAAAACAATCAAAATTAAGATATGGATTAATTGGGCTTATAATGATTTTATTATCATTTTTAGTCCTTGTGATTTCTGGGTTAGCAAATGGTTTATCCTATGATAATGCATCATCGATTCAAAATATGGATGCAACAAAATTTGTATTAGCAGATGATGCGGAAAATAAATTGCTCCGTTCACAAATTAAAAAAGAAGATGTGGATGATGTAGTAGGGCAAGTAGATGCAAATGATGCTGTACCATTTCATGTGAAAATTTCTACGTATGAAAAAAAGGATAGTTCAAAAAAAGTTGATATTGCGATTTTTGCAAGCGAACGTGACACGTTCTTGGAACCAAAGATTGTGCAAGGGAATGCATTAGGAACAGCACAAGATGAAATGGTTGCTGACGAATCAATTAAAGAAAAAGGTGTAGATATTGGTGATACAATTATCGATCCGGTTTCTAAAAAAGAATTCAAAATCGTTGGCTTTACGAAAGATCAGATGTTTAGTCACACACCTGTTGTGTATGTGAATCAAGATGTATGGGGAAAAATTGCTCAGCCAAACCAAAAGGACTATAGTGCAATTGCACTTCGTACGGATAAAGAAGTGAAAAATGCACATGTAATTGAGAAAAAAGAAGTTCTTCAAAGTATTCCAGGGTATAAAGAAGAGCAAGGAACATTAACAATGATTATTGCATTCTTGCTTGTGATCGCAGCTTTATTAATCGGTGTGTTCTTCTATGTCATTACACTACAAAAAACGCAGCAATTAGGTGTATTAAAAGCAATCGGAACAAAAAATTCGTATTTAGCAAATAGTTTAGTTGTGCAAGCGCTATTCTTATCTGTTGTGGCAATGGGGATAAGTATTGTATTGGTAGAAGGATTGCAAAAGATTTTGCCAGAAAGTATGCCGTTCTTATTAACGACGGCAATGATTGGTCAATATGCGGGAATCTTTATTGTAATTAGTATTCTTGGAACGCTTATTTCCTTATATCAAGTATTAAAGGTTGATGCATTAGAAGCAATTGGAGGTGGTATGTAATGACTTCATTATTAAAATTAGAAGAAGTAAGTAAAGTATATGGTGAGGGAAATACAGAAGTAACCGCCCTTCATCCGATTTCACTTGATGTAAAAGCTGGAGAATTTATCGGTATTGTTGGTCCCTCTGGATCAGGGAAAAGTACTTTATTATCGATCGCCGGTGCGTTATTATCACCATCAAAGGGGAATATTTACATTCGTGAACAAAATATTACCCGTTTATCAGAAAAGGAAATGACAGATATTCGTTTAAGAAAGATCGGGTTCATTTTTCAATTCGCAAATCTTGTTCCATATTTAAATGTAAAAGAACAATTACTCTATATTGCAAAATTGAAGAAAGAAGACCGGAAAGATTCTGAAAAGCGTGTGGATTATTTGCTAGCTGCATTTGGACTATCTCAAAGAAAAAAACATTACCCAAATCAATTATCTGGTGGAGAAAAACAAAGGGTTGCGATTGCTCGTGCTTTTATGAATAATCCGGATTTAATCTTAGCTGATGAACCAACTGCAAGCCTCGATTCAAAACGTGGACGTGAAGTTGTCGAAATGATGAAGCGGGAAGTGAAAGAAAGTCAAAAAGCAGCGGTTATGATTACGCATGATGAGAGAATACTCGATGTATGTGATCGTGTTTTAACATTACGTGATGGAAAGTTAGTATAGGTATGATAAGAAAAAGCGCAGGAGGGATTCCTGTGCTTTTTTTGTGTATGATAATTCGTTGCTTTTAGTTTCAGGTTTAAATGTTACAATAGTATCATTATTCTGTTATTTGCAAAGGGGAGGGTGAACTGTGGAGAAGAAAATCATACATATGGAAGGGCTTATTGTTTTAGTCGCAAGCATATATATGTATTCATTATGTGATTTTAGTTGGTTTATATTTTTCTTACTGCTTTTAGCGCCTGATGTTTCAATGCTAGCATATCTTATCAATAATCGTATTGGTGCGCAGATTTATAACCTATTTCATACTTACATAATATCCATATTACTTATTTTGATAGGGGTATTTCTAAAATTAGATGTTCTCCTTATGATTGGTTTAATTTGGACAGCTCATATCGGGATGGATCGTCTGTTCGGATATGGTCTTAAATATCAAACGGATTTTAAAGATACTCATATCCAAAAGTTATAAAAGGAAGTAGGGGATGTATGAACTTTAAAAAAATGACTGAAATGTTAGGAGAAATCATGTTTTTAAATCCTTAAAGTCGCTTTACTCCGATGAATCAAGTATACTGAAAAATGTTTCCTGAAAATAATCTATTTCGAAAAAACATTGAAGTTGTTTTTACTACATATAGTTTCTTTAATTGAAAGTGTAAGGGTTATATTGCAGTAAGCAAAGCATGTTAGGCTACGTTAATTACATGTATAAAGCTTGAATGGGGATACAGAAGGAGAATGAATGAGCATGAATTTAGCAAAATTCCCTAGAAGGAAATACACAGAATCATATACGCCAATTGAAAAATTAGATCATTTTTCTGAAGTGCTTGGTGGGCCTTCTATTTATTTTAAACGAGATGATTTACTTGGTTTAACAGCTGGCGGAAATAAAACGAGAAAATTAGAGTTCCTTGTAGCGGCTGCACAAGCGAAAGGTGCGGATACGTTAATTACATGCGGAGGTATTCAATCTAATCATTGTCGTTTAACATTAGCAGCTGCGGTAAAAGAGAAAATGAAGTGTATCCTTGTGTTAGAAGAGGGGCTTGAAGAAGATTCTAAACCGGATTTCAATGGTAACTACTTTTTATACCACTTACTAGGTGCTGAGAACGTAATTGTTGTGCCGAATGGGACGGATCTTATGGATGAGATGCAAAAAGTAGCGAAAGAGGTAACGGAAAAAGGACATACCCCTTACATCATTCCAGTTGGAGGGTCTAACCCTACCGGTGCGCTGGGATACATTGCTTGTGCACAGGAAATTATGACCCAATCATTTGAACAAGGAATTGATTTCAATGCAGTTGTTTGTGTAAGTGGTAGCGGGGGCATGCATTCGGGTTTGATTACTGGATTTTATGGAAATCAAACAGGGGTACCGGTAATTGGAATTAATGTTAGTCGCGGAAAAGCTGAACAAGAAGAAAAAGTATTTAAGCTGGTGCAAGAAACTTCAGCACACGTTGGGATTCCAAATTTTATTCCGCATGAGGCAGTGACATGTTTCGATGAGTACGTTGGGCCAGGATACGCTTTACCCACACCTGAGATGGTCGAAGCTGTTCAGCTTTTAGCAAAAACAGAAGGGATTTTATTGGATCCAGTATATACAGGTAAAGCGGTAGCTGGACTTATCGACCTAATCCGAAAAGGTACATTTAAGAAAGAAGATAATATTTTATTTGTACATTCGGGCGGTTCACCGGCGTTATATGCGAATACATCGCTATTTTCCTAATATGTAAGAAAATCGGCACCAAAATAAGTGGTGCTGATTTTTTATGTAAGCTTTGCTAGTCTGTCTTAATTAGCTATAAAGAACAAATTGCTCATCTAACCAATTTACAACTTTTTCAATCATTGAAATACTTATTGAATGATTAATATTTTGGTATAGCATAAATGTAATGTTAGAGGGTGTGTTTTGATAATGTGATTGCACTTTTTCATAAAATGTTTGTTGTCCAAGAGGTGAAATAACAGCATCGCTTGCCCCATGTAATAACAGCATAGGTCTATTATGAATGCGTTCAATAAACTGAATAGGATCCATTTTTCTAATCATATGAATTTCATTGGAGGCATTTGAACCGTACTTTTGAAAAATCTCTTCAGAAGTTATCCAGGCTCCTGAACCATTTATATTAATAAGCGCATCAATTTTTGAGTCCTCCATAAAAGCTCCGGAAGATATAAATCCACCCATTGAACTTCCGAGGACTACAATTTTATGTCCTAAGCAGTATTCACTCTCATAGATACTAGTAAATAAATCATTTATATCATATTTAATGGTATGCAAAATGGTTTTCCAGAAATATTGTTCCATTATCGATTTAGAAAAATAATCTATCAAGGGTTCACGTGAATCATGATAGATAATCTCTGGCACAATTACGGTATATCCTAAGTTTGCTAAAATAGTACCTAAAAATGTTTGATTATAAATGCTAGAACCCCATCCATGATAGAAAACAATTGTTATTTTTTTATCTTGTTGCATGGGTTGTAACAATAGAGAATTGATATGCCCTAGTTGGATTTCTACTTGATTCATTGTATATGTTCCTTTCTATGAACGCTCTGTCTCAAAAAACTCGATCCACTCTCCATCAGGACCAGAGAAGAAAAAATAACGTGTTCCATCTGGTAGCGTTTCAATTTCTTCACTTAATAAAAAAGTGATCCCTAATTTTTTCAGCCTTTCCATTTCATCTTCTAATGAATCTACTTTGAAGCAAATATGATGTATTTTACCTTCTGTTGGCAGAGAAGAATTATAACCTTCAATGAATTCAACAATGGTTTCTTGGGCGCCATCTACACCTAAAAAAGCGAGTTTTAAGTTTGGATCTGGATGTCCCATACGTTTGATAAGTTTTAACCCAACCACTTCTTCATAAAATGAGATCGATGTTTCTAAGTTTGCAACCATGATTCCAACATGTTCGATTCTTCGTACCGGCATATCGATTCCTTCTTTCCGTAATTTTAATATGTATCATAATATTGAAAATTGAGAAAATAAGCAAGATAAAAACCTTACAAATTTTATGATGTTCTATGATATAGTGAGAAAGTATGTTTGGAAAGAAGGAAGGAGACAACGCAATGAACACAACTTTACAAACTCCTTCATTAACGGAAACGATGAAAGAGTGGCATCAAGCATTAGCATATGAAATTAAACATTGGAAAACGATAGGCGGTAGTAAGCTATCGATTATAAATGGTCGTTTTTTATATACAGATTATGAAAGTACAGTTTATGTATTTCAGCTTATCTCGGAAGTAAGCTTACCAGAGGGTACACCCATTCGAATTGAATTTGATGGTGAGGAAACAACAGGAGAAGTATTATCCGTACATGGATTAGAAATCGAGCTGAAATTGAATGATTATATACAAGGTGAAATAAGAGAAGCTAGTTTATACAGTGAACCATGGCAGTTGTTAGAACAACTGCAAGAGCGGTTGAAAGAAATACGAAAAGATAAACAAAAGCGTCAGCGGGTAAAGCGTCTTTTAGATGGAAAGAGTACGCCAAAGCATATAGAAAAGATGAAAAATCCGAAGAATGAACTTGCATATCGTTCTTTTTATAATAGGGCGACATATGTGTGGGGACCACCTGGAACAGGAAAGTCTTATAACTTATCACGCATTATTTCGGCGCATTATCAAAAAGGAAAGTCAGTACTTGTACTTGCTCATAGTAATGCAGCAGTGGATGTATTAATGAGTGAAGTCACAAAGCAAATAGAGAAGAAAGAAAAATGGACACCAGGAGAAATCGTCCGATATGGATTTAGTCAACATGAACATATACGTAATCATGAAACGTTGCTTGCTTCTAGATTAGTCGAAACAACGAATGGATCATGGGGAGAAGAAAAGCTTTATTTAGAGGAAATGCGCCAAGATCTTCGCCAAAAAATCTTATCGTATAAAGCAACTGCTTCTGATAAGAAGCGGATGCAAGAAATTGAAGGAGATCTTAGAAAACAAAGAGCGAAAATTAAAGAAGTAGAAAGAGAATATATTGAAAATGCAAAAGTAATTGGTGCAACGCTATCTAAGTGTGCAATTGATTCTCTTATTTACGAACGAACATTTGACTTAATTGTCGTGGACGAAGTAAGTATGGCTTATGTACCACAAATTGCTTTAGCAGCTTCTCTTGGAAAAAGAATTGTCGTTTGTGGTGATTTTTTACAGTTACCACCAATTGCGATGGCAAATCATGAGCTCGTTAGAAAGTGGCTAGGGGAAGATATGTTTTATCATGCTGGCATTGTCCAATCTGTAAATAGTTATGAAACGCATCCAAATTTATTTATGCTAGAGGAACAAAGACGAATGCATGCGGATATATCTAAGTTTACAAACTCATTTATTTATAAGAATAGAGTGTTCGATCATCCTTCTGTTTCGGCAAGACAAGAATTAGCGAAATTACAGCCATTTGCAAATGAAGCGCTAGCTCTGTTTGATACAAGTTTGATGGGCGCTTATTCTTTAAAAGATGCAGCCTCTGGTTCACGTTTTAATATTATGTCCGGTTTCGTTGCGATGCAGCTGATTTTAATTGGATTATTAGATGGTGTTCAATCAATTGGAGTTGTCACGCCATATCGCGCGCAGTCCCGTTTCTTATCAACAGGTATAAGGGAGATTTTGCAAAAAACAAAGTATCGAAATACGCCTATATTAGCGGCAACAGTTCATAAATTTCAAGGGTCTGAACGAGATATGATGATATTTGATACAGTAGATAGTTATCCGCAGGAGAGACCCGGCGTATTATTTTTTGATCATAAAAATCATCGTTTAGTAAACGTTGCGATAACGAGAGCAAGAGGGAAGTTTATTCAGTTATCGGACTGTAAGTATATGCGGAAAAACCTTTCTCGAAAACAAGCGTTATCTCACTTAACTTCTCACATAGAAAGACACGGAAATGTATATGATCGTACTACTTCGCGCCCATTGCTAGAACGAAAAATTACAAAACGTTTGAGATGGTTTATGCAAATGAATTTGGAAGAACCGAAAGGATTATTAAAAGATATTCTATCGGCAAAACAAAAAATTATTATTTCGCTTCCAAGTACAAGACAGGTAGACAAAAGAGTATGGCAGGCATTAATGCGTACAGCAGCGCAGGTCACGATATATAGTGATGGACCAATTCCATTAAAAAACGTGAGAATACAAAGACAAAATAAGTCACTCCCATTTTTATTAATTGATGATGAAATCTTTTGGGCAGGAGCGCCTTTAACATCTCACATGACGTTTGAAGGAAGTCCAGAATTCCCTTATATATGTGCAAGATTACATGCACCTGAAACGATTGGCGTTTTAAAAGGGTTTTTAGATATTCGTTAAAATCAGATCGGAATTCCTTGACATTTACTCGGAATAACACTAGAATGAAAATAATTTAATATAATTTTATGAAAATAAAAACAATTTTCTTATCACGAGAGGTGGAGGGACTGGCCCTATGAAACCTCGGCAGCGGATTCAATATGAATACTGTGCCAATTCCAGCAAGTGAAAGACTTGAAAGATAAGAAAGAAGGCTATTTTGAATTTGTATTTTCAAGCCTCTTTCTATCTTTTAGAAAGAGGCTTTTTTATGTGTAAATTTAAAGGAGGAATGGGGAAAATGACAACAAAACAAGTAACGTCACACCGAAATATTATTACGGAAAGTATAGAAGGAAATAAAGAAAAATACATAAAAACAAGTCATGATATACATGCGAATCCTGAAATCGGTAATCAAGAATTCTTTGCATCCAGAACATTAAGTTTACTTTTAGGGAGTGCAGGATTTCAATTGCAGCATAATATAGCAGGACATGAAACAGGTTTTATCGCACGGAAAAGCTCAGGAAAACAAGGACCTACAATTGCTTTTTTAGCAGAGTATGATGCTTTGCCTGGATTAGGCCATGCGTGTGGTCATAATTTAATTGGTACAATTAGCGTTGCAGCAGCGATTGCATTATCGGAAACAATTGAAGAAATCGGCGGTGAAATCGTTGTATTTGGAACACCAGCAGAAGAAGGTGGTCCAAATGGAAGTGCAAAAGCAAGTTATGTGAAAGCAGGATTGTTTAACAAGATGGATGCAGCACTTATGATTCACCCTAGTGGAAAAACAGCAACAACAAGTCCGTCACTCGCAGTTGATCCACTTGATTTTCATTTCTATGGAAAATCAGCTCATGCAGCAGCGTCACCAGAAGAAGGAATTAATGCATTAGATGCGGTTATTCAACTTTACAATGGGATTAATGCACTGCGTCAACAGCTACCGTCAGATGTGAAAATTCATGGTGTCATTACTGAAGGTGGAAAGGCGCCGAATATTATTCCAGATTACGCATCAGCCCGTTTCTTTATTCGCGCAGCAACACGTAAGAGATGTGCGGAAGTAACAGAAAAAGTACGAAACATTGCGCAAGGTGCAGCACTGGCAACAGGAACAACAGTAAAAATCAATCAGTTTCAGAATGAAATTGATGAATTATTAGTGACAAAAACATTTAATGAAGTGATTGCTGAGGAATTAGAAAACCTTGGTGAAGAAGTAAATCGTAAAGAGAGACTTGGAATCGGTTCAACAGATGCGGGAAATGTGAGTCAAGTTGTACCAACGATTCATCCTTATATCAAAATTGGTCCAGAGCATTTAATTGCGCATACGAATGAATTTAGAGAAGCAGCTTGTTCGGAACTTGGCGATAAAGCCTTAGTTACATCCGCAAAAGCATTAGCGTATGCAGCATACCGATTAATTACAGAAGAAGGAACGCTTAATCAAATTAAGGAGGAGTTTAGAGGGGCGCAGCGAAATCAATAATGTGATAAGTACTCGAGAAGTGGTTTTCTAAAATTTTATTTGGATGAAAAAGGTTTGGAGAAATCTCTAAGCCTTTTTGGGTTATAAAAGGTAATAAAAAGAGAGATTACTACCCACAAATAGCAAGATAAATAGCTGAAGTATTAAAAAGGAGGAGGAAAAGTGAATCGGAATACTCTTGAAGGCTATCAAATTAGAACTGCACATAATAATGAAAGTACTCTTATTATTAATATGCTAAAAGAAATCGCTCAATGGTTAAAAGATAAAGAAATCAATCAGTGGCAGTACCTCTTAGAAGTTAGAGATGACGAAGAGATAGCACAAGCTGTAACGAACAACAACACTTACATCATTTTAAAAGAAAATGAAATGATAGGCACTTTTACAGTTTCTTCCACACAAAGTGATTGGGATCGCCATATTTTTGGTGAAGATGTTTTTTTTGATTCACTATATTTACATAGACTGGCGATTATCCCTAAGTATATGAAAAGGAGAATAGGTGAAAGGATTTTGATGTGGATTCAAGATAATATGCACACTGACAAAAAGTTCTTAAAGTTAGATTGTGTTGCAAATAATACTAAACTAAACAAATTCTATAAAAACAATGGATTTGAGTATTTTGGCGTGGCAGATGGTCATAATAAATATCGAAAAAGGATAAAAAAATAGTTTTCATTACTTGTCGTTAGTGTGCCGCTTGTAACTAAGTTTGTGATTGCGGTTGTATCCGTATCATTTGTTTTGCTTTTTTCGACGTCTATCCCATGTATTTTATCTATGGATATACCATGAGAAATTTCAGAACTTATTAATTTTGTATATTGAAAGAACGATTTTAACATTGGTGATTAGTGGGCCAATTGCATATGTTTTACTGTAAGAGATGAAAAGACACACTTATGTTATTAAAGTGAGTCTTTTTTTCGTATTATTAGATTTTAATCGATAGAAAATGAAATTTCGAATATTTTGATATGTGTTATGTGGCAAACTATAATATAGCTAGATACATAGAAAAGGGGATGTGTTTATGGAAATAGTAAACAAAAGAGCGATGTTGCGATTAATGGATGCAAATGATGTAGAAAAATTATTTGCAATTGTGGAAGGGAATAAAGAAGTTTGGACGTATTTAATAGCTAAAATGGAAAGTTATCAAGATATGGAGCGATATGTTGAAACGGCAGTAAAACGATATGAGAAGGGAACAGATTTACCATTTGTTGTTATAGATCAAAAAACGAATGAAGTTGTAGGCAGTACACGTTTGTATAGTATTTCAAATGATAACAAAACGGTTGAACTTGGCCAAACATGGTATCATCCGAGTGTACAACGAACAAGTGTGAATACGGAATGTAAGTACATGTTATTGCAATATGCGTTTGAAGAATTACACATGCTGCGTGTGCAAATAAAAACAGACTTGCGAAATGAAAAAGCACAACGAGCGATTGAACGACTAGGCGCAGTAAAAGAAGGGATATTACGAAATGAGAGAAGGTTACCAAGCGGTTATGTAAGAGATGCGGTAGTATATAGCATCATTGCAAGCGAGTGGCCAATCGTGAAAGATCGATTACTACACAAAATGGACATGTATAAATAGGAGGCAAATATGACAAATTTAGAAACAAAGAGACTCAAGATGATCCCCTTTACATTAGAACTTGTCGAGGCAATGATAAAAGGGAGAGAAGAGCTACAGGAAATCATATCGTATAAAATATCTTTAGAATGGCCAATGCCAGATTATAAAGATATTTTGCCGTGGATTGCTGAAAGTTTACGAAAAAGCCCGAAACAAAGTAAATGGAGCGGACTTATTATTCATAAGGAAGATAATGTTATTATTGGTGATATGGGTTGTAAAGGTGCTCCTGATTCAACTGGTACAGTAGAGATTGGATATAGCATTGTACCAGAATATCAAGGGAAAGGCTATGCGACTGAAATGGCAAAGTCCTTCGTTAAGTGGCTGGAGCAGAATGAAGAAGTGCAAACGATTAAGGCAGATTGTTTAACGAGTAATGTCGCGTCGAGTAGAGTGTTAGAAAAGATAGGCTTTACATGTGTACTTGAGGAACAACATATGAAATATTGGATTGTAAAGTGAAACGGAAGAGGTATATGCTCTTAAGAGAGGAAAATATACCTTTTTTTCTTACAAAATGATTACTTCTTTTATATACTTTTGTTTCATCATTCCCTTCCGTGAAAAAATTCGTTACAATGGAGTTGTATGAGGAAATTCGTACATAAATCAAACTCATATAGTATGAACCACAAATAATAGTAAATTAAAAATCCTCTATTTGAATGAAAATCCTTTATAATACGAATTGATTGTTTAGAAAAGTTCCTTCTTTTAAATAAACTCAAATTTAATGATTCGAAAAAGGTCATTTTAAATTAATAGAAGTATGGATGATGCGCGGAGGCTAGTACAAATGAAACAAAATAAGAAAAGTAAGAAAAGACGAGTTTTGCAAGTGTTCTTGCTTATGATTAGTTCTATAATTCTATTTATTAGTTATGCAGCTTACGATATTTGGAGTAATCGCTTTAAAACAGATGAGGTACCTACAGATGCTGCTGTTGTACTAGGAGCGGCTTCTTGGAATGGAAAACCGTCTCCTGTATTCCGCGAACGAATCAATCATGCAATCTCCTTGTATAAAAATGGAAGTATTAAGAAGATTATTTTTACAGGTGGTACTAAATTTGAATCAGAGCTGGAAGAAGCACGGACTGCGAAAGCGTATGCATTAAAGCATGACGTAAAGGATGAAGATATATTAATTGAAACACAGTCGCGTTTTACAGAAGATAATTTGAAGAATGCTAAGCAAGTTGGAATTGACAATGGCTTACATACTTATACAATCGTAAGCGATCCTCTTCATATGAAGCGAGCGATGAGAATAGCGAAGCATATTGGGATGGATGCATACGCATCGCCGACTCCCACATCAGCATATAAAACATTAGATACAGAAATTCCGTTCTTTTTTAAAGAATTGTGCTCTTATATTGGGTATGTTGCATCGTTACCTATACGTACTTTGAAAGGTGATTAAGAAAGTAAGAAAAAGGATAGACAAAGGTAGAATAGTTCTGCTGAGTCTGTCTTTTTTTCTATAACTTTACAAATTATAGAAAAAAATTCCGATAAAAACCTTGTATTTTTATCGGAATAGTGACACAATAAAATGCATAATCAAATATAATCTTATCGAGAGAAGTGGAGGGAACGGCCCAATGAAACTTCAGCAACCTATCATGTGATAAAAAGGTGCTAATTCCGAGTAGATAAGAAGGAAAAGAAATGACAACCTTCTTATATGTAAGGTTGTTTTTTTAGTAGGAGGAGAGAAAAGATGAAGCGTTTATTTTTTACACTAGTAAGCATCGTATGCAGTTTATTTGTAATTTCTGGTTGCGCAAAATCATCTGCAGGTGGCCAAAAAGAAATTCGTTTAGGGTTTACCCCAGGACCATACAGTGATCAAGTGAAAAAGGCAGTTCAACCATATTTAGAGAAAAAGGGCTATAAAATTAAAATTGTTGAGTTTAATTCACCAAACGAAACAAATCCAGCCCTAACAAATAAGGATATTGATGCAAATATATTTCAAAGTACTGCTTTTATGGAATCGTACGCAAAAGAAAATAATGCGAAAATTTCGAGCATTATTCAGGTTCCATCAGCACCTCAAGGTGTATACTCTGAAAAACATAAGTCATTAGATGATTTGAAGGATGGAATGAAGATTGGGGTACCAAATGATCCAGTTAATTTAGAACGTGCATTACGTATTTTAGAAGAGATTGGCTGGGTGAAATTAAAAGACAATGTAAATATTTTAACAATCTCTGAAAAAGATATAACGTTTAAAAAGAAAGATTTCAAATTGGTACCGCTTGAATCACCACAAATTCCAAGAGCTATGAAAGATTTAGATTACGGTATTATTAACGGAAACCTTGTTATTTCATCTGGACATAAGTTAAAAGAAGCGCTGGAATTAGAAAAAACACCATCACAACATAGAATTATTGTTACTGTTCGCGATGAAGATAAAGAAAAACTATTTGTGAAAGATTTAATTGAAGCATATCATTCACCAGAGTTTAAAAAGATGATTCAATCTGAAGAACAGTTTGAGGGGTTTGTGCTCCCTGATTACTTAAAGTAAAGGAGATCTTGATATGACATTATCATTTATAGAAACAGAAGAACAAGTTCTCGTATTGGAGAAAATAAAAGAATTCATTCCGCGATTTGCAGAAAGGGAACATCAACTGAGTGAACTCGGATCTTTTCCTTTTGAAAATATTAAAGATTTACAAAATATTGGTTATACGAAGCTAACATTACCAAAAGATGTCGGTGGAAAGGCCATTTCATTGTATGATTTTGTTTTATTTCAAGAAAAAATTGCAGAGGGAGATGGAGCAACCGCTTTATCAATTGGTTGGCACCTTGGAATTGTGAAAGAACTTGCTGAAAATCGCTCATGGCAACCTGATATGTTTTCTTGGTTTTGTGAAGAAGTAAAAAAAGGTGCTCTTTTTAACCGAGCAGCAACAGAACCGAAGACAGGGAGTCCAACAAGGGGCGGGAAACCAGAAACATTAGCTGTGAAAAAAGGTGATAAATGGGTTATAAACGGCAGAAAGACTTTTACAACGATGGCACCTGTACTTGATTATTTCATCATCTCAGCGAGTATTGAAGGACGAGAAGAGATAGGAGAATTTGTGATTCCAAGGCACGAAAAAGGTGTCTATATAGAGGAGACATGGGATAGTGTTGCGATGCGTGGAACGGCTAGCCATGATCTTATATTACAGAATGTTGAAATCCAAAATAAATTTTTTACAGATGTAAAAGGTGCACAGGTGAAACCAAAAGGAATTGGATGGTTACTGCATATACCAGCATGTTATTTAGGGATTGCGCAGGCTGCAAGAAATTATGCGATTGATTTTGCCAAGTCATATCAACCGAATAGTTTAAATCATCCAATCAGTTTACTGCCGAATATTAGAAGATTAGTAGGTGAATTAGAGCTAGAACTTATGCAGGCACGCACGTTTTTATATCAAGTTGCAAAAAAATATGATGAGGCAGAAGATAAACAATCTTTGCAAGCCGAATTAGCAGCTGCAAAATATATTGCGACGAATGTAGCCATATCGGTTGTAGATAAAGCTATGCGAATTGTTGGAGCGAAAAGCTTATCTGAAAAAAATTCACTACACCGTTATTATTTAAATGTTCGAGCTGGTTTACACAATCCGCCAATGGATGATGTAACACTCTCGCTAATAGCAGACGATGTTTTTAAATCAAATGAAAAGGAGTGAATGAAAATGATAACGTTACGCGATATCAATAAAACGTTCCAGACGAAAGAAGGTTTATTTCATGGTGTAAAATCAGTCTCTTTACAAATTGAAGAACATGATATATTCGGAATTGCTGGATTGAGCGGTGCAGGAAAGTCTACGTTATTACGTACAATGAATTTACTAGAAAAGCCGAATTCAGGTGTGGTGATTGTAAATGGAGAAGATTTAACAAAGTTATCGAAGAAAGATTTACGAACGGCAAGACAGTCGATTGGTATGATTTTTCAACACTTTCATCTTCTTCATAATAAAAATGTATCGGATAATATTGCTTTGCCGTTAGAATTGAAGTCAGTTTCAAAAGAAGAAAAAGAAAAACGAGTGCGAGAATGCTTAGAAATTGTTGGCTTAAGCGATAAAGCATATCATTTTCCTTCACAACTAAGCGGTGGGCAAAAACAACGTGTTGCGATTGCACGTGCATTAGCAAATGATCCCAAAGTATTACTTTGTGACGAGCCGACATCGGCACTCGATCCGAAAACGACACGATCTATTTTGCAATTTTTACAAAAGATAAATAAAGAGCTAGGGGTTACAATCGTAATTGTAACGCATGAAATGAATGTCATTAAACAAATTTGTAATAAAGTAGCAGTGATGGAAGAAGGAGAAGTTGTTGAATCCTTCCATTTACGTGACCAACATCTAAAACCAACAACAGAAATCGCAAAACTTCTATTAGGTGTTGAAGGGGAGAGAGGCATTGCACATGTTCAATAATGTTATTCCACTGCTTCCAGAAATTTGGACATCGCTTTTGCAAACATTTTTAATGGTTGGACTTTCAGTTGGAGCGGCAATTATTTTAGG
The DNA here is from genome assembly GCF_900107445.1 of Bacillus sp. 166amftsu. NCBI lineage: Bacteria > Bacillati > Bacillota > Bacilli > Caryophanales > Bacillaceae > Bacillus > Bacillus sp. 166amftsu. Next base: position 91,697 of record NZ_FNQA01000003.1, on the reverse strand, counting down.
AATTCCTTTAGGTGTAATTTTATATTTTACTAGCAAAGGACAAATTTTGGAACAAAATATTGTCCATCGTACATTAAACGGCATCGTAAATATTATTCGCTCATTTCCATTTATCATTTTGTTAGTAGCTCTTGTACCATTTACAAGAACCTTATTAGGAACTACAATTGGTCCAATCGCTGCAACGATTCCTTTATCAGTAGCAGCCATTCCTTATTTTGCAAGACTTGTAGAGCAAGCGCTGCGCGAAGTTCCAAAAGGGGTAATTGAAGCTGCTGAGGCAATGGGAGCGTCGCCACTGCAAATTGTTTGGAAAGTACTGCTTGTTGAGGCGCGTTCAGGTCTTGTATTAAGCTTAACAGTTTTAACAGTAAGCTTTATTTCCTACTCAGCTATGGCAGGTGTTGTCGGCGGTGGTGGTGTCGGTGACTTAGCGATTCGTTTCGGTTATTATCGTTTCCAAACAGATGTTATGGTTGTTACAGTACTTATGCTTGTGATTCTCGTTCAATCTGTACAATTTATTGGAAATAGAATTGCGGCGAAACTTGATAAAAGATAATGATAAAAAGAACTTTGGTATGCACCAAAGTTCTTTTTATTGTAGGGGATGAACAATGAAAGGTGTTCAATGATCGACGTGCGGAAAATTAGCGCTATCGATATAACATATGAGAGAATGTAGGAGAGAAGATAAGGGAATATATATGTGAAAGGGGGAAAAACAGTGGCAGAAATCAAATTTGATATTAAAGAAACTTTTGGAGTTATATCACAGTCACCTAAAGGCTGGAACAAAGAACTCAATCTAATTAGCTGGAACGGCAAAGAGCCAAAGTATGATTTGCGTGATTGGGCACCGGAACATGATAAAATGGGAAAAGGTATCACATTGACAATCGAAGAGTTAAAAACATTAAAAGATATTTTAAACCGTATGGAGTTATAAAAACAAAGTGTTTTGTGCAGAAAAAACCACTTTTGAATTGTTATTTCAAGAGTGGTTTTTTTGTATGGATGTATATGTCAGAAAAGACTATACAATTTTTTCTTCTCTATCTTCTTTTTTGTGATGTTCAGGCACGTAGATATATTGTGATACAATAAGAAGAACGCTTATAAAAAATACAGGGAACATACTCGATAGAAATAGACCATCCATCATAAAATTAGTGATTAAACAAACGATAATAATGAGTGATGTAAATAGATGAGAAATGTGTTTTTTTAATCGTATTTTATATAATTCTCGCAATATTTCACAGCATACAAATAAGATGAGTATGCTTAAAAAATATATATTTGTATCATAAATAACAAAACAACAGATTAGACCGAAGAAAGCTAGATACTCAATAAGTAACGGAATATTACGTAGCATAAGATGTTACCGTACTAAGTAAGGAAGTGGATCAACGGCATTTGTTTTCTCGAAATTCCATTCCCCATTATGTAATTCAAAGTGAAGATGTTGTCCTGTTGAATGTCCAGTGCTCCCCATCTGCCCTAACTCTTGACCAACTTGAACGCGATCTCCGGCTTGTACAAATCTGTTTTTCATATGTGCATAAACAGTCGTATATAATTTTCCTTTTATGTAATGAGTGACAAATACAACATTACCATAGCTACTAGAATAGTAGGATTTGATAACTTTCCCAGCAGCTGCAGCATGGATAGAAATATCTCCAGTTGCCACAAAGTCAACACCATAATGCATTTGTCCCCATCTCACTTCAAATGGTGAGCTAACTTGTCCTTGTGTTGGAAATTTAAAAACAGCAGGTATGGAAGGTGATGTAGATTTCTCTTGCGGTTTATTTTGTAATACATAATGTTTTGCAACATACCCATATCCAGAGCCAAAACGAATTTTATACCATGTACCTACAGTATCAACGACTTGAAGTTGCGTTCCGTTTTGTAAAGAGCCAATAACAGCAGTGTTTGTCCCTGCACCGCTGCGTACTTTTAAGTTAGGTGTTGCAACGTAGTAAGCATTGTTTTGTATTGTAATCCCGTTAACGAATGAGTGTGAACGATTGGATACAAATTCTTTTTTTACGTATCCTTTTTGTCCATTGTGAGAGATGAGATACCAGTCGTGATGTGTTTCTTCGACAGAGATAAATGCTCCGTTTGGTAATACGTCAATAATGGATGATTGTATACTTGGTTTTGAACGAACATTTAAGGCGTCTGCAGTTACGATGTGTTGGGTTTGTTGTGGATGTAGCTTTTTCAAAGATAAATTGGACTTTTGGATGTAGCCAATTTTGTGTTGGGAGTTTACTTTATACCAGTTACGTGTAGTTTCGAGAATAATCACAGGTGTGTTATATGAAATACTTCCGAGGGAATCACTATTTGTTGTGCTTTCTTGATAGAGTTGAACGTTATCAAGTTTTACGTATCCGATTCCTGCGTTGCTCTTTGGTTGTACAGCTGTTGTTTGCGTATCTGCTTCAGTAGTGGATGGTAAAAGAGAAGCGATTGCAATAGTTGTTGCTGTCAATGTTGTAGCTTTCATATTCATCGTATAATGAGCCTCCTTGTATTGTTTGTGACAAAATTTAGAAATATATTAAAAGAATAACAGAAATATAGTAATTATGGAAATAAAGAAGGAGAATTCAGTTGTTTCTCAAGTACGCAACTTTAGGTTAATGAACTTGTTTTTCTAAACTTTACAGGAGTTTGAAAAATCTTTCATTTTCTTTGCTTTTTTCAAGTTTTATATGAGAAACCTATGTTTCGGATTTATACTACGGTATAATAATGTGGAAAAAGTACGAAAAGAGGTAAGTTTCATGCTAGAGGTTATTGCAACTTGTTTAGAAGATGTGAAGCAAATTGAAAAAGCTGGTGGAAATCGAATTGAACTCATTTCAGCATACACAGAAGGTGGATTAACACCAAGTTATGCTTTTATAAAAAAAGCGGTGAAAGCTGTAAACATACCTATTCATGTTATGATTCGTCCTCATGCTAAGTCATTTATATATACAGCAGAAGAAATCGAAATGATGAAAGAAGATATTCGAGTCGCGCAAGAACTTGGTGCAGCCGGTGTTGTATTAGGTGTATTGAATGAACAAAATCAAATTGATGAAGAAAAATTAGCTGATTTATTATCTGTTGTAGATGGAATGAATGTCACATTTCATCGTGCAATAGATGAAATGGCTGATCTTGTTGGTGCAGTTCAAACATTGCGTAATTTTGAAAAGATCACTCATATTTTAACTTCTGGTGGACAAGGAGGCATAGTGGAAAATATTCCTGTACTCCATGAAATGCAAAGAGTAAGTCAAGGTGATGTACAGCTCATTGCTGGAAGTGGTGTGACAAAGGAAAATATACAACGAGTATTGAATGAAACAGGAATTTCAGAAGCGCATATTGGTACTGCAGTCCGAGAAGGTAAATCTTGTTTTGCTGAAATAAATCAAAAATCTGTACAAGATCTAGTGGGATTGACAAAATCATTATAATGCTAGAGAAGAGGGGAAAAGATGGAGAAAAGCAAGAAAAAAGAAATTATTTCATGGATTAAAACAATAGGAATTACAATAGGAATCGCTTTAATTGTACGTGGTATTTTATTTACTCCTTCTCTCGTACAAGGTGAGTCTATGATGCCTACTTTAGAAAATAATGAGCGTGTCCTTGTCAATAAAATTGGTTATAATATACAAGGTTTAAATCGCTTTGATATTATCGTGTTTCATGGAAAAGAAGGATATGATTTAGTGAAGCGAGTAATTGGCTTACCAGGGGATACGATTGAGTATAAAAACGACGTATTATATGTGAATGGAAAAGCGGTAGATGAACCATATCTAGCAGAGTATAAGGAACAGGTAGGTAAAGGGAAGCTAACTCCTGATTTCACGTTAGAGCAAAAAACTGGAAAAGAAAAAGTTCCAGAAGGACAAGTATTTGTACTGGGAGATAATCGTCAAGTTTCAAAAGATAGCCGCATGTTTGGATTTGTTTCTGAAGATCAAATTGTCGGAAAAGGTGAAGTAGTATTTTGGCCGTTGCAACAAGTAAGAGCGTTGCATTAAAGATAAGGTTTTGATATATGTGTTAAAAAGCATTGAATGTTCATTTCAATGCTTTTTTTATTTTAGAAAAATATTGTCTAAAAAGAAAGAATATTTTATAATTTTAAATTATATATTTGTTTCGAAAAACGGAATTGTTGTTCCGAATTACGGAACTTAGGGGAGCTAGGATGAGTATAAATAAAACAGCTGTAAAGACGATGGATATTTTAGAACTATTTTATGAACATGAAGAGTTAACGTTAACGGAAATGGTTCATCACACGGGGATGCCTAAAACATCTGTATACCGTTTAATTGGTTCACTTGAAGAAATGGGTTTTTTACAAAAGACAACAAAGGGAGCCTATAGACTGGGATTAATATTTTTAGGATTTGGTCAGCTTGTTTCGAAGCGATTATCGGTACGAAATATTGCAAAACCATATATGAAAAAGCTTAGAGATTCTCTTGGTCAAGCTGTCAATTTAATTATTCAAGATGATAATGAGGCAATTTATATTGAAAAAATGGATGGAGATCAACCAGTAAGAGTATACACAGAGATTGGAAGACGAGCACCTTTATATGCAGGAGCATGTCCGCGTATTTTGCTTTCGTATTTTGGAGAAGCCGATCAAATGCGGTATGTAGAGAAAGTACAATTACAACGATTTGCGGATGGAACGATAGTGGATAAAGAAGAGTTACAAAACCAGTTACGTAAGGCAAAAAGAGAAGGGTATACGATAAGTTATTCGGAACTTGAGAACCATACAGCTGCCATTGCAGCACCTATTTTTGCAAGCGATGGTCATGTAATAGCTGGTATTAGTATTTCAGGATTAGAAATTGAGTATAATGAATCGACAATTCCAACCTTTATTAAAAAAGTGAAAGAAACGGCGCATCAAATTTCGAAAGAACTTGGCTGGATGGGTGAAAAGGAAGGGATATGATGAAATTTTCAGCACTAGGGGATCAAGCAGTTGTTGTTACATTTGGAGAAAAAATTGATTTGGGTATATATGAAAATGTGCAAAATTTATGCAGTCTATTAAAGCAAAATCCTTTTCATGGAATGATTGAGTGTGTACCTTCATTTGCTTCTTTAACAGTATACTATGATGTATATAAATTATGGGAGAAAAATGAAGGAAAGATAGTGCCTTATGATTTTGTATGTGAATACGTAAATCGATTGCTTAGTCATACTCAAAATAAAACGCAAAAACAATATGATTGTATTTCAATTCCAGTTTGCTACGGCGGTAAATATGGACCTGATTTAGAAGAAGTTGCAGCATACCATGAGTTATGTGCAAGTGATGTAATTCGTCTTCATAGTGAAGCGACGTATTTTGTTTATATGTTAGGGTTTACACCAGGTTTCCCGTATTTAGGTGGGATGCCCAAAGAGCTCGAAACACCTAGAAAACAAACACCGCGTTTACAAATAGCACCTGGTTCAGTTGGAATTGGCGGAAGTCAAACAGGAATATATCCATTAGAAACACCAGGTGGCTGGAATATTATTGGCCGGACACCTATTGCATTGTTTCAGCCAGATGAAGAAAAGCCTACATATGTCCAAAGCGGAATGTATTTACGTTTTATCCCAATAACAGAGGAAGAGTTTCTGGTTATGGAGGGAGCTAAGAAATGAATGTTGAGATTTTACATGCGGGGATGTTTACAACGGTTCAAGATTTAGGAAGATATCAGTATCAACAATATGGTGTACCTGTTGGCGGTGCTATGGACCAGGCAGCATTAAGAATGATAAATATGTTAGTAGGAAATGAAGAGAATGAAGCTGGATTAGAAATTACAATGATGGGACCGAAACTACTTATAAAGAAAACAACATTGCTGGCAATTGGTGGTGCGAATACGGAGCCTCTGTTAAACGGGGAGCCAATTCCATTATGGCGACCAGTTCTGGCGAAAGAAGGGAGCATGCTTTGTTTCGGGAAGGTGCAATTTGGGTGTAGAACATATGTGACCTTTGCAGGTGGAATTGATGTTGCAAGTAGTATGGGAAGTAAAAGTACATATGTAAGAGCGAGTATAGGTGGAATGGAAGGACGGGCATTGAAAAAGGGAGATCTTTTTCAAATTGGTACACCGTCAAAATTTGCTACTTGCTTGATAAAGAACTTGATGGATGAAGAAAGAATGGCAACAAGTTGGGGGATATGTAGTCATGTTTTACCTAAATATAGTCGTAGCCCAATTATTCGTGTCATTCCAGATTTTGAATGGGATCAATTTAAGAATGAGAGTTTAGATGCGTTTTTTATAAAAGAATATAAAGTATCTAATTATGCTGATCGTATGGGATATCGGTTTGAAGGTGAAGAACTAAAAAGAATAGAACAATCTGAGATTTTATCAAGTGCAGTTACCTTTGGAACAATTCAGGTGCCGCCTGGTGGCAATCCAATTATCTTAATGGCAGATAGACAAACGACAGGTGGATATCCGCGAATTGGTAATGTCATATCAGTTGATTTACCTATCCTTGCACAATTGAAACCAGGTGATTATGTTACGTTTGCAAAGACTTCTATAACAGAAGCGACAGAACTTTACATAGAGCAAGAACAAAATATGAATTTATTAAAGAAATTTATCGCTTTACAAGCTTAAAGTAGGGGGGAAATAGAACATGGTTACGATTGATTTGAATTGTGATTTAGGAGAAGGATTTGGTGCATATCAAATAGGAAACGACGATAAAATTCTTCCGTTTGTTTCGTCAGTAAATATTGCATGTGGTTTTCATGCTGGTGATCCAACTGTTATGCGTCAGACTGTTGAAAAATCGCTAAGAAATAATGTGGAAATAGGTGCGCATCCAGGTTTTCCAGATTTAATTGGGTTTGGGAGAAGGATGATGCGCGTTTCTCCAGATGAAGTATATGATTATGTTTTATATCAAATCGGAGCATTAGATGGATTTATAAGAGCGGCAGGAGGGAGGATGCATCATGTAAAACCACACGGTGCACTTTATAATATGGCAGCTACTGATCAAGAAATTGGGGATGCGATTGCAAAAGCAATCTATCAAATAAATCCAGAGTTATTCCTGTATGGATTAGCAAATAGTAAATTTATACAAGCAGCCGAAAAATATGAACTGAGGCTTGTGCAAGAGGCGTTTGCCGATCGTACGTATCAATTAGATGGAACATTAACAAGCCGAACAGAAGAAAATGCAATTATAAAAAATGAAGATATAGCAATTGAACAAGTAGTGCAGATGGTTAAGGAAGGAAATGTAAAAACAGTCGGTGGAAAGATAATCAATATTGATGCGCAAACAATTTGCATACATGGTGATGGTGAGCACGCAGTTCAATTTGTAGAAAAAATATACAGAACATTTCGATTAAACGATATTTCTATTTGTACACCAAAGTAGAATAAGGGGGAGATACATAAATGCTGAAATTAATTGGAATATTGCTTGTAGCTGTTGGATTTTTATTTCGTCTTAATACGTTATTAGTTGTAATGGTTGCAGGAATTGCAACGGGTATGATTTCAGGGATGAGTTTTTATGATGTGATTAGTATGTTTGGAAAGTTTTTCATAGAAAACAGATATATGTCGATGCCAATTTTATTAACACTCCCTGTCATTGGGATACTAGAAAGATATGGACTAAAAGAAAGAGCAGAAGCATTAATAACGAAATCTAAAGGAGCTACAACAGGAAGAGTACTCATGTCATATTTTGCGATTCGCGAAGGATCAGCTGCAGTAGGACTTAATATTGGTGGGCATGCTCAAACAGTAAGACCATTAGTTGCACCAATGGCAGAAGGGGCAGCACAAGGGCGTTACGGAAAACTTCCAGAAAAACTGAAAGAAAAGATTAAAGCGAATGCAGCGGCAGCTGAAAATACAGCATGGTTTTTTGGGGAAGATATTTTTATCGCAACAGGAGCAATTCTATTAATGAAGGGATTTTTTGATTCGGTAGGAATGCATGTTGGTGTGTGGGATATGGCGCTTTGGGGAATTCCTACGGCAATCTCAGCTTTTATTGTCAGTTGGATTCGTTTTAAACGATTCGATAAGTATATTGAAAAAACGATGAAAAAAGAAGAAAGCAAACAAAAGGAGGCGATATAAGATGAATATTATTACACTTGATACAATCTATTATTTATTAGGTATTATTGTTGCCTTTGTCGCGATCCGTATTGCTTTTGATCGTCAGCATCCAAATCGCCTTGGTTCTAGTTTATTTTGGGCATTATTTTCTATTACATTTTTATTTGGGAATATGATTCCGTCATTTTATATCGGTTGTATTGTATTAGCAATGGTCGTTTTAGCATCATTAAATAAAGTAACGAAGTCCAATGAAAAAGAAGCACCTACAGAAGAGCGAGTGAAACATGCAGAAAAATTGAGAAATAAAATTTTTATGCCCGCTATTTTAATTCCCATTTTTACAATCATTGGTACGTTAACGTTAGGAAAGCTAAAGTTTGGAAATGTATTTCTCGTTGATCCTGAGAAGGTCACATTAATCGCATTAGCTCTTGGGGCATTGCTTGCTTTCGTAGCGGCAATGGGAATCACAAAGGCAAAAATAACAGCCCCTGTACAAGAGGGAAGCAGATTATTACAAGCTGTCGGATGGGCCGTTATTTTACCACAAATGTTAGCAGCGCTTGGTGGTATTTTTGCAAAATCTGGTGTGGGTCAAGTTGTCTCAGATTTAGTAGGACAAGTATTGCCGACAGAATATCCATTTGTCGCTGTTATGGCATATTGTTTAGGGATGATGTTGTTTACAGTTGTAATGGGGAATGCCTTTGCCGCATTTGCTGTTATTACAGGAGGAATTGGTCTACCGCTTATCGTTCAAATGCATGGAGGTAACCCAGCGATCATGGCTGCGCTTGGAATGTTTGCAGGGTACTGTGGTACATTGATAACGCCGATGGCAGCAAACTTTAATATTGTACCAGCGATGCTATTAGAATTAAAAGATAAAAACGCGGTAATAAAGGCTCAAGCACCAATTGCAATTACTATTTTTGTGATTAATATGTTCATCATGTATGGACTTGTGTACAGGTTTTAGAAGGGAGTGGGGATGATGAAGACAGTATTGTTAACAGGGTTTGAGCCTTTTGGTGGAGAAGAAATGAATCCTGCCTGGGAAGTTGCAAAGGAACTAGATGGCCAAGTGATGGGAGATTACAAGATTATTAGTAAGCAAGTTCCGACTGTATTTCATAAGTCACTACAAGTGTTACAGACTTATATGGAGGAAATAGAACCAGAGCTTGTTATATGTATAGGACAAGCAGGAGGACGCCCAGATATTACAGTGGAACGAATTGCAATTAATGTTGATGATGCAAGGATTCCTGATAATGAGGGGAATCAGCCGGTTGATGTACCTATTATAGAAGAAGGACCAGTCGCATATTGGTCTACGCTTCCAATGAAAGCGATTGTAAAGAAACTTCGTGAAGAAGGAATACCAGCTTCTGTTTCGCAAACTGCAGGTACATTTGTTTGTAATCATCTCTTTTATGGACTTATGCATATGTTAGGTAAGAATGGAAATAGGATCCGAGGTGGTTTTATACATATTCCGTTTTTGCCAAAGCAAGCAAGTAATCATCCTGGGCAATCAAGTATGTCACTGCCTGTTATTACAAAAGGAATTGAATTGTTAATACAGGTCGCATTAGAGGTAGAAACAGATATTGTAGAATGCGGCGGGGCAACACACTAAGCAAAAATGCAACGCCTACTATGGACAAATGTTATAATAATAGGAAGAAGTATACATAGAGGTGAGAGTCATGCAGCAATATGAAGAAGTACGTTCTATTATAGAAAAAGCAAATAATATTACGGTATTAACGGGTGCTGGTGCGAGTACTGAAAGTGGTATTCCGGATTTTCGATCAGCGAATGGTTTATATGCAGATGCAAAAGTAGAAATGTACTTATCGAGAGGGTATTATAACCGTAACCCAAAAGAGTTTTGGAAACATTATAAAGAAATATTTCAAATTAATACGTTTCATCAATATAAACCGAACCGAGGGCATGAATTTTTAGCTGATTTAGAAAGAAAAGGAAAAGATATTACGGTATTAACACAAAATATCGATGGTTTACATCAATTAGGTGGTAGTAAGCACGTTATTGATTTACATGGCACACTCCAAACAGCTCACTGTCCAAAATGTAAAACGAAATATGATTTGCAATATATGATAGATCATGAACTGCCACGATGTGAAATATGTAATTTTATCTTAAATCCAGATGTCGTTTTATACGGTGATACATTACCGCAATATCAAAATGCAATACAGCGTTTATATGAAACGGATGTATTACTAGTGATGGGAACGTCGTTAAAAGTGCAGCCGGTTGCATCATTCCCGCAAATTGCAAAAAGAGAAGTAGGGGCAACAACAATTTTAGTAAATGAAGAATTAACGGGGCAAGAGAATCATTTTGATTATGTATTTCAGCAGAAGATTGGGCAGTTTGTAGATCAATTTTAAATGGTGTAGGAGAACCGAGATAAGAGGTATTTATCTCGGTTTTCTCGAGTTTAAATTTTCTTAATTTTCCATAAAATACTATAAATTATATTATCTATGTGCTTTAATATTATTAATAGAGAAAATTTTTATATCAGGATGAGTATGTATGGTTTTGTTTTTGGTTACTTATTTTGCGAATTGTGTGAGGGAAAGGGACTTTAAACTATAGAGAGAGGAGAGCATAATGGAAAAGAAGAAAGAGAAAACGAAACGGAAAAAGAAAAACCACATTCCTTTTCGGTTAAATGTGCTGTTTTTCTTTGTATTTCTTATGTTTTCAACTGTTATTATTCAATTAGGTAAGGTCCAAATTATAGATGGCAAGACGTATACAAATAAGGTGGAAAAGAAGGAGGATCTAACGGTTAGTACTCCTGTTCCGCGTGGTAAAATTTTTGACCGAGAAGGCCATTCGATTGTTGATAATAAACCATTACGGACTATTACATATACAAAAATGACAGGCGTTAATTCAGAAGAAATGTTAAATACGGCAAAACTACTTGCGAAAATCATTGAAATGCCGCAGGAAGCTATGGATAAATTAACAGAGGTAGATAAGAAAGATTTTTGGATGCAATTACATAAGAAGCGTGCAGCAGAAAAGGTGACAAAGGAGGATGAAAAGAAACTAAGAGCAAAAAAAATAGAGGGAAAAGAATTAGATAAAAAGATGGAAGAATTGAGACGTGAGCGGATTACAGCGGAGGAATTAAAGGAACTGACTGTCCAAGATATAGAAGTATTAGCAATTAAAAGTAAAATGAGCGCTGGTTATAAAATGATTCCTCAAATTATTAAGAAGGATGTAAAACAAGACGAATATGCCGTGGTTAGTGAAAAGTTAGCGGATCTTCCAGGTGTAGATACAACTGTAGATTGGGAACGTATATATCCATATGATAAGATACTTCGTTCTATACTTGGTAACGTTTCAAGCGCTGATGAAGGACTTCCAAAGGAACAACTAGACTATTATTTAGTTCGAGAGTATAACCGTAATGATCGTGTTGGAAAGAGTTATATTGAAAAGCAATATGAAGATGCGTTACATGGTACGAAAGCGCAATCAAAAAACATTACAGATAAGGAGGGAAAGATACTTCGAACCGAACAAATTAAAAAAGGAAAAAGTGGAAATAATTTAATGTTAACGATTGATATGGAATTACAAAAGCAAGTTGAGGAAAGCATTGAAAGAAATTTAATGGCATTCAAAGGCATAGAACCGTTGCTTGATCGGGCCTTTGTGGTAATGATGAACCCTAAAAATGGACAGCTGTTATCAATCTCAGGAAAAAAACTAGTAAATAAAGATGGAAATATGCAAGTAGAAGATTTTGCACTTGGTACAATGACGAGCTCTTATGAATTAGGTTCAACAGTAAAGGGAGCAACTTTACTAACGGGTTATCAAACGGGTGCTATTAAGCCATTTACTCATTTTTTCGATGCGCCGATGACATTTAAAGGAACAACAAAAGAAAAGAAATCATGGAAAGATTTTGGTGATGTTGATGATGTAAGAGCTTTACAAGTATCTTCTAACGTATATATGTTTCATACCGCTTTAAAGATTGCTGGAATTGATTATGTACCGAATAGTCCGTTAAATATAAAACAAGAAGTATTTGATAAAATGCGCTATCATTTTGGGCAATTTGGTTTAGGCGTTCCAACGGAGATTGAGTTACCCAATGAGACTGCGGGACAACGGGGACGAAAAGATAATACACCGGGATTCTTACTTGATTATTCAATCGGTCAATATGATACGTATACACCGCTTCAGCTTGTGCAATATATTTCAACGATTGCGAATGGTGGTTATCGTATGAAACCACAAATTGTACAAGAGATTAGAGAGCAACCAGATAAAGCAGAGGATATTGGTAAGGTTGTTCAATCAATGGAACCAGTCATTTTAAATCGTGTAGATATGGATATTTCGTATATAAATCAAGTGAAAGAGGGATTTAGAAAGGTATTTCAAGAAACTGACGGAACTGGTGTAGCCCACTTTCAAAATCTTCCTTATAAGCCTGCTGGAAAAACAGGAACAGCAGAAGCGATATATGGTGGTGATAGCGATACAGGTAAAGACGAAAATGGAGATAGAAAAAAATGTTATAATTTAACCTTAGCTGGCTATGCCCCTTATGACGCGGAACCGGAAGTTGCATTTTCTGTAGTTGTACCATGGGTAAACGATGATAAATCAGGGATTAATTCTAAAATTGGAAGAGAAGTTTTAGATGCCTATTTTGAATTGAAAGCGAAACGAGTGGATGGAAATCCAGTTCCTGTAGAACAGCCGAATAAACCGCAGTAAAATGATTTTTAAGGATAGAATAAATAATGTATTCAAAAAAGAGACCTAAAAGGTAATGAAGCATACCTTTTAGGTCTCTTTTCGAATTAGCCCGCAGTAACAGTCTGATTCATTTAACAAGAAGAAACGTCCACTGATTAAAGATTTTGAGCTTTAATCATAAAACGATGTTGTTTCACATCGAAATACCCTTTTTGTAGAATAATTTGGTGTATTTTGTATAGCTCATTTATATATGTTTCAGTTTTGAAGTTAGGTACTTGCCAAGGAATGGCTTTTAAATAATAGACGAAAGCACCGATATCATAAAATCTTTGAACGGGAAATTCTTCTTTATATTGTAAAACTTTATAACCACTTTGTTGTATTGCCTCTAGAGCTGTTTCTAACTGCCAATTTGTAAATTCTAGATTGAGTGGTACGTCGAGTGTTTCATTGATTTCCGCACAATCTAAGCCACCTACTTGCTGCGTAAGGAAGATGCCATCTGGAGAAAGGATTCTTTTTACTTCAGAAGCAGAGTATGATTCATGTTGATTTAAAATTAAATCGAATTGCCTGTCATCAAACGGTAAGGTGTTGTCATCCGTTACTTTTACTACTTTTACACCTAAAGGTTCTAATTTCTTTTTTGCTATAGGGATATTGGGTGTATAACCTTCAGTCGCATAAATAGTCGAAGGGAAAGGTCTTAACAGGGATAAAAATTCACCGCCACCTGTTCCCATATCAAGCATAGCATGAGCGTTTTGTATAAGCTGAAAGGCCATGCTGCCATATGACCAAGAAAGTAATTCACTTTTCATGCGACCAGTTTCTGTAATAAAAGAGAAATCCCATCCACTAAAGCTCGTATTTGCATTTTCTAAAAGTGTTAAAAATAATTTATCATTTTTCATGTTCGATCCTCCTGTTTATTATAAGAAAAATAAAGTGAATAAACAGAGGAGGAGGGCCTCTAATTGAGATATACGGTTGTTACGTTTCGTGTTCTAGTATTTTCATACGGAATCACTCCAGGAAAAAAAGTATGTTGTTTTACCTTCTAGATTTATAGATATAATACCTTCTCGAAGTAAAAAATAAAATAGATGCAGCTGTATAGCGGTAATAAAGGTAGTTATTTATGCAACAAAATTCCCTATTCGTTCTTAACTAAAGCTTGTTGTTTTGTCTTTTGATGAGTCTATCTTCATTTCTGTTAGAAAGCCTTTGATCTGATTCTTGCATTTGTTCTTGATCCTTACTCGGAGTATTCAGTGCATCTAAAGGCATGTTGTTGATTTGATGATTTCGTAAATCTTTTTTATCCATGATATATAGCTCCTTCTGTGGTTTGAATTTACATACAATGTAGTTATTAATGGATATTTTACATCTTAAGATCAATTAATATACAAGGGATATATGGAAAAATCATTTAACTATAGTGGGTCTTTAAACAGAATAAAAAGGAAATAAATGGTTATGTTTTCTTAATTCACATAATTTTCAAAAATACAGTCTCTAAATGTTAAAATTTGTTATATAATAAACCTATCAAGCATCATCCCTATGTTTTTCTAATATGCCTGTTAAGATAGTTTGTGTTCCCTTTTTATCACCTTACCTTAAAAAGAACTTGTAGTGATTGCTACAAGTTCTTTTTGTTTTTCTGATTGAACATGAACGGAAACTTTTAAATATTAATTACCATAAAAAGGAATAAATATTTTTCCGTGATTCGTAGCATGTTAAAAACGTAGGAGGTGATACATATGGCAAATAAAAATAACAGAAATAATAATGTAGTGATTCAAGGTGCTGAGAACGCAATTAATCAAATGAAGTATGAGATTGCACAAGAATTTGGCGTACAGCTTGGTCCAGACACAACATCTCGTGCAAATGGTTCAGTTGGTGGTGAGATTACAAAACGTTTAGTAGCTATGGCTGAACAACAGCTTGGCGGTAGATTCACTCATTAATTTCACTTGAAGACATAAAAGGTTATAGTACGTCGTAGTACATATCTTTTTGCTTGTATGTAATTTATGAATAAGCTTTGATCTCAATAGATATTCATACGATAAGCATCCAAATAGGGTGCTTTTTTCTTTGTTACATAGAAATTACACAATAACCATGAAATAGAACACTTTAATAAGGTAGCACCGCGCTCAGGTTAACAGTGTCTTATTTGTATCGTTTTTGTGGAAACCTATCATGTTAACTTGATAGGCGTGTGTTGTTACGCATAATATGGGAATGGGTAATGGAAGCTTTAAAAATCGTAGATGGAACATTAGCGTTAATATCCGAATTCTGAATGTTGCAAAATAAATTGATAAATTTCAATCCCTCTTTTTTTCGACACTATTAGACAATTATAATGTATTTAAGATTGGTAAATCGAGAAATCAAGTGTGGTGAAAAACATAAATAGGGGAAATTTGTATATAATGTTTTGTTAACAGCAGAATTAGTTTTACTAGTTATGGAACAACATGAAAAATACCATAAAAAGGAAATGGTATAGCTGATTTTAATTTATCATTTGAGCACGAATGTAACAGAAACAAACGTCAGTAAACACGGTTGCTTCTTTTTGAAAAACTCTTCTAGTTCAACAATGACACACATCACCTGTCGTAAATAACAAGCAATAGACTGTTCATTAAAATTTTATAGAAAATGCATTTCACTATTATTTTGATGCGACATATAAAATATTTAATCTTAATATGGTACTATATAAATTATACGAGGTGAAAACATGCAAAGTAAAGAAGAAATAATAAAGTTTGCATTGGCAACGGGATTAATTATACCAACAGTGGCATTATGTGGTGAAGGTCATGAAGAGGAAGAAGAGAAGGTTATGTCTGATCTACCATTTGAACATTAATAGGGTATATTCCTAGTGCTATCAAACTAACGAAAATAAGAGAATTTCCAACTACATCAAAAAGAGAATATTTCGGATTTGTAGCATAGTTTTTAAACGAAAAGAACCGCATTCAGAATTGTTGAATAATATAAAAGTGTTAATAATTTCTGTAATTCATTATGCACTGTAAAAAACGAAGTCCTCCACAAGACTTCGTTTTTGTTTGTATAAACTATGAATAGTATCTATTTCTTGTATTATTTTTGCTTTAAATTAAAAAGGAGTTTAATAGACACGTATGAATATGACCAAGACAGAAACATGGAAGTACAAACAGAGTTTGTTAATAAATATATTAAAATTGCTAAAACAGAATTTGAAAACAAATTCAATCCATGCTGAGGTTTTATTTCTATTTAAACTTTATTATCAAAATCACATACTTATTTTGAAGACATAGCTTCATTTTGATCAAATTTTTTCAAAATGAAGTTTTTAATGTTTGTTCTTAAATAAGGATTAGTTAGATCCATATAAACATTAATTTTTTCTAGAATAATTGAATGTAAATAACTAATTATCGACATTAAAATATGAAATTTTGCATAATGTTACATAAATTCTGCATTTTCTCTTTTTTTTGACAAGAATAGACAGTATACTTTTTTACAAGTTCAATATTTCAGAAAATTATACGAGGTGAATATGATGAAGAATAAAAAAACATTAGCTACAGTCGCGTTAACAACAGGATTAGCTTTAACAGCCGTAGCACCATATGGAGTAGGTCATGCAGAGGAAACAGATCAACTACAAGTTCAAATTCAAGAGGATTCGTTTCGTACAGGTGAACTTACACAACCATCACAAAAGGAGCCAGAGAATGTAGTAAAAGATGCTCTTAAAGAGAAAACAGAGCAAGCGTTGTCTCCAAAACAAGTGAATGGAGAAACAGGAGTAGATTATAAGGTTCTTCAAAAGCGAGCTTCTTATGATGGGACGACACTTGTGCGTATGCAACAAACATACGAAGGAAAAGAAGTATATGGCCATCAATTGACTGCACACGTAGATAAAAAGGGTGTTCTTAAAAGTGTTTCAGGGGATAGCGCGCAAAATTTAAAACAAGAAGATTTAAAGAAGCCTATTAATCTATCACAAGAAGAAGCGAAACAATATATTTATACGAAATACGGGAATGATATCAATTTTATTTCTGAACCAGAAGTAAAGGAAGTTATTTTTGTTGATGAAAATAATGGACAAGCCAGCAATGCATACCAAGTTACATTTGCTGCTGCAACACCAAAATATGTATCTGGAACATATTTAGTGAATGCACATAATGGGGATATGTTGAAAAATATGGTGCAGGAATCTAACTTAAAAGCTAGTGAAAAGCTTGTTGGGGCCTTAAAGGAAAGTAGAAAAAGCAATCTTACATCATTAACTGGAACAGGAAAAGATGATTTAGGTATCTCTCGTACATTTGGTATCTCTAAACAAAGTAATGGAAAATATGCGCTTGCTGATTACACTAGAGGGCAAGGAATTGAAACGTATGATGTAAATTATAGAGATATTACTAAAGAAGAAAGATATTATCCTGGTACTCTAGCAACTAGCACTTCAACAACATTTAATGATCCAAAGGCGGTAAGCGCTCATTACTTAGCAACAAAAGTATATGATTTTTATAAGGATAAATATAAGCGTAATAGTTTTGATAATAAGGGACAAAAAGTAGTATCAGTTATACATGCTTGGGATTCTGCAGATACAAATGATCCGAAAAATTGGCAGAATGCAGCAAGTTATAATAATGGTAGCATGCTTGTATACGGAGATCCTATTGTAAAGGCGTTTGACGTAGCGGGACATGAATTTACACATGCGGTTACATCTAGTGAATCCGATTTGGAATATTCCGGAGAATCTGGTGCGATTAACGAGGCGTTATCTGATATTATGGGAACAGCTATTGAGAAATATGTAAATAATGGAGCATTTAACTGGACAATGGGAGAGCAAACGGGAGCGGTGTTCCGTGATATGGCAAATCCATCTTCAATTAAATCTTCAGCTGGAGTACCTTATCCAGATGATTATAGTGAATTTAACGATTTTAATGGATGGGATAATGGTGGCGTTCATTTCAACTCTAGTATTATCAATAAAGTTGCGTATTTAATTGCAAAAGGTGGCACTCATAACGGTGTAATTGTAAAAGGTATTGGCGAGGATAAAATGTTTGATATCTTCCATTATGCAAACACTGATGAATTAAACATGACTTCTGATTTCTCTGAATTGAGAGCGGGTTGCATTCGAGTTGCAACAAATAAATATGGGGCTAACTCAGCTGAAGTTCAAGCAGTTCAAAAAGCGTTTGATGCAGCGAAAATTAAGTAAGCGAGAAATATAGCTCTTATCCGTATTGATGGACTCAGCACATAATGGCTGCATAAGCAAGGGATTGGACATGTTCTGCCATTGTTTCGACTATGGAAAGTTAGATGTCGGAAAATTTGTTTTTTATGATGATATTACTATAATAGGATGAGGAATATTATGGATACACATATAATAGCAAAAGAAGAAATAATAACATTATTAAGCGGTTGGTATAATGCAATTATTTCTCAACATATAATAAAAGCTAAGCACTTAAAGGAAGAGATTGATAGAAATATTCATAGTATGGAGGAAGACTCTAATATCTCTATCTATTATTCTCTACTTAACTTTAGATATAATTTACTGGTTTGTGATACAGATGGTTCTAAAGACTGTCTAGAAAAGATTGCTCCATTTCCAGAGCAAACCGAAACATTTTTGAAATATTATTATCATTTCTTCAAAGCTATTTATGCAATTTCGGTTGGAAATCATAATGAAGCAAAAGAACAATATGAGAAGGCTGAAAAACTCTTAGCAACGATTCCAGATGAATTAGAAAAGGCTGAATTTGATTACATGTTTGCAGTATTCCATTATCAATCCTTAAACCCGTTGTTGGCTGCAAAATATGCTAATAAGGCAAAAGAGGTATTTTCGAAGCATACAGGATATGAAATGAAAGTTGCTTCCTGTCAAAATACCATAGGACTTGCTTGTACAAAACTTAGACTGTTTGAAATTGCGGAGGAAAATTTCATTTCGGCTCTTAGAATATTTGAAAAATATGGCGAAGAACAACTAATAGGTAAAGTGAAACATAATTTAGGATTATTATATGCTGATCAAAACCTTTCAGAGTTAGCGATTAAATATTTAAAGGATTCTTTAAAAAATAACCCTAGAACTATGTTCTTATTAGCTAGGGAATATTATAAGTTAGGAGAAAATTTTCTTGCTGCAGATCTAATTGAGGTAGGATATAACCTTACAAAACTTAAAGAATATAAGTGCCATTTCGCTATCTTAAGAGAACTCAATAAGGGGGCAGAGATTGGGGAACTAGAGAAAGTTATTATGACGGGAATATATTATTTCAAGAAAGAAAACCTATGGGGTCATGTAAAAGAATATGCTTCAATTCTCGGAAACAAATTCTATGACCTAAACAATTATGAAAAAGCCAGTAGATTCTTTCACATTGCCCTAGATGCTGACAAAAAAGATTTAGAGAAGGGAGCATAAAAATAATGAAAAAACTAATTTTAACTGTAATGATTTTTACGGGGATTTTATCTGTTGGTGTTGCTAATCAATCTATTGAAGAGCCATCAGCTAAAGCTAATCTACTTTGTTTAGATCATGGAGAAACTATCTAATTGAAAAAAAGAGAGTGCCTTTTTGGGAAAAGGGACTCTCTTTTCTTATTTATGATTCACATACGTATCAAATCATAAGTGGATATATCCAGCTGTAATACATATTAAACATTTTTCAGTCATCGGTGTTACCACAGCACACCATTTATCAGCAGCATCTAGAAACGACTTTTTCGTTTTGTTGTTAACAATTAATGGAGAATTTATATATTTAGAAAGATAAACATGAAATATTACATATTACATTATTTTATATAAATAATATGTTATTATTTTAAATGGAATATATAAATGGAGGAAATATGATGAACAAGAAATCAAAATTTACCCAAATGATGCTCGGTATTAGTACAGTGGCCTTATCATTTGGAAGTATTCAAACACAAGTATCAGCGGAAGAAAACACACCTTATAATGTGTTGCAAAAGAAACCAATTGGGATAGAAACTTCAACAGATGAACTTGCACACTCTACAAAAGCAGACGAAACATTGTCTTATGAAGAACGTTTAAAAGTGAACGATTTTTCACAACGTCCAGCTCCGGCTGTGAAACGAGCAGCGGCAAAACAATCTCAGCAAAAGTATTCTTTAGCAGAGCTAAATAGAATGAGTAATGACGAATTCATCGATACATTGGGAAATATTAGTTGGAATCAAATTACAGATTTAGATAAATTTAATCAAGAAACAAAAGCGTTTTATCAAAATAAAGAGCGAATTCAGGTTATTATTGATGAATTAGGCCGTCGTGGAAGCACATTTACAAAAGATGATACAAAAGGAATTGAGACGTTTGCTGAAATATTACGTTCCGTATCTTATGTAGGCTTTAATAATAAAGAGGTAAGCTATTTATATGAGCGAAGCTTCCAGGATAAATGTTTACCTGCATTAAAAGCAATTGCAAAAAATCCGAATTTTAAACTTGGTACAGATAAACAGGATGCAGTAGTATTTGCATACGGTAAAGTAATTAGAAACGCTACTTGTGATGCTGAAACCGTTCAATATGCAGCGAATATATTAAAACAATATAACGATAATATTTCTACATATATAAGTGACAAGAATAAAGGGGCCGCCGTGTATCAGCTTATGCAAGGGATTGATGATGATATGCAGTCTTACTTGCATGATACAAGGAAAAAAGCGAATGAAACAATATGGTATGGGAAAATTGATGGTTTCATAAATGAAATTAGTCGACTGGCTCTTCTAAATCAGGTAACACCAGAAAATAGCTGGTTAATTAATAATGGTATTTATTATACTGGTCGTTTCGGGAATTTCCATAGTAATACAAATAAGCCTTTAGAAGTACTTACACAAGCAATGCATATGTACCCTCGTTTAAGTGAAGCTTATTTTAATGCGGCAGAGCAAATTTCAACAAACTATGGTGGAAAAGATTACAACGGAAATACAATAGATTTTAAAAAAATTCGTGAAGAAGGCCAACAGCAGTACTTACCAAAAACGTATACATTTGATGACGGTTCTATTGTATTTAAAACAGGAGATAAAGTAACGGAAGAAAAGGTTAAGAGACTGTACTGGGCTGCTAAAGAAGTAAAAGCGCAATATCATCGTGTAATTGGGAAGGATACAGCGTTAGAATCAGGAAAAGCTGATGATGTACTGACAGTAGTCATTTATAATAATCCAGATGAATATAAACGAAATAGCCAGCTATATGGATATTCAACAGATAATGGTGGAATTTACATTGAAGGAATCGGAACGTTTTTTACATTTGAGCGTACACCACAGCAAAGTCGTTATAGTTTGGAAGAATTGTTCCGTCATGAATTTACACACTATTTACAGGGAAGGTACGAAGTTCCAGGGTCATGGGGACAAGGGGCAATGTATCAAAATCAACGTTTGACTTGGTTTGAAGAAGGAAATGCCGAATTTTTTGCGGGATCTACTCGTACGAATAATGTTGTTCCACGCAAAAGTATAATTAGTGGATTATCATCTGATCCTGCGAAGCGTTATACAGCAGAACGAACATTATTTTCGAAATATGGAGAAGGACCAGAGCAATGGGATTTTTATAATTATTCTTTTGCGCTGCAGTCTTACTTATATACTCATCAATTTGAAACTTTCGATAAGATTCAAGATTTCATTCGTGCAAATGATGTGAATGGCTATGATGCATATCGTGAAGCTTTAAGTAAAGATCCAAATTTAAATAAAGAATACCAAGACTATATGAAGCAATTGATTGATAATCGAGATACATATAATGTCCCACAAGTATCAGATGATTATTTAGCTGAACATGCACCAAAACCACTAGCTGATGTAAAGAAAGAAATTACAGGTGTAGCAAAGATAAAAGATGCAACGATTACAAAGCATAAGTCTCAATTTTTTGATACGTTCACATTAGAAGGAACATATACGGGCGGTGTAACAAAAGGAGAATCTGAGGATTGGAAAGCGATGAGCAAGCAAATCAATCAATCTTTAGAAAAGTTAGCGCAAAAAGAATGGAGCGGCTACAAAACAGTTACAGCATATTTTGTCAATTATCGTGTGAATGCGAACAATCAATTTGAATACGATGTTGTATTCCATGGTGTTGCAACGGGAGAAGAAGAACAACAGACTGTTAAAGTAAACATGAATGGACCATACAATGAGATAGTGAATGAAAAAGTTGAGTTTCATAGCGATGGTACAGAAAGCACAGGCGGAAAAATTGTTTCTTATCTCTGGGATTTTGGAGATGGTACAACAAGTACAGAAGCAAATCCTACTCATGTATATGGGAAAGAGGGAACATATACTGCAAAGTTAACAGTGAAAGATAATAAAGGAAAAGCGGGCCGAGGACAAACAACGGTTACCGTAAAAAAAGATGAGCCAGCAGGTCATAACTATCAAAATGCAAAGGTAATTCGTTTTAATAAGCTTTCAAAAGGAAATATGGATATGCCTAATATGGCGTATATGTACACATTCAATGTTACATCTCCAAAAGAAGTAGATATTTCTGTTATAGATGAACAGGGTATTGGGATACAATGGGATGTATATCACGAATCAGATCTAGGAAATCCTGTCATTACGGGCCAAGCGGATGGAAATAATATAAAAGGGAAATTTGAAGCGAAACCTGGGAAGTACTACGTAGTTGCATTTTTTGAAAAGGAAAACGGAAATGGAACATATTCATTATTAGTAAAATAAATCTTGTAACTTTAATTTTTAAGAGGAGCCTATCACTATGGGCTCCTTCTGTTCTTTTTTGGAGGGTCTGTCTAGGAGTTTTTTTCTCAAGATAAAACAAATGAAAATTGCGAATAAATAATCCTTGAAAGAGGTGAAACATACATACAAAGAGTCTATCACATCACCATTAAACCAAGAAATTCATTGTTCCTCAAAATGAAAATGAATTGAATTTTTATAAATAACTGTAGAATGATAAAATTTTCGTTTTGGGGGTATTTCACAAGGTGATGTGGTGCTATCCAAAATATATCTTGCGCAAGGGGCAACAAATTTACTTTCTAGATGCAGAGTGCCGAAAAAAGTGAAGTACACAAAAAATAACTCCAAAATCAACTTTTATTGTATATTTTGGAGTTGCTTTACGTTTACCGTCTACAGATAGCGCTGTTCTTTTTTGTATGAATTTTATAATTAAATGTCCCGAATTTTCTGTGTAAATTTTCTAAAACTTCAGGTAGAAGGTTGTGTACTATTATCACTAGAATTATATAAAAGTGTTAAAAAATATAGAAATGTGTCAAAAAAAATAGGGATGGGGAGTGGTATTTTTGAAAAAGAAGATTTTATCTTCAACATTGGCTTTATCTGTGGCTTTAGGGGCATTTGCGACATTAGGCACGTCACGTACCTATGCAGCAGAGCAAAAAATTCAATACAACCAAGAATTTCAGACACCATCTTATATTGGGGAAGAGTGGAAAGCACCGGAAGGACTAGATAAAAAAGAAACGGTGTTCGAATATTTAAAGAGTAAGAAAGACATGTTTCAATTAGCAGGAAATATGGAGAAACATTTTGAAATCGTTAGAGAAGAAAAAGACGCAGAAGCAGAAACAACGCATGTGAGGCTTATTGAAAAATATAATGGTGTTCCAGTATATGGCTCTGATCAAACAGTAGCACTTGATAAAAATAATAATGTGAAAGCATTTTTTGGACAAGTTATCCCGAATTTAGAAAATAAAAATATCTCATCAACTGCAAGTATTTCAGAAGATGAGGCTGTAAATATTGCGAAAGCTGGTATTGAGAAAGAGATTGGAAAAGTAGATAACTATGATGGTATTAAGAAAGATTTATACGTATATGAAAAAGATGGACAATATTTTCTTTCCTATCTTGTAAAAGTATCTGTTTCAAAACCAGCACCAGGCTACTGGCATTATTTTATTGATGCAACAAATGGAAATGTGATCAATAAATATAATGCGGTTGATCATATTACTGGTTTTGGATATGGTGTTTTAGGAAACAGACAATCATTTGAAATTGTTCAAAATGAAAAAACAAGTGCATTTCATTTATTTGATGGCAAACGTGGAAACGGTGTTTATACGTTTGATTGGAGAAATTTGAATAAACAATTTTATGATTCACCATCACAAGGACTGGGATATACAGGTTATGAAATTGAAAGTAAGTTCAAGTTCTTTGAAGATAAAGCAGGTGTTGATGCACATGTAAATGCAGAAAAAGTATACGACTATTATAAGAAAACATTTAATCGTAATTCCTATGACAACAAAGGAGCAAAGTTACGTTCTGTTGTTCACGTAGGAGAAAACTGGAATAACGCTAGTTGGAACGGTGTGTATATGTCGTATGGTGATGGAGATGGAAAATTATTTATTCCATTTTCTGCGAGCTTAGATGTTGTTGCCCATGAGTTAACACATGCTGTAACAGAGCATACAGCAAATTTAGAGTATCAAGATGAGTCTGGTGCATTAAACGAGTCATTTTCGGATATTTTCGGTGCGATGGTAGACCGTGATGATTGGGAAGCGGGAGAAGATATTTATACACCGGATATAGCAGGAGATGCGATGCGTTCCTTAAGTAATCCTGCTTCTATTCCCAATCCATTAGAACCAACTCAAGGTTATCCAGATCATTATAGAAAATATTATCCTGGCCCATATGATAATGGCGGTGTTCATATTAACAGTAGTATTAATAATAAAGCAGCATATTTATTGTCAGAAGGTGGCTGGCATTATGGTGTGGAAGTAAATGGCGTTGGCCGCGAAGCTACAGAAAAAATTTACTATCGTGTCCTTACCAAATATTTAACTGCAAAATCTAATTTTAAAATGATGCGCCAAGCTGCACTTCAAGCCGCAGAAGATTTATATGGTAAAAACTCTAAAGAAGTACAAGCTGTAGCGAAGGCTTATGATGCAGTTGGTATAGAATAAGACATGAAAAAAGACCTGATATATAATGTCAGGTCTTTTCTTGCTGATCAATCGCGAATGCCCAGTGCAATTTTCGCTACGCCTTTATAAACTTATAAAGTATTCATTAAACGATAGTGTAAATCTAGGCATTACCATCATGTTTTAATCAAACTTTTTTATAAACACTATGACTTTATTTTTTAATTGATAATCCATATACAAGTGTTTCGCTAGGAGTCGTAATACTAAAACCTGTCGTTTTATAATCAAGTTTTAATGTATTTCCTATATAGTCTTTTGTAAAATCGTCTATTTGAATAATAAGGCTTTCATCTTCATAAGCGATTTCATTTGGATTATACGCATCAAAAATTAAGTCAACATCAACAAATATACTACAAGAATTTGTCATTGTACCTCGAATCCGTATGATGTTTTTGTTATTTGTGTTTGATTTATGTAATACGGCTTTTGCCTCATCAGTTACGCGAATGTTCATAGAATCCCTACCTTTGTTTATAGTTCTTATTCTATTATTGCAAAAACATGAGAAATAGGGAAGTAAAGGGTTTCAATGAATGATAAGCATATAGGGATTACGACTTGAAAAGTAAGGATGGAACTATAAATGTTTGTGTTAAGCATAGATCGTCATCACTTATTTTCTCAACTTCTTGATACTTTATCTCATTCTTTTGGTAGAACTTTTTCCAGAAGTTCACCGCTGTTTTATTGTTCTTTAATTGCATTACATAATAGGTTCCTTTGTGCTGATTTAAAAGTTCTAAAATTGCTAACTCTGCTATCTTATTTCCACGATAGGCTTTTAATAAGAAAAGGTCGTTAATACAGTAGTCTGTCTCAGGTGCGGTAAACGGCGATTTTGTAAACAAGAGAAATCCGACATATTTTTCTTCATATGTAATGAAGTATGGAGAAAGCTCATCTCGGTTACAAATAAGTTCAAAAGCATCAAATTCAAAAAATCCATTCTCATTTGGATGAAGGGTTGGGGAGAATTCGGATAAATCATGTAAATATAGAGCGTAGAAATTTTTTAATATTTCTAGATGTTCTGTAGAAACGGTTTCTAATGTAACTTTCATTTTAATCCCACCTTTTGTAGAAATAACTCCTTTGTAATGTAGATGTTTTTGGAATTTTTCTTATTCATTTCGATGCTCCAGCGGATAATATCTTCTATTTAAGGGAATAAATGGGTTCTGGAATATAGAAGTTTACTTCAGATTGTTTTTGTAATTTGTATAAGGCGGATGCATCATGTATCCTATAAGGACATGTAGTCTTTCTGTTTCAAATTGAGAATTTACAAATATGTCGAATGTTGAATTTCTTACATGTAATACACTATTCGACATAATATGAATATATCCTTTGAATATGAAGGATTCATTCCAATAAAAAAAGGTCAGCAAACATTGTATGTTTGCTGACCTTTATAACTTAAAGTTCACATTTATCAAGAGGAATTACTTTTGTTTTCTTAGTAAATTTATATCCTAACCACATCGCAAGGAAGAGAGGTAAACCGATGTAAGAAACGAGTACACCATTCCAATCGATAGATTCTCCCATAAATGCACCGTAGTTTTGTCCAAGAATAACAATTACGCAAAGTGCAAATGCGAAGATTGGGCCAAATGGGAACCATTTTGCTTTATAAGGAAGGTCATTTAAATCTTTACCTTGCGCGATGTATGCTTTACGGAAACGATAATGACTGACCGCAATTCCAACCCATGCGATAAAGCCAGACATTCCAGAAGCATTCAATAGCCAAACATATACAACGCCATCGCCATATAAAGAGGCTAAGAAAGCTGCGCTTCCAACTAATGAAGTGGCAATCAAGGCGTTTACTGGTACACCACGGCTATCTAGTTTACCTAAAAATTTCGGTGCTTTTCCTTGACGTGCTAAGTCCCAAAGCATACGAGTACAAGCATACATACCAGAGTTACCAGCGGATAAAACTGCAGTTAAAATAACAGCGTTCATAACAGAAGCGGCAAATGCAATTCCTGCTTTTTCAAAAACAAGTGTAAAGGGACTTACTGTTACATCACTAGCTGCAAGACTATCAGTTGTATAAGGGATTAATAGACCGATAACAAGAATTGCTAAGATGTAGAATAATAGTATGCGCCAAAAGATGGAGCGAATTGCTTTTGGAATACTACGTTCTGGATCAGCTGTTTCACCAGCAGCTACACCTAATAATTCAGTTCCTTGGAATGAGAAACCAGCGGCCATAAATACACCGATGATTGCCATGATGCCACCATTAAATGGTGCATCTGCAACCGTGAAGTTTTTAAAACCTACCGCTTCACCACCCATGATGCCGAAAATCATCATAAATCCAACGATTAAAAAGATAATAACAGTTACTACTTTAATAAGAGCGAACCAATACTCGGCTTCACCAAATCCTTTAACGGATAAATAATTTATAAGAAACATAAGAACTAAACAAAGGCCACTCCAAATTAAAGAAGGGGTATTTGGAAACCAAAACTTCATAATTAATGTAACTGCTGCTAGTTCAGCTGCAATAGTAATTGCCCAGTTATACCAATAATTCCAGCCGAGTGCAAATCCAAGTGATGGATCGACAAATTTTGTTGCGTATGTGCTAAATGAGCCGGTGACAGGCATATACGCTGCTAATTCAGCTAAACTTGTCATTAAAAAGTAAACCATAATGCCGATTGCTGCGTATGCTAAGAGAGCTCCGCCAGGTCCTGCCGCATGAATGACACCGCCACTAGCAAGAAAGAGCCCGGTACCAATTGTACCGCCGAGAGAAATCATTGTAAGGTGGCGAGATTTTAATCCGCGCCTTAGTTCACCTTTTTCTTGTGTAGATTGTGTTTTAGAGGTAGCTTGATCCGCTATGCTATTCATGTTCAACACTCCTTTTCTTGTAAGATTAGGAAGGAACGGGGGAAGAAAAATACAAAAAACCGCCAAAGGAATTTGGCGGAACGTTTCACAAATAACCACCCCATCATACCCTTCCGTTAAGATAGCACCCCACGTTTACACGGTATTTTGTAAACGTGACAGTTCTGTTCCTATTCGGAGACAGCCCCAGCTCATACTTCCAGAGAAGAAATACAAACTTCGGCAGCATTTCCTTTTAAACGGAGTCATTAACATTCTCTGTGTCTTATCCGTTTTACTAATAAATGCCGCAACCTCTACCTCATCGGATTGATGAGGATTTATTCATTGCATTGATTTTTAATATATGGCAATTGTAATTAGTTTCTGAAAATATTGCAAGGAATTTTTGTAGGAATATATCAAAAACAATCGGTTATTGTATAGGAAACGTTTTCAAAACTCCGCCCGAACCAACTTACTGAATATGTAAAAAGATGAAGAAAAAATTGTTATACAAATGTTTCGCAAAAAGATATGAAAAATCCTCTAAATATTGAAAGAAAATTCAGAAAAATAAATTCGACATTATTTACGTAAAAGCAATGAGACATGAATGCATGAAGTTTAGAAGCCAAAAAGGAAGTTATGCGAGATACGGTTAAAGCTGTAAGGAAAAGGATTTAAAGAACATAAAAGAAACGAAAAAGGTAAGCAAATTTATTCATTTGCTTACCTTTTTCATTTCATACCATATATCCATTTTGATTTTCTAACATATTCTCTTTTTGTTTTCATTTGGCATAGGGAAGGAAGAGGATCTGACCGCTTCTATCTAAGAGGAAAGGTTTTATGCCGTTTTTTTAAGTTGTATTTTTATTGTCTCTGTTTCAAGGTAAAACTCGTTTTGGATCAGCTGAATATCCAGCATTTTGTTTTGCAGATTCAGAATGGTTTCGAATTGAAATGAAAAGTGCAATGATAACGACAAGACCTACCGCAATATAGGAAAGAGTAATAATTGTTGAATCTACTTTAAATGACGTAAGCAGCGTCCGGATATTTGTGAAAATAATGAGTCCACCAACGAGTACACCAAGTAAATGTGAAGGAACAATTCGCACTAACCATGCAGCGATTGGAGCTGCGAGAATGCCGCCAAGCATAAGGGCAAATACCCAAAACCAGCTTACTTGTTCCCAGCCTAATGAAATGAAAAATCCAATAGTAGCAGCTAATGATACTGGAAATTCACTTGTATCTACAGAGCCAATGACTTTTCGTGCTTCATTTCCTCGTGCGAGAAGTACTGGTGTAGTGATAGGTCCCCAGCCACCTCCACCAGTTGAATCAACAAAACCAGCAAACAATCCGAGCGGAATAAGTTGCTTAGCAGACATACGTTTATTTGATCGGACAATTTGTTTTTGAATAATAAATCGTAATAAAATATAGATACCTAAAGTAAATAAAAAGAGTGAAATGTACGGTTTAATTAAATCACCAGGTAAATTGCTTAAAAAACAAGCACCGACAAAAGCGCCAATTGCACCTGGTAATGTGAGTCTGGAAACGGTATATTTATCAACATTTCCAAATCGGATGTGAGATACGCCAGAAGCCGCGGTTGTAACAACTTCCGCTAAATGAACGGATGCGGAAGCAACAGCAGGTGCAATTCCGAACATTAATAATAATGAAGAAGATGTTACCCCATATGCCATCCCAAGTGCTCCGTCAATCAGTTGAGCAAAAAAACCAATAATAGCAAAGACAATTAATTTCTGCATGTATAATCCCCCTGTAAAATAATAAATAAAAAGGCTCTTTTCCCTAATGAGAAAAGAGCCTTTGGTTTTTCCAATCAGCTTAATGTTAATTTTTTATTATTATAATGCATATTAATCTTATAAAGCAACTAGGTTTTAAAAAGTTTTTTAAATTGAACAAAATAACAGAATTATTATATAATTAAAAGATGTAAATAAAAGGAGGAAGAAATCATGTTAGCATTTGATCATCTTGTTCATATTGTTGGCTGTACACCAAAAGAAGCTGAAAAACAAATGAAGGAACGCGGTTTCCATACGGTGCAAGGCGGAGAACATACGAACTGGGGAACATGGAATAGTTTAAGTTATTTTGACTTATCTTATATTGAATTTTTAGCAGTGCAACATGAAGATAAAGCGAAGCAAGCGGACAATCCACTCGTTCAGGAAACTGTAGAGAAATTACAAGATAGAGAAGGAATGCTGCAAATTGCTCTTCGTACCAATCATATCGAAGCACTAGCTGTACAGCTCGCCGAAAAAGGTTTGCAAGTAAAAGGACCATTTGAAGGAGAGCGAATGAGAAATGACGGTCATCTTATAGAATGGAAAATGTTATTTGTGGAACAGGAAGAGAGCAGTCCGAAATTACCTTTCTTTATACAGTGGGAAGAATCTGATGAGAATAGAAGGTTAGATTTACAAAAAGTAGGTGTCATTGCCTCACATAGAAACGAGGTAAAAGAAATTCAGACAATATACTATGCAGTGAAAAACGTACGTGAAACAGTAGATAGATGGAAAGAGATACTTGAAGTACAAGTGACTTTACCAGAAAATCATAGGGATTGGAATGCACTTTGTCAGAGCATTTTACTTGGAAATGTAAATGTGCAGTTTTGTGAACCTATTGGTGAAGGATTTGTACAAGAACAGTTATTCAAACATGGGGAATATCCTTTTGTAGTTGAATTTCAAGGGACGAATAAGCAGAAGAACAGAACAGATGTGTTAGGTAGTTCATACATATATTAATCGGGAGAATCTATATGAAAGAAGTGTTAATGGAATTAGAAAAACAATTAAATTGGCCTCGCGCAGTAAAGTGTACTGCTATTTCAAAAGGTTTTTCGCAAGATCAAAAGTATAAAATTGAATTAGCCAATCATGAACGCTATTTTATAAAAGTGTGTGATACTTCAACTTGTGAACGTAGGCTTGAAGAATATGAATATATGAGCCGTTTTGAATTATTAGGGCTGCCAATGCCTAAATTACTTCATTTCGTAAATCTTATTCCATTCAATCAATGTGTACAAGTATTTGAATGGGTTGAAGGAGACGACGGGAAAGATATACTTGGTAAATTGACTGAGAAAGAGCAATATTTAGCTGGAAAACGGGCGGGAGAAGTATTAAAAACAATTCATACAGTGAAGAAAAAGAAAGTAGAAGAATCTTGGAAAATGTTAAGGTATCATAAATATGAGAGATACTTGCAAGCATTAGAAGAATATGAGACGGATTTTATTGACATAAAACCAGTGTTAAGCTTTGTGGAAAATCATAAAAATTTATTACATGCTCGTCCTATCGTATTTTTACATGATGATTTTCATCCAGCGAATCTCATGCTTCATCATAAAGAATTTCGTGCTGTTATCGACTTTGCAAGATTTGATTTTGGAGATCCTATTCATGATTTTTACAAGATGCCTTTGTTTACAGTCGATATCAGTATACCGTTTGCGGTTGGACAAGTTCATGGGTATTGTGATGGTGAGCCATCACTTCATTTTTGGAAACTATATGCATTGTATGCAGCAATGATTTTTCCAGCGGATATTGTGTGGACAAATCGAATCACACCTAATTTGCTAGAAGAAATGAAAATGAGGTTAAGAAGGATTTTAGAAGAACATAATGGTTTTACATCCTATACCCCAAATTGGTATAAATCTTTTGATAAAAATATAATAAATATAGAATAATTGGAGGTATTCATATGGATAAAATAGCAGTTATTTCAGATATTCATGGTAATATTCCTGCGCTAGATGCAGTTCTTAAAGATATCAAATTAAGAGGGATAGAACGTATTATGTGCTTAGGTGATCTGGTAGGGAAAGGGCCACATTCTAGTGAAGCAATTGAGATTATTCGGAAAGAATGTGAACATGTTGTGATGGGAAACTGGGATGATTTTATAACAAAGCCTACTGAGTCTGAGACATTAGAGTGGCATCAAAAGCAATTATCAGAACAGCAGCGGAATTATTTAAGGGGATTGCCATTTTCAATTGAATTTATCATGAGTGGGAAACTAATTAGAATGTTCCATGCATCACCTAGAAGTCTATATGAAAGAGTTCAGCCCGGAGCTCCAATAGAACAGCGTGTTAGTTTATTTGAAAATAGTAATCTTACAGAAAACATTGAAGGTGAAAGGAAACCGGATGTCGTTTGCTACGGAGATATACATCAAGCTTATGTGCAAAATTTTCGTGGGAAAACGTTGTGTAATGCAGGAAGTGTGGGTAACCCGCTTGAGATTACACAAGCCTCTTATTTGATTTTTGAAGGTGTATATGGCCAAAAAGAGGCAGCAAGTTTTTCAATTCAACTTGTGCGAGTTCCTTATGATATAGAGCTTGCAATCCGATTGGCTAGGGAAGAAGAAATGCCTGAGATTGATGCGTACATACAAGAATTGACAACAGCTAAGTATCGGGGATTAAAGTGAAATTAGACAAAATATATTCGATACATTAATATACAGTTCTGTATACATACTTAAAAATATTAATAGGGAGGGATATTCTAAAACGATTATTTAGAATATTTTAAAAAGTCAGGATGGATGATAGGGAGAGTAATTATAGCTTCTAAATAGAAAGAATTAGAAATAGCAAAATCATTAGATGCAATGATTTTGCTCCTAATAGGCAGGGTTAAAATCATTAGGTTAGGTTGAAAGCTTATGTCAAGGTGATAGTTACTCTAATAAATGATGAAATATACTAAAAACTAACGAGGGAATAGGGATGAAAATACAATTAAAGGCGGATTTAATGTTACTATTGGTTACATTTTTTTGGGGGGCATCCATCTTACTTACAAAAGTTGGCCTTAATTACATGCAGGAATATAATTTAATCGCATTACGTTTTATTATTGCTTTTCTTTTGTCAGGTATAGTGTTTTATAAGCATTTAATCAAAATTGATTTTAGAACTATTAAATATGCTTGTCTATTAGCTGCTATCTTATTTATAGTTTATATTTTTGCGACTTTTGGTACAAAGTATACATCGGTTTCTAATGCTGGTTTTTTAATGAGTCTTACAGTGATATTTATTCCAGTATTATCATCTATCTTTTTAAAACAAAGGCCTGATAAAAAAGTTATGTTGGGAGTTGTTTTCACAATAGTAGGGATAGGGTTATTAACGTTAAATAGCCAATTAAAAATAGGTTATGGCGATATATTATGTATTTTATGTGCTCTATTTTATGCAGTCCATATCATCATTACTGGAACAATAACGAAGCAGGTTAATTCAATTAGCCTTGGAGTTTTACAACTGGGCTTTGTCGGTCTATTTAGTATTATTTTCTCAATGTTTATGGAAAATCCTAAACTTCCTAGTACTGTTGAATCATGGTTTTCAATTTTAGTATTAAGTATATTCTGTACAGGAATGGCTTTTATTGTTCAAATCATTGCACAGCAATATACGAGTCCTACACATACAGGTCTTATTTTTTCATTAGAACCTGTTTTTTCAGCAGGTTTTGCTTTCTTTTTCACAGGTGAAACTCTCACAGCTAAAGGTTATTTAGGTGCAACTCTTATATTATTAAGTGTAGTAATCGCTGAACTAGATTTTAAAAGTTTATTAAAAACAAATTCTAAAAAAGTATAGGATAGATGTTTTTTAGAATACGTTCAAGTTGAGAATATTCATTTATATCATTTTGATTATAGTAACAAAAAGGTGTTTTCGCGTCTAGAAAGCACCTTTTTAGTCTAAAGTATTTTTTTATGAAGCATCCATACTGAATACGTTGTTTTTTATTTTTGGCAACACTTGATAGCGGCATGTAAACGAGAAATTCCATCCTCTATTTGATTGGTATTTACTTTCCCATATGATAAACGAACATATCCGTCTTTGGCACCAAAAATACTGCCAGGCATAAATGCTACTTGTTGTTTTAAACTTTGTATAATAAGCTGTTTTTCGTTAATAGGCTCCTTTAAATTTCCCCATATGTAAATCCCACCACTTGGAATTGAAAAAGAAATTTTATCTTGAAGATAGTAGTTTAAGGAATCGACAAGGGTATCTCTTTTTTGTACGAGCTGTCTTCGTAATTGTTCCATATGCGTATCAAAAGGAACGGTCTCAAAAAATTGTTGCATGAGCCACTGAGGGAAAATGCTAAGTCCTAATTCCATTTGATGCCGTGCATCTGCTAATCTTTCCACTACTGATTGCGGAGCAACAAGCCACCCAACGCGAAGGCCGGGTGCGATCATTTTTGATAGTGAATGGACATAAATGACGGTGCCATTTTCATCAATTGATTTTAATGTTGGACAAGGTTTTTTATTTTCTAACGTTAGTAAACTAGATGGATCATCTTCAACAATTGGGATACGTAAGTCTGCACATAAAGATAAAAGTTTTTTTCTCCGATTTGGATGAAGCATTGTTCCTGTTGGGTTCTGGAAATTTGGATTTAAAAAAATCATTTTAATCCGGTGCTTTCGATATAGCTCATGCACATCTTCCGGATTCACTCCATATTCATCAACAGGTAACGGGAAAATACGAATCCCAGCTGATTGAAAGAGAGGTAATGAATAACAATGAGATGGGCTTTCAAATGCGACCGCATCACCGGGATTTAATAAACATTGCACAATGAGATGAAGTGCTTGTTGGGCCCCAGATGTAATCATAATTGATTGTTCTGTTGCATCAATTTTTAGATAATCTCTCATATATTTCGCTGCTGCTTGTCTTAATGGTAGATAGCCTTGTGGATGATCATAGCTAAGTGATTGCGTTAAAGGCTGCTCACGTAATATACTTTGTAACTGTTCATGGGGAAACAAGTTACAACCAAGTTCTCCATTCGCGAAATCAATGATATTTTCATTTTGCTGGACTTGTTCTCGAATATGTCGAAGTAGGGGTAAATTAGGTAAAAAAGTACCACCTTCTACGAATCCTCTCCAGTTTGGTGTTAGTGTTGGAGAAACGCCCCACATATGTGTACTTACACGTGTACCTCTTCCAGTTGTGCTGTCCACAATTCCCATAGCACGCAGTTCATTATAAGCAGTTGTAACAGTACTTCGGTTTACATTTAGTTGGATTGCTAATTTTCGTTCCGAAGGGAGAAAGCTACCAGGAGGAAGCTCTCCATACATAATACGTCTTTCAATAAAATCAACAACTTGTTGATAAATTGGGATCTTGCTGTCGGTATCTAACTTCCACTCCATTTATAACGTCCCCTTATTCTTTATCTAGTTTCATTATAACAAATTGGCTGGGTGAAAAAACAGCCAATTGGACGGTGTGATATCCAGCCAATTTTACTATGCTAGGGTAGTGGAAGGGGAGATTCAAATGAAACGATGGCAAATGGAATGGCTCCTAATAGCTGTTGCTTTAGTATGGGGAGCAAATTATACAATTGGCAAATATGGAGTGGCTTATATGTCATCCATTCAATTTAATAGCTTACGATTTTTAATAGCATCTCCAGTATTATTATTGATTACATTTTTTATGGAAAGATCGTTACGTATTGAGAAGAAAGATTGGTTAAGGTTACTAGTCGTGGGGATAGTTGGTACTACACTTTATCAAACATTATTTATGTTATCTGTAAAATATACATCAGCAACAAATGCGTCACTATTAATTGCGATGTCACCTATATTTACAGGGATTTTAGCAGTGTTGCACAAACAAGAACGTTTTTCGATGAAAATTCAGATCGGTTCCTTATTATCATTTAGTGGGGCAGCGCTTGTTTTATTAACAGGGCATACGAATCAATCTACATATGAGTATGCTTGGATTGGAAATCTAATTGGATTAGTTGCTGCGATTGCTTGGGGATGGTATCCAATTCTTGCACAACCACTTATTACAAAATATTCGGCAATGCGAGTAACATCTTGGTCTACATTAATTGGAATCGTACCGCTCGTTATATATTGTTTATTCAATATCAATACATTATCATGGCCAACAGATACATTAAGCTGGGGATCATTAGGTTATTCGATTGTATTTGCAACAGTCTTTGGACTAGCGATGTGGTACGTTGGTATTAGTAAAATTGGTTCAACAAAAGTAATGGTATATATGTATCTCGTGCCATTGTTTGCAGTGATTTTCGCTGCAGTAACAATTGGAGAAAGAATGAATATGATGCAATTGTTCGGCGGATTCGTTATATTTATCGGCTTGTACGTAGTGAAAAAAGGAACGGTAAAAAAGCCAGCTTTCGATTTGAAAAAAGTGAGTTAATGATAAAAACGTCCTCTTTCTGTAGAAATGGGACGTTTTTATTTTATGAATGATAAGGCTTGTTGCACAGCCCACTGCTGATGTTCGTGTATAAGTAAATTTTGTGCTTGATAAGGAGAAAGCCAATGTAAAATATGATCCTGTTCAGAAATAGTATTTTCTGTTTTTAACTTTTTACAAATGTAAAAATATCCATTGTTTAAATAGTATGTATTTTCATTTTCAGCATAAAAATATCGCTCAGCATTGCCAATATAGTGCTGAATTTCAATATCCCATCCTAGCTCTTCTACAAGTTCACGACGTAAACATAATTCTTTTGTTTCGCCTTGCTCCTTGCCACCCCCAGGTAAAAAATATCGAGTTCCTTTTTTGATAATTGCTATTTTCGTATAATGGCTATTGAAGATAACAGCATAGCAACTAGGACGTAATATATAGTTTTGGTTCTCCTTTGTATAACCAAAAGTAGGCTTTCGCTCCATATAGAAATCCCCCATTACATAATAAATATATATTGTAAAAAATATCCTAATTAAAAGGCGTTATAGTAAGTATAAATGGCATATATAGGAGAGAGCAACAGGTATGTACAATCGAAAGTGTTCACGTTGTAAAGAGGTTACCGGAACAGCGTATAGTGGCAAAAAAATTCAAGATCTAGTAGTAAAGCCCACCTTTTTGGAAATGAACCAATGGTAATGAGGTTCCAATCAAAATGTTTCATTCCTTTTGTACGTAAGCATACTTTAAAAGCTATATAAACAAAACAACGCCATTTTATAGATGGTGTTTTAGAGCAATTATTTATTGCAAAATGCAAACGATCATTTACATTTTATTGTCAATCATTTACAATGGTGGTAGAAAATGAAGAAAGGGAAATTGTGATGCTTGAAAACAGAGTTAGAGAATTACGGGCACGATTTAGGTGGACTCAGCAAGATTTGGCCGATGCAGTTGGAGTGACAAGGCAGACAATCGGATTAATTGAAAAAGGTGATTATTCTCCATCTGTCACTATGGCGTTAAAAATAGCTGCTGCGTTTCAGGTTACTGTAGAAGATGTTTTTTATTTAAATGGAGAGGAATGATTATGATGAAACATATTTTAAAATCTCCGCTTCTAGGCGCGAGTTTATTTGTATTAATCATTGCATTTTTACTGTTTTCTCTTATGAACACACAGGTCGTTCTGGCTAGATGGTGTTTTGGGATTTTGGTAATGTTTACTTTTTTGTGGTTCATTCTTACAAAGTATTATAATCGAAAGAATTCTGATGATAGGATTAGACTATTTGGATTTACACCGTCCGAATTTCGTGAAATAGATGAAGGTCAACAATGGGTAACCTATAAGGCTTGCAGGAATGTGTATATTTACTATAGCTTTGCACTTCCAGTAACGGCGGGAATTTGCTTCCTCTTTTCTCATCATATTCTTGTTCCATTAATGTGTATTGGTGTACTGGGTGTAGGGCAATACATTGTCTATTGGTTAACTACCATTCGGGTTTTAAATCGTATTTAATCTGAACGAAAAAGGAGGGGGAACAGGTATGGTGGAGTGGGCTCAAAATGCAGGTGAATTATGGCAATATTTAGTTGTATTTTTATTAGCTTTTGCACCATGGATGGATGTGTCAATCGTTGTACCACTCGGTATTGCATGGGGATTACAACCATTTGCAGTAGGACTTATGGCGTTTGCAGGGAATCTTATCTTGGTTCTATTACTAGGCTTTTTCTTTAAGCAGTATGCAAAATGGCAAGCAGCAAGAAAGTTAAAAAAAGGTATAACAACACCTTCTAAAAAAGAAACCAGATCAAGACGAATATGGGAACGATATGGTATTCCAGGTTTGGCTCTGCTAGCTCCAATTCTCGTAGGAACTGATATTGCAGCCGTATTAGCTTTAACATTTGGATCTAATCGGACACACGTCATAAGTTGGATGACGATTAGTCTAGCTGTATGGACAGTCATTTTTGTAGTAGCTTCGATGTATGGATTTAGCTTGTTAAATATTATTTAGGATAATATAAAAATTTTATGTAATGTACATCTTTTCGCTTTCGTACAGAAGTGACTTTTACGGTGCTTTTTCCGCATAAAACATTCGTGTACATAGTCGTAATAATAATTGGAGAAATCCATGTTTAAAAAACGCCTCCTTATCGTAAATGTCTAATCGTCAATACATGCTATTCGTTGAGTAAAAAGTACGTTTGGACATTACGTAAAAGGGGATGTTTTTATGTTTAAACTATAATTATACAGATTTAAAGAATTATAATACTTTTATAAGTGTTGTTTCAACTTATCAACATCATTCGTAAACTCATTAATCTCATCTTTTAACTCTGTTCGATAAATCTCCATATTTTTGTTGTCCAGTAACTCATTTAAACGAGTTTTTATAAAATCAATATTTGTATTTTTTTCAATAAGTAACAATGCAAAGTTAACATAAATACAACATTCCTCTGTTTCAGTATATTCATCTGAGGATTCATGATCATGTAGTAATGCATAAAAAGTATCTCTTATTTCATATTTTGTCCCAATATGAAGGCTGTCATATGTATCAATAACTGCTTCCTTTATTTCATCGTATCTTAAATCCACTTTCTCTCCTCCAAATTTCGTTATTTTGTATATATATTAAGCTGAATGTTAGGATATTCTTTCCTAAATTCTAAAATAATATTACTATGACTTTGGCAAGCATCGAGTTCTGTATATAAATCTATTTTCCAAAAAATATTTGGATACTTAATTTGAGAAGCTATATCTTCTAGTATTTTTGCCTCTGTATCATAAAATCTATCAAATTTAGCAGTATCCAGTTTAGAGGCATATGGCTCCTGATTTTTAAAAATACGTTCTGGCCTATGTATTTGTATTACTCTGCAAACATACCGCTAAATTCCGCTGATAATAACAAGAATACTACGATTTTTATATCATGGATAATGTAATTGGATTAACAGGGGCTATATCATAGCATACTGCGTAAAGATAAAAAGAGAGTACTTAACAGTTACTGTATATTCAAAAACAATATGCTAGTAAAATTAATGGGAATAGCGGAAATGGAAAAACAAAAGGTGACTTGTGGTGACCAAAATAAATGAGCGTAATTATATACGCTCATTTACATTGTTATATTCACTATAAACGTTGGAATATCGTACTTGTGACGGATATTTATAAATGTTACGTTATGCTGGCGAGTCACTTTTTGAATCACTTTACAAACAACTTTTCCGCATATTTTTGATAAATCGAACTAGCCACTACTGTATCCAAGAAGGCAACCCCAACAGATTTAAATAAAGTAATTTCATCAGAGTTTGTCCGGCCTTGTTTATGCCCTAAAATAATATCCCCAAGTTCACTATATATATTTGAAAAGTTCCATTCATTTTTTTCGCTCGCAATCAAGAAATCTCCTGCTTCGTGCTGAACACCTTCTAATGTATCTACAATAATTTTATCACTGCGCTGTAATGTAGTGAAATCGAGTTCTTGCATATGAGGTTGATCTGCATGAGTATACGTGAATTCACGTAAATGTGGCGCGGTCACTTTATGCGGTCACTTTAACGGTCACTAACTTACGATGACTTTAGCGAGTTCTTCAGCTACAGACTTTTGTATGTCAGGTATGACGTGAATATACGTATTAAGGGTCGTCGGTATATCCGTGTGTCCTAACCTATCCGCAATTAATTTTACGTTTACATTCCGTTGTATAAGAATTGTTGCATGAGTATGCCACAGGTTATGGAATCGGATAGAAGGGAGACCAAGTTTGTCCGATAAATGATGAAACGTAATACGTAAATTACGTGGAAGAACTGGTTTACCTTCCTGGGTACATACGACCAAATCGAAATCTTGATATTTAGCCCCAACAAGTAATCGCTCAAGCTCGATCCTGTGTTTACGCTCTTTCAACTCATCAATTAGGTTAGGCGGAACATGAATAGATCGAATACTTGAAGCGTTTTTAGCACCTATTTTAATCTTAGCAGTCCGAGTTACGGTTTGGCGTACGTAAATAATGCCGTTTTCGAAATCGATATCTTGCCAACGTAGTCCTAATATTTCGCCTTGACGCATACCGGTTTGGAGAGCGATTGAAAAAGCGATAAAATGACGCGTTAAAGAATTAAGTTTTTTAGACTCTTGTAAAAAGAAATTTACTTCTTCGACTGTCCACACTTTAATCTCTTTTTTAGGTAACTTTGGAAGAGTAATTCCTATCGTTGGATTCTCTTTAATCAGTTTGAATGTCTTCGCTTTTTTCAATGAAGCACTTACAATACGAAACACTAAATGTACCGTGTAATTTAAATAACGCTTTTCTGATACGAGAGTATTTACGAAGTTTTGTAGTAATATGGGCGTCATTTGCTGTAAGTCTAAATACCCTAACCGCGGTTGTATTATATTCTTGTAATAACCGAAGTTCATTTCGTAAGTTGACTCTTGTATACTAAACTTTCTTTCTTCGAACCATTGGTTCATATAGGTTTCATATGTCATTTTTGATGTGCTAATAAATTCATTATTTAAAACTTCTGCTTTTAGCTTTATCATCTCTTCTTCCGCTTCACGTTTTGAAGAAAATCCCCTACGCCTAATTTGCCTACGCTTACCAGTCAAAGAATCATTCGAAATGTTAAAAACGAAATCCCACTTACCAGTTTGCTTATTTTGTTTAATACTACCATTCATAATCTTATGACCTCCATTTGTAAGTCACAAGATGCAGTATTTATCGTTTATATGTAAATTTTACCGCTAAGGTCACTAAATGTATAGGGGTGGAAAAAGTAGAAAAACGTAAATTTATTATTTTTTTTCTAAAAAAGTGCGCGAGGTTCCAAAGTGATGCGTCAAACGATTTGTAAGGAGTTCACAAGGCATTACACGGAGGTGGAAACGGGTGAGCACAATAAGCGAAAAGAGCAACTTAGTATCAATCGAAGCCCAAACGGAATATTCAATTACGAGCGGAAAGCGAGAGACACGTATCTTTCTAAAGATGTATGTCGACGCAGTACACTCCGGTTTAATAGCGGACTTAGGTCCGGAAAGATGGACGACTCTTTGCGTACTAGCGTCATTCATGGACGAAGATGGCGAATGTTACCCAACGCAAGACAATGATTGCTAAACGACTCAATATAAGCCGTGAGAGCGCCAATAGACGCAGCAAAAAGCTATGCGAGTATCGATGGGATGGAAAGCCATTAGTCGTTAAGGAAAGACGTAGACACGAGCGTACGCAACAATGGGAGAATACGGTTTATACGATTCTACCGATTAGCCAGCTGACGATATTCGGAAATGAGCCGGAAGCTATTAGTCTATGTGACGCGTAACCACATATGGCGACTTCCACACATGGTTGTAGTTCACACTAACAAGAACTAACTCTTAACAAGAACTATCTTTTAACAAGAAAAAGATTAAGAGACCAAACCTTGAAGTCTATTTCTAACGAAATAGACTTCCATCATTAGTATATTCGGCGGTAATTACTTATATAAAAGAACTCCGCTAATAGATGATTGGATACGATGAATGAAGTGAAATCGTCAGGTTTTAAAAGTAGTAACGGTTTATATAAATAAAACGAATTAATAAACGGAGGTGTTTACGATGAGAGATGTAACGAAACGATTACAACGCATCTTAACGGAACTAGAATCACTAGAGTCCGATATGCAACAAACGAATCAACGTAAGTCACAAACAGATTTAGCGCAGCAAGCTATCTTACACACTATCGAAATTGAGGCGTTTACTACAGCACGTGGCAATCACTTGTCGAAAGAACTGAAACGTATTCGTAAAGACGACGTAAGGCAAAGGATGATCAAGCGGTATTACAGTCGGTTATGCACACGTTAAAAGGCGTTAAATAGAAAGTCGAGTGCAGTATCGGTAGTGTAACCGGAGTAATTGAACGTCAACAAGAACGACAGGTAACAAAAGGCTACTGACGTATAGACTAATGTAAATTTTACGGTCAAATACGTAGACAAAATTCTAGAAATCTACGAATGGATTAATTACAAGGTGTTATCGATAGGATAGGTGGTAACTAACGCAGATATAAGGTAACGGTCAGAAAAAAAGACCTAAGAATATAGGTCAAAAGAAAAGGTGTATCCATATATTAACATTCTTGTCGGTCGAAGGCTATATGTATCGTATTGAGAAAATTCATAACGATACATGTCGAAAACGTAGAAAAAAGAACCTCTGTAGCGACAGAGATTCAAAAGGGATGGAGTAAATGTGTCTTTTGGGAAGACGTCTCGAGTAATGTCCGCTCGATAATTAAATGATAACACGAATTTTCTGGAATTATTAGCGGTAAATGTACCCAACAGAGGTAGGTAAAGGAGGCCGAATAAACAAACGAAATGCAATTAAACGATCCATTACTGAAAGAAATCTACATCGAGGCACTAATCCGTCGTAACGTTTTCAAAACGGAAGACGGACGGGATTTATGGCAGGCGTTTAATGAGGAATTACATGCGCAATTATTTGACGAGGAGAGAACAGAATGAACAAGGTAATCTTAACGGAAAATGAGTTAATGATAGCGGCTAGTCGTTATGCAATAGAGCAAAAAGGTTTTCGATTATCGATGGACCATTACGTGCAAGTGAGCTTAAGAAAGATAGATGGGGAATTTATCGCAATTATATCGAAGGGTGAACGAAAATGACCCGAATATCAACGAAAGATTTCCGCAACCTACCAATCGAAAAGTGGAACGTTACAACATTCCGTGAGTACTTAAAGCACGTACATGGGGAGCGTTATGAAATCCCGTATGTCACTCGTAGCTATGCGATGGAAGGACGAATGCTCAAAGCGTTCATCGCCGAGCATAAGCCGGAAGCAACAAAGCGATTCATTGACGTATGTTTTGCCGACTATAAGCCGACGCGGGAGTATCCCGGATTAAACTTTGCGTTTATGTATTCGTATATGCGATCCAGGTTGTTGCCGCGGATACTCGATGAGTTACGTAAGAGAGATGAGCAACATTGTAGACAACGGGTACATATAGAAGTAAGCACGGAAGAAATTATCGATTATTTATAAACGGAGGGAAAACGATGGCTAAGAGATTAACATTGGAACAAGTCGCAGCACTATTTGATTCTAAAGGCTACGATTTACTTGAAACGGAATATGTAAGTGCGCATACACCAATGCGTTGTAGATGTCGCAAGCATTCCGAGACTATTATCGAAGTTATGACAAACACTTTAAAGAGAGACTACGGTGGTTGTCGTAAGTGTAATCAAAAGCAGAATACTAGAACGATAGAGATTGTTCGTAAAGAATTTGCGGATAGAGGCTATACGTTACTAGAGACGACATATAAAAACAACCATACGAAAATGCGTTACACATGTCCGAATCATCCGAACGAGAAACCTTCGATTGCTTACATGCACTTTAAAAAAGGCTCAGGATGTCCGTCGTGTGGTCGTGAAAAATCCTTAAGAGCATTAGCGGAAGATAGAGAGGAATTTCCGAAACGTGAGTATACGAAAGATGAAAAGGAAGGCGCGCGTAGTAAAACATTCCACATCTTAGACGATCAGTGTTCCGGATGCCCGTTTAGCAACCTATCGAAGTTGAGCGACGTAGAAGTGAAGTGTTACCGGGAGT
The DNA here is from genome assembly GCF_900107445.1 of Bacillus sp. 166amftsu. Lineage (NCBI taxonomy): Bacteria > Bacillati > Bacillota > Bacilli > Caryophanales > Bacillaceae > Bacillus > Bacillus sp. 166amftsu. Next base: position 47,685 of record NZ_FNQA01000003.1, on the reverse strand, counting down.
GTCAATACGGAATGGAGTTGCGTAAATGTGGCGCTATTCTAGCCGGAGAGGATGTCGATGCAGTAACGAAGTGTTAACGAGGAGAAATTCGTTAAGGAGGCAACGGTATGATGCAATGTATTCTATCCGATCATTGTTCGCTATACAAAAGCGAATCATGTAACCGTAAGTGCACCTCGTACATCGCACTACACGGACATAACGGTAACGGAGGACGTATGGCAGCGACCAACTTACCGAAAGAATATCGTCATTTAACGTTACTGAATTCGCCTGTACGAGTGTCCCAACCGAAAGTCTATAAATCTATCGAAGCGTATGTAACGACTTTCTCACGGCAATTTGAGGCGAGTGGTACAACGGATGTAAAAGATAAAATCAAATCGATGTACTTGTTTTCCGAAGAAACTGGCACGGGGAAAACGACGACAGCAGCCGTAATTTCAAACGAGTGGCTAATCCGGCATTATATCGGTAGTTTGCAGCGAAATAGGCAATCGTTGCAGATACCTGGATATTTTTTAGATGTGAACGAATGGCAAGACTTGTATAACGAATTTAATCGGACGAATGTTCCGAAGGACGTATCGGAAAAAGCGGCGAGAGAATATTACAAGCGTGGAAGTAATGCAAGATTTGCACCTTTCGCCGTTCTCGATGATATAGGCGTACGGTAGTGCCACGACTGGATTCCGAGGGGACTTACATGCGTTAGTTAACTATCGTGTTTCAAACGGACTCCCAACAGTCTACACTTCGAACATTCCTATTGATGAGTTGGAGAGCGTGTTTGATCGTAGGTTGTACGATAGAGTGCGAGATTTGTGCGTAGTGTTGCCGTTCGAGGGCGAATCGAAAAGGGGGATGCGTAGATGATCACGGTACAAGACTTAATTAATGCGCTACAGAAAATCGAAGATAAGTCGAAAGAAATTATAGTAGACACGTATCCAGTCAGTGATACAGCCAAAGTAGATACGTTAGTAGTAGATGAAGAAAGATTAGAAGACGCAGTTTTTATCGATATGTATTGATTAGGGGGAAACGTAATGAAAGAGATTATTATTGGAGTTTTAATGTCTTTGCCAACATGGTTTTGGCTTACGTATTTTTGCGGGTTAAGTGGGTTAGAAACGTTGGTTACCGCTTTTATTCTCGGTGTGACTTTCGTTATCTATGACGTTGTGTTGGAGATAACAGATTAATCGGTTAAATAAGTATTATCAAATTTGAATTTTGTTAAGAAATGAAGAAATAGAATGGTGAATAATTAAATGCTAAAGGAGTAAAAGAAAAAGAATCCTATATAACAAGGACTCTTTTCGGTAATTTAACAATAGTCGTCGCATTCGGAGTAATACCCATCACAAAAATCACCTTGATTATTACAGCAGATGCAAAATGTTTTTTGGACAAATAAACTAACTGCACTGACAGAACCCTCGTGTTTTGTAAGAGTAAGACTTTGGAAATCTTCAACCTGAAATATTTTTGTTTGAACGGGTTGTAATGTGGTGGTAATTGGTATGTTAGATCCTCTTGTTCGAATAGTTACGTCAACAGGTGCACTCATGCCAACAACAAATAACTGAATTAACGTTTTATTATGATTGTTAGTGAAATCCTCAAATACTGTTTGCGGAGTGGTATTTAGGAGGTCAATAACTAAAGGTATATTTCCATTTAAATTTGCTCCTACACCAGCAATTGTATGAGTTTTAACAGAACAGTTATCGTTTTGAGGGTTCGACTTTGAGTGTTTTTTATAACACTTTTTACCATTTTTATAAAAATAATCAGCCATACGTATTTCATTCTCCTTTTCTTTGGTTGTCCATATATATTATTTAAGAAATAGAAATTATGATTGGATTAATTCCACAAAACAAAAAAAATGAGAGTTTTGATATATATTTCAGGTTGGTTATATAAAGAAAGGAGGAAGTAGGAAAAACAATCAAAAGTGTTATCTTACAGAAAAAGAACAGCCAGCAAAAGCTAACTGTTGTGCTTAATTTATGGTTGATTCCAAAAAAGTGACATACCAACAAAATATAGAACTATTAAAAGGAAAATTGCTATGAAAATAACTGAAAAAATCTTTTTCATCAGTAGATCTCCTTTATGCAGAATATTAATATTTATCCAGAATTTGAACAAAATAGTTATTTTGAATGGAGTGAAATAAATGAATAAGCGATTAAAAGAAGTAAAAGAGAATATCACCAACATTGCAGATCATGCGATTTGCATGACGAAGTTCGATTATGATTGGCTAATTGAGCAAGTGGAAGAAAAAGAAGTGAAAAACTTTCAAGTTGAAGATATAGATGGATGCGAGTTTGTAAAAGTAAAAGTTTTGGGTAATGCGTTGATTTCATACAATCATGATTTTGATGGATTCATGACCGGAAAGATTCAAGTTGTTTATTCAGACGGTTCTGGTAGTGCAATCAGCATGGAAGAAGCTCAGCAACGTATCGATTCAAAGGAATGGACAGTTATTAAACCATAATTGAACAAAAACGCTATTTGAATAAATTTGGAAAGATACTAAAAAGATCTACAAGTATCAAGAGAGCAACTCCAGTTACTAAAAATAAATACTTAAGAATTTTAAGTGTTATATTCCTTAACTCGCTCCTATGTTTTTTATTAATTTAGGTAGTTAGGTTGATTTTTATACAAATAAATAAAAATTTCATTTTGTAGAAAAGGGGAATGGATATGGCGAAGTGTTGTGATCGATGTAGTGCAATTATTAATCCTAAAGAAACATGTAGTATCAAAATTGAAATTGGCTTCAGAGAATTTATAAAAAATATCGTAACAGTAATAAATCGCAGAATGAGTGGTATTGAGGACTATGATCATTACAGCAAAATCGCTGAAGCAGAAGTTGATTTATGTGATGGATGCCGTGAATCATTAATGGAGTTTCTAAAGGGTGCGGAAGTAGTGAAACCATAATAAGAGCAGCTAGCAAAAGCTAACTGCTCGGCTCCAATGGGGAACTGGAGAAAGATTGTATCTATAGTATTGACGGAATATTTAGTTTTATTCGAGGGAGGATGCTATTTATTATGTAAGTAATAAGATGCAACTCCTATAAGAACTAAGGACTCACATACAATCGCAAATATATTTTTGTGTGGTTTTCGCAAATCACTTATCAATGATAATAAAGCACCGATCCCTATAATAATCAAAAAAATAAGACTATATATATCAATCATTTTTATCACTCCTAACATTTGAATAATTTAATTATATATTAATTACTATTTTGTGGAAAAGATTGTTTAACAAAATAATCCTTTTAATAGAGACGGAGGTAGAACAATGACCACACACTCAACGAGAGAACAAGAAACGGTATTAACTTTCGACAACGATACGAAGGAATGGAGCGCATACTCTTGCGTTCCTAAACACATTCGTAAGTTAATAGCCTTGGTCGGTGAGGAAAAAGTTACTGTTATCGATAGTGATGATGGCAATATCTTGGCGGTGAAATGTACGTTAGGAGAAAAACAAGTAAGTATGAATAAAGTACGTCAGTACAGCGAGGATCAGAAACGAGAGATGGCGGAAAGAATGCGAGCAGTTAGGACTACAAACGTATAATTTAATGTATAATTAATACAATTTACTAGATATAGGAAAAGAGGAATGAGAGATGTTGAAATTACAAGGGAAATACAATGAAGCAAAGGTATTTACGAATAACGTTGAAGAAACAGCGGTAGGTCAAATCATTGATTTATGTAATCAGGAATTTGCAAAAGAGAGTAAAATCCGAATTATGCCTGATACACACGCCGGCGCTGGTTGTACTATTGGAACGACGATGACCATTCAAGATAAAATCGTACCTAACCTTGTTGGAGTAGATATAGGTTGTGGTATGGAAGTTGTTATAATTGATAAGAAAAAAGAGGAAATTAACTTTGATCAATTAGATGACACAATTCGTAAACATGTTCCAAGTGGTTTTAGTATTCGAGATAAGGAACATCCATTATCAAAGATGATTGATTTTAAAGATGTAAGAGCACCGTTTACATTACAACGTGCTCAAAAGAGCATTGGTACTCTTGGTGGGGGAAATCATTTTATTGAGCTTAATGAAGACGATAAAGGGAATGTGTACATTGTTATACATAGCGGTTCCCGTAACCTAGGTAAACAAGTAGCAGAGTACTATCAAAACTTCGCTTACGAACAACTACTAAGTGTTAAATCAATTAAAGACGAAATCATTGAGCGTTTAACGAAAGAAGGTAGACAACAAGAAATCCATGAAGCTTTACGCGGAATTAAGAAGCCTAAAATCCGTAAAGAATTAGCTTATTTAGAAGGTAAAGGATTCGATGATTATATGAATGACATGAAGATTGCTCAAAAGTATGCTGAGTTAAATCGTAAAGCTATGATTGATGAAATTGTAACGAGAATGGATTGGGAAGTAACTGATCAATTTACAACAATTCATAACTACATAGACATGGATAATATGATTCTACGAAAAGGCGCTATTTCAGCACAACAAGGTGAGCGAGTAATTATTCCAATTAATATGAGGGATGGGTCAATTATAGCATTCGGTAAAGGTAATTCAGATTGGAACTTTTCTGGTCCACATGGAGCTGGTCGAATCATGAGTCGCAAGAAAGCCAAAGAAATGATTAAATTAGAAGATTTCCAGAACACAATGACTAACGTTTGGACGACTTCAGTTGATAAAAGCACATTAGATGAAGCGCCAATGGTATACAAACCGATGGATGAGATTGTAGAAAATACGAAAGGCACAATTGATATTAAGCATATTATCAAACCAATCTACAACTTTAAAGCTAATTAACTAGGAGGACGAACAATGAACTACGGAGATTACGAGTGGGAGTTAGGGGAGGAGGACGAGAGTTAAGGTGGATTATCGAGGGAACTGTCGGTAAATATGGTGGCGGAGGACGGAAGAAGTGACTTTTGGTGACCGCGAAAAAAGAGCGTAGTAACATACGCCCTTATACACTAATTTATTCACTATAAATGAAGAAATACCGCACTTGTGACGGATATTTATAAATGTTACGTTATGCTGGCGAGTCACTTTTTGAATCACTTTACAAACAACTTTTCCGCATATTTTTGATAAATCGAACTAGCCACTACTGTATCCAAGAAGGCAACCCCAACAGATTTAAATAAAGTAATTTCATCAGAGTTTGCCCGGCCTTGTTTATGCCCTAAAATAATATCCCCAAGTTCACTATATATATTTGAAAAGTTCCATTCATTTTTTTCGCTCGCAATCAAGAAATCTCCTGCTTCGTGCTGAACACCTTCTAATGTATCTACAATAATTTTATCACTGCGCTGTAATGTAGTGAAATCGAGTTCTTGCATATGAGGTTGATAAGAACCAATTCCATTAATATGAGTACCGCGTTTTAAGTGTTTTCCATCAAACACAGGTGTAGTGGAAGTTGTACTACAAATTACAATATCAGCCATTGCGACAGCAACGTCAGCTGATTCTATAATTTCAATGGTTCCGTTCCAATTTGGATATAAGGAGAGTAAATGATTCTTAAACTCAATTGCTTTTTGTATTGTACGATTCACGAGAAGAATACGATTTAAAGATCGAACTTCCATAACAGCTTGTATTTGTCCGAGTGCTTGAGCGCCGCAGCCAATGACAACGCATACACGAGCATCTTGACGAGCGAAATGTTCGGTTGCAATACCGCTCATTGCTCCTGTACGAAGTGTTGTTAAATAGGAGGCCTCAATTGTTGCGACATGATTACCAGTATTTGTTTCTGTTAAAACAATCAAGCTTTGTAGTGCTTTTTTTCCTTTCTGTGTATTTTGAGGAAAGATACTAACAATTTTTGTAGATGCAAATTCGATTGGAGCTACGTAAGAGGGCATATAAAGGGAGTTCGCCTCTTCTTGAGAATGCTGTATATTCAGCCTTACTGGTGTTGTAATTTCATTGTTCATATAATACTGGAATGCCTTTTCTACATCTTGTAAGCAATCTTTCATTTTATAAATGTCTTTAACCATTTCTTCTGTAATATGAATCATTTAAATCATCCTCCTTTTTAATAGAAAAGGGGGAGTTGAGAATCCCCCGACTGACTATGCTTGTATATCTTGATTTTGTATGTTCTCTGCGATCTGCCTCGTTGAAACGGCAGCGATGGCAATTAAAGAAATACAGCAAGTAAGCACAATATATAAAGCGACTGGAATCCAAGAGTTGTTGTACACATTCATTAAATAAGCAGCAATCATCGGAGCTGTCCCGCCAGCAAGTGCAGCGCCTAATTGATAACCTAACGTAACACCCGTATAGCGTACTTGAGTGGAGAAAATTTCAGAGAATAATGTACCTAATACAGCTGTTACAGGTGCCCATAAAACCCCTAAGCCAATAACAGTTGCGATAATGATAGAAAAAGTAGTTCCTTGGTTTAATAGTAGGAAATATGGAAAAGCATATAAGAGAATCGCAATGGTACCCCATATGTACATTTTCTTTCTTCCAATGGAATCTGAAAGTTTTCCCATAATTGGAATCATAATAGTAGTAATGAGCATAGCGATGGTAACAGCGTTTAAAACAGTTGTATTCGGTAATTTCAGCTGTGATGTACCATAGGAAACAATGAATGTTGAGAAAATATAGAAGGGAGCTGTTTCAGCTACCTTTGTTCCTGTGGCGATTAGTACGGATTTCCAGTGATGACGTAATGTGTCGGCAATAGGTAGTTTTGAAATATTTCCACTTTCTTTTGCCTTTTTGAAATCGGGTGTTTCATCTAATCCATTTCGAATCCATAATCCTATGAATACCAATATTGCACTTAAAATAAATGGAATTCGCCATCCCCACGTCACAAAATTATCACCAGAAATCATTGTCATAAAGGAGATTGCAGCAGTTCCAAGTAACATTCCAATTGTTACACCTGTTTGTGGAATGCTACCGAAAAGTCCCTTTTTATCCTTCGGTGCATATTCGACTGCTAATAGTAAAGCGCCGCCCCATTCACCGCCAATTCCTAATCCTTGAATAATTCTTAGTAATATTAAAAGAATAGGAGCTAGTATACCGATAGTTTCATATGAAGGAAGTAAGCCAATACATACTGTCGCCCCTCCCATAAGAGAGAGAGTTAACACAAGTGTCTTCTTTCTTCCAATTTTATCACCAATATGACTGAAAATAATGCCTCCAAGCGGGCGAATGAAAAAAGGAATACCAAACGAAAGATAGGAAAGCATGAGTGCGACAAGGGGATCCTCGTTTACAAAAAATAATTTGTTAAATACAAGTGCGGCGGCAGTTCCGTATAAGAAGAAATCAAACCATTCGATTGAACTACCAATTAAACTAGCTATGAGTGCTTTTTTCTCAATAGAGATTTGTTGGTTCATTTGTTCACCTCTTTTGTAATTTTAATATTCTAATTATTAAAAATATTTTATATAAAATATTTTTATATGTCAAAGTTTTAGGAGGAAGAGGAGTTGTTGTTATAAGTAGCAAATATTATAAAGTGATGTTTTTCATTAGAATGGAAAGGGCCAATGTAACAGTAGATATTTGTATTTACCTAATAATCAGAAGTATAAATAAGACAGAAACTAATAGGATGAGAGGAAGAGCGAAATGAAAGTCAGACACATTCGAGAGGGAGATTATGTAACGATTCATTCCGTCCTTAATGAGTGGTGGGGCGGAAGAAATATGGCTGATATGTTACCAAAACTTTTCTTTGTTCATTTTCGAGAAACAAGTTTTATTATTGAACAGGACGGAGAGACGCTAGGGTTTTTATGTGGATTTTTCTCACAAACATATACCGATGAAGCATATGTTCATTTTATTGGAGTAAATCCAAAGCATCGAAGAAAGGGCATAGCTTCTACACTATACTCATATTTTTTCGATGCAGCTCGCGCAAATAATCGTCATATCGCAAAAGCGGTAACTTCTCCAGTAAATAAAAAATCAATTCAATTTCATCAGGATATTGGATTTGAAATTGAAACAGGTGATGGAGAAGTGGATGGGGTATCTGTACATACAAATTATGATGGGAATGGAGGGAGTAGGGTATTGTTTGTGAAGAGGCTATAAAGTGAAACTTTAATCAGTGGAGGTCTTACTGTCCGCGAATAGCGGGATAAATAACGAAAAACTATGTAAAGGAGGAGTATTATGAAAACTTTCATTTACATGGTGAGACATGGCGAATCACCAAAAACAGAAGAAAATGAAAGAACAAGAGGCTTAACTGAAAAAGGGAAATTAGATACTTATCGAATAACTGATATATTACAAGGGGAGGGTATTGAGGTATTTGTTTCAAGCCCATACCATCGATCCGTCCTAACGATTCAGGGATTAGCTAAACACTTAGGGCAAGAAGTTTTCGTATTTGAAGACTTAAAAGAGAGAATTTTTTCTGCGGAAGATAAGCGAATGCCTGATAAGGAATTATTTTCTTTGTTAAAAAAGTCATTTTCTGATCCAAACTTCGCTTTAAAGGGAGGAGAGTCTAATGCGGCTTGTCAAAAACGAGCTATAAAAGTTTTAAAAGAATTATTAAAGACTTATCAAGGGCAAAAAATAGTATTAGGCACTCATGGAGCTGTTATGGCTTTAATGATGGGGTATTATGACAGTCAGTACGATTTAGATTTTTTACTACAAACATCAAAACCAGATATATATAGAATGGAATTCAATGGTGAGGAATTGGTGGGGGTTAAAAGGTTGTGGAAATAAAGTGAAACGTAAAGGTCTCCCCTTACCAAGGGGGGGACTTTTTAGGATGAAGTTTATAAGTAATGTTGTCCTCAAAAAAGCACTTCACTGAACAAAAGTAACAACATTTGTTTACAGTGCATAAAAAAATATTATTAATTTTTCATCATCCCCGTAACTTTTTAAGTAGGAAAATCGTTAAATTAAATGAATGCTAATTTTATAGATTATAAAAATGGATGGGGGAAAATTATGAAGGTCCTTATATTAGGAGGTACTCGTTTTTTAGGAAGAGCGTTAGTAGAAGAAGCATTGAAAAGAGGGCATGAAGTCACCTTATTTAATCGTGGTACGAATCAGGATGTATTTCCTGAAGTCGAGCAACTAATCGGTAATAGAGACAGTGATGTATCAGTCTTAGAAAATCGAAAATGGGATGTTGTAATGGACACATGTGGATTTGCTCCTCATCAAATTAAAAAAATCGCTGCTGTACTTGGAGACAACATCGAACATTATACTTTTGTATCAAGTATCTCTACTTATAAAGATTGGATTCCATTTCATATTAAGGAAGACTATCATTTACAGTCTATTCCGCCTACTGAAAAGTTGAAAGCGGTTGAGAATGGGGAAATATCACCTTATGAGTATTATGGAGCATTGAAAGTTTTATGTGAGGAAGAAGCAGAAAAACATTGGCCTGGGCGAGTTTTGCATATAAGAGCAGGGCTTCTTGTTGGACCATTTGACTATTCAGATCGACTCCCGTACTGGGTTCAGCGTGTAGCACAAGGTGGAAAAGTAATGGTGCCGGGGCGTTCAGACCGTCCTGTTCAATTGATTGACATAAAAGATGTAGCAACGTGGGCGTTCGATATGACAGAAAACAGAAAAGTAGGCAAGTTTAATGTAACAGGGCCGAATGATGAATTGACGATTGAAGACCTATTAAATACTTGTAAAGCAGTAACAAACAGCGATGCTGAATTTGTATGGGTAGAAGAGCAATTTCTATTGGAAAGTCAAGTGCAGCCTTGGACGGAGATGCCTTTATGGATTCCTGAATCTTTCCCGTTAGAAGGAGAAACAGAACCGTGGAAAGGTGGCTTTTTCATTAGTATAGAAAAAGCTGTTAACGCTGGTCTTTCTTTTAGACCTATTGAAGAGACCATATATGATGTGTATCAATGGGAGAAATCGAGAGAAGATATAGAGCGAAAAGCAGGTATATTAAGAGGAAGAGAGCAGGAATTGCTAGAAGCTTGGTTTCAAAAAGAGAAATTGTGATGAGGGAATATGTATCAAACAGAGGAGAGTGAATTTAGGTAATCGTCATTCCTAAAATTAGGAGTTCCAAAAATTCGAAATCCTCGTGTAATGAAAATTAGATTTAAAAAATTCACTTTTGCCCCGTCCTAAAATTAGGCGGGGTTTTACATGTTTCGGGAAATATAATTTTGATTGGATATTAATTGTAAATGCTTTATGATTATAGTAAGGTCTCCCCTAAAGAGAGAGTCAACGATAATGTAAGAAAAAATATAAAGGGAGTGATTAGGGTGGAAAACTTATTTTCCATTGGGGAAGTAGCTAAAATAAAGGACATTACAATCAAAGCGTTAAGATATTATCATAAAATGGGAATTCTCATTCCGAAATATATTGATGAATCGACAGGTTATAGATATTATTCCATAGATCAATTTATTCATATAGACATTATAAAAAGCTGTAGAGAGTTACACACAAGTATAGTAGAACTTCAAGAGATTTTTAAGGACTGTGATACTGATACACTACTACAATTTTTACAATTAAAAAGAAATGAAGCAGAAGACAATATAAATAAAATGCAAGAAATTATCAAAACCATTGATAGCTTAAATATGAAGGTAAAGAATTCTAAGGATATATTACATGATGATGAAATATCCATTAAGTTCTTTGAAGAGCGTCACATAATTGTAGCACCATGTAAAGAAGTAGGAAGTTTAAAGGAGTTACTTTCTTATTCAGACTTAGAAAAAATCATTCATGATACAGAAGAGAAAATGTCAATGGAAAGAGGAATCATATATAAGGTTAATTCAGAGTGGACTGTAGAGCCAAGGTATGTTTTTAGTAGATTTCAAAGGAATTCCAATATAGAAGCTGGACAAAATATAAAAATATTACCAAAGGGAAAGTATTTAACATTCGCTTATAGCAAGGAAAATGAAGAGGAACGGAGAAATAAAATCATTAAATATGTAAAAGAAAATAATTTGAAAGTTAAAAGTTTTGTAGAAGTGGAGTTACTTAATGATGTCTTTAATACAGAATCTTATAGTTGTCAAATTCAAATCTTTATAGAAAATGATGAATTAGTTGACTATTAGGATAGTCGAGATGAATCGTATCATAAGTAAATTGGAAGGATTCTTATGAAAATTTTATACTTAGTTAGCAAGATTAACTCCATTTTAATCAAACTTTATTTAAAATGGAGTTTTTGCGTTGGTTAATAAAGAAGGGGATGGGACTTCATTTTAATCAAGTTTTAATTCAATATTATATAAAGAAAAGTAAAAAAATTCTAAATATATACTTGAATGAAGTATATATTTTTGTTAAATTTATCCTATGGATAGAACAAGTTTAATTAAAGGTCATTTAGAGATGTGTGTGTTATCTATTTTGTCAAAGGGAAAAAACTATGGATATGAAATTATGAAGGAGTTAGAAAAACATAATTTAAAACTGAAAGGAATAGGAAGCATTTATCCGATTTTGACTAAGCTTAAAGATCAAGAATGGGTTCATACTTACCGTGAAATTACAGAAAGTGGTAAAGTTAGGGTTTATTATGAAATCAATGAAAAGGGGAAAGTGTATCTTCAGAAAAAAATCAACGAGTGGTTGGAATTACAACAGGATATAAAATCCCTACTGCAAAGTGATTTGAAGGGAGAGCATTTGGAATGAACATAAATTTGACCAAGGAAGAAAAACAGTTTGTAAAAGAAGTTTTGGAAGAATTAAAACAATATCAAGTCAGTTCAAAGAACAGAAGAATCATTAGGCAGCAGCTTTTAGAGCATATACAAGAATGTCGTGAACACGGTCAAGATAGTCTAAAAGATTTAGGAGATACAACAACATTTGTTAAAGACTTTTTAGAAATGAACGGAATAGATCTTCATTCTGAAATCAAACAGATACGAAAATCCAAAAATAGAACAGGAATTGTATTTGTGATTGGATTCCTTACTTCAATTGTTACTTACCTCATCTCACAACTCATACTATCTATGTTTTTAACAGAATCATTTAACCCACTGCATACTAATAATGCGTTTGACTATAATATTTTGTATCACATAGCAGATAATTCTTGGTGGAATTCCTTACTAATGATTACTAGCATTTCAATTTCCTTACTAATCTCTACGTTGGTAGTGTTTCGTATCCGAAAAATAAATGTTAGTAGGCGAAACTTTATATGAACCTACTAAAATTCATTATAATTTTAATTTGTTTAGTATTTAATGCAGGCACTTTATTCCTATCAGCCTCAAAAGTCTCCGCAGAACAAGATATGAAAGATACTATAGACAACTATGTAGAAGCTTTTTTAAAAGAACATCGAATTCCAGGTGCTTCGATCGCTATTATTCATGAAAATGATTTGTTTTATTCTAAAGCATGGGGGGTAACGGGAGAAACTGAGGAAACAGTGACGACTACAACCCCATTTACTATAGGATCGATAAGTAAATCATTAACAGGTTTAGCCATAATGAAATTAATTGAAGAAGGTACCGTTAACCTAGAAGATCCAGTCAAAAAATATATTCCGTGGTTTACACTTAAAGATAAAGAAGCAGCTTCCAAAATAACAATTAAACATTTACTTACCCATTCAAGTGGAATTAGTACTTATTCGGGTTTAGCAATATCAGACAAAGAATCTGATGGGCTCAACGCTATAAAAGATAATGTGGAAAGTCTATCAAATGTTGCGCTTACCGCTCTACCTGGAGAAAAGCATCAATATAGTGATGCGAATTTCTTAATTCTTGGTGCTCTTATTGAAGAAGTTACCAATCAAACGTATTCTGACTACATGAAGCAGGAGATTTTTTTACCATTAGGTATGAAGAATGCAGCAGCTGATAATGATACTGCATATAAAAAAGGATATCTTGCTGGTTATCAATCATGGTTTGGGATTCCTAGAAAAAGTTCGGTAACATATGATAATGGGGGAGTACCGTATGGGTACATAACGGCAAGTGCAGAAGATATGGTTCAATACATCAAATTCCTTAGTGGACAAGAGAATGACAATTTTTTAACTGAAAATACTATGAATCTTTATGTATCACCTCATATTCAAACTGGTGAAAACCGTTTCTATAGCCTAGGACTAAGAATTACAAATCCAGATTCTGAGGAGAAAATGATATGGCATTCAGGCTCAACCCCTGATTCGCATGCTGAAATGTTTTTTATACCGAAAACAGGTTGGGGCGGCGTGATTCTCACCAATAAAAATCATATTCTGGAAGAAGAGGCGCTTTTCTATTTGAAGCAAGGTATTATAAATTTAATAAATGGAGATGAACCTGTTGATATTCCTTCAAATACTCCTATTGTTCAATTAATTACAATTGGGGTAATATGTTTACTTTTTCTAATGCTTGTTTATCTGTTCGTAAAGATGAGATCAAAAAAAGTTCGTAAAAGAAGCATATGGTACATTTACGGTATCATTTTCTTGGTGCTATCTATTGCGATAATCCCGGGATTAACCTATATTACGGATTCTCCATGGCATGCGATTTATGTGTTTTCTCCAGATTTAGCTTATTTATCAATTGGAGTAGTTATCTTGTTTGCTCTTAATGGATTGTTTTCTATCATGATTGCTTATAAACAAAATTTGCAAGTGAAGTATTTTAGCGGTTAAATATTAAATCATATAAAGGGGATACAGAATAATGGATCTTACATTCAAACTAGAAAAATCGTGTTTCAACTATCGAGTTGGTGCGATATGTAAACATAATAATAAAATATTAATGATTCAAAATGAAGGAGAAGACTTTTGGTATGTACCGGGCGGACGTGTACAAATGCTTGAGAGCAGCGAAGCGGCGGTGAAGAGGGAACTGAAAGAAGAGCTAGGAGTAGATGTTGATGTGAAAAGGATGTTATGGATGGTCGAAAATTTCTTTACATATGATGAACATCAATTTCATGAAATTAGCTTTTACTATGAAGTGAACTTACTTGAGTTGCCTGGAAAAGGAAAGGATTCTTTTATTTTTGAAGAAAGCGGAAGAAGATATATATTTCAATGGGTGCTAGTAGAACGAATAAGTGAATATAACTTGAAACCGGATTTTCTAAAGGATAAAGTGAATGAGTTGCCTATTCATATGGAACATCTTGTTAAGAATGAATAAAAAGAGATAGAAAGATGGAAATTGGGACTTTATTTATAATTTAAAGGAGATTATAGAAAATATACTAAGGAAAGTATAAGGTTCCAAAATATGTATTGTAAATGATATTCCTAAATATAGAGTTATAGTATGATAGAAGAGAAGTACAAAAGGAACATAGGGGGATTGCTATGATCACATTACAGCAGAAACTGGAGCAATACACACATATATATGCACAGTTAAAAGGGGAATTAAAGTGGAAAACGAGTGATTCTCGGACAGGAATGATGATTGCCGCTATGTATACAGGTAGCGATAAACCGTTTGATCTTGGACGTTTTTTAGAAATTAGTAGTTATATTAAGGATCAGGTAGGGATGTTTTCATACTTAAAGTCCTATCATCGTTTTGTGGTTGCGGCAACATTAGATATTCACTTTACGCATTACAAAAAAGCCTTTCAGCAGTTTCTAGACATATATGAACGTTTGGTCGCTGGCGGCTTTAGCCGGAGTATATTTACTTATCTCGCAGCAGCAGCGCTTTTACCAGAAGAAAGTGGGCAGCATGACACACGCATTCAGCGGTCGATGCAAGTATATAAACGCATGAAAGAGGATCATTTCTTTCTTACAAGTGCAAATGATTATCCGCTCGCTGTTTTGCTAGCGGGACAATCAGAGAAAGTAGAGACACTTATGGACCGGGTGGAACGTCTCTATCAGAAGCTGGCGGCAGCTGGCTTACGTAAAGGGAATGATCTTCAATTTTTAAGTCATATTCTTTCACTAAAAAAGGATGTCAGTGAAGATATGTTAGTCGCACAGTGCACAAACATATGGAATTTGCTAAAGCAAGAAAAGGTAAAAGTGAAACAGATGCATTATCCGGCTGCCGGACTACTAGCGTTGCTTGAGGATGGAGAGAAAGAGGTTCATTCTATTCGAGCATTCATTGAAAAATTGCAGGGAGACAAATTATTTCGCTGGCATACGGATGCAAATATTCTTATTGCAATCCAACTGTTCGTGAGTCAGAAAGGTGCGGAAAGTCAAGCTGCCAACACAGGTTTGCAAACAATGATAGAGGTCCTCATACAGGCGCAGCAGGCAACTATGCTAGCAGCAATTACTGCTTCCTCTGCAGCAACCTCTGCTAGCAGTGGTTCATAACATGCAATGTGCGGCATGAACTTTTTCAAAAAGGGTTACATAGATTAATATTTAATTCAAAAGTCGCTTGTCTGCTGACTAGCGACTTCTTAGTCTATGTTAAATTAATGAGGTAAGCGTCAAATATTCCCCACCTACTATTTGTAAATAGCCAATTTTATGCCGCATTAACGGATAGTAACACTCCCACCTCAAAATTCAGCGGAAGCAAAGAAGTTAGGTGGGAGATGAACTGTCCGTAAAAGCCCGATTGGTGAGGGCTGATTAAAGTTTCTCTTTATTACAATCATCAGTTTTCGGTCGTTAGCACATTACAAAATGGAGGTTGTTAAAATGAGTGTAAACGTAGAACAAGTTAGATTGGCAAATGATGAGGAAACTTATAGGAAATTAAATATTCATCCTACAGAACCGCAGCCAAAAGAGGATGGCATGCGCACAGATGGAAGGGAGAGTTCTTTTGAGTGGTGGTATACTGATGCCGAATTTGAGGACGGAACAACTGTGGTGACTACCTTTTACACCAAAAACCACTTTGATGTTCTTGGACCAGCATGGCCTACAGTCCAAATTGATATTACATATCCTGATGGCACCAAAATCCTTATGTCTTCTCAAGAGGCTAAAGGCAGCAGGCTTAACGCTAAAAAAGATATTTGTGATGTCAATATCAACAAATCCTACCTCAAATATCAAGATGGACAATATGTCCTTCATTTTGAAGAAGGGTATATTAAATATCATGCTGTAATGACGTCAAAATTACCGATGTGGCGTCCAAACACCGGTCATTGGTTCTACGGAGACCGAGATGAGCACTTCTTTGCATGGTTTATTGCTCAACCATCCGCGACAATCGAAGCTACTTTGACTATTGGTGATAAAATGATTCAATTAAATGGGACTGGTTACCATGATCATAACTGGGGCAATATTGGCATGGAGAAATTGATGAATCATTGGTATTGGGGAAGAGCTAAAGTGGATGGTTTTGACATCATTGCTTGCGACATTATTGCTGAGAAGAATTATAACTACAAAAGGTTGCCTGTGTTTATGTTAGCCAAAGATGGAAAAATAATATCGGACGATCAATCTCTTACTAAAATTCAGAGAGAAGATATTATAGAACATCCTGAAACTAAAAAGTTTATGGATAACCATTTAATATACCTTCAACCTATTTCAAGTTTTGAGTCTTACACAGTAGAATTTATTAGAAATAGGGATATTGTTTCAATAAGTTTATTAGACAATTTGGATTCTACTCAGGCTTTGATAGCCAAAAAATCAGGAGCTAACCCAACCTATACTCGTATCTTAGGGGATGTTCAACTAACTCATGAATTGAATGGTGTGAAAAAATTTATAAAGCTGAGGGTTTATGGGATCAAATGTTCTTCGGGAATAATAAATATGCTATCATCAACAATTAGCTAAGAGACAATTAATAGCTTCACTTTTCACTCATAATGTGTGAAAGATCAGATTGTTTACAAAACCTTGTTTTTCGAGCTTATCTGGATAGAGCGCTCTTTTTATTTCCTGTTTGTGAAGTTTCGGAATACGAGTTGAAAGCATATTGGTGTCTACTATTATGCCAGTCATACTATGGGGATAGTTTCCGAAGATGAAGTATTAAATTTCTGTGATGTTGTCGATGAATGGATAGTAATTGGTTTTCAAGTATAATTTGATAATAAATTCTCTACTTAGTTACGATACTTTAAACGCCCCGATAAAAGTGTCATATTGCTCGTGAAATACTAGAGAAAAGGAGAATCTAAGGAATTAAACTTTCTTTAGATTCTCTTTTTTTATTTTCTATGCTCAAGTTGATAAATTTGTTTTCTTTTAACAAATCAATATAAAAGGAGGTTGATTATGGGAACAACAGAGCATGCTAGTATTTTCACTTAATAAGCACGAAGCACATGCAATAAATAATCTTTTCGATTCAGTGGATTATAGTCTACTCGTTTTCGCGACGGGAATTTTGAGTCGATTTTACTATATCCACAAGATCTAGCGATAAAGACACCTTCACCTTCCGTAAAAGAATGCAGTATGCGCTTAAAATTCTCCGTTTGGGCCATCGGCAGAGTTCCTGTTAAACAAAAGGATTCGTTATGAAGTACAGGTTCTGTAAAAGCTGCATGTATAGCTGATAATTTATACATTGCTGTGCTAATTGAATGCGCTGGTACCGTTAATTCAAACTCATTTACTGGTTCATATACATTGGTCCCGGCTTGCTTTAAAGCATCCATTAAGACAAGTGGTGTTAGTTTTCTAAAATCACCAGCTGTCGTTACTGGACTTGCATAGCCGGTATGCGTTAATGTTACGACGATATCAGTGACTTCCCATCCATATAAGCCTTGTTTTAACGTTTGGAATACAGTGTCTTCAATGGCTTTATGAAATGCTAAAGGCAATGAGCCAAGCTCGACTTCTAAGTTATAAGTGATACCAGAACCTGGTGCACCACGTTTAATGTGAAAGCCAATCGTTGCATAGAATGGGTTATTGTTTTCACCCATGATTTCTACAGCATTTCCGGCTCCAATTGGTTTTTCTATACATACAATTCTTGTATTTGAAAAAGAAACCTCTAAATTATATTTTTCCTGTAAAGTTGTTTCAATCACTTCTTTTTGAACTTCACCAAACAGCCGAATATAGATTTGATTGTGAATGTCATCTTTCATTACTTTTATAAGTGGATCTTCTTCGGATAGTTCTACGAGTGCTTGATATAGGGTATGTTTTTTCCCTTTTGGCCGCGCTTCAATTGCAGCTTCCATTTGAGGTTCTGCAAAGTGAATGTCTTTCACTTTATCTGACCATTCACCTATTACATCACCGATTCTAATGTTGCAAAGCCCCCATACCTTACAAAATTCTCCTGTGCCAACAATAGGGGATTGAACAGCATTTCCATTATGAAATATATGAAGCTTTTTTATTTTTTCTTTGTGTGAAGTGGTGTTTACGTCACTTTGTTTTCGATTGATATTAATATATTTTCTTACTTGTAAACAGCCGGAGAATATCCGTACGTATGCAATTTTTTCTCCAGAAGATTCCCTTTCAATTTTAAAAACAACTCCTGATAAAATTTCATCTCGGTTATTGTTTGAAACATTCTGTGGAATCATTTTTGAAACACCTTCAAGTAATTCGGGGATACCCATACCCGTCATCGCTGAACCGAAAAAGATTGGATATACATTTGCATGCTGAATCTGATCCCAAAATTCATCTCGTAAAGTGTCTTCATGTAATACTTCGCCATTTACATAGGATTCAATTAACGATTCATTATGTGATGCTAGAAGTTCAATATACTCATCATATACAGCAGCATGTACTTCGTTTTGAATGATACACGCATCTTTTGTCCCCTCATTTTTCACTTTATATAGTGGGAGTACTTGATTAGTAAGCATATCCCGTATTTGTTGGATTACTTTAGTAGTTTGCGCACCACTCCGATCAATTTTATTGACGAATAGTATGGTCGGAATGCCTAGTTTCTGCAGAGTTTTCATTAAAATTTTGGTTTGTGCCTGAATACCTTCTACCGCAGATATTACTAAGATAGCTCCATCTAGAACGCCAAAAGATCGCTCTACTTCAGCAATAAAATCAGCATGACCTGGTGTATCAATTACATTTACTTTGAGATCATTTATAAAAAATGAAACGACAGCCGCTTTAATAGTAATTCCACGTTGTTTTTCTAACTCCATCGAATCTGTTAGTGTACTTCCTTTATCTACTTGACCCATTTCCTGAATTACATTGGTAGTATAAAGAATACGCTCAGTCAAACTCGTCTTTCCAGCGTCTACATGCGCTACAATTCCTATATTTATTGTTTTCATATGTTAAAATCCTCATTTCGTTTTTCATGTTCATGTCCTCATTTCTTTTAGTAATAAATTGCCGCATTACAATCACTCTCCAGTCTTGTATGATATTTCTATTATAAGGAATTTTTTGTAATTTGTAACATGATGAAGTATTAAATTTTGGGAGAAAACAGGTGGTAAGACACTTGACTCAAGGTTTAGAGAAAATCACTACCAAGTAAAAGCTAGATTGTTGAAGGATGATAATCAGTAGGAGATGAAGAGGTGCGATATGCGGTAGATTATTTAACAACTCTTTTGTTTGTGCTGGTGGCTATACTGTGGCTGCACTCCAAACGGAACGTCGCATAAAAGCAGTAGCGAAGTTAACAGAGTTCTTTGGTGAAAATCTGTAATAAGTAAGAAAGTTGCAGTCGTTTTCCAATTTTATTATAGGGAAACGGCTTTATATTGTTCATGGAGGTTATGGTAAAAGGGAAGAGGTTTTATTTTTTTATGTCAGCCAAAAATAAAAAAACAAAATAGTTGCTTAAAATTTTAATTGGGTATATTATTTGATGTATCAATTATTGATGTATCAAATAATTATATGTTGCCTTTGCAAAGGAGGAGTAAATTGACCAATTCATGTTCAAAGGAAGCGATTATTTTATATAAAATACACTTTCTTAATAAAGAAGTAAGTTCGAAGTTTGAAGGTTGTACAGGTATGAGTCAATCTAGGCTGGAGCTTATACTTCAGTTATATGAGGTTGATGAAATTAGTCAAAAAGAACTTCAACAAGAAGTGAATATTGATCATGCTGCAATTACAAGGCATTTAAAACAGCTTGAAGCAAATGGAATGATTACAAGACGTAAAAATCCAGATGATAATAGGGTTACTTTAGTTTCTCTTACGAAAGATGGACGAAATAAAATTCATGCCTTTCAAGAAGAGAAAGAGCGTTTTGCAGCGACTACGCTAAAAGGGTTAAGTGAAGAAGAGCGCGATAACCTTTTAAATATGCTAAATCGCATTGAAGAAAACATACAAGAAGTCTAAATATAAAATGGAAAAAGGGAGATTACATCTATGAGTAACGTAACAAAAACAAATGATTTTACAGAAATTTTAACAGGACGTCGTTCGATTCGTAAGTACGATACAACTGTGAAAATTAGTAAAGAAGAAATGACAGAAATTTTAACAGAGGCAACGCTTGCTCCATCTTCAGTTAATATGCAGCCTTGGCGTTTTCTTGTGATTGATAGTGAAGAAGGGAAAGCAACACTTGCGCCGCTTGCGAAATTTAATCAACTTCAAGTAGAAACTTCATCAGCAATGATCGCTGTATTTGGTGATTTACAAAACTTTGATAATGCGGAAGAGATTTATGGTACAGCAGTAGAACGTGGGCTTATGCCAGCTGAAGTAAAAGAAGATCAAATGCAAAAGCTTTCTGCGTATTTCTCTACAGTTTCACCAGAAGTAATGAAAGATACAGTATTAATTGATGGTGGTCTTGTTTCAATGCAACTTATGTTGACTGCACGTGCATATGGATATGACACATGTCCAATTGGCGGTTTTGAAAAAGACAAAATTGCAGAAGCTTTCGGATTAGATAAAGACCGTTATGTACCAGTTATGCTAATTTCAATTGGGAAAGCAGCCGATAGTGGATATCAATCAGTTCGTCTGTCAATCGATAAAGTTGCCCAGTGGAAGTAATTTTGAAAAAATTCGTAGAAGATGAAAGGGGAAGCACTTTGATTATCATTCACGCAGTATTTCAAGTAGATTCAGCAAAACAACAAGCATTTGTAGAAGAAATTAGGCCGCTCATTCATGCTTCAAGAGAAGAAAGTGGTAACGTATCATATGATTTATATAAAGATACTGAAAAAGAAAGTGCATATACAATGGTAGAGGTTTGGCAAGATGCAGAAGCAGTCGCTAGCCATAATGCAAGTGGACACTTTACTTCTTTTGTTAAAAAGGCGAATCAGTTTTTAACTGCTCCGTTAGATATTCAGGTTTATGATGGACAACGAGTAAAATAAGAAACACCCCCTCGATTACTCTAAAATAGAGTTGTCGAGGAGGTGTTTTATTTTTTCTTCTTTTTTAACGTCTTTTGATAGGCGTAAAGTTTATTTACTTCTTCTTTAAATTGCCGGAAGAGTTCAGTATTTTCCTGGTCAGCATACCGTACAGCATTGTATGTCTCTATAATTATATCGAATTGAATAGAGGCACCTTCTTCTCTTTGAATTCGCTCCATCCATGCGTCAATCGTTTCACCACGATTTCTGTTTAAAGGTGGTTTTAATTTCTTTTCTAGTTTGAATATTTCTTTGCGAATGGCGTTCGTTGGTGGGCGCGTCATTCGGGTTGTTTTTTGCAATATACCTTCTTCTTGAATAACTGTACCAGAGTTATAAAAGGATATATTCCCAAGGTGAAAGGATTTTCTCTTTTTGTACAGCTTCCAAATTACAAATGCAGCAATGATTCCAATGATCGAAGCAGTAACGGATTGAGCAACAAAGGCATCGTATGGGTGATCGGATTCTGGAAGTTCTGGACTCGTTCCACCTAACTTTTCTATTGCTTCTGTAGCATCATTTGGATTTGTAATAGATAATAATGCTTCGATACCATAGCCAAAACCAAGTGCTACCCAGTAGAAAAGATACGAGAGTACGATACGTATATACGGAATAAATAAGAAGAATAGAAGACTGACTATTCCAATTGCTGTGATAGATACAAAACGAATTGTTTTTTGATCTTTATTATAACTAGTAATCCAAAGTGACAGTAGAATAAATAAAGCGAATAAGCCTAGTACCCATAGAGAAGGTAACTTCATTAAATGAAGAAAATAAGAAACAATGAACCATAAAAAGGCACCTAGCATTTTATGGTATGCTGTTATGTCATCCCGTGCATGTACGATGTAAAAGAAGAACGGGAGTAAGATAGAGCTAACGATAGAAAAGATAGAAAATACGTAACAAAGTATAACTTGTAGAATAAATAGTAAAATGAAAGCTCTTCGCTTATTGGTCTTCATTTTATGAATGGGAATCGTACAAAGAAAGCTAATGATTAAAAATAGGATGATGGGAATTGTTCTTTCTTGCTCCGTCAATAGAGAAAGAAGGAGTAGAAGAAGAAAATCATTAACGTAATGGAGCCATGTTTTCAAGTTGTTCCACCATCCCTTCATCCGTAATCAGATACGTTTGTTGTTTCATATTTGGTACATCTTCTTTTCGTATTCCTATAAAGAATAGGATGGAAGAACGTTCTTTTTTTCTATCTAAATAGTGAAGGAAGCCTTCACGTGAAAGCAATGTACTGTCCTCGGAAATACGGGCCAGCTCTTCTAACGCTTTTGCGTAGTGTAAGTGCCCCTCATTTAATGAAAGGTATAAAGGGCCATCTTCCGTAAAGATACTAACAAACAATTCAAAAGGAATCTGTTTCTCTGTTGCAAACTGACACAAATAAGAGGTGTAAGAAATTAAATCTTCAATGTTTTCTCTCCAGCCAATTCCACGATCTGCTCCTAAGTAAAGGGATAATGTCCAACTATAATTTTTTATTGCTTCATATTGTTTTGCTTGTAAAGATTGCATTTTAGCAGACGCTTTCCAATGAATACTTCGAAAAGATTCTCTCTCATATTTCTTTATCCCAATAATAGAAGATTCATCATGGAAATAAGAAAAATTTGTTTTATAAGTACCTATTGCTAATTGATGTATCTCTTGTAACCCTGCAACACGTTTTAAAGTAGGATAAACGATAATTTCAGTCTTCAATTTATCTACAGTAGGCAGATGAACTTGAATGATATGAAATGGATCACCTATAATACATTCAAATTGCTCAATTTTAAAAACCCCTCGCTTTGTAGCTGTAAACGGTAATTCCCATCTCTGTTCTGACTTTGCAGGCTGTGAAAAGCGAAAAGAAAATAACGTTTTAGATATTTGCTCAACGCCAGTTGTCTGATTTGGTATTAAGGTTGGATTGATATGTAAAAAGCAAGTGCCATTCACTAAAGGAAGTTTAGCTTTGTTTTGTAAATGAATTGATAAACTGCCTGTTTCATCAGGAAATAAGCGTGTTGTTTGTTTTTTATCGATAATTTGAAAATGCTTATCTATGTATGCTGTATAACGATAAATAAAATAAGCAAATAAATAATAAAACAAAAATGGGACAACTAAATATGAATTTGTTACATAGAACGCTAAAAACAAAGCAACTGGAATTGTTAGTTTAATAATGTGATGCTGGAAAAATAATGGAACGGTTACAATACGTGTATAATTCATGATTGCTCAATCTCCACAGGAACGTCTACTTCCGTTAAAATAATTTCAATTAACTTCTGTTTCGTCGTGCGCAGAGCACCTTCCATTGATAAAATAAGACGATGTTTCCATACGTAAGGGAGTAAGAATTGTATATCTTCAGGCGTACAGTATTCACGACCATGTAAATAGGCTAATGCTTGTATCGCCCTAACTAAGGCAAGTGTTGCACGTGGACTCACACCGTTGGCAATATAATCATGATTTCGTGTAGCATTAGCAAGTTGAATGATATAGTGTTCTAACGATTCGGATACGTATATTTCTTTTACTTTTTGTTGCATTTGTAAAATATCTTCTAAAGTGATAACAGAACGAATGTTATCTAAAGGTCTGTCATTTCGAAAACGGCGCATCATTTTTAGTTCGTCTTCCGGGGAAGGATAGCCAATTGAAATGGTCATTAAAAAACGATCCAGCTGGGCATCTGGAAGAGGGAAAGTTCCTTGTGATTCAATTGGATTTTGCGTCGCAATGACAAAGAACGGTTTAGGAAGAGGCGTAGATTGCTTTTCGAGTGTGACTTGGCGCTCTTCCATTGCTTCTAATAAACTAGATTGTGTTCTAGGCATAGCTCGGTTTATTTCATCTGCTAGCAATATATTTGTCATGACTGGCCCGAACCTTAATTCAAATTCACTCGTTTTAGGATTAAAGTATTCAATTCCTGTTACGTCGCTCGGAAGCACATCAGGAGTGAACTGAACACGAGAAAAATCGCCACCAATACTTTTTGCAATTGTTTTCGCTAGTAATGTCTTTCCTGTTCCAGGTACATCTTCAAGTAATATATGACCATCCGCAAGTAATGAAACCAGGAGTAAATCAACCACGTTTTCTTTTCCGACAAAAACAGAACTTATATTTTCTTTTAATTTATTTAACATATGTATCACCCTTTCAAAAAGTAGACAAGTGTATTTGTTATATTTTAACAAATTTTTCTGAAAATTAATATAATAATATTTTTGTATAGAATAAATATAAAATTTTAAAAACACCATCGTTTTTAGTTGTATTTATTTGGAATACGATATACAATATCGATATACGATGTATCGTGTGTCGATATATCATGTGACGATGTATCGGAGGTAGGTATAATGAGTGTGAAAGCACAGAAATATGTTCCATTAACAGAGGCAACGTATTATATTTTGTTGTCACTAGTAGAGCCTATGCATGGCTATGGGATTATGCAAATGGTGGAAGAAATGACGAATGGGGAAGTAAAACTTGGACCTGGTACGTTATATGGAAACACGACAAAGCTTTTGAAAGAAAAACTAATTGTTGAAGTAGCATCTACAGATAGAAAGAAATGTTACGTGTTAACCCCATTTGGTAGAGAAGTATTAGAACTTGAATTTAAAAGGTTACAACGTTCTGTTCAAAATGGGGAAAATATTCTAGGGGAGTGAAGACAGTATGGAGATTAAGAAGACATTAAAATTTTTTGCGGCGTGGAACCTAGAAAAAGAAGAGGCGTATTTAAGAAAAATGCACCAAAAGGGCTGGGCATTCCAAAACTACAATTTTATGTATACATTTAAGAAAACGGAGCCGAAAGATGTTGTTTATAAAGCGGATTTCAAACTAGACAATCGAAACTCACAAATGAATCAAAAAGAATACATTGAAATCTATGAGATATCTGGCTGGAAGCATGTCACAAGCTTTACGAAATGGCACTATTTTTCTAAAGAAGTAACGGATGATAATGAATTACCTGATATTTATTCTGAGAAAGAAACAAAGATTGAAAAACTTATGGATTTAATGAGATTTTTTGCACCTACCTTGGTCATTATGATACTAGGGGTGTATTTGAATTACTTAGGGCCTTCGGTCAATAGTCCTATTTGGATAAAACTTATTCTAGGGATTTGCGTGTGTATAGATGTATATGTATTAATAAGGTTATTTTGGAAGATACGAGAATTAAAAAAGGAAGTTTTGTAAAGGACGTAATTTGTTTCATTTCATTATATAAAGATAAGAAACTCAGTCAAGAATTGGCAGGATAAATAGACGAGTTAGTTGAGAAACAGGAAAAACAAGTGGAAGAGGCATATAGTCAATTTCAAGGGAAGGTAAAAAAGCATTATGAAGAGATGAGTGAACGGTTAAAAGCGAGTAATTGATAGATAATCCAAAAGGTAATGAGATTTTTAGGTTACCTTTTGGATCGTTAAGGACGAATCAAGTTTTCAAGTGTTAAAATGATTGGTTTTGCGCAGGTTTGATAAACTGTTCTGGGTTCTCCACAAGCCCACATACTGCACATTGGACACGATATGAAGGTCCTTGATATGCCATATGAAAAGCATTCATTGTTTCGTTTGTGTATTCTTCTTCAACTTGTCCTGTTTGTGGATTTAATTTTACTGGTTTTACTTGTTGCTCAAGAATATTAAAGCGAGTGCGGTTTGTTTTACAACTTGGGCAAAGCATTGGTTCCATATGTATACACCTCCATTTGTAGCATTTCTTTATATGGGAAAATTTATTCAAAAGCAGCTATGTTTCATGATTTCTGTCAAAAAGTTTCTCAATATGAATTGTTGAATATTATATTTAAAATTCAGAAAATATAAAATATAATAAATGTATGAACTGGTTATGTCCAAACCAATCTCCTGTTTTATGCCAATATGTTTGAGACCGAGAAATCGGTCTTCTTTTTTTTTGTTTATTATTATGAATACTGGAATGTAAACAAGGTTTTCTACATCCTTTGTCGAATTTTTAGAAGAGAATTTGAAAGGGAGATTACAATGAATTTAAAAATGAAATATGTCATTTTGTATGTAGAGCGATATGAAGAGTGTCTTCGATTTTATAAAGATATTTTAACCTTACCAATAAAGGGTGAACATGATACATACATTGAATTTGATACTGGAACGACGATTTTAGCGTTGAATAGTAGAGAGGATGTACGGGAGTTAACTGGGTTATCGATTCCGAATGGTGCATTAGAATCTTCTAATTTTGAACTTGGATTTGTTGTGGAGGATGTGAAAGAAACAATTTCGGAATTAAGAGAACAAGGTGTAAAAGTATTGGTGGAGCCAATCACGAAACCATGGGGACAAACGATTGCTTATGTGTCAGACCCAGATGGTAATTATATTGAAATTTGCAGCTCATTAGAGTAGAGGGAGAAAAGGGAATGGGGTTTCCAATTTTAGAAACAGAACGTTTAAAATTACGAGAACTCACATTGTTAGACACTGAAACAATGTTTGATTACTTTGAAAAAGAATCTGTTATCCGTTATTTTGGAATGGAGTCTTTCCAAACTATGGAACAAGTGAAAAATATGATTCAGACATTTAGAAAAAGATATGAAGAAGGGAATGTCATTCGCTGGGGGATTGAATTAAAAGGAACGAATCAATTGATTGGCACATGCGGATTTCATTTAATCAATCCAAACCATAAAAGAGCTGAAATTGGCTATGAATTAGATGATACATATTGGGGAAAAGGCTATGCATCTGAGGCAATACAAGCAATTCTTACATATGGATTTGAAACACTGCAGCTAATAAGGATTGCAGCAGTTGTTTATACAGAAAATGAAGCTTCACATCGATTACTGAAAAGAGCTGGTTTTCAGGAAGAAGGATTACTTCGAAAATATATGATTCAAAGTGGTGTTGCTCATGATACTATAATCTATTCGTTACTAAAAGAAGAGTGGCGAGGATAGTATTTTGAAAAAATTAATAGAACTCATTTCAAAAAATATAAGTAATCGATTTATCTTAGGAATAGATGGTTTAAGTCGTTCGGGGAAAACAACATTGGTAAAGCAGCTAGAAGACGAATTGAAACAAAAAGGTATTCCGTTTCATATTTTTCATATCGATGATCATATTGTAGAGCGTAGTAAGCGCTATGATACTGGATATGAAGAGTGGTATGAGTATTATCAATTACAATGGGATGTTCAATGGTTGCAAGAGCAGTTATTTCAAAAAATAAAGATGGAAAATCAGCTAAACCTTCCGTTCTATAATCATCAAACGGATTCGTGTGAAATGAGAGAGGTAATCATGCCGAATCCTTGTGTGATCGTAATTGAAGGAGTCTTTCTTCAGCGGAAAGAGTGGCGAAAGTACTTTGATTATATAGTGTATTTAGATTGCCCGCGGGAACAAAGATTTCTTCGTGAACATGAAGAAACACAAAAGAATCTTCTAAAGTTTGAACATAGATATTGGAAAGCAGAGGATTTTTATTTGAAAGTGGAAAGGCCGCAGCAAAATGTTGATTTAATTTTAAAAGGATAGAGCTAATGCTTGTCAATGTAGGAATGAGAATTTTAGTACATTTTTAGCCTAATAATGCTAGTTCTTTCGTTTTAGAGGACAAGAATTTTCAAAGTCCTTAATTTAAAGAAGCTGATTTACATATGTCGAATTATTTATTGTTATGGCAAATTAGTTAAAGTGAGGTTATATTCCATGATTCGACTCATTATGGAAAGAGATGCAGAACCCTTTTTAAAATTGTGCAGAAAGATTGATGAAGAAACGGAATTCATGTTATTTGAGGAAGGGGAAAGAGCTACTACAATTGAACAGCAACAAAATATTATCAAAAAAATATCTCAATCTTCTAATTCAGCTATTTTTGTTGCTGAGATTGAAAATAAATTAGTAGGATATTTGATGGCAATTGGTAGTAAACCTAAAAGAATTAGACATAGTGTTTATATTGTTGCTGGTGTAACACGTGAAAATAGTGGAAAAGGAATTGGAACCCAATTATTTAAAGAACTTGAAAATTGGGCAAAAACGATTGGTGTAATTAGATTAGAATTGACAGTAAGGATAAATAATACATCAGCAATTTCTTTATATAAGAAATTAGGTTATGAGATTGAGGGAACAAAAAGAGCCGCTTGTATTATGGATGGAAACTTAGTTGATAGTTATTACATGTCTAAGATTTTGAAATACACGTAAGACGAAACTTTTCTTAACATTTATTTTTTGTTTTGAAGAACCTCTCACTTTTTATTGATGGTGATGAGATAAAGTTAAATAACCGACATCATTATTTACGAATCATAAAGTTGTTTCTGTAATGCTTAAAGAAAAGAATGTTCTATTTCACTGGACTACATGTTAGTAGAAAAACAAGAAACTGTGTTATTAAACTAACGATGCAGGTTAGTAAATGAAGAGACAAAGAAATTACTATGCTACTGTTTAAATACAAGCGTTCTCGTAAATTGAGAGTTTAAGGGGAAAACAGGATGTTAGAAAATCGTGTTAGATTGAATGGAGGATTTAATAACGACGTATTTTATATTAAAGAGAAAGAAAGGGTAGTTAGAATTTCTGAAAAGGGTAAAACAAAGGAGATGATTTTACAAGAAATAGAGTGGATGAATTTTTTATATGAAAAAGGTGTACTTGTACCTAAGCCAGTAATTCTTTTAGGGTGTGAGGAAGAACGAGTTAAAACATATTTTGAATTTATTAAGGGTGATCAAATTGATGTTACAAACAAATCCCACTGGAATGAAAAGGTTTTTAAAAAACTCGGTAAAAATTTAGGAAGAATGCATGCACTATCCAAAGATTTTAAATTAAAAGCAATACAACGTCCAGAATGGAAAGTTGAAAATCCTGATGTCTTTAATCTTGGAAGAAAGTTAGATCCATGGATTAAAGAGAAATATGAAGAGTTGGTGCATAGTCTAACTTCATATATTATTACTCCTGATACTTTCGGACTTATTCATAATGACTACCATCAAGGAAACTTAATTATTGATGAGGAAGGTCGTATAACTACAATTGATTTTGATGAATGCTCATTTAATTGGTATGCTCAAGATATTGCAGTAGCTTTCTATCATGCTTATTGGCAACATAGCTCCTTCAATGGCAATACACATTCTTTTTGTGATATATTTATGAGTAATTTTTTTGCAGGATATAAAACAGAAAATACGCTTCATAAGGATATAATGATTCAAATTCCTATTTTCTTAAAAATAAGAGAGATTTATTTGTATCAATTATTCATACAAAAATGGGATATGAATAATTTAGAAGAATGGCAAGCATACACCTTACATAGCTTAAAAGATAAAATCAAGAATCAAGTACCATATGCAGGTATTAATGATTTTTCTATTTTTTTATAGGATGTCTCGACATGTACAGTACATTTTATTAATGCACTAACGAGTGCTTTTATTAAACGAGCAACCACTACACTAAATTAAAGAATATTTCAATATTTGATTAATTAATAAAAAGGAAGTGTTAGGGAGGAGCTGGAAATATATAATATCCAAGTAAAGTGTACGATACTTTTCGAATGCGTTCTTGGAATTGCAGCCATTACGAATACTAGATTGATGGATACGTTAGAAAAATTTCAAATTGAATGAGGAGAGATCGGGTAATCAGTAATAGGGAAATTTATATTATGGTATTATAAAAATTTCGGAGGGGAAAATGATGAAAGGAAAGAAAAAGGAGATACAAACAAACGACAAGGTGATTCGTTATACATATATAGAAATGGGTTCCAAAACGATTTGCTTTATGTTTTCAGGTTCAGGTTACAATTACGATAAACCCTTGTTCTATTATTCGACGATGTTAATGCTCCAAAATAAAATCGATATTGTCCATATTCATTACTCTTATGATGAGCAAACAATGAAAAAAACGATTGAAGAAATAACAAAAATAATGATGGATGATATTAACCCTGTGATTTTTGATATTTTAAAAAATGGGCAATACAACAATTCGATTTTTTTAGGAAAATCACTTGGAACAATTCCAATTGCGAATGACTTAATGAAGAGAGATGAATTCTTAAAGTCAAAAATGATTTTATTCACTCCTTTAATAAATTTTGATTCGGTTTTTGACTCAATCTTGAATAGTCAACATGAAGGGCTTTTAGTGATCGGGGATAAAGACCATTATTACAATGCGAATCAAATTGACCAATTAAGTAAATCAAATGTAACGATTGATGTTATCCAAAATGTAAACCATTCCTTAAATGTTGGAGAATTTGAAACAACAAATTCAATTTTAGCTTTATCAAGGGTAATGGAAAAACTCCAAGAAACTGTTAGGACAAATTCGTGACAAAATGATATTCATGTGGGTGTTAATTTAAGTGCTAAAATAAGTTTAAAAAGAGGTGCTAATTGCATCTCTTTTTTTATGGTTATTTTTAATTTTGTACCAATGATATATGCGTCTTTTTTAGATTTTTTAAAATTCTAAAATTATAGAAGGTTAAATTCGATATTTATAGAATTTAATACATAACAAAATAAGGAGGGATACAATGGAAGTTTTACATGTAACGAGTAGAAAAAGGGAAACATATGACGTTCAAGTAAAGTATTCGATACTTTTCGAATGTGCTCTTGGGATTGCAGCCATTACGAATACTAGGCTGATTGATACGTTAGAAAAATCTCGAAATGAATGGGAGGAGATTAGACAAACATTATCGGTGGAAATGCAAGAGCATTTACATTTCGTAGAGAAACATAATACGTGGAAAGCATTACTGCAACTATTATATCAAGAAGATTTTCAGGATTTATATGAGTTTACTCAGTATATCAATTCGTTGTTAGAATCTGAATTAAAGTATATATGTATTCCATTTGTCGGCTATAAATATGAAGAAATGAGA
This sequence comes from Bacillus sp. 166amftsu, assembly GCF_900107445.1. Lineage (NCBI taxonomy): Bacteria > Bacillati > Bacillota > Bacilli > Caryophanales > Bacillaceae > Bacillus > Bacillus sp. 166amftsu. The sequence goes on along the minus strand of NZ_FNQA01000003.1, from coordinate 16,331 downwards.
AAGAATGCAGCCAATGGGGAGAGGGAAGCAGTTCAAGAACTACAAGAAATCACAAATAGCAATCCATTTTTCCCTGCTTACATCGATTTTATTTGCAAAGTGGATATAAAAAAGCTGACAGAGCACCTCACTGCAGTGATGACAGGATGGTATGAAGCTGTTATAGAACCTAAAGCGGAAAAACTGTCACGCATACTAAAACAAGACTATGAAACGAAACGTCAAATGAATGAAAAAATGCAACCAGAAGAATTTGTTGAATGGGCAACAGGCGGTGTTACTTATTCTCCAGAGCCCAGTGTACATCATGTTCTTCTTATCCCGCAATATACGTACCGACCATGGAATATCGAAGCTGATATAGAAAATATAAAAATATTTCATTATCCAATTGCAAATGAAAGTATACATCCAGAAGATCCATATGAGCCAAGTTATTTTCTAGTGCATAAACATAAAGCATTGGGTGATGAAGCGAGGTTACGCATTGTAAAATTATTGTTTGAACAAGATCGTACATTGCAGGAGATAACGGAGCAGTTGAATATTGGAAAATCAACAATTCATCATCATTTAAAAATTTTAAGATCTGCGAAGTTAGTTGATATTCTAGATGCTAAGTATAGTTTAAAAAAGAAAGCATTAGAGGCTATATCAAAAGAGTTGGAATTCTATTTAAATCATTAATTATGCATTTGTACATCAAAAGGTATAATGATTTTACCTTTATAGAATATGCACAATAGGAGGAGAATGAAAAAGAAAAGTTGGTGCAAAATGGGGAAAAATATTTTAAAAAATCGATCGTTTTTCTTTATGTGGATTGGCAGCGCGATTTCCGAATTAGGTGGTGCATTTGGTACGCTATGTAATTCTGTTCTTATTTATCAATTAACAGGTTCAAAAGTGGCCTTAGGAAGTATGTGGCTACTTTACTTTATCCCGTCGCTTCTTTTACAACTTGTCATTGGTCCTTTCATTGATAAATGGAGCAGGAAATGGATTATGATTGTATCTCAGTGGACACGTGGACTAGCTTTTTCACTTCCTTTATTTATGATAATCATTGGGAATGTAGAAACATGGCATATTTTTGTTGTACAAATGATAGTGGGTCTCATCACTCCATTTTACGTACCAGCCAATCAAGCGATTACGCCAACAATTGTATCAAAAGAAGAGCTGCAATCAGCGAATGCGTATATTGATGGAATGGTTCGCCTTATGATGTTTTTAGCCCCTGTATTAGGGGGAATTGTTATTGAGTTTATAGGAGTAAAGCTAACTTTATTTTTCGTTTGTTTGTTTCTATTTATAAGTGGTGCTTTACTGCTATTTATACAAGAGCATAGAGTAGCTCAAACAGTTCGTAAAAGTTGGTTAAAGCAATCTATTGGAGGATTTACATATTATTTCAAACAACCCATTATTTTCTGGTTAGGTGTTTTTCTCACATTTGTTCAATTTGGAGTCGGCGTAACGATGGTTATCAATCTTCCGTATATAATAGATGACCTCTCAGCAAGCTATGCTGATTACGGATATTTTATGGCAGGTTTTCCTCTAGGATACGTAATTGGCTCTATATTTGTCGGGAAAGTGCAGCGTCGTAGTCGGCGTCTTCTCATGCTTGGAGCGTTATTAATAGGAGGGCTCACATATATTTCGCTAGGATTCAATCACAGTATCTCTTTAGCAATTTTTATTGAAGTTATAGCGGGTGTATGCATGGCATTTTTTAATGTTCATAACACGACAATATGCCAGCAAGTTGTGCCAAATGATATGATGGGAAAAGTATTTTCGGTGCGCTTATTTTTAATAAGAGGTGCGATGCCACTAGGTGTTTTAGTTGGAGGAACATTGAGTGAAATATGGGGAGTAAGGGCGTTATATGTATTAATTGGATCTATCATATGTGTAACTTCTTTAGCTGGAATACTACTTCCGTACTTTAAATTTCTTGATGAAGCTGTTCAAGAAAAATCAGCTTAAATGTTTTAATTGAAAATAATTATCATAATCAATTATAATGGAAGAATATTAGAAATATTTACATACAAAGGGAGTGGGATACATGTTTATTGAAACGAAAACGATTACAGTGAAAGAAGGAACTTCAGATCTTGTTGTTCAACATTTTACTGGAGAAGGCATCATTGAAAAATTTGAAGGATTTATCGACTTAAGTGTTCTCGTTAAAAAGGTGAGAAGAGGAGACGAAGAAGTCGTTGTACTGATTCGCTGGGAATCTGAAGATGCGTGGAAAAGCTGGGAGACAAGCGAAGAACATATAGCTGGACATAGAGAAGGTCGCGGGAAACCAAAACCGGATCATATTATTAAAGCAGAGCATGCTGTGTATTATGTGAAATCATCGAAGGGTGCTTATCAACAGTCTTAAATTATAAAAACATCGTATGTAAAAGACTACATCTATATATGGATGTAGTCTTTCTTAAAGAACTTTGATTATTTGTTTTTAGGTGCATTGATTCTTTCGGAGTATAGAAGTTTTTCAACGTAATGTTTTGAAATAACCAAAGGTTGTGTGTTTGTATTATTTTTAAATTTTGTGTAATTTGGTTTTTTAACTGGTGTTGTTATAGTTTCTGCAAATTCATATGGGTAATTAACTTTAGATTTGTCTTCAAACATATAGATAGCTCCTTTCTTAGAGTATTTGTTAGAGAGTTATAATATAATATGTTCATGTTTTTTTTTTGGACTAGATATGTATTAATCAATTTATATTTGGGTAAAACAGTTCTTATTTAGTGTCCTATTTAAATATAAATAAAGCAATTAGGGGTATTCAAATCAATAGCATTGGACTGGATCTTAAAAAAGGGGGAAAAATAAGGTTTTCCTTCAGAATAAACATCAAGATATAATGATGAATAAATAATTATGTAAGGTTATAATATTTAACCTCTTTGGTAGTAAATAAATAGTCCAAACCTTTTTCGGACAGTATGCATTCTTGTATCATAATTTTTATTTCTTCTCTGGCGTAGGTTATGCCATAGGTTATTATGCTGTACAATCTTTTATGAAGGCTTTGTTAAAGAATAATGTTGTTATTTGATTCACTCGAACAATCGTTCTGAAATGAACTGAAATTACCGAGAGCGAGTGAATTTTAATGGCGTTAGCGGACATAATTAACCAAAATGGTTTTAGACAGTTGTTCTTTCTCAGTTAACACAACTTATGATAAATTGATGTTAACGGAATTTTATGAGTAATCAAACGTTCATTGTTCCGTAAAAGGGCCAGTTTAATTGAAAAAGGGATTATCTATTAAAGGGATTAAATTGGAGGGAATAGAAAATGGATGTAAAGACACTTTTGTTACAACAATGGGCAAGTTGCTTAGATGAAGAAGACTGGTTTCCACCACTTGAGAAAGTGCTAGAGGATATTACTTTTGAACAGGCAATTTGGAAACCAGTTGAGGGGGGAATGAATTCTATTTGGGAATTAGTTTGTCATTTACTTTTCTATAAAAAGAGACTTCTGATGCGATTTCTTGGTGAAACAGCGAATGAACCCCAGGCAGAAGATAATGAATCTACATTTCGATTACCAACTGAGACGTTTCAAAATTGGAAGGAAACAAAACAAGAATACTTTTACGTTCATCGTGAACTTGAAAAAATACTAGCAAAATCAGAACATGAAGATTTGTATAGACAGATCCCTGGAGAAAGATCATTAGTGCTTGAACTGAAGAGTTTAACATTGCACGACGCATATCATATTGGGCAAATTGTATACCTAAGTAAAATGCAAGGAGCTTGGGTAGGGAAACGCAGCTTTTAAAAAAGCTACATTAGCTTTACAGTTATTTCATTGCAGGTGGCTTTAATGGAATAAGAATGGGAACGTCCAAATCGGACGTTCCCATATTTTATACCTGAAAAACAACAATACTATTTACCAAAGCCTATATTAAAGTAGATTTATAATAAAAAAAGAAAGTTCAAAGGTATGATTGAATAGGTTCTTGCTAAGAAGTTTTGTAACACAAAGATGATATTGATCATAATGACTTAATCAGAGGAGTTGAATGGAGAGGGAAATGAAAAAAATATTAATGAAGTATATGACTAGATTTACAACACTAAACGAAGAAGAACAACAGGCAATCGTTGAAGATGTACAAATTGAGGAATATAAAAAAGGAACAATACTCCTTAGACAAGGAGATGTTCCAACTAAGTGTTATTTTGTATTGAATGGATGTGTTAGACAGTATTCAATAGATGAAACAGGAAAAGAGGTTACATCCAATTTCTATACAGAAGAACAAGCCATTTCGAATTTCAATCATCATAGACAAGATAAGTCATCCGCGTACTCTTTAATTTGTCTAGAAGACTGTATATTGGTCGTTGGTAATCTTGACTCCGAAAAGGACATGTATAACAAATACTCACAATTGGAAACAATGACACGCAAGATGATCGAGCACAAATTTGGTGAGGTACAAGATGAGTTGGCTTCATTTATTGCATCTACCCCAGAAGAACGCTACAAAGCACTATTACGAAAACGACCTCATTTAGTCGATCGTGTACCCCAACATCAATTGGCGAGTTATCTTGGGATTACCCCAGAATCATTAAGTAGAATCAAGAAGCGAATCAATAAAGATAAATTTTAGGGAATTGTCATACACCTTTATGGACTTTTCCTCCCCTGAATAGCAGCCATATACCAAATCCCAATTCTCCTACAATCATTGGTACATTAAATACAATTTTAAGATTTGAAATTACCGCATCATATTGTGAAAGAGTCGTGTTAAATAAGTTAATGACAATATAGCCTATTGAAGCAAGCAACAATAAGGCACTAATGATTTTAGGTATTCTGTCGGATTTGAAAACCAAATAGCCTACAATCATGAGGTGTCCGCCAAAAATGATCAATCCTATAGACCAAATAGATTCAAATGCTTCAAGAAACAGCATCATATGTGCTTGAAGTTGATCCATTTTAAATAATGATAAATAGTCTGTACTTTTCGAGAGAAGCAATACAAAGATTAAATTCAGTATGGCAATTCCCAATATAGTCGCATAAATAAGACGGAACCATGCACCAAGTAATGAAAGATTTTTATTAATTGGCTTCAGAAACATGTAGAAAGCCCAGGCGATCATAATGTCAGTGATCAGGATGATGACCCAACCGAAGATTTCAGCTTTGAAAAGCATATTTGATGACTTAATGTTATTAAAAGTGGCGCTGGCATCCCCTTGCACCACAAGACTTCCATGGGCAAAGCCATAGGAAAAAAATGCAGCAAGTGCCATGATGATAAGTAATATGCCAGCAACCAGAGCAGATTTTCTTTGATATGATTGTTCTTTTACTGAAGTAGCCATAATATACCCTCCTATATTACTAAGGTGATTTCATTTTAATAGGAAGATAATGACTGGTCATTGACTTAAATCAAGAGTCCGAAGTATTTTTGATACAGTATTTTGTCACAGCTAGCTTAACGGTTAGGGTATTTTATCTTTTCAAACATAAACAGAGAAATATAACATAGCTTAACGGTAAAATGACAGACCTAAATATTTGGTCTGTCATTTTACTATTTCTTTTCTCTCTTAAAGGAGAAATCGTTATGGCTCTTTCTCATTCATTATTCTAGTTTTTCACTTCATTATATAATTCAAGTGCTTCTTTTACATGCAAGCCGTTTTTGACAATACCATGTATCGCTTGAATCATTGCAGCTGGGTGTTCGGATTGCCAAATGTTCCGTCCCATGTCAACCCCAATAGCACCTTCTTGCAATGCTTGGTATGTAATTGTTAAAGCGTCTTCGATTGAGTCTAATTTTGGGCCACCTGCAATGACGACTGGGGCAGGGCATGTGCTCGTAATTTTTTCAAATCCTTCGCAGTAATACGTTTTAATAATATCAGCACCCATTTCCACACATACACGTGATGCAAGTGCTAAAAATCGTACTTCTCGTTTTTGGAGTTCTTTTGCAACTGCTGTAATACCGAGAACGGGTAAGCCGTAATCATGTGCTTCAGAAACAACATTAGCTAAATTGGTAACAGTTTGTGTTTCATATTCTGAACCGACAAAAACAGATACACCAACCCCAACCACATTTTGCCGCAGTGCTTCTTTAATTGGTGTAACAATGGTCTCATTTGCTAAATCTTTACCGACTACAGTTGGACCACCTGAAACACGCATTACCATTGGTGTTTTGCAGTCTTCAGGAATGCAGGAATTGAGTACGCCCCTTGTTAAGAAAAGAGAATCTGTATAGGGAAGTAAATTCTTTACTGCTTCTAAAGGTTGTTCTAATCCGTGGATAGGGCCTAAAAAGTAACCATGATCTATCGCTAACATAACTGCTTTTCCATCAGGTAATATCGTATTTAATCGATTTTGAAATCCCCAAGTCATTGTCAATCACTCCTTTATTAATTTTGGATTTTCTGTTTGTACAGTATCTTTTTCTTGTAAATGTGGTGACTTAATAAAAACAGCTTTAAAGATTTGATCTGAGTGGTTAATAAGATAGTGAGATTCGTGAGGGCGAACTTGTAAGACGTCACCTTGTTTTACAGGGACCCTTTCATTATCAATATAGAAATCAATTTCGCCTTCTAAAGCATAAAAAACTTCTTCACATGTGGTGTGATAATGATTTTGAAATTCCTCCCCAGGCTGAATAACTACAACACCAAGGTCAATATTAGGGCCCTTTATTAAATACTTTGGACCGTGGTTACCAAAGCGATAGGCGAAATCATTTTCATTTACTTTGAGCATACTGTTCACTCCTTTATGTAATGTGTTACAGTGCACCTGGAGCAATCCACATATGTGATGTGAATCCTTCATCCGCTAGTGGGAGTTGTTTTTCATAAACTGATTTCCATGTTTGATAGAATCGTTGATATAGTTTGTGATGTTCAGCATTTGGTTCATATGAGCTCTCCCATTTTACAAATTCCTGAGAAGTAGCCTCCATAGAGTCATATATGCCAGCGCCGACTCCAGCGGCAATTGCTGTTCCTAAAGCGGCAGCTTCCTTCACAACGGGTACTTTGACAGGAATTCCGAGAACATCCGCAACAATTTGGGGCCAGAGCTTGCCTTTTGCAGCACCACCTGCAAAAATAACTTCAGAAGGGAATTTTCCAGTTAATGATTCTATTAATTTTAAATTTCCAAGTGTTACAAATGCAGCGTTTTCTTCGATTGCACGGAACAGTTCTTTCTTTCCGCATTTATCAGCATCTAAGCTTAAATTAATGAAAGAAGGTGCGGCGTGGCGCCATGAAATATAATTCATTACATTTGAAAAGGTAGGAATAATACCATATGATCCGATTGGAACATGTTTTGCTTGTTCTTCTAATAGTTCGTAAGCATCTACACCTAGTTTAGTAGCAAGTGCCTTTTCATCTTGGCAAAAAGCATCTCGAAACCATCGCATAACAAGACCTGGGAAGAAAGCGATTGTTTCATATTGCCAAAGTGTAGGGATAGCGTGGCAATTGACGCGAATTTGAGCGTTTGGGTCGGTTTTTGGGCTTGTTATATTTACTTCTTGTTGCCAAAAGCTACCTCCGCAAATAAAGGTTTGTTCAGGGGTTACAACTCCTGAACCGAGTGAGGCCATCTGAGCATCGCCACCTCCAGTAACTACCGGTGTTCCTGCGTGTAACCCTGTCAGCTCTGCACTTTGTTTTGTTACATGACCAATAACTGTCCCTGCTTCATTTACTTTTGGGGCAAATGTTAAAGTTAGGCCGCATTGCTCAGCAATGGAATTATCCCAAGTTCTATTTTGTAAATGAAATATACCAGACGTACATCCGTTTGAAGGGTCTATTTGTAACACACCACATAACTTATAGAGAATCCAATCATTTAACATTGTAAAAGAATGGACTGTATCGTATATATCGGGTTGATGTTTTTTGAGCCAAAGTAATCTAGGTAAGGCACCTAGTGCAAAAGTTTGCCCTGACTTCTCATATAATTCTACTTCGAGGTTTGAACGAATCTGTTTTAACTCACTTACTTCAAAAGAAGCACGGCCATCAACGTTCGCACATGCCCATATGTCTTGACCATCTTTATCATATAGAACAAATCCTTCGCGCATACTTGTTGCACTAATTCCTTTAATAGAAGAAGGGGATATATTGCTTTTTTTGAGTACATCTTTCGTGCACTCTTGAACGAGTTTCCAGTTTTCTATCACATCAAAATTCATAGAACCAGGATAACGAGAGTCGGGTTTATGAACCCACTCTTTTTGACTTACAGCCAGCTGATTTCCTTGTAAATCGAAAAGAACAGCTCTGATACTACCAGTTCCTGCGTCGTAAGCTAATAGAGCAGACATTATGATTCACCTTCCTTTCTTAATAGGGAGAGTGCAGTGTCCTCATCGGTAATTAATGTATGAATGAATTTACCTTTTAAAGCCCCGTAAATTGCATCTATTTTGTCTTCACCCCCAGCTACACCAACTACATGTTTCATCTTTCGAAGAACAGGAAGAGGTGTACCAATTAAACGAGCGTGATGCGGAAGTTCTAGTAATTCTCCATGTGTATTGTAAAATTGACCTAGAATATCTCCAGCACCATTTTGACTACGTATATAGGTCATTTCACGAAGCGTTAATTTTTCTTCTTTTACAATTGTTGCATCATGAGATAAACCACCGATACCGACTATTGCTGTATTAGCAAGTGAAGCGACATGTAGCATATCTTTAACGGCTGGTTCTGAAAGAATGCTTTGTGCCATTTCAGTTGTAGATGCTAAAAATGGTGTGGGAATGATATGAAGTTCTCCTTGCATGTGATTGAGATAGTTCTGTTTTTTAGGAAGGTAGTGATTTACACCACCTGTAAGAGTAACGATCGAAGGTTGTATAGATATGTCAAAATGGATGTTTTCTAGCATTTTTGATATAGTTTCTCCCCAACCAATGCCAAGTAAATCTCCTTGCTGTAAATGAGTCTCTAAATATTGCGCTGCAGCTTTTCCTAAAGAATAAGGTGGATTTTCCATTGGCGTAGGGATCACAAAAGAGTCTTTTAAATGAAATCTTTTAATCAGTTCACGTTCAATGCTTAGGCAATGTAAACCTGTACCTTTTACATGAAATGTAACGACACCTTCAGCTCGTGCTTTATCTAATAACCGAACGACTTTGTTTCGTGAGATGTGAAGCAATGAAGCGATCTCTTGCTGCGTTAAATGATCTTTATAGTAATACCAGGCTACTTTTGTTAACAAATTTTCTTCAAAACTCAGCTGTGACATTCTCTTCATCCCTTTCAACAATTGACCAATGCTTAAACATATGTGTTATGTATTTTGTTTATACCGATAGAAATAGCCATTATGCTGAAGAAAAATTTGTTCTAGATATGAAAAAAGGGATATACAATGCTACAAAACAAGTAGAACAAAAAATCATTTTCTCAAAAATTGTTCCGCATAAAGGAGGATGACAAGATGTGAAGAACGTGCCCTTATTAGAGGTGAAACAAATTAGTAAATCATTCTCAAACCAACTTGTATTAAAAGAGGTTACATTGGAATTAGAACGCGGAGATGTATACGCTCTAGTAGGAGGAAATGGTGCTGGGAAATCAACATTGATGAAGATATTAACAGGTTTATACTCTTATGATGCTGGGGAGATGTATGTAAAAGGAAGAGAGCAAAGTTTTTCTAATCCAGCAGAAGCACATTCAAATGGTATTTATTTAATCCCACAAGAACCGTTAATTTTTCCTCATATGACAATTGAAGAAAATATATGTATCGGAATAAAAGCAAAGAAGAAGGAACTTCGTAAAAAGGTAAAAGATTTGATAAAAAGTTTAGGATGGAACATAGAGCTAAGTGCAATTGGAAGTTCATTATCAATTGCGCAGCAACAATTAGTAGAAATATTAAGGGGATTAATAAGAGAAGCAGAGATTCTTATTTTAGATGAGCCAACATCGACATTAACAACTCATGAAATAAAGAGTCTTTTTGTGTTAATGAAAAGCTTAAAGGAAAAGGGAATTGGGATGATTTATATTACGCATCGTTTTCCGGAAATCTTTGAAATTGCGAATAAAGTAGCTATTTTACGAGATGGAATAATTGTGAATCAAGGGGATATATCAGACTATACATATGACATGTTAATGGAGGGGTTATTGCCAAAAGATTATAAACAAGAGAAGAAGAAAGAGGCGCCTCAAGAAACGATAAAACATTTTCAACGAGTATTAGAGGTAACAAATCTGTCGAGTGATATATTTCAGAATATATCATTAACCGTACATGCTGGAGAGATTGTAGGAATTGCTGGTGTTGTTGGATCAGGTAGAACGGAATTAGCAGAAGCATTATATGGGCTAAGACCTGTGCTGTCGGGAGCTATTTTATTAGAAGGAAAGTCAATTGCAAAGTATTCGACGAGTAGACGACTAGATGAAGGGTTGGTATATGTTCCTGAGGATAGGGCTGGTAATGGTATCTTTTCAATTGCATCTGTTAAAGAAAATATAACGTCAGCGTCTTTACACCGACTCAGTACTTTTTTCTTAAATCACAAAAAAGAAAGCGCTTTAACTAAAGCGTATATTAGTAAGTTTCGGATAGCCGTACCTAGTAAAGCTGAAAAAATGACATCTTTATCAGGTGGAAACCAACAAAAAGTTGTATTAGCTAAATATCTTGCCTGTGAACCTACATTAATCATTCTTGATGAACCGACGCGCGGGATTGATGCGAAAGCAAGATTAGAAGTGTACGAGGCAATTCAAAGTTTAAAACAATCCGGACTTGCAATTTTATTGATTTCTTCTGATGTAGAAGAAATTGTTCAATTGGCAAACAGGGTATATGTGATGAGAAATGGAGAATTTGTTTCTCACTTGGGGAAAGAAGAAATTTGTATAGATGAAGTTACACGTCTCGCATATGGAGGAAGGGAAGGTGTAACGGAATGAAACGTTTTTCAAATCTATTTAAAATGCATGAAACATCCATTATCATTTTATTACTTATTTACATAGCACTTGTAGGAATGATTAATCCTAGTTTTGTTCAGTTTAGTTCGCTTTCTTTAATTATGAAATCAAGTCTTATCTTAGTCATACTAGCTATTGGTCAATCATTCGTATTATTTACTAAAAATATCGATGTTTCAGTGGGCTCTATTATGGGGTTAAGTGCAGCGGTTTGTGGGATGTTTTTGACAAATGGTAATAGCATTTTAATTTCCATTATTGCTGCAATCTTGCTTGGAGCTGTCATTGGAATGATAAATGGCATTGGGGTTACGATGTTTCGTGTACCGGCAATTATTATGACATTAGGAATGTTAGGAATTATTAGAGGAACAATGTTGATCTATACAGGTGGCAAATGGATTGAAGATATTCCTAAGTCTTATAAACAGATGTCTTCTGTTATGATACTAGGGCTACCTATTTCAGTATGGATCATTTTGGCTATTTTACTATTATTATATATTTTTTTAACGAAAGCACCTTTTGGAAGATATTTTTATGCTACTGGAGATAATGAAGATGGAGCACGTCTCATTGGAATACCTGTAAATAGGGTGAAAATATATGCATTTATTATTTCGGGAATAAGCGCCGGGATTGCAGGATGCATATTTGTTATGAATATCGGCTTTGTGCCAAATCAAACTGGTACAGGAATTGAGCTGCAAGTAATTGCTGCCGCTGTTCTCGGGGGGATACATTTAAAAGGTGGAACAGGTTCTATATTTGGAGCAGCACTAGGGGCAATTTTTTTAGAAGTTATTAGTAGTTCACTAGTCTTCTTAAAAATACCTGCTTTTTGGAATAGTACTATATCAGGATTTTTACTGTTACTTATTATTATATTAGACAGTACTTTGAAAAAATGGAAGGGAATAAGACAGCTGGAAGAAAGAAGGATGAATCAATGAAGTATGCACGTGGATTTTTCAGATGGGAAGGGGTTCTGATTGTATTACTTATTATTGAGTTCATACTTTTTGGCTTATTTAACAATGATTTTTTTAATATTAGTAATTTACTTTTCAGTATGAATGACTTCGTTTTTATTACGATTGCCGCAATTCCGATGACATTTGTAATTGTTACAGGTGGAATCGATGTATCTGTAGGGTCCATTATGGGGCTTACTTCAATTCTTATTGGTGTGCTCTGGATGAATGGACTTCCGGTTATTGTAGCTACGATTATTGCCTTGTTTATTAGTTGTCTAGCCGGTTGTATCAATGGGCTAATTATTAAAATGACAGGTGTGGAACCTCTTGTTGTTACACTTGGAACGATGTTTTTATATGCAGGAATTGCACTTGTTATCTCGGGTGGCTCAAATGCCAGTGGCTATGAGGGAATAAGCGGGTTACCAGATTCTTACGTGCAACTTGCAAATGGCAGTTTTATAGGAATTCCTAATTTACTATGGTTACTTTTCGTTTTGACTGTTTTGTTTGCACTCTTACTTCATCGTACAAGGTATGGTCGTTATGTTACGCTAACCGGTACGAATGAAAAAGCTGCGGAATATTCCGGCATTTGTACAAAAAAGGTAGTCATTATCGCATATATTCTTTCCGGGTTAGGAGGTGGGTTAGGAGGCACTTTTTTAACAGCATATTTTGGTTCAGCACGAGCTGATATTGGAAGCGAGACAATTCTGCCGGTTATTACGGCAGTTGTATTAGGTGGGACACTCATCACTGGAGGAAAAGGAAGTATTCTCGGAACGGTACTAGCAAGTATATTTATTGGTATGATGCAGTACGGTTTACAAATGACAGGTTTAACGAACGAACAGTCAAATGTAGTTATTGGCATTATACTTATCCTCTCTGTTATTATTAGGCATTTCAAATTACAGCAACTCACTATGAGGAAAAGAAGAAATTTGCATAAGGGGGAAATGTCATGAAAAGAAAACTGGGATTTCTTATTATTATGTGTATTTGTATCATCGGTTTAATCGCATGTTCTAGCAAAACAGCAGACAAGAAAAAAGCAGATGATGTAAAATTTGCTTTCATTCCGAAATTAACAGGAGTCGGTTTCTTTACATCGGGTGGTGAAGGGGCAAAAGAAATGGGAGATAAGTTAGGCGTGCAAGTGAAATATGATGGACCATCAGAGGCGAGTGTATCAGGCCAAGTGAAGTATATAAATAATTTTATTAATCAAAACTATGATGCATTAATGGTTTCCTCTACATCAGTTGATGGACTTTCACAATCATTACAGAGAGCAAAGAAAAAAGGAATGACCGTTTTAACGTGGGATTCTGATGTGAATCCGAAAGATCGTTCATTTTATATAAGCCAAGGAACGCCGGAGCAACTTGCAAATCTATTAATTCAAATGACTTCATCACAAATTGGAGATAAAGGGAAAGTAGCATTCTTCTATTCAAGTCCGACTGTAACAGATCAGAACCAGTGGGTAACGAAAGCAAAAGAGATTATAAAAGAAAAATATCCAAATTGGGAAATTGTAACGACGCAGTACGGGGAAAATAACGCACAAAAATCATTATCGGTTGGCGAAAGTATTTTAAAAACGTATCCCGATATTAATGCAGTAATTTGCCCTGATGCAACGGCACTTCCAGCAATGGCTCAGGCTGCTGAAAACTTAAAAATGGATAAAAAAGTAATTGTGACAGGATTTTCAACTCCAAATGTAATGCGTGATTATGTAAAACGAGGAACGGTTCAGCAATTTGGATTATGGGATGTAAAACAACAAGGAGCACTTGCAACTTATGTTGCAAATGAAATTGTGGTAAAAGGGAAGAAATTAAAAGTTGGGGATAGTTTTGAAGTTCCAAATATAGGTAAAGTAAAGGTGGAACCGAATTCTATTCAAGGCTATGACTACGAAGCAGATGGAAACGGAATTATCGTACTGCCGGAACGAGTTGTGTTCACGAAGGATAATATTGATAAGTATAATTTTTAAAGTAAAAAGTTCATTCCTGTATAGAAAGGAATGAACTTTTTATTGTTTTTGATAGAATTTATCCCTCAAAAGTATGAAGAAAAATTAATAGAATTCCCGCTTCTGGTAGAGGTGATTATAACGCCATGTTTATACAATTATATTAAATATATAGAATACAGAGGAGAGATTTGAATGTTATTTCATTATCATTTTTGGACGCCTTATTTAGAAGAAATGGAGAATTTTTATAAAAAGTATGGGTTTCGCATTTCTAACAGGATTGGAAAGTATAATGGAGAATTTCAACAATTTAATTCGCCATTAACGTGGGATGATTTTCGTGATAAACAGGTACTTTTTCGGATTATTGAGGCTAGAAAGGGTAAGATTAATATAACCTTTGGCTATGGAAAAAGTATTAAATTTGATCATATTGGTTTTCTAACGTCAAAAGAAGAAAGTGAATCAATTTGTGCACAAGCTGAAAAATTAAAGTGGAAAGTAAATATAGGAGAAAAGAGAAGCTTCATTTCAACACCATATGGTTTTCGAATTGAATTACAAACAAATTTGGATGCAATAGATGATAGTCAGGCTAAAGAAGAAGTACAGAAAATTGTAATGAAAACAAAAAAAACGGGATTAGAACAGGACCTTTCATTTCTATTTCAAAAAAAAATAAATCATATTGAAACTATTCTTGATAGTAAAACGGCATTGAAATATGTATATTTTAATCCTTTATATCAAAAGAAACAAAAAGATCCTAATGGTGTGGAGATATATTTTTAAACTTCATTTGTGATTTTAAGTAAATGAAGAGGTTATTTGTAAAAATATGCTATTTCAACCATTTATGTTATAATTATTCTGAATATTCGAACTTGCGATCAGGAGGAATATAAATGCTTACACCAAAACAAATCTCCAACTTATTTAGAAATTTTTCTATAAAGGAAAGTAAAGGGTCGAGCGATTTATACGAACATTTATCATTGGAAATTTCAGAAGATGAGGAAATTCTTGCATTAGCGTCACACGCACAACTTGGTCAGCCAACTCCTAACTTATTACTTGGTGCCGTTCACTATTTATTATTGAAAGGGAATAGTCATGTATTAAAACAATATTATAGTAGTCTTGTTGCGAATCCAGAAAAAAATCTAGAACATGCTTTTCACCATTTTAAAGATTTTTGTAAGCTTCATCGAGAAGAGATAATCGATATTTTAAAAACAAAGCTAGTACAAACAAACGAAGTAAGAAGGTGTACATATTTATATCCGAGTTTTTGTTATATGTTTCATAAAGTTAATAAACCATTAGCTTTAATTGAAATTGGGACAAGTGCGGGTCTACAATTGTTCTGGGATCAATATAGTTATTCATATGGAACAGGAGGAGTATATGGAAATATACATTCTAACGTCCAATTGAAATCAGAAATAAAAGGGGACAATCAGCCATTTTTCTTACCACAAAGTCCACCTGTCATAGAAAGAATCGGACTTGATTTACATATAAATGATTTAAAGAATGAAGAAGATTATTTATGGTTACGCTCACTTATTTGGCCTGAGCATGAAGAACGACTTGAAATGTTTGATCACGCAGCAGCTTGCTTAAAAGAACAATCTGTGAAACTGATAGAAGGGGATGGAGTAGCCCTTCTTTCAGAAGTTGTGGAACAAATTCCAGATGATGCAGTAATTTGCATTTTCCACACACATGTGGCGAATCAAATACCAGAGAGTATAAAACATAACTTAGTAGATAAAGTGAAAGAAATCGGAGCGAAACGCGATGTTTTCCATCTTTATAACAACATGTGGGATAGAGATCTTCATCTTGATTATTTTATAAATGGAAAAGAATATCGTGAAACGGTTGGGGAAACAGATGGTCATGCGCGGTGGTTTAGTTGGAGATTGGAAGATAAGTCGTTATGCTAAAAGTAAAAGACAACTATCATTGAAATGAACCCAAAAAGTTAGACAGAAAAATTAAGCGGCTGATTGGATATGAGTCCGGTATTGTACTGGACTCATTCCATTTAACTTTACTTTAATTCTTTTGTGGTTGTAATAATGAATATAATCCTCTAATTCTACCTTAAAATGTTCCATACTTTCAAATTCTTTAAGGTAGAGTAATTCAGACTTTAATAAGCCAAAGAAATTTTCTATGACTGCATTGTCCAAACAGTTTCCCTTACGGGACATACTTTGGATAACCTTGTATTTTTTTAGTGCTTGTTGGTATTTCTTCATTTGATAATGCCATCCTTGATCTGAGTGAAGAATAGGAGTT
>NZ_FNQA01000018.1:0-68218 GCF_900107445.1 Bacillus sp. 166amftsu | reverse complement strand
TACTTCTTTCCCCGCGCCACTATCTTTTGCCTTCTTAATATCTTTCTTTAATGAATCTATTTTCTTTTGTGCCTGATCGTAGCGCATAGTAGCCATTTTTTGCTCAAGCTCAGCTTGTTTCAGTTGTAAATTGATTTCTTCATTATCATAAGAGAATAATTTCGTGCCCTTTTCTACTTCCTGTCCTTCTTTTACTGCAATATCTTTTACTTTTCCTTTTGTCGGATCTGCGTAGAAGCTCTCAATATTTCCAGGTTTTACTTGTCCAGAAATCAACTTCGTATTGTTAAGTGAACGTTCTGTTACTTTCTCAAAGCTAACAGCATCTCCCTCAGCCGCGCCCTTTTTCTTTCCTTGCATAACAAAAATATTGACGGCTGCAACGACGACAATTAGTGCAATAACTCCGATGATAATCCATTTCTTCTTTTTATTTGGAGTACGAACGGTATTTGGTAACATATCCTCTCTCCTTTTATATCTTAATATAGTGGTTATTTAATTATGTAAAACTTTCAGAAAACGATGCGATATAAATCCAAGTAAAAATAGACAGAGAAAATAAGTGCAGGTCAACACGACTTACATATTGAAATATCAAAATGAATTTATATATTTTTACATTATTACGATTTCTTTACAAAGTTTTACATCAACACTTATATTGTAACAAAAATACAAATGTTTAGAAATATAACGATTTATCTTTTAAGAAAGTTTTAAGGAACCTAAAGAAAACCGCCTTACATCAGGCGGTTTGGACATTTTCTCCAAGAACTCGGTTTCTCTTCATCCAAGTCATACTCAAACGGAAGAGTTGTCACGTCTTTTCTCATCTCACGCGGAATATTCTTTTCTACCGTTTGAAACGCTTCATATTCATCTGTGCGCATCGCTCTTTGCACAATGCCTTCCGGGTTATCACCTTGCATGTCCAACATCCAGCCCGTTTCACTATTTAACTGTTTACGAAATTCATCTTTTTCCTCTTCATCTGGAAACATGCTTCCGTTCACTTCCAAATATGTTTCTACTTTCATCGGAAGCCACTCTACTTCATAATCTTCAACTAAACAAATCGCAATCCCGATCGGTGTACTACGAACGACAAAATCAAATGTACAATCTCGCTGTGTAACAGTTGCTGAACAAAATAAAAATGTCTCTACTTCTGATACAAAAATCCCCACATTTCAGCATCTCCTTTATACATATAATTTGTCTTGCTAACTTCTAGTAAATTTTAACATTCGTTTTTGAAGATATTGTAAAATGGATGTTAATTTTCTATATATAATATAATTTCACTTTATATAAATCTTCACTGACAAGATGCACATAAAAAGAGCTGCCCAAAAGTAGTGCTTTTGGACAGCTTCCTTACATAAACGATTATGCAATTTTGCTCTCAGGGCCTTTTCTCTCATGACCAAATTGAACGATAAATAAGAATACAGTAGATAAAATACCACCCGCTAATAATAGAATGAAACAGCCGTCCCAACCAGAGCGATCAACGATAACACCGATCGCTGCGTTTGCAACAAGGCTTCCTCCTAAATAGCCGAACAGGCCACACATACCAACTGTTGTACCTACTGCGAATTTTGGTACTAATTCCATTGCACTTAAACCAATTAAAAATTGTGGTACGTAAATTAAACAACCAATAATCGAAACTGCCGCACTCACAACAAGTATATTCGATGCTTGCCAGTATACTAGCGTTCCGATAACAACACCAACCATACTAAATACACATAGTGGCATACGTTTTCCTTTAAATAACTTATCACTTAACAGACCTACGATTAATGAACTTGGAATTGCCATTGCTTCAAAAATTGAATATGCTGCATGCGCTTCTGTTTTTGTAAATCCTTTAACCGTTGTTAAATAAATCGGTACCCAGTTAATAACACCGAAACGAATTAAATATACAAATGCGTTCGCAATACATAAATACCAAATAAATTTATTTTTCACTACATATTTCATCAAAATTTCTTTTGGTGACATTTTGTTGGCATTGTCTGCCTTCTCAAGACCTTCATAGTCATTACGATATTCTTCAATTGGTGGAAGACCGACAGATTCTGGTGTATCCTTCGCATTCACCCACATAAGAACTGAAATGACCATTGCAATGATCGCAGGGAAGATAAACACGCCGGCTTGCCAATGACTTTCACCGAAAATACCAATACCAATTCCAACAAGTGGTGCTACAAGCATCGCACCAACATTATGCGAAATATTCCAAAGTCCTGTTTTTGTACCGCGCTCTTTCTTCGAGAACCACTTTGTCATTACGGTACTACAAGGCGGTGCCCCCATCCCTTGAAAAATATTATTAAAAACTAATAATGTTAAAATCATTCCAAATGAAGATGCAAAACCAAAACAAATATTTATAATTGCCGATAAGAATAAACCAACCGCAATAAACCGCTGAGCATACGCTTTATCTGATAAATTTCCCATAAAGAACTTACTTAGTCCATACACAATCGCCGTAACGGAACCTAATAAACCATATTCCGTTGCACTAAAACCATATTCTTTCATTAAGTACGTACTAGATAACGTAAAGTTACTACGAACTAAATAATACGCTGCATACCCAACCGAAATTCCCAGTAACACGCGAATCCGTAGTAATGTATATACTTTGTCAATCATATTCGCTGGCAAACGCTCTATTGCTGGTGCAGGCTTAAGCCAATTAAACATATCATCTCTTCTCCTTTTCTCACTTTTGAGAGAGACGTTGTCTATTCCATGTCTCGATTACTCTACCATCTGATACGTTTTTGCTCGTTCTTCTAACTGGCTGACCTTCTATTTCTTTCTGATTCTTCGCAAGCATCGTTGGTACGCCAAACGAAACCTTTTCTAAAATGTGCCCCGCTTCTTCTGATAAACAATAATCAATAAATAAATCCGCTATAATACCACTCGGTGCATGTCTCAGTTTAGAAATCGCATTGACAGATAACCCTGTTTGCTCAGGCACGTTACTTAAAATCGGAAAGCCTTGTTTTTGAAGCATCCGTTGATCTCCCATAAAATTAATTCCGATCATGTATTCACCACTTGCAACATATTCTACGGGCATGTAACCATTCACCGTTACCTCCGCTACCTGCCTCGCAAGCTCCTTTACATAATGATCAGCCTCTTCTTCACCAAATGTATCAACAAGTGATTGGAACAACGTATATGCTGTTCCTGAAACATTCGGATCAGGCATGATAATCTTTCCAGCATACGCAGGATGTAATAAATCTTTCCACTCTGACGGATAGGAAAGCCCCAGCGGCGCTATTTCCTTATTCCATCGCTCTTTATTAATCGCGATGGCAAGCTGCTCTACTTCATAGCCATGCCAAAAGCCATCCTGATCTTTAACGGCTTTTGAAATGCTACTTGCATGCTGACTTATAACAGGAATAGATAGATTTTTTTGCTTCATCATTTGATGCGCATCCAATGTACCGCCAATGATAATATCGGCTTTTGGATTTCCCGCTTCTTCTTCAACTCTTCTAAGAAGCTCCTCCGTAGAGAGGCGAATAAATTCATACGTACACCCGCGCGGTTTACAAAACGATGATAGAAGTGCTTCACCGACTTCTTCACGCGCTGCTACATACGCAACTAGATGGCGATCTTTTAAATTTGGAAGACCATTTTTACTATATTTGATAGAGGTAGTATCTCGAGAGCAACTAGACATCGCTCCTCCAATTACTAGCAAAAAGAAGAAAAAGGCTATCTTTCTCATGAAACATTCTCCTTTACAAATAGATTTGCTAGGGAGCCTTTCATATACATCACATTCCCATTATTATCGCCAAGGTATTGCACGACAAAGTAAGAAGGATATACAGAAATCGTTAATATATCCTCACGTTCATTCTTTACATGTTTACCATTTTGATAAGCAGTAATATAAGCGATTGGATTCTTCTGCGATTGCAGCAATTTCTGGATCTCTCCATAGTCCGTAATTTGCTTTGCTTGCCGAATCGAATCAAGTATTGGCGTAAGATTCGTAGTACGCACTACATCACCTTCTCGCAAGACAACCTCTTTTGCTGATGCAAAGAAATCGCTAATACGCTCTGGCGTATAATATAGGCCCAGCAAATATGTTTGGAATGCGGAAATCATAGGATCTGTCCCCTTCTTCCCATATACATTTGCCTCGTACTGGAACAAGTCACCTACTGCAAAAGTACGCCTATGTCCATTCAAGTACGTTACTTCTCCAGTAAATACTTGTTCGTGGATCTTCGCTTCAGTTTGCTTCATTCGAATTCGGTCAAAGAATGAAACAATCGCATGTAGACGAACTTCATCTGTTACAACTACTTCTCCCCACTTCTCATGTCTTACCTTCACTTCAGTAGGAAGAGATTCACTTGCTCTTTCTAAAACAGCCTGCTTGTCATCTAGGGTTGTAACGCGGTTATACAATTGCTTTTCTATAACATAAAACAAGATAAGAGCCGCAATCGTACAACAGACAAACAAGAGAATTTGAAATGATAGCCTTTTCATTTCTGCCTACCTCCACAATAAAAAAACGTTGTTTCGAAAATACCGCATAATTGTTTCATAAATGTATCATTTAATCGCTTTCAATTTTTTTATACCTTCCATGTACCTTGGTAATAACAATGTGATAACTACCAGCGTTCCCATTTCCTCACTACTTTCAATTCGCATACTTCCGCCCTGCTTGTTCATAATCTCCTGACAAATGAACAAACCATATCCATTTCCATAACTAGAGGAGAGTACTTTCCCTTTTGGAGAACGATTCCATTCTGCAAGTATCGCTTCATCTATACCAATTCCATCATCATGGATAAGAATTTTCGCTTCATGTTCATTTTTCGCGACATTTATCCTCATTTTCGTAGCATCACTATATTTAATCGCATTATCAAACACATTCAAGAAAATTTGCTTCGTCTTATCAAAATCAGCAACTACATTCACTTCAGATAATTCATTTATAACTTCTATTTCATATTGCTGAAGACGAGGCTTCACAATCGAAATTGCTTCTTCCGCAATTTGTTTTATATCTACAATCGTCGGAGAGACTTCAAACGTACTCGTCCCATACTTTGAAGATTGTAGCAACTCCTCAACGAGTGATAATAGACGCTGACTTTCAATCGAAACATAATGAAGGCTTTCTTCTACATCTCGCGCAGATTGCAATTTTGGAATTAAATCTACATATCCGATAATTGCAGTAAGCGGTGTTTTCAGCTCATGCGTAATTCGGTCTAAGAAATCCTTCTGCTTCTCTTTCTCTTCCTTTAGCTGCGTCATATGAAGTTCAATTGCATCAGCCATCGCATTGAAAGACGCTGATAACTGGGCGATTTCTACATATTCATTTAGCTCAATTTTACTTTTATAATCCCCATTTGCAAGCCGCTTTGCCATTTGTCTTAACTGATCAATTGGCTTATGAAGAGATTTCGCTAAACGAATCGCAAAGAAAATGCCGCCGGCTACTAAACAAATCGATGTAATGAGAAATGTCCAGCTCACATTCGTTAAAACTTCTTTCTCATCTTGTAATTCGTTAATAAAGCGAATTGCCCCAATAACATCGCTTCCATGATAAACGGGACTCGAAAATAAAAGAAGTGGTGCTGGGTCACCATTTTCAAATACATATGCCTTCTTTCCTCGTAACGACTGGTCAATATCTATATTCTTATGAAGCAAAGCTCCTTTCTCTGTATCCGCAACGACGTCTCCATTCTTCCCAATCATCTGCACACGGACATCCATCCGCTTTGCTAAATAAGAAGCAATCAAAAGCGAATTCGGCCCTAGCGTCTCCACTTCTTCTTCCTTCTCTAAATAGTTCATCGTGTAAATTTGCGCTTCTACACTTAATTTCTCTAAAGAACCTGCCGCATTATGATACATATTCTTTTCTAATGCAATGTAAACAACCGTATAAAGAAGAAACAAAATTGGAATCAATAACCCTACTATACCAAGTACCATATTTCGTTTTAACGACATCTTATCACCTTTTAACAATCTAACTTATAGCCGACGCCATAAATCGTCTTAATATGTTCTCCGCTTGCTCCAAGCTTCTTCCGAAGGCGCTGCACCATAATATCAACTGCTCTCGTATTTCCGCTATACTCAAAGCCCCACACTTTCTCCAATAGCTCATCACGCATAAACACGCGATGCGGATGTGAAGCAAATAGCTGACATAAATTGAACTCACGATACGTTAAATCAATTTCTTCTCCATTGACATGTACTTTCCGTTCCTTCGGATAAATAACCAATTCACCAGCACGGATCATTTCATATCGTTGCAAAGTTTCTTTCTTCGTCGTGCGCCGTGCCATATTCTTTACCCGAAGAATCAGTTCTGCATAATTGAATGGCTTCGTTACATAATCATCAGCACCAAGCTGCAGTCCGAGCAGCTTATCATTCATCTGGCTCTTCGCCGTTAACATAAGTACTGGAATATCTCGGTCCTTCTCCCTAAAGAGCCGAAGCAGCTCATAACCATCCGTATCTGGAAGCATCACATCTAAAATCAATACATCGGGCTGCTCGTCCCATCTTTGCAAAGCCTCTTTTCCATCAGCTGCAGTTAGTACTTCATATCCTTCCATCTCTAGCTGCATACGAATTAAATTGCGAATGCTCGATTCATCATCGACTACGAGTATTTTCATGATTCTCCTCCTTTCGCAGTACATTTTAGTATAGCAAATATCCTATACAAAAAAAGAGTGCACTATCGAACATATGTTGAACGACAATACACTCTTTTTTATTATTTTACTTTGCATACCCATTCGGCTTACTTTGATGCCAATTCCACGCATGCTCAATAATTGTTTTCATATCTATATATTGCGGATTCCATCCTAATTTTTCCTTTGCTTTTTGAGAAGATGCAACAAGGCGTGCTGGGTCTCCAGCTCTTCTTGGCGCAACTTCCGCTGGAATTTCATGCTTTGTTACTTCGCGAACTGCTTCAACAATTTCTTTTACACTAAATCCGTTACCGTTCCCTAAGTTATAAAAGTCGCTGTCCCCGCCATTTTGTAAATCCTGAAGTCCAAGGAAATGAGCAGCTACTAAATCATCCACATGAATATAATCACGAATACATGTACCATCTGGTGTATTGTAATCATCACCAAACATCATGATTTTCTCACGTTGCCCTAAAGCAACTTGCAATACAAGCGGAATTAAATGCGTTTCAGGACGATGATCCTCACCAATCATACCACTTGGCGTTGCACCAGCTACATTAAAGTATCTAAAGACCTTATATTTCAAATGAGAAGCTTGGCTATACCAATGCAACATTTTTTCAATCGCTAATTTTGTTTCTCCATATGTGTTCGTAGGGTTTGTTGGTGTTTCTTCTGAAATTAACTCAACATCTACATCGCCATATGTTGCGGCAGTTGATGAGAAGATAAACTTATCAATCTTAAATTCTTCCATTACCTCTAGTAAACATAGTGCACCATATACGTTGTTATTATAATATTGTAGCGGCTTTTCCATACTTACACCGACTAAAGAATCTGCTGCAAAATGCATCACTGCGTCAATTGTTTCTTGCTTAAAAACGTCTCTTAAGAAATCTTTATCACGAAGATCACCCCTATAAAACTTCACGCCTTCTGTAATTGCATCTTCATGACCTGTTTGCAAGTTATCAATTACGATTACAGATTGTTCCTCATCAACTAACTTTTTCACCGCGTGAGAACCAATATAACCAGCTCCGCCACAAACTAAAATAGATACCATATTTCCCACCCAACTTTTCATTTTTTTAACTCTATAAATCTAGCTTAGCTACTCTTATTTTATATAGCAAGAAGAAATTCCAACTATTGTATACCACTACTATTTTGCTAAAACAGCGAGCTTTTCTTCTACCTTCTGTAAATCCTCTACAGAATCAATTTCAAAACTATCATTGCTATCGATTTCGTACAAATGAACATTTAAATCTTGAATGTTATCTTTTACAATATTGTCCCAGTACAGTTCACTGAAATTTTCCTGATCTACTGCTTCTTCTAGTTTTTTCACAATATGGACACCATCTTCTTTTGACCAATAGGAAATACCACATAAGATGTAATCATCATCACCGTCACCAATTTCAATATCATATACTTTACGATTTTCATCATACTTAATAATCCATTCATTACGGAAATCTTCTTTCTTCGCACTAAAATATAAAGATGACGCTGGGTTCTCTATAAAAATATTACGGTGTAAATAAACATCCGCATCCATTACATATGCCTCTTGTAAATATTCACGAACTACATACATTGTATAAATATTGTTATATACATCATACTTGTCATTGTGCACAAGCTTCACATTATACTTATGGGCAAGATAGTCGAATTTCTCTGCTAAGTAACCTGTAACGACAATAATTTCTTGGACGCCGATTTCTTGTAAGTATTCAATTTGACGCTCTAACATCGGCTTGCCGTTTACCTCTACTAATGATTTGGGAGTCGTTAACGTTAATGGGCGTAAACGTGTTCCCATACCTGCTGCTAATAAAATCGCTCTCACGTTACTTCACCTCTATATTTTTTCGCTTTCATAAATTCATTTATATCTGCAACCGTTAAAATTGCGCCTATAAGAATCGCAACACAACAAATAATTAACTTCCATGAAAAAGGTGACCCTAATACTAACATAGAAATGACAACCGCCCATGCAGAATACGTAATGTTAAGCGCCATTGCTTTTGTTGGTCCAATTTCATGAATTGCCTTATAGTAGAATACATAAGAAGCTGTTCCAACTAATGCAATCACAATGATTAAAATAAACTCACTGCTCATCACAACTTCTCTTGTTAAGAAATGTCCGCTCGCTACAGGTAAAATCACAAGTCCATATGTGACCGCTGAAACAAGCTGACGAATTTGCAAGGCCTCTTCTGGGGATACTTCTTCATCTTTCATACCGTACGCACAGATTACACACTCTAACCCCCAGCCAACGATACAAATCAGGACGAAAATAAATCCTAACATATAGTTTTCAGTCGCAAATCCGTCCCCTGTAAATCCAAGGATGATAATAAATGTAATACTAATAATAAGCCCAAACCAATTCCAGGGGCGAAGGCGATCCTTCAAAAACAAGAATGCAAAAAGTGCACCAACCGCTGGATATACCGCTGAAATCGCAGCTGTATAAGAAGCCCCGATATATTTTACAGCTAGTACATAAAACGTCATACCAACCGGC
This sequence comes from Bacillus sp. 166amftsu, assembly GCF_900107445.1. Lineage (NCBI taxonomy): Bacteria > Bacillati > Bacillota > Bacilli > Caryophanales > Bacillaceae > Bacillus > Bacillus sp. 166amftsu. Next base: position 58,888 of record NZ_FNQA01000018.1, on the reverse strand, counting down.
CCGCCCATAAGTGCTCCTAACATAACGAACCGTCCACTTCTCGTTTTCAGCTTAGAAAAAACCGTTCCCAGCTGCCCTTTTATCGCCATATATATCATCATCCATAACGCTGACATAAAGTCATGCAAAAATGTACTCACAAGCGGCGCAAGCAACACAACTTGTTCTGTTGCTAACATAAGTTGTGAAGATAAGATAATCCCAATCAATACCGTATCTACAGCCCAAGCAAAACCAGAAAAAACTCCATACAATATGCCTGTACTTTGCTTTTCTCTCATCTTCATACCTCACACGCTAACGCTAAAAAGAGCTGTAAGTTTTTCTTCGCACGATGATAGCGATCTATTCCATATGTTCCAAAATCACTGCCTGTACTTTCTTTAATCTTCGTCCAAATACTCCATAAGAAATCTTGGAAAATCTTATTCATCAATATTCTTTCTTTATAAGACTCTTCTACTAATCCATTAAAATAATAACTTAAAAACAGTTCCTCATCCTCTAAAGAAAAATCACATTCTAAGCTATGTGCGGCGATATCCCACATCGGATCGTTCATGCCCCCATATTCCCAATCAATTAAATACACTTTGTCTTCGCCGCTCTTAACAAAGTTTTCAGAAACGGTATCATTATGACAAGGCGCGAGCGTAACATCCATCGCCTCATACATATCCTTTAATTGCATTATTTTTCTCTTCACTTCGACATAATCATCGAAGTTAGAACCGTTTACTTTATTTAATAACCCTTCATAATGCTCGACTTTTTCAAATACATTAAAAACGTTATTCATCACGATATCCGAACTGTGTAATTTCTTTAATATATTTGCTGTTAATATCATATTGTCACTGCGTTTTGCCGTTTTTGGATTTAATGTTTCTGCGTTTGGAATGAGTTTCGCTAACTTCACACCTGTTTCTGCATTAAAGTATAAAAGTTCCGCATCGATCCCTAAATCGCTTGCTAAATTAGCCGTTTCCATTTCATCACGGCGACTAATCATCTCTTCCGTACCGCTTCCTGGAATACGTAATACATATTCCTCTCCGCCTGCCATTACTTTGAAATTCGTATTCGTCATACCACCAAATGACTGAATATCTGTAACTTGCTCTTCTGAAATAGAAAGCGCCTCTAAAACATATCTTTTAATTTGTCTTTCTTTAAACTCTGCTTCTTTCTTCACTAAACGAGGATATATTTTATTTTTCACAACTTCATACTGCTTCGTTGTATCAATCTCTGCCCATACAACATCCGATAACTTTGCATAACCGACGTCATACAACCTTGCCGCATCAAGAAGTAAATATTCATAGTTCACATATGGATTTTGATTATGACGGAATGTTGCTAACATGTTCATGAACACTTCATACGAGATTTTAGAAATCCCAACCATCTCACCATCAATACGATTTAACTGATGAATATCTTTTGAAATTTTATAAAGATAGCCATCCTGGAGCTCAACAAACGCTTCATCACCAGATCCACTCTCATTTGTAACCAACACACAATCCGGTTCTGGATGATGTAACACTTTAATAAGAGCCTTCTCTTCGATTAAAATATCATCTTCAATTAATAAGAAATCATCTGTAATAAGCTCTTGAACCTCCGCTAGTGATGCCATTGATCCCGTCCACTTATACTTCGGATTTTCCACAAAATGCACATTATAACGGCCTGACCAACCTTCAAACTGCTCCTTCTTATAGCCAACTACCACTACAATCTTTTCAATCCCATTATTTTCAAGAATTTCTAAACTACGATCTAGCAACAGCTTTTCCCCAACCGTTAATAAACCAGATGGCTTCCCAAAATCATGGCGCTTCCCAGCCGCAAGAACAACAGCTTGCGTAACCTTCTTTCCCTCTTTATGATGAACTCTAATCTTCTTCCCTTGGTACGCCACTAACTCCTGGCGCATATATTCAAAGCCTTTCTTATACAAATAATAATTCATGTACTTTCCTAACTTCTCGCTATAAATATATTGATTCTGTGCCAAATCATTCATAATATAATTTACTTTACCAACAGATATATTGCAGTGCTCTGCAATCTTTTTTTGGTTCATCTGTGGATTTTGATTAATAACTTCTAATACATTTAATACCTGCTGTGTAGCGCCCCTCTCCATAACCCCATCCATCCATTCATTTTTTGAACACATCATACCATTTACAGAGAATAATGTAAATATTTCGTAAATTTAACGTGTAGTTTGTAAATCCTATTGTATTTTTACATAACGTCAAAAAAGCCTAATTTCCCATACATTTCACAGGATCATTAGGCTTCTTACTATACTCACTGCTATTTTGTTAACTCTAAATGAGCTTTTAATTTATTAGACAAATCTTGACGATCCTTCTCTGGTACAAAGTAATACCATATACCATCTTGCTTGTGACCATCACCAGGGATTTGAACTTCCTCTTTCTTATTTATCGCAGACTTATAATTGCTTTGAAGATCCCACATTTGATCCTGAGTTAAATTTGTTTTTACGTTTTTCTCAACTGCTTCTAACATCGTACCAAGTTTTGTAATGGACGATATGTTAGCTCCTTTACTAATAACCGCTTCAAGCACTTGACGCTGACGCATTTGACGACCGAAATCACCGCGCGCATCCTGCTTACGCATACGTGTATACTTCAGGGCTTGTTCACCATTTAAATGAATGTTTCCTTTCTCAAATGACATCCCTTCAAGTGTGAACGCGATATCATTATACACATCAACTCCGCCAACAGCGTCTACAATATCACGGAACCCTTCCATATTTACTTCAATATAATAATCGATTGGAATATCTAAAAAGTTTTCAACCGTCTTCACAGACATATTAATTCCACCAAATGCATACGCATGGTTGATTTTATCCTTCTTCCCTTTACCAACAATCTCCGTATATGTATCACGAGGAATACTTGCGATTTTCATTGAACTATCTTTCGGATTTAGCGTTAATAACATAATCGAATCCGAACGCCCTTTATCTGCTCCGCGCTCATCTGCCCCTAATAATAAAATAGAAACAGGTTGTTTACTTCCTAACTTCACATCAGTAGATCGTTTCTCGGAATGATCACGTTCCAGCGGGGTATACACTTTATCGATTGTCCCCGAAACGGATGAGTACAGATAATACGCATAACCGCCTCCCGCAATGACAAGAACGCCAATAATACCAAGTATCCAAAATAGAATTTTCTTCATTGTGTAACCTTCTTTCTTGAATCAGCTTTATAGGTTTGTAAGGAATAAAGTACCAAGTCACATTATACATGTGAAGTTACCCATCAAATTATACTTTATTTCATAATTAAAACCCATATATTTTCTCATATAGCCTCTTATCTTTTTACTCCCTAATATAAATAAGCCCCCACTGCTCAAATAACGATGGGGCTATATTCTATTTTCACTATAAACAAAAAAGAAACTTCTGCTCGAAGTTTCCGATATCACCCATATATATCTACTGAATATTTCACATCAAAAATTGCTTTCCTAACAGATAACGAAATAACTCTTTCTTTTCCCGGTTGAATTATATGCTCTATTTCACATATATAGACTGTACTTCTTGATAGCCATTTTTATTATTTGACTGCCATCTCCAAGAATCTACACACATTTCTTCAATCCCACGCTTTGCTTCCCATCCTAATTCTCGCTTCGCTTTAGATACATCCGCAAAACATACAGCAACGTCTCCAGGTCTGCGTTCTGCAATTTTATATGGAACCGCCTTTCCTGAAACTTTCTCGAATGCTTGCACCATCTCTAGCACACTATAACCAGTACCTGTACCAAGATTATACGCATCTACTCCTGTTGTATGCAGTACTTTTTCAAGAGCCTTCACATGCCCATTCGCAAGATCCACAACGTGAATATAATCACGGACACCTGTACCATCTTTTGTTGGATAGTCATTTCCAAATACACTTAATTCTTTTAACTTACCAACTGCTACTTGCGTTACATATGGCATTAAGTTATTGGGAATTCCATTTGGATCTTCCCCAATACGTCCACTTTCATGTGCACCAAATGGATTGAAATACCGAAGTAATGCCATACTCCACTCTGAATCAGCTACAACTACATCATGCATCATTTGTTCAATCATCAACTTTGTTTGACCGTATGGATTTGTTGCACTTAAAGGGAACTCTTCTGTAATTGGTGATGTCTCAGGAATACCATACACCGTTGCTGATGAACTAAAAATCATTTTCTTTACATTGTGCTTCTGCATAACATCACATAATACTAATGTACTTGTAATGTTGTTGTGATAATACTTAAGCGGAATTGCTACTGATTCACCCACCGCTTTGAAACCAGCGAAATGAATCACTGCCTCAATCGTATTTTCTTTAAAAATCATATCAATTGCTTCTCGATTCAAAAGGTCTTCTTTATAGAATTTAAATTGTTTTCCTGTTATTTCTTTTACTCGATTTAATGATTCTACTGAGCTATTAGAAAGATTATCAACTACTATAATTTCATAACCATGATTCAATAATTCCACACATGTATGACTACCAATATACCCTGCTCCACCTGTTACAAGTATGGCCATGATGAAAACCTCCTAAATTTATTTACTAGCTTTTCATTACATATTTTTATGAACGCTGAACAGGATCAGTTCCAAATGTATTTATCCATATATCTCCTGTTTTTGTATTACATTAAAAAAGTCCAATTGCACGAACGACAATTGGGCTTTCTTTAAGAAATAATTGTCTCTCTAAATCCGGCTTAGATACAAGCTTCGTATACACAATAAAACGATCCGACGCGTCGCCAATATACTCAAATGGATAACATGTTGTTAACGTCAACGTCTCATAATCAGTTGGCACGATAATCATCTGGTCATTCGATCCCGTAATTTTGAAATCTGTTATTTCATAAACAACCTCACCATACGATTTGCTTCGTTAACTCCCAACCGAAAAGGCAACAATCCCAAGACCAAACAAAATAATAGAAACGGGAATCCTAATAATTACCCATCTCCATTTTGACTTACGCTTATGTACTTTCTTTCGCTTTTCCATAGGGTGTATTATGCTTGTTCTACTTTACGAGCTAATCACTGCTGGAACTAGCGCAGCTGCACTTGAAAGAAGTTCACTCACTCGTGCAGCATTTGCCTTAACCTAAGCTTGCTCTTGATTAGTCAAGTTCGTCTTTTGTAAATATGCATATAAATAGTCCACGCGATCAAGGTTTAAAGTTTTCAATGAATTTACAAGCTTTTGTGAAGCTTCTTTTCTATTCGTTTCTGCATTTGCTGCCGTTGCAGCAAATGCGTTTAAACCAAGAGCAAGTGCAGCGACTAATGAACTTTTTTTATAACAATTTTGAAACTCATGGTTATTTCTCCTTTTTATAACAATTTAACAATTTAACTATTTAAATATATCACAAGCAATCCTTAGTAGGATAACTTAACCATAATTTTTTAAAATGGGCATCTTACATAAAATCTAAGAACTAAACATTTTTTAATATGAAAGTGGCTGATTCTCATAACCGTTCGGATGATTACTATACCATTTCCAAGCTGAATAAAGGGCTTCATCAATTGAATACCTTATACTTTGGTTTCCATCCTAATTATGTACATATCTTTTTACCAAATATAAAAAGTGAATGCTCCGTATCTCTTATAAAATCATTAAATATCGCATTCATCGTTTCACCTGTTGTTTTCTCACACACTTGAATCAATTCATATTCTGAAGTTCCCACACCATAGCCTACATGATAAATTTCGTTTATTTTATATAGCCTTCTAATAAACCATGTAGTGAAAGCACATGTGCTTTCACTACATCCATGACATGGACATAATCACCTACCGCACTACCATCTTTGTACCATAGCCACCATCTATTATAAAACTCTCCTCTTGTTGTTTTACCATATGCAATAAAACATTCGGTACAATATGTGTTTCTGGACGATGCTCTTCACCTATTGTTCTATCTGTATGAGCGCCTATAGCATTGTGATAACAAAGAGACATATAACGTAAATCATATGCCTTATAAAAATCTTCTAAAGCCTATTCAATAATAAGGTTAGAATTCCCATAAAAAACAACTGGGAATGGGACATATGTGTTTCCTGCACTCGATCTTTATAAGGCATACCGTGAACTGATATAAATGATGAAAAAACAAAATGTATAATTGGATATCTGATCATTATTTTTAAAACTTGAAAAGTCGCTACAACATTACTTGTAACAGAATGACTTGACTAACACGATAAATCAAACTCGTTATGACAAAAACAAACTGCATGACAGCTTCAATACTATAATGCGAGAATACTGTCTCTAAATCAGCACTATTATGAAAGTTACCTTTTTCAAAAATAATGACCCTACCCTAAATTATAAAATTCATTTCTAATTATGCATCCGTTGCAAATTCAACATCTTAATAGTATGATAATAAAATTTTAATTGCACAAGTTATAAATAAACTCGCCCTTTTTTCATTAGAAAAGGAGACAAATGAGGATAGTCCTTTTCATTCATCTCCTAGAATAAAGAATATCTATTCTTTTTTATCACCAAGCGCGAATGTAACCTCAGCTTCACAAGCAATTTCACCATTTACAGTTGCAACTGCTTTCCCTTTTCCAATTGGTCCACGTACACGTGTCATTTCCACTTCTAAACGAAGTTGGTCACCCGGGCGTACTTGACGCTTGAAGCGGCAGTTGTCAATACCAGCAAAGAATGCGAGGCGCCCACGATTCTCCTCTTTTTTTAATACCGCAACAGCACCCACCTGCGCTAATGCTTCTACAATTAGCACACCTGGCATCACAGGATAATCTGGAAAGTGTCCATTAAAGTATTCCTCATTTGCCGTTACATTTTTAATTCCAACCGCACGCTTTCCTTCTTCTACTTCTAGAATTTGATCAACAAGTAAGAATGGATAACGATGTGGAATAATCTCTTTAATCTGCCCTATATCTAGCATATTACTCTCTCCTCATATATCAAATTGGTCATACCACCAACATACTGTCCTTATTATCCCATTCTCTATTGTTTTTGTCACGAAAAACAAGAAATGCTTTCTATCCAAAATATCTATTAGAACTATTCATACAAAAAAGATACACCCTTTTCCCTTCGCTAAAATCGGTATAACAAAATAATAGCAATTCACACGGAGGTTGGAAAAAGGGTGTATATCAAAGTTAGGGAAAGGCAATATACATTATTTGCCTTATGTGTCGTATTCATAGCTCATTATAAAGGACAAAAATAAGAAAGAAAAATTTAATATTTACTGATTTTTACCATTATGACCTTAATTTTCTACAAATTTCTACAAATTTCTTCATTTTTCTTATATTATCTTAAATGTTATATCTAGAAATTAAGATTCGCAATCTAGAACACTATACTTTATAAAGAATGCATCTTTATGGATTAGCCTTTAATACCAGTTCTATAAAATATTATCACAAAAGTCATATTTATTACATAAATATCCAATACTGCATATAAATTCTTTTAAATCTATTTAGCAATACATAAAAATAAAATATAATTAATAAGAAATTGTGGCTTTTTCTTGTTTATCTGTTAAATAAAAAAGAATTCCTTATGCCTTTGGGATTCTTTTTTATTTTTTACACATTACTCATATAGATAATTGTATAAGTATTAGTTACAAAATCAATAAATTGTATTACCGTTTTTAAGAGCTCTTATGCTAATGAAATTACGCCATCTACAAATTTTAAGATCGCCATTTCTATTTCTAAAACATCCATTTTTTATTATATTTAAATACCATTAATATCCATCTTCATAGTAGCAATATTCATTATACTGTTCTTTGGTTGATTCTGATTTCCACTATTTTCATCATAATAATCTTTTGCCTCATTTAAAAAAGCATTCCAACCATTACGTCTAATCATAATTGCTGGAGAGCTTTTCCCACTCCAATATTGGTGTTTTTTACATGATCTAGAGGTATATTTAATTCTTTCATTTAAACAGCTTATAATAAATATTCTTATGAAATTCTAATTATCCTTAAAAGAGAATTATATAGAAAAATCTCATTATCTAAAATGAAAATAGAAGAGACCCCTCGTCCTAAAAACAAGGGGTCTCGCTGCTTTTTGTTATATGGTATAAATAAAATCAGGTTCCATGTTCAATCATAACACGAATATTTATACATGTATATAGATGGTATATTAATAATTGCAAAAAGTATTTTCACTTTTATACTGTACACATAATTAAATTGAGCTCATATTTCCATAAAAAGACCAGTACACAAATACCAATTATCCCCCAAATCATAAATAATCAAATTGTGTTACCGGTCCGAAAAAAGTAAAGGCAGTGTATTCCTTAAGATTATAAAAAATAATTGTACCTGGCCATATTTAAATGTTTATCTTAGCCTGTTGACCAAGTAGGCTACTAAACAACCCACTTTTATCTTTTGCTAATTGAGTAAAACCGCCACTTTGAATAATTTGCCCTTGATCCATTACAATCACTTGATCAGCTTTACGTATAGTAGATAATCTGTGTGCAATGACAATAATTGTCATGCTTCCTTTCAATCTTTCCAATGCTTCTTGTATTTTCGCCTCATTTTCAGCATCCAACGCACTTGTTGCCTCATCTAATACTAAAATAGAAGGTTTCCGAAGTATCGCTCTCGCAAGAACAAGTCGTTGCCGTTCCCCTCCTGAGAGTTTAACCCCCCTATCGCCGATAAGTGTATCCAATCCCTGTGGAAGCCTACTGACAAACTCAGCAGAAGCGGAAAAATCCAATGCCTCCCAGATTTGCTCTTCACTCGCATCTGGCTCAACCATTCTCAAATTATCTCTTATACTAGCATTGAATAGAAATGGATCTTGAGAAACATAGCTAATTGATTTCCTCAATGACAATAGATTTTTACTCGTTAACGGTTTATTATCTATTAATAATTGACCGCTCTCTGGCTGAAGAAGCCCCATTACAATATCGATCAATGTACTTTTTCCAGCACCAGAACGCCCTGAGATGGCCGTCATACAATTGGATGGAATACTCAAATTGATATTTTTCAGGGCATATATAGAATCCTGTTTATTGTAACGGAAAGAGATATTACGGCACTCAATAGATTGCTCTATCTGAATAGGCTTCAAAAAATTATAATTTTGTTCTACATCTTGCAATTCTATACTTTTCTTACATTCTTCCTGTAAGTCCAGCAAAGCTTTAAAAGCAGGCAGATTCGCTGCAATTTGCTCCATATTGGATTGTATACCTGAAAATCGCGGCCACAATCGAGAAAATATAAGAATAATTAATAATAATTGCTCAGTCTGTGTCCGGAACAACTTGACCGATAGCAGAATCAGGAGGGCTATGGAAATCGCTGATGCGATCTTATAAAAAAGCTGGGAATTATTTCTCACCTTAATATATGCAAGCTGTTCACGTTCCACATCTTCCGTCCAATTACGTAGCCACATATAACGAGATTGTTCTAGGAGGTTGCTCTTTATATCCTTAATCCCATTAAAATGATCCGTTATGCCTGCAAGATAAGCTTTTGAATTCTCTGAGGTCCGGCCACCTAACCGTTTCGATTTCTTAATAAATCTTCGGGAAAAAAAGGCAAGCACTACACCGCAACATAGTACAAAGAGTGTTATATCTGCGGATAACCAAAAAGCAAGGCCAATCTGTATGAATGTGAAAATCAACGAAGTAAGCAATTGTAAAAATAAGTTAGTACCTGCACTAACACGCCCTAATTCCGTTGTTAAAGAGTTAATAAGATCCGACTTTCTTTTTTTCACAAAAAAACTCCAATTAGCCTGTAACAATCCACGATACGTTTCCAGTCTCAAGTGATTAATAAAACGTATCTGAATTTTCGCATTGCGAATCGTTATATTACTTTGCAAAACAGCTTGTCCCACAACCAATACGATATAGATCCCTAATACAAGTGGTAACCCTAAAGTTGCCGGAAAATCACTTAAAAATCCCAAAGCTCCTGAAAGTGGGCTTGCTTTTTCGTTCATATTCGCAATCCCGCTAATACTTAGCATAGGGATTAATAATAAAATACCGATTCCTTCTACAAGACTGACAGATACCATTCCCAAGAGATTAATAATGAGAATGTTTCCAGTAAAAGAGTATAACTGCTTTGTAAAGTATAAAATATTTCTCATTTTTACATCTCCTTACGGTATCTCGTTTTCCTCCAAGCCCATAAAACTGGCCGCAAAGGAAAATACAAAACATGCAATTGTTTTGGTAGTGGTAAAGTTTCCACATCCTGAGGGTAAGGGTATAACCAGCTAAGATGAAACAGTAGCTTTTGAGAGCTTGTTTTTAACAAATATAAATATCGCTCATGATATTTTGAAACTTCTTCTGGAACGGGATCTGTATGCAAGTTAATCATATTTTCCAAGTAATATATAGCAAGCTGCGCTAACTGCGTTACCCTTCTCCCTGACATTAATACTTTTGCCTCTTCTTCTATTATAAGAGTATCTAAAAGCTCGGAAGATAAAATAAGCGCCTGACCTACTAACTGCTTGCATCCATATCTTTTCAACAGAACAGTAAGTTCTTTCCAATCTATTTCTTGCCTTACCATACGGTCAATGTCTGTTAACCATCGAAGCCTGGACCAACCATGCCTAGTCCCATGAGTCACAAGAAACATAAACAAATCCTCTCTACCTAGAAAATAGACAGGATAATTCGTAATAGGGCTCATTCTTTTTCGTCCCCACAACTCATCAAAGTTTTGTTCCTTTCCAGGGCCTGGTTGTAGACGCCAATGAATCTCCAATTTTACCTTACTCATTGGATGCATATAAGTTGTATGATGGCGTCTCCACTTCCATTCATTCATAACTGTTGGAAAATCTTCCTCTTTGATATAACCATTCTTTACAAGTATTTCATTTACTTTTTCAAGATCATCTATAGGAACAAGAGCGTCCAGATCCCCAGATGTTCTAAGAGAAATATCTCCATATAAATCTACCCCAAGAATAGGGCCTTTCAAAAATAGGAGCCGGAGCTGATTTTCGGCAAATAATTTGCTTATCTTTCCCATTTCTCCACTTAAATGAAGCATATGAAATGTATTCCTTTTAAAGTATGTACTTAACACTTGTACAACATGCGAAGGAATGAGTTGATTATCGATATTCTTCATTTTTGTATAAATGAAGGCATACATGCGATGATGCAGCGCCAATTTCAGAAATTTGTTCCAATCAATATCGATAAACCAATCTTTTGGGATTGTTTGTATCTCTTTATCTTCCTTCTTTATAATTTCAAGTAACAATTTTAGTTCTTTAGGCAAATGGCTCAAATCAAGATTACAACCGGTATCCATCTCATTCTCCTTCAAGATTTTTTTACCCTATCCTTTTTGCAAATTTACTAACAACAGTAAATCTCTTCATTTCTTCTACGCCAGTAATATAAAAGGGCCCGCTACGTAACCACGCATGGGCAATCATATTTCCTGTCTCATCTTTCGCAGTCCCCAAGTAAAGGGTGCTTTCAATTTGACGCTTCTCCAACATTTTCATTGCAGCGATAGCTTTAACAAGACATTGGCTTTCCCAAAATGTATAACGGCTCATCATATGCACTGCTTGAGAAATTTTCCTTAACGTAATCTTTTCCGACTCATCATAGCTTAAAGACGTTTCTGCCATATGAATTCCTAATATAGGAGCAGCTTTAGAAAACGGTATACTTTTAAGAATACGAGCCCAACCTAAATAAAAGAAAGCTTCTATAAGTAATAATTTTGTTCCCATATCGAACGATAAGAAAGCTTTTGCTTTATTTATGATATTCATCGATCCTACTCCTAATCTATTAAATCTGAAACATTCAGCTATAAATCAATTTTTATCCCCAACCAAGATTAATCCTTCTGCATACAAGTGATTCAAGAAAGAGAGTACTTGTTCCTGACATTCTGCCTCTTCAATCATATATCGGGACATTAATATATTGACCAATTGATTAACTGATATCAATTCATTTATTAACTCCCAAATTTCACCGCCTATCCCTCCTAAATTGTAGTATTTTCCATTATGGATGCTCATCATCACTTTCTCTCCATCCATATCACTCACTACATTTTCTTGACCCTGTACGATAAAACTGTTTAATGAAATTTTTTTGTTAGTAATCATTATTTTTCCTCCTCTTTTAAAGACTCTAGGACTGTGGATACTAAATCATGCGCCGTAAACTTTGAAATAGGGCGCCTTAATTGAAACATCTCCACCTTATTTACAATATTTGTAGAGTTCATAAAATGCCATTCCATCATCCCCAATCGTGGGATTAATGAATTTCGATATGTATGGCGTAGCAATGTACGTAACCTTTCTAGTCCTTCAATACGCTGAATTTCAACATTCTCATTTTCCGTTTTCACCAATTCAAATACACCCGCAAGCGGTAACGGCTCATTGAAAAAGCTTGACGACACTGGTACAGCATATTTGGTCTCTCTTTCAAATAAAGGCTGATAATGCGTTGTTTCCATTCCAAATTGATCAAGACTCTCTTTCCATAACTTTTGTTGTGGATAAGAGGGTGTAACAAAAGGAATATTATCCTCAGAAAGAGATACCGCAATTACATCATCACTTAAAAGTTGATATCCCTTGCTCAAGAGAGCTGATGCAAGAGTTGACTTTCCAGCTCCCGATCTTCCTACAAAAGCATATACCTTCCCATTGATGGCTATTGCACTTCCATGCAAGGGAAGTATTTTTCTTTGCATCAATAATGCGCCCATGCAAGTTCCAAGAATATAAAGCCTAATCTTATCTTGGTCAGATCCTTTCATAGGTGAAACGATAATTTTTTCTCCATTTTGAATACAAAACGTGGCTGTTTCGGGGATTTGAAACATAACTAATTCTTCTTCGACTACGAATGCTGACTTTTTGGAGGATAACTCCTTCCATAACTTGGACAAATCTGCAGTTTCGATTCTGACGTCTACTTCATTTTCATAATTGTTTAATTGAGGCAATTCCGGCAGAGGAATCTCACTTAATAGGGTTAATCCGAAGGCTTTGTAAACCACTTTCTTTACAGTATGTATCATCTTTCTCACTCCACCTAGTTGGAAAATTGATTAGAAAAAACCCTTATACCGTTGTTAAACTATATAAGGGCTGTAAAGCATATAAATCTCATTTAAATATTAGTGCATTAGCTGTGGCTAAGTGTGCCTTGCTCATCCTCATCTTCAAACACTTGGTCAACAATTCGTTTTCCAGGTCCAGCCATTGTCATGTTGATATCAAGCACTTCTAATACTGGTGATTGCCATTCTTGTTTCATAGTTTCACCTCCCTTCAAATAAATTTCTTGATAAATCGATAAACGATAAGACTGCGCATTAAAATTCTAAAATCAGGATCAAACACGTTTTCTGGCTGTGGTTCTCCTTGAATTTTCAAAATCGCACTCTTAATGATTTCCATATTAAAAAAGTTAGAAGCTACAGGATCTGTGCTAAGCTGTTTTAGTTCCTCGATAAACATTTTCCATGAAGGAATCATGCGATGAATCACATCGGCAGCCTGTATCCCTCGCACACGTTGATTCAACCTTACTTTGTCAGGAAGCAATCCCTTTGTAGATCTTCGGATAAGTGCCCGATTTAAGCCATTTTGAACAAATTGTTCGAGTGGTAGAGATAAACAAAATCGAATTACTCGTAAGTCATTCGTCGGATCATGCCCCTGCAAGCCATAGCGCAAGGAAAGTTTTGTACCACTTGTACCAGTGGTATTCCATAAATTTAACTGCTCAAAATGTTTCTGCCTTATTTCATATATGTTAGGTATAGAAGCCCCCGTGACTTTAACACCATGTTCCTCCAGTTTGTTGAATACATCAGTACGTTTTGCAAGTTCTGGATTGACTAACGTCGGCAACTCATATTGCTGTTGTGGAGAGAACATGTTATTTATAAATGGGTATGCCTTCTTTCCTACGACTTTCAGTATTCGTGACTTTTTGACTCCAATACTTTTACCGTATAAGTCGATTTCATGATAAAGTTGGAACCATTTGAACTTTTTAAGTAAAACTGCATAATAATCTAGAGCTGGTCCCCAAGAGATGGTAAAATTCCCCCTCGCTCCATTTAAGAGCACTCCAACTCCTTGTTGCTGGGCTTTTTCATAAATTCCCTTTACCCAAATAGAATTTTCAAAGAATTTATAGGGCATTTCCATAATATCAAGCCAATCATCAATTTCAGAGAATGAATTTCTCCCTGGGAAATTCAAATAATGATCCGTAATATTCCCTACATGCTGTACTGTAGATTGGATAAACGGCTTCTCATCTGCAACCATATGACTACGAGTCCAATCAATAAATCCTTCTGCAGGTACAGAGCTGTATGTATATAATTTTTTATTTTCCTTTTGCAAGGCTCTTGCAGCAAAGCTAGCAACAGCACCTGAATCTAATCCTCCACTTAAATGGGAACCAACATTACGGTGCGTACGCAATCTTGATGTCACTGCACTTTCAAATACGTCCCGAAATGCCTCTTCATACTCTTGATTTGATTTGAGATGCAACTTCTCTCCTACAAATAACACGTCATATTTCGAAATACTAACTTTTCCATCGACTACAGAAATAGTATGAGAAGGAGGTACTTGTTCTATATTTTTATGGACTGTAGAAAAAGCATCTATCGTATCAAGCATATTAGGTATCGCTAAATATTCAGCTAACCACTGCTCATTTAAATCCTTCCCGACGTAAGGTAAGGAAAATAGTGGTCCTATGCTGGTACAAAAGGCAAATCGATTTTGATTACGGAAGAAGTAAAATGTTCTGCTTCCCGAAAAATCACGCGCACCGAAAAGTAAGCGTTTTCTTTCATCCCAAATCATAAAAGCAAAATCGCCAATCAAATATTTCGGCGCATTTTCCCCCCACTTTTGATAAGCCAATAAAATCAGCTTACTGTCAGGCATCTCCCTTCTAAGTGCCTGTTCCACTTGTAATCTATCAAATAATTCATCGCGATTATCAATAATAGCATCAGCCGTTATGACCAATTGCTTTTCATAATCATAATAAGGTAATTGTTCGTTGATAGATTGGGGTGTTATCCATTTCATATGGGCACCCAAAAAAATATTTTCCTTGTGCCACGTATTGGTACTATCGGCTGGATAACGAGATAAAGCTGACATGATTCCATTGCTATGCTCAAACGGTATGGGTTCCCTATTTAAATGATAAATTCCAGCTATTGCGCTCATTTCTTTCCTCCCGCTACGAAACAAGTAAGGGCAAACCCGATAAATAAGATAATCACCAGATATATCAATAAAACGTTATTTATATACCGGAAAAATCCTTTCTCAAACTACCGTGTTTCCGCATAACAGATTTTAAAGTTGAAATTTTCAGGCTATCTACCTTATAAATAAACCCTCGCCTTCTAATTTTGATATTCAAAAAAAGAACAAGGGTATAATTTTCTTATTTTCGCTAAAAAGTATTATGTATTTGTTTGTTGATTCAAATAAAAATAGATAAATTTAATATATCAATAAAGTATTTATATTCTTTATAAAGAATATAAACCCAGGTTATCATTTCACTATTGTATTGTCAAGTAT
The DNA here is from genome assembly GCF_900107445.1 of Bacillus sp. 166amftsu. NCBI lineage: Bacteria > Bacillati > Bacillota > Bacilli > Caryophanales > Bacillaceae > Bacillus > Bacillus sp. 166amftsu. The sequence continues at coordinate 43,105 of NZ_FNQA01000018.1, read as the reverse complement.
CTATATACTCTAAATATTAAATGTTAACCCCTCTTTTTTGGATAATTAAAAAATGAATAATAAAATTATATCTTGCAAATAAATGGATTTATCTCCATATTTTTTCATTTTTTTGATATTAACATAATTTTTGTGCTATGATATTTTATATAGTTTAGTATAAACATGCTAATTAAAAAACATATTTTATATTCCTCTGCTGCTTTAATAGAAGCAGCCATGTTATTCAACATAGCTGTTTCTTTATAATTGAACAAAAGGCAAGTAACTTTTTATAGTTATACCATTTTTACTAAGGAGGTCATATAATATGCGTTCACCATTGATAATGCTAACCAAAAACATAATTCGTATTTACCACAAAATTATGTACGCTTACTATTTCACTCTCTATAGGGATTGCCTTGACTTTCATTCAAAAGAGGTTTATTTCCACAAAATGAAATTTCACAAAAACCGAACTAAATTAGATATTGAATCCTCCTAGTCCATTAACCTATATCCTATTAAAATTCTCTTATTGTTTCTTTTTATATACCAACATCTGTTGTCAACGCATTTTTGATACATGTAATAACTCTTGTCTGATCTTTTTCTGTCATACCTGATCCAGATGGAAGACAGAATCCAGTTTCAAATAATTTTCTAGCAATATCTTCGCAATCACTATGAGGGTAATAAGTTGTTCCCTTAAATAGGGGTTGCATGTGAAGAGGCTTCCAAACAGGGCGTGCCTCAATATTTTCATTTTCCAGGTGTTTCAGTAATTCCTGAATCGATACTCCTGTTTTTTCTTCATCTATAGTAAGAACTGTAAGCCATCGATTTGAATAAGTATCCTCTAACTCAGGCATAAACTGTACACCTGGAATATGAGATAATTCTTGATAGTATCTATCAAATATTTTTCTTCTTGCCTGTACCCTATCTTGGAGGATTTGCAACTGTGCTCTACCTATACCTGCCAAAACATTACTCATTCGATAGTTATATCCTATTACACTGTGTTGATAATGTGGGGCAGGATCTCTTGCCTGAGTAGCTAAAAACCTTGCTTTCCTTAATGCCTCAACATCATTAGATACAAGCATTCCTCCACCTGAGGTTGTAATGATTTTATTTCCGTTAAACGAATAAATCCCAAACTTCCCAAATGTTCCACTCGCCTTACCTTTGTAGTAAGAGCCAAGTGACTCTGCTGCGTCCTCAATTATTGGAACTTCATATTTATTACATAATGAGAGAATTTCATCCATTTTAGCACTTTGTCCATATAGATTTACAACAATTACCGCTTTTGGCAGCATTCCCTTTTCATTTGCTTCATGCAATGCACATTCTAAAGCTTGTGGTGACATATTCCATGTTTCAGGCTCTGAATCAATAAACACCGGTGTAGCACCTAAATATAAAATTGGATTTGCACTTGCTATAAAAGTAAGACTTGAACAAAATATCGTATCACCATCTTCTACATCCAATAAACGCAGCGCTAAATGAATAGCAGAGGTTCCTGAACTAACTGCAGCTGCATCACGAACTCCCACGTGAGATGAAAGCTCGCTTTCAAATGCATCCACATTTGGACCAAGTGGAGCGATCCAATTCATATCAAATGCTTCTTTTATATATTTTTGTTCATTACCGCTCATATGTGGGGCGGAGAGATAGATTCTTGTTTTTTCCTGTGAATATACCACTTTAAACACCATCCTACAGTTCTTTTTTTATTACTCTAGCTGGAACGCCCACTGCTGTACAATTTGCTGCAATATCACAGATTACTGTTGCCCCGGCACCAATAACGGACCAATCACCAATTGTAATATTGGGAATTACATTAGCTCCTACTCCTATATGTACTCCTGTTCCTACAGTAACAGATCCCGTAAGTACAGCATTTGGGGAAATATGTGCAAAATCTTTTACCCTATTATCATGTTCAATAATAGCGCCTGAATTGACAATAACTTGATTCCCAATTTCAACATCTGCATTAACAATTGCACCTGGCATAATAACCGTACCAGCTCCAATCTTTGCACTTAAACTAACGATAGCTTGCTTATGTATAAGCGTCACATAACGATGACTGGGAATCTCTAACTGCTCCATAATTCGTTTTCGTGTTCTGTTATTTCCTATAGCTACCACGAACCTTACATCTGTATGTTCGTTCATTAATTTTCCAGCCGCAGAAATAGGTCCAAAATATACGCCATCCTCAACTCTTAATTGTTCATACATATCATCTAATCGACCGATAATTTCATAATTCCCATATGATGATAGTATAATATCTTGGATAACCTTACTATGACCACCTGCCCCAATCATGATTATTTGCATTCATTTCACCTCCTCAAAAGTCCTTAGTACCAGTAAATTTCTCAATAGTTACATGCCCAACTTGGTTAATGCCTTCCGATTTAGATACCTTCTTCACCGTCAATAACAAAATTTTCATATCAAGAAAAAAAGTCCGATTTTTCACATACCACACATCAAAATCGAATTTTTCTTCCCATGAAATTGCATTTCTTCCATTCACTTGAGCCCACCCTGTAATTCCTGGTCTTACATTGTGCCGCTTAGCCTGTTCTTCTGTATATAGCTCCAAATATTCCATCAATAATGGTCTAGGACCCACCAAACTTAAATCCCCTTTTATAACATTAACTAACTGTGGCAATTCATCCAAACTATATTTTCTAAGAAATTTACCGAACTTAGTAAGTCTTACATTATCAGGCAGCATATTCCCCTCGCTATCTGTCTCATCAGTCATAGTTCTAAACTTATACAGGAAAAAAGGCTTACCATGTAATCCTGGACGTTGTTGCTTAAATAGGATAGGGGAACCTAACTTAAATCTAACTAAAACTGCTACTATTATAATAAGAAATGAAAACAACATCGATAATGACAAAGAAACGAACAAATCAAAAAGCCTTTTCATAAGTAATTATACTCCTATCGAAAATTTTTTGAGGCGCTTCCTACAGAACGAGGCTATAACCTTCCAACTACCTTTAGGGGATTCTTCTAATTCAACCATACTCTTGTATAAAATGAAATCAATTCGTAACTTACATTCTGCTATGAACTTCATTCAGTATGTTATAAATACATTTCCCCGTTCCCTGAAGATCAGACGCCTAAACTCAATAATAAAATCGCTATATTTTTATACAAATATAGCGGTTTTTTTCTTTCCATATTCAGTTGATGATAGTATTATCTATCAATCTAGTGGCCGTGCTTATATCACTAGATACATTATTGAATACACATTTGACTACAGTCATCGCCTTTTCCCTAGTTAACCAATGTAAACTAAGAAGAGTGTCTTCTAAATAGCTGTGCGTAATGATAGAAACAGCAGGATTATCAGTCTTCCTAATAACAGAATTTAGAAATGTGTTACAACTATGAACAATATTCCCTTCGAAGTTTATACCAACATTTTGAAACAAACAATTATCCGCATTAATTTTTCGCGTATATTGGGCATTATTGGAACCAAAAGATATATCCCCACCTATTCTGCTTGTTTTTGCTCTTATAAATTTACCGTTACTAAGGTTACAACATTCCAAATCTGCGGCCCCTTCTATTAAAATGAGACCTTCTATAGCAATAGGGCGACCACCATAATTAGCAGGTGGCTTAATATTAACATCATAATTCTTGACGGTAATATTCTTAATGACTCCACCTGTCAAAAGCACTGAAAAGTTTTGTGTTACCGCATTATCACTTCGCCACTCTCTTTCAACTGTGATGTCCGAAATATAGCATCTGCCATAATCATATCTGCTTATATTAAATCCGACTTTTCCAGCGTCAGTTATCACCACTGGTGGTCCATTCAATGTTTCAGATACTCGAAAACTTGTTGCCGTTACGTTAATCGTATAGTAGAGTTTATCCACACTAATTCCAGTAGGCACTTTGCCAACCCATTGTTCAAAACATATTTTTGCACCATTCCCCATTCCATGTGGAGTACTATAGGAAAACATTCCATTGGCGACATTTACAGTAGGGCTGCCAAAATATCCATAGATGCTTGAACCGTAAAATAAACCATTTTTTATCTGGCAATTTTGAATGACGGCTCCCCGGATATCCTGCAGTTTGATATTACCGTTATTACATATAGCTCCATTGACAAAATTATCCCCTTTCACAACGAGTTCACATCCAATGAAAGTGTTGTGAATGTATTTGACATACCAGTTATTCTGATAAGAACTAATTCCCCCTATGTTATATCCTTCAAATATATTATTTTCCAAAACTATATGAATGCCGTCTGCATTTACAAAATGTCCACGAGCATTATTAGAAATATAGTTATTATAAATATAAATTCTAGTATTCAATTCAAACCCCGATTGATTCAGTTCAGGTCGCCATGTCGGTATGTTACTTTCAGACCACATGGATTCGATATCTATTCCGAACATCGGGGCAATGCCATCGGTTGTAATGCCGTCATCAGCTTTACCAATTGAATAAATTTTATTTTCAAAAATATAAGTGTCATTTGAACCACCGAGAGTAATCCCTTGCCTTCTGCAGTTATGAATATCACAGTTATGAATGTAAATATGCGAACCCATCTGTTCCTGTGTATAATCAGCTGGATTAATCTTATATTCTAACCAGCCTGTTGAAATAGCATCCCCTGTACAATTGCTTATTTCTACACAATCTATCTCCACAAAGTTTGAGCCCCTTATTTCTATTCCTTGTCCCCACTCATGAGTGTAATTCTGGCTGTCCACTTTTGCATTTATTTTTGCAATTTGGGCATCGCTTAAAGGTGAAGACGTAATATCAATAACAAAAATCATTTTATTAGCATCTTCTATTGGAGCGAACCAACCTCTCCCAGTCGAAGATGCAGGAGCAAATTGACCGTTTGTTCTAGAACCGACTAGCGTGCCAATTGCAACAGTATCTTTATATTGATAAAAACTGTATGCTGTGGTGTTTATTCCAGAGATAGACCATAGTCTAAAAGCTTTAAGGAGCCCAGGATTCTCATATCTGTCCACTATTTCACTACGGATAAAATTGGGATTATTATTCAATGAACCGTCAGTATTCACTCCTCCTCTTACAAATTTCACACCTATTTCGTAAATATGTGTTTTTTTATCTCCGACTATTTTCCCACCAGAAATTTTCACATTTTTAACTCCCTTAATATCAAATACTCGATACCAGGGTGACGAATTAGTTTCCAGTTGTAAGACACACTCTCCCGACATTTCAAAATGTAAGCCGCTTGGTATGGCAATACACGAGAATGATGTATTGTCAATTTTCAACTTATATATGCCGCTCGGTAGTATAACATGATTGTATCCTTGGGACTTAGCCCAAACCAAAGCATCATTTATCCCCTTTGTAGTGGCAACAGAATTGGTACCATCGTTTTTAATATTCCATCTTACCAATTCTAATATATATGAATTTGAAACGTCCTCTGCATTTGAAACTGGTACCTTTTTTGGAGACCAGTGTGCTTTTGGGCCATCATAAGTTAATACATCACCATGAGTAGGTGATGCTGTTGTTACATCTACATCATTAAGGTCCCCAAGATTCGCATTTAAGTTTACGTCCATATTCCCACTTCCTTTTTTCTATATATTATGCTTCTATAGCTTAAATAGATTGGGTATATGAACTCTAACAATAAAAAGGATCCTTTCATTCCATAGCTTATAGCTCTTGAATTTTCCCCTTAAAACACGTGTTAATAGCATATAACAACACTTTGATTCGAATTAGGAGGGAATCCCCTTATTTAACTTAAATTTTTTTAATAACTTTTGTGAAATCCCTCTAATAATCCCAAATAAATATTTAAATTCCGTTGTTTTATGAAAAATCAATATATAAATCACATTAGGAACTATGATACATATGATTCCCTTTAACAATAACTCCAAGAAATTGCTTGATAACGTGAAATTGCTCGCAAAACTTGTAATAAAATACGTTCCTATGCCTATTGCTGCGTAGTAGGCGTATTTTAAGAAATAATCCATTACAGGCCTATTAAATACATTTTTGTATACTAAATAAGGGGTAAGCCAGAAAGGAACAGTAATCACACTTACAAGGGTACCAAGAAATACACCCATTATCCCCAGATATTTAACTAGTACGATGGAAAAAGCTAGGTTGACAGCAGCTTGAAACAAAGGTGCATATCTATCCTCATGAAAAACACCCGCTGTAGTTTTCACAGTTGTTATGGAGTTCCTCATGCCTCTTTCATAAAAAATAATTACTAATACAAACAACACACTTTTACTCATAAGATACTCTGATCCAATCCATAAAGTGATAAAGGGCTCCATTATAATACATAATAATATAGAGAAGAATGAGTATAACCAAAAATTCAAAAGCATATAGACCTTATACACACTATAAACCTTCTCTATACTTTCTTTTGCTACTAAATTCCCTACACTATGGTATGTATTATTAAAAATTTGATAAGTAAAATTCCTACAAATGTCTATTAACATACTGTAGTTAGAATACAGTCCAACTGCTGCTACACTAATAAATGAAGATATGATAATGTTATCGGTACCTAATACTAAGTAATTTCCTATGTTTTGCAACACAATTGCTTTCACATTCTTAACAATTTTATCTTTAGTTTCAGCATCTAATACACCCGAAACTTTATCTTTTAAAAACGGGTACATCCTGTTGACTATGATTGCCAAAGCAATGCTAGTAGTAACTGTTATCATACTGTCGATAACTAAATATAAAATATAATTTTTTGTAAAGTGAAGTATTCCAATTTTGAGACAAGCAGATACAATTGAAGATATGGAATATATTCCTGTTACAATATAGCCCTTCTGAGAAACACTTAAAAACGAATTCTTATGCATGTACAGATAAGGAGCAACTGTATTGAATAAAAATATAAGGTAAATCCAATGAATATTTTCAACATTGGAATCTTTAATAAAGTATCCAAGAAACGGCATTAAGGACAAACCGAGTAACAAGACAATCAAGGCAATTACCATATATGCTTTCCGATACAATCTCATAAGTATGTTGATTTTTTCTTGATCATTTTCTGCGACCGGCTTATAAAGACTGTACATTATACTAGCACCTATTCCTGCCTCCGCTAACGAAAGCATAGAAAGTATATTAGTAAGAAATCCATTTATACCTAGATATTCAATGCCCAGATTATTGATAAATACGGTTCTTGAAATAAAGCTTAAAGATGTGACAATGATTTGATTTCCGATTCCAGCAGATATATTAATTAGGGAATTTTTTACTCTCATATTAAAACCTTCTTGATATAGATTTTTTACATGTAGCCAACAAGATAGCTGATATTAAAGTAAACGAATGAATCCCCAAATGCTCTGCGGCTTTCTTTACATTTAAATTAGACTTAACAAAATCATAATATAAATTATAATAGGATAATTTCCCTTTCAGGCCACACTTATAAAATTCAATTTGCTGATTTATGTAATATGCGGTACCTTTCGGACTTTTAGCAAATATATCCCTCATATTTTTTGTTAAACCATCTTCTAAATAATTACATATATATATTGTCTTATTAAACCATCTTATTTTATAACCTTCATAAGCCATCCGATTCCATACCGTAGCCTCTGTCATAAATTTTTCCCCTTCAAACTCATGAAACTTGTATTTCCTTAGTATATCGGTATAAAAGGCTTCAGCTTTATCTCCTGTTATATTGTATTTATTCCGTTCAAGTGAAGTTGCATCAACATATTCACCTTTAAACGTTGTTCCTAAAAAATCCTTACTGCTCCCTCCCCTATTACCAGAAACACCACAAAATAATTTTTTATCCTCCAAACTATTTTCCCATTCTACTATACTTTCTAATGCATCCTCCGTAACATGATCATCGGAATCTACGATAAAAAACATTTCTCCTTCAGCCAAATCAACACCCTTGTTAATTGCTCTATGTTTTCCTCCATTTTCAACTTTATAGTATCGTATGGAAAATGAATTTTCTTCTAATTTCCACACTTTAAATAATTCCTCTGTATTATCACTTGATCCATCATCAATGACTAACCATTCAAAATTTCTATACGTTTGCTCCTGTAATGATCTGTATAATTTCTCTATAATATATCCTCTGTTATACGTTGGGGTGAATACTGTTATTCTCATTTATAATCATCCTTTGTATGAACCTTGCTTACTTCTCATATAATCTATTACTTTCACCTTTTTATCCCATTTCCCCATAAAAAAAGCACCACAGATTTTACTCTACTGGCGGGAAATCATGTCTTACTTTATTCAACCAAAATTATTAACTTCCTAACATATCCATCTAATTTATAAAAACCTATCTTATACATTATTTATACTTAATTTTTATTTAAATATAAATTAATGCTCCTCATACAAAATCCTTGGGTAAAAGGCAGAATATTAAACAATGTAGAATATACTCCTATATCCTTTGTATCTCCTTGGGAAAATTCAACTGCCCCATCTTTTCTTGTAACTTGCATTAAATAATGCATAGCTCTCTCTACACTATCCATGCATTCACTTGAAATTTCATCTATCTTTGAAGCATTTAACATAAACCATCCAAGTGTAGCTGTAGCAGAAGAATCAGGCCTACTCTCATTTCTAGTTACAGTCCAATTCCAACTTCCATTATCTTGTTGAAAACTCATTGCAGTTTTCGCAAACCTTTTAACACTCTCCTCAAGTGATAATTTATATTTACTATCTTGGGGCAATTCATTCCAAGCATCTATAAGACCAATAGCAAACCAACCAAGACCTCTTCCCCATCCATATAATCCAAGAGGGACTTTATTCTCTATCTTGTAGACATGACATGGTAGCGAATGTTTATGTAACATTCCGTACTTTTCATACTCCCTAATTTGTTTCACTGCTAAATCTATACATTCTTCCTCGTTATATCTAGTACCATAACAAACTAAAAAGGGGCATATAAATCCTATAGTATCTACATATCTGTAGCTCTTCATAAACTTCCTATATTCTACTGTGCCGTCTTCACCTATATGATCTTTAATCATTTCCCATGTATAATCTAATGCCTTTTTATATTTGTTTATGTCGATATGATCCAATTTCATAATAGCGTAAGCGAGTATAGCTCCATCTATATGCTTAGGTTTTTCTAGCCATTGACCACTACTATCAAATTTTGAATTCAAAAATTTTTCAATCTCATATTTCATTTCCTTATCATCATTATGTCTTAAATACTCAGATAAACCTAATACTAATGATGCTTCTTGCCAATGTTGTATCGTACTTTTCGTATAATTTCCTTTCAGCATATCTAATACAACTAATCTTGTATTGTCTGTTACTTTTATTTTTGGTGTGTTTAGTAACCACTTAGACCCTTTTTTCGTTATAGTGTTATTCCATATGGATTTATCCTCATATCTCCCCATATGAATTCTCAGTACCCAATCTTTTATTACAGGTACTACATCTATGGTAATAATCATTAAAATAATAAAAATTACAATGCAACTCAAAATTTGAAATATCATCTTTATATTGCCCTTTCAATGTAAAAATAATTTAAATACTTATTTAACATATCCAACAGTACTACCTAATGCTTCTGACATTTTGGTACACATATCTAGCGTGATATTCTCACCTATTGTCTAGCTTTTATCATAACGATGTGCTGTCTCTAGATTTAATTTGTGCCTATTGATATAATCTTTTGTTTTCCCTATAATTTCCGCTGGATTTCCCCCAACAATATACCCTTCTGGAACTGATTTTGTTACTACACTTCCCGCAGCCACAATAGCATTTTTCCCTATTGTAATCCCAGGCATAATTAAGGCCCTTGCTCCTACAAATACATTGTCTTCTATTTTTATTTTCGCTATTTTTGTATAATCTAAATATCGTTTCGTACTGGCGTCATGTGCAAGGAGATATACTTGGGGGCAAATGTAACATTATCACCTATTTCTATTAGCCAACAATGAGCATAGTCAATTGTACTTTCAGCTAATCCACTACAATTTTTCCCTATCTTCATAACTCTTTGCACACACGCTTCTACTGTTAAATCTTCAAGGGATATGATTCCTAATTTTACCATTTAGGATTTTTTTACCCGACTAAACATAATGGCCTCCAATGGATGTATTATTTAACTTATTTTTAAATGCTACATTTAACCATTTATTAAGTTATACAAATGATCCACTTCATCTTCTGTCCCCAATTCTTCTTTCTTGAGATTATCGATAAACTTACTTCTTAACTTTTCTTCTCTTATTAATAACTCAAGATGATTTGCCACTGACATAGGGGTCATCTCTGCAATTACTCCATTGATATTATTTCTTATATGATTATTAGCTGTCTCAAAATTAGTAATTAATATTGGCTTTGCCAGTATTTTTGCCTCATCTATAGAAATAGATTTACCTTCATATCTGGATGTTTGCATATATATATCTGCTTGTTTTATGTATGGATATGGATTTTCTTTTACACCTAATAATTTTACTCTTTTCTCCAGTTTTTCTTCCTTTATAATTCTTTCAAGTTCTTCTCTTACGTTGCCTTCTCCAATCAAATACCATGTAAGATCGTACCCTTTTTTTATGAGTATATTAAATGCTTCTAAAGAGATATCTAATCCCTTTTCTTTAGCCAATCTTCCTACCGAAATTAATGATATACTTCTATCGTTCTCTTCTTTAAAATCAACTTTCTCTAATGACATTTTCCTTATCATTCTGGAAGAAACTATATTGTGTATACATCCAATTTTTTTTGCATGTTCAGGAAAATTTTCTTTTAAAATATTTACTAGTTCTTCTGATACAGTCACTATATGATCCAGTTTACCAAAATAAAATTTTTCTTTGCTATAATCAATCCCTAATTTGTTATAATCCGTGTGTATCCATCCAATCTTTTTTTTTGCTTTTACCTTGTCTACACAGAAATATATAGGGTTTTTTTCCTGGAATCCTATAGCTACATCGTATTCCTCATTGATTTTACCTATCGAGTTTGACATATATTTCCATATTTTTTGTTCAATTATAGCCCCATTTGTTTCTGTCTTAGCCAGATAACCTAATACCCCTCTAGAAAATATCGTTTTAAAATCTCCTATTTTTATTAATTCTGTAAAAGACTTTTTTATGGGCATATCAAAATATTTATATTTTATCGGTTCTGGTAATACAGTGACTTCTTTTGGTAACTTATTTATAAATATTCCTTCATGCTTAAATAAAAATAAATCTACTTTGTATTTAGAATAATCTATAACTTCCAATAAAGAAATTAGGGCTTTTTCAGCCCCACCACAATTTAGATTATTCATTATAAATAATATATTTTTTTTCATGAACTTCACCCATTATAGAATTTCATATAACTTATATATTTCTTCTTCCGTTCCTAATTTCTCTTTCGAAAGGTTACTTACTAATGTTTTCTTTAGTTTTATATCTTTTATAAGTCTCTCAATTCCTTCTGCAATAGCCTCTGGTTTCATGTCTACAATTAATCCATTTATCTCGTTGTCAATTTGATCTTTCGCAGTACTAAAATCAGTAACAAGTATAGGCTTATTCAATATTTTTGCCTCATCAATTGCTATAGATTTCCCTTCAAATTTAGATGTCTGTGCATAAATATCTGCTTGTTTTATATACGGGTAAGGATTAGATTTTAACCCTAACAATTTGAAATTATTTTCTAATTTATTTGCTTTTATCAAATTAGTCAGTTGTTCTCTTTCTTCCCCCTCACCTATAATATTCCACTTTATTTTGTATCCTTTATCTATTAATTTCTTACAGGATTCTATAGCCATTTCAAAGCCTTTTTGATAGTGCAACCTACCTATCGAAAGGATAATAATTTCATTATCTTGCTTAACATAAACATCCTTATTTTCTTGATTAGCCATTTTATGTATCATTGTCGGTGATACAATATTGTAAATAACACTTATTTCATCTTTTTGATTAGGAAATCTATTTTTTAGAATGTTGGCACACTCTTCCGATACTGTAACTATATTGTTTAGCTTTTTGAAGTACAAAACATCAAAGTTCGAATCCATTCCTAATTTATTATAATCAATGTGTACCCATCCTATTTTTTTATGTGCTTTCACCTTATCTACACAAAAATATGTAGCGGTTTTTTCTAAGAACCCTATAGTAGCATCATACTGTTTCTCAATTTCATTTAAAGACTTAGCAATATATTTCCAGCTGCATTGTTCCTTTATCGATGTATTTTTTCCTATTCTATTCTTCATAGTGAACATACATCTATTATATGCTAGTGATATTTCTCCTTTTAATAAAAATGCTTTGACCGATTTAAACAAAGGTAAAGTAAACGTCTTATATGCTTCTGGTATAGGCAAAATTTGTACATCTTTTGGTACAAATTCCATAAATATACCTTCATGGTTAAACAAAAATAAATCCACATTATATAACTGATAATCTATTTGGGATAGTAAATTTACCAGACTTTTTTCTCCACCACCAGCAGATAGACTAGGCATAACAAATAATAAATTTTTTTTCATAATATAACCTCGATTTACTTAGCTAATTCTTGTAAGTATTCTACCGCTTTATATGACATTCTTTTAATATTAGGCATAGTTTGCTCTAGTTTTCGTTTTAATTGATCTTCTTCTCTTACCATCTCATCGAATTTAGCTTTTAATTTATTACTATTAGATATTTCTTCTATATTTAAGACTAATTTCTCTTCTCCAAATAAGTCTTTAGCTATTCCCTTCGATTTTATACTGTATCCCAATACCATAGTTGGAACACAGTTTGAGTAAGCCGCTATCGTGGCATGTGTTCTAGCTCCTATAAAGAATCGCATCCTAGCTATATAGCCTTTATATTGTATTGCATTTAAATTGTTTGGTAATATAATTACCCTACCTGTATTTTTAAATTCCTCATAATATGTATGCAGAACCTCATAATCATTATTCCCATCCTGCATAACATGCGGTGTGAGGGCAATTGTTGAATCTGTAGTATCTAGTATATGATTAATTAAATCTCTTACCGCAACTTGTGAATCCTTATTTCTATTCCATACAAGTGGACTAAAATTAAGACCTATTGTATTTTCCTCTTGCCATCCTTTAGGTAATTCCAACTCTTCTTTCTCCATGGTAAATGCAGGATCTGCACACAATTTAACATTATTCAGTCCCTTGTTTTTCAACATATTATAGGTAAGAGTTTCACGAGCTAATATTAAATCAAACTGTTTTAAGTCACCTAACTTTCTCTCCGACATATCCTCTTCACCTATAGAACATCCCCATAACACTAACTTCTTTCCTGCTGCTTTTACTTTTTTATCTATTTCATACAATGCAGGCTGCTCCCCGTAACAATAATTATCTCCGCCTATAGATAAGCATACATCCATATTCTTTATATGTTTAATTATATTATCTTCCATTTTAGCTATTGCATAAGATTCATCATTAAACATTTTTACTTTAAGTAAAGCCATCCACCAATCATATGAGTACTTTGCTATACTCTTAGTAGAACCATCATATATTCCATCTAACTTTGTTATAATCCTATCTGTTTCAGGCTTACTTGATATCAAATATATCTTTGCTTCATCTACCTCTTCTTTTATGATATTAGTAGAGGAACGAACAATAGCCTCACACCCTCTATTCAGACTTCCGCCATGGGCAAACATCATGATTTTCATACTTAAACTCCCTCACTATTATTTATTTCTAAATCTACTGTAGGCTGTGACGCAATATAACCCAACCGTTGATTGTCTCTTTATTAAATTTATTATTAGCCGCTCATATCTTCCTAGCTTGCTATAAATTTCACTATAATATATAGGTAGTGCCTCTCTCACATGTTTATTTCGTATCATACTTTTTACGTATTTATACCGCTTACTGAAACTTACATCTTTAGACGGTGTAAAATAAACGTGTATATAGGACATTACACTATTAATAAACTTTATTGATTTTAATTGATCTATTTTTACTTTATTAAATTTATCAGTATATATTTTAGGCAATTCCATAGTATATACTTCTACAGCCCTCTGAAAGTAATCTCTTTTCGATATATTTCTAGTAGCACTACCAGCTACTTCCCTATAATGATAACCTGCATAATTGATATATTTCATACGGGTTGCAACACTAAAGAATTCAACGTTAAACATTCCATCTTCCCCCAATGCAATTCCATTTGGAAATTTAACGTCATTTTCCTTGATTACATTATTTCGATAAATCTTATTTACAACGGTATTCAAGTTATCTGCCTTCAGAAAATAAGGTAATAATTCTCGATCTATATAATCCCTTTTGAGAACAGTATCTATAGGAAATGGATATTTTGTAGTTACCTTATGCCCTTCTGTTTCACTCTCGAAATTTGATATAACTACATCACAATTACTTTCTTTTACCGAATTATATAACACCCTATACATATCTCTTTTTACAGAATCATCAGCATCAACAAATCCAACATATTCCCCAACCGCTAAATGTAAGCCCCTATTTCTAGCAACACTTACACCTTGATTTCTTTGATTGATAAGTATAATCCGGTCATCTAATTCCTTATACTTCTCAATTATTTCTCTGCTGTTATCTGTTGAACCATCATTAATAAATATAAACTCACACTCTTGAAGTGTTTGATTTAAAAGTGACTCTATGCACTGAGTGATATATTTTTCTACGTTATAAACTGGTATTATTACACTTACTTTTTGGCTCATGCCTAATCACACCTTTATGGGAAATCTCTTACGCCACTATCATAAATACACCTCTATTATTATCCCCTATACTTGATGTATGAATTGGTTAGGCGCTTATAAAGTGGAACTTTAATCATTGAGGATTTTCTTCATCCCCCAATGATTATTAGTTGAACCAATCGGGTTTTTACGGGCCGTTGATCTCCCACCTAACTTCTTTGTTTTTGCCGAATTTTGAGGTGGGGGTCTTACTGCCCGTTAATGCGGGATAATTTTATATAACTTATTTAATTCAGCGTTATTACTATAATCTCGATCTCGCAAATTATTGATTAATGTTTTCCTTAGCTCATCATCTCTATATAAATTTTCGATACCTTCGACTAACCCCTCTACACTTGAATCACATATAACGCCTTCAATTCCATCATCCAATTGACTGGCCGCAGTAGGATAATTAGTTATCAATATAGGCTTTTCAAGGATTTTAGCTTCCGTAACCGTAACTGCCTTTCCCTCATATCTGGACGGTTGAACGTATAAATCACATAACTTCATATACGGATATGGATTAGTTTGTTTGCCTAATAGTATAAAACTGTCTTCTAACTGTTGTTCCATTATCAGTTCTTTAAGGATAGATTCATCCGATCCGTATCCTATCACATACCATTTTATATTGTTTAATCCTTTATTATGTAATGCTTTAAGAGCTTGTATAGCAACATCAAACCCTTTCGCATATGACAACCTTCCAACCGATAAAATATTAAAGGTATCGTTATTTTTTTTATTAAAATTCACAGTGCTTTCAGCCATATTTCGAATAAATTGGGGTGAAGTAATATTTTCTATTTGTACAATTTTATTTTTTAGCGATGGATATACAGTTAAAAACGTCTTTGTACATTCGTCTGATATAGATGCTATGTAATCAAATTTATTCCACATAGAAAAATCAATTTTATTATCAATTTCTAGTGTGCTATAATCTGTATGAATCCAAGCAACCTTCCTATCAGCGCTGACATTATCAGCTAAAACATCGTGTGGCCATGCGTAACTAATCGCAACGTCATATTTTTTTTTCTGTTTAGGCAAAAAATATGCTGCATATTTTGACACAAGTTGCATCTGAATATATCCCGAACCTTCCTTTAACTGTCTCTTTTTTGATATTCTGCCTGCCATATACTTACTGATTATTCTTGTGATTACTGCCCCAAAATATCCTCCACGTATACATTGCACAATTGACTTCCTAAAGACGGTATATCCACCTATCTGTGGTAGTACGTTAACTTTATTAGGTACTAGATTTAAGAACTCTCCGCTATGATTAAAAATCAATAAATCTATGTTGTATGTATCATAGTCGAAGCTTTCCAACATATTAATTAGACTTCTCTCTATTCCACCTATCTCCATATCATAGATAGAGATTAAAACATTTTTTTTCATACGCTTCCTCACATTCATGTTTTGTTTTGATGTAAGTAAATGAAAGCAATCGTAGTATGTGAATTCATATGGAATAAACTTTTCATTAGCTGCTTAAACTAGTGCGATCAATACAGATATTCTCTCTTTTATTCACAAATAGCGTATTAGAAGGAATACGCCCTTTTACAACGCTTCCGGCAGCTATTACGGTATTATCGCCTATAACAGTATCCTTCAATATAACTACATTAGAACCAATCCAAACATTCTTCCCTATCTTTACTTCACCTTTTACCAGATGACCATCTGTAGGGTCTTTATAATTATGATCGTGGTCATTAATGCACACATTGGGTCCTATCTTTGTACCTCTTCCAATCGATATTCTATTTACACAGTTGATATTACAGTTATCATTAATAAACACTTTTTCTTCTATATCTAATACTCCGTCAAAATCCAGTCTCATGCTGGCATTCTTTCTTACAAATACAAACTTTCCAATATTAACTTTTGAACGCTTATTAAAGATCTCAATCTTGCTATTTGCTTGGAGAAAAAAGATTGAACACTTTATATTACGAAAATATATTACCTTATAGAAGGCACCTCTTAATGCACCAATTACATGTGAAATATTCATTAGTACAGTAAAGTACAGCCCTCTATTACGGCTTTCTGCAACTATTGTTTGAATAATTTTCTTGAATACATTAATCATGTGTATTCTCCTTAAAACCTTTTTTTCCTATTATGTACTTTCTTAGCCTAGCAATATTATTTCCACCTATTATTTTCGCTAAGATCAATTTTATATTACCCTTGATTCTTACTTTGGGCGGCAACCAACTTTTATAAAAATGATGCATTGCATATGTATTTTCAGTTATAAATTTTCTGCAATTGATATAATCATATGGAGAAAAATAAGTTTGTGGATAAAAGGCCCCCATACCGCTTATTTCTTGATATTCTCCATTTAATTTTAACCCTGCATTTTTTAGTATATTCGTTACAATAGCCACATTGGTTAATTCATCATGTTTTCCATCTTCTTTGATGAACTCTTTCCCTTCATATGAATCCAAAAATGTTTTAATTAACTTATTTCCTTTCATAGCCCCTATAGTACTTGTAGCTATATAATTTTCTTGTTCAAATCCCCAAAATGAATCATGATGAAGCATATTATCAAAAGGTTTAAATACCTCTACATCAGTATCTAAATAAATACCTCCAAACTTATAAAGAACATATACTCTTACATAATCACTTACAAATGCAAATTTTTTCGCATCATAGGCTTCTTTGACATATAGGTTACATTCTATGTCAAAATTTTTTTCATTCCACTCAATAATTTCATATTCTGGGAGGTTCCTCTTCCAGCTATCTATGCATTTTTGTACGATCTCAGGTTTCTCTCCACCACCAAACCAACAATAATGTATGATTGATGGAATTTTCCTCACGTTCTCCAATTGATACACTCTCCCCGATATGCTTAAATTTATACTTAAAAGTAGGGGTTACTTAAAAATCTATAAAGATATATATTTACTTGTATAAATGATACCTAAACTTATTACATTCTCATAAAAATAATAAATGAGATAACATAATAAAAGGCCGTAATATACAAACTTCCTATCCTTTTTAGAAAATAATACAACAATCCATGAAATTAAAATTAATTGATATAAACTGAAATAAATGGTAAATCTTGCAAATATCCAATTTTGCGTTGAAATAATCATAAACACTAAACCAATTAAAGACATGTTTACAATGTAATCACTTTTCGGAAAGACTTCTCTTAATTTTTCTCTGCCAAGATATGCAATAACTATTGGCACAGCACTAACTGCAACACGTAATACATTTGCTCCTCCCTCTGCAAAGTTCTTATAGTGTCCATACTGAGTTGATTCTAATGCCGAAAACAAAGCGGATGAGAATTGGTTAAAACCAATTACTATAATGACCGAAAAGAACAGCAATACATACGTATCCCAAGCCCAAGCCTTTCTCCTAACCAAAAAATAAATTGGGATTAAGATAAGCGCTGACTTATGAATCATAGCTGCTAAAAGTACAATTAAAATATATTTTTTCCAATTTCCATTAAAAATATATTTCGTGGCCAGAAAGACAATGGATGCTGCTAAAAATTGTCTGATTCCATTCATGGATACCAAATACATTCCACCTGTAATATATACAAATAAAGCTAATTCAAACATTCGGGAGTATTTATAAAGAGTTATTACAATTAATACATTTGTTACTAAAGCGACAAAAAATATCATGATCTGCGGATCTTTTGAGAAATGTTGCAGAAACATCTGTAAAATATCAAATCCAAAATCCCCTGAAAAATCAATATTGCTCCAACTGAATTCATTGTGGGCATAGGAATACATGTAAAAATAAGTATCACCAATATTATTTCTAAGTCCCGATACAATAACAAGAGATGCCATTGCCAAGAAACTAAGCATCTTATTTGGTTGAACCGGAACGATCCCGTTGCTCATGCTCTTTGCAGAATACCTTGCAAAAAAAGATAAAATGTAAACTACAAAAAGGTTTATCCATAATATAGTCATTCCATAACTCCTTCCACACAGCAAACAAGCAAGTAACTTAGACAAGCAAAGACACTGAAAAAATAGATATATTTATACATAAATATATCAACAGACTCATCAGCCAATGATTGCAACCTTAAACAGCAATTACCCGCATGTCTTTACCTTCCTAATGACGCTTCGAAATGGTTTTATTACTCGTATTCTGTATATAAAGATAGAGAAGAATCCCGAAAGGTATCGCCAAGAGAGTCGTACCCTTACATGGTGATTCTTTAAGAAAAGCATAATTTCTAATCATTAGATTACTCGATACATAATGTATGGATTCTCGAAATCTCTCCTTAAAAGAAGGAGCATACTTCATAGCAACCTTCCTGAAGAATAAAAACCCACGCGGATTTTTCTTATATTGTTTAATCATGTTCATGCTTGAACCATCATCTAAATATTCCACATGGCATAAGACTTCGTTCATAATAAGTAAAGGACATTGTTGATCAATTAAAATATACTTATAACTGAGCGGACAGTACTTTTCTCCTGAAAATATAGGATATGGCAAAGATTTTTTTGTCAATTCCGAACGATAAACTAGTTTCTTATCGCCTCTAACCCCATGAAGACCATACAAACCTGATAGTGTGGAAGCCTGAATATTAGATGGCATTTTTGTTCCAATGATCTCCCCATTCTGTTTCGCATCCAAACCGACTATTCCAGCAAACTTCTTACTTCCATGTGTCTTCCAAAATGAAGCAATCTTTTCAACTGCATCTTCAGCCATATAATCATCCGAGTCTATACAAACATTTAGCTCTGTATCAATTAATTCATAAGCGGTATTGTGTGCTCCGTGCATACCTTGATTTTCTTGGTAATGATAACGAATGGGAACGACATCTTCTGCAATCCAAGTATCTATAAGTTCCTTTGTGTTATCAGTAGAGCCATCATCAATAATTAACCAAATAAAATCTTTACATTTTTGTCTCTTTAAACTTTCGTAACATAAATGAAGGGTATATGCACGATTATATGTAGGCGTAAAAATGGTTAAGAGTTGTGTCATTGCAACCCCTCCTGCATCAAATTTTTATTATTTATAGGCATGTGCATAATAGTAATCTGTCAGCCAATTTGCCATAGTAGCCGTATCATAGCCCTTATTTTGCATGACATTTGTTGTATCCTCATGCTCTAATGATAAGGAAAGAATTGAATCTGCCCATAATTCCGTTGAACTCTTTAAGCTCATGAATTTCATTCGACCAGTCAAGTTAGATTCACTAGTAATTGCATCAGACACCACACAATTTAAACCAGCAGCCTGTGCTTCCACTAGTACAACTGGCAAGCCTTCAAAAAGCGATGGAAATAGAAAAACATCAAATCCTTGCATCAATTGCGGGATATCAGTTCTAGTTCCTAGAAATCTGACTTTAGAAGACAATCCTAAGTCAGCGACTTTTTTTTCAATGCTTGCATGTAGAGTACCCTCTCCTATGAGAACCAGTATGGATTCTGGGTTCTTTTTATGTACAGCATGGAAAATATCTATTAAAAATTCATGATTTTTTTGCTTATTGAATCTTCCTACATGCCCGATAACTAACGTATTATCGTTTGCTCCAATTTCTTCTCTTACCTTATTTCTGTTACTTTCGTTATATTTAAATTCTGCAGCATTCACTGCGTTATTTAGAACTTTTACTTCATTAGAGTTTGCTCTTTTCTTCCCAAACAACCATTCCCCTGCTTTTTTTGAACATGCAAAATATGCAGTCGGATTTTCTTTCATTGTGAATCGTGCATATAATCGAAAAGGAAGTTTTATGTCGATACCTAAATCACTCAAATGACTGTGAGCAATACGGCACGGAACACCTGCATTTTTTGCTGCTCTTAATACAAAACTACTGTTCTCATTGATATGGGAATG
Organism: Bacillus sp. 166amftsu; assembly: GCF_900107445.1. Lineage (NCBI taxonomy): Bacteria > Bacillati > Bacillota > Bacilli > Caryophanales > Bacillaceae > Bacillus > Bacillus sp. 166amftsu. The sequence continues at coordinate 22,258 of NZ_FNQA01000018.1, read as the reverse complement.
TACTACTTTATACTCAGGATTAGTAGCAAAGAACTCATTGAGCAATTTAAAGTAACGTCGATAATTTCCAGGGCGTATCTGTGGCATTCGATAAATTTTTCCACCAAGCTCCTCAATTTCATCATCATAATGTCCCTTATCTGTTCTATGTACCATAAAATCAAATTGAATCTTACTGCGATCTATTCTTCGATAATAATTCATCAACATAGTTTCAAGCCCGCCACGATTCATGACGGTAACTACTTGAAGTATACGAATAGGTTTCAAGAGTACCACCCCTATCTAATCATCTTTCTGAGTGAATCTATTGCCACTAACATGAAATAATATCCTGCAGTAAATCTGTATTTTACACAAAAGTAAAACGCCTTCCAAACAATCGGAAAGTAATTCATTTCTAATTGTTTAAAAGAACGTTTTATACGATTATCATTCAGTATTTTACTTAATATATTAAATTTCGTTAATGGAGATACACGATTACTTTTACTGATTGTATTCAGACCAAGTCCGAGCGTATTAAGACAAATACGATTATTTAAAGCTAATTGGAAATTCCCTGATAGCCCCTTATCTTTTAAAAATCTCTCGATGATGTCATACAGGTTAAACCATTGGTTCATCAATTCCGATTTATAATTAGATGTCACCGAAGCCGTATTTGTTTTCCAATAATGATAAAATGGCTCGTTTAAGAAAACAAAATGATCTATATAATAAAACACCTGTATATTAAATAATGAATCTTCATTTGTACCAATATAACTCAAATCCACAAACTGAATAGCATTTTCTTTAATAACCGCAGAACGATAAAGCTTTGACCAAACAGTGCCCCACGCATCTAAGAATTCTGGATTTCCCATTTCTTCATTTATAGGACCGATTAAACGTCTCATTACATTTGCTTTAATTTCTTCGCCTTCATAACAAATTTTTTCAGGAAGATCAAATTTCTTCTCTTTTGAATGACTTCCAAATTCACGAGTATATGTACACATAACAACGTCTGCTTTACCTTGAACTGCTTCCTTATACAAGGTTTCATACATTTCCATGTCTATCCAATCATCCGGATCAACAAACCCAATATATTCCCCGCTCGCAGTTTGTATACCTGCATTTCTTGCTGAAGAAACACCACCATTTTCTTTTTCAATCACTATAATCCTTTTATCTTTCTTTGCATACTCATTAAGTATATTTGCACTCTTATCTGTTGAGCCATCGTTTACCACGATGATTTCGATATCTTCAAGTGTTTGTGATATTAAGCTGTTTAAACATCTTCCTAATAAATTTTCAACATTATAGACAGGAACTATTATACTTACTTTCGGCTTCATCCGTTTCCTCCAGAATATATTTCCCATAAATAGAACTCAATTCCGATTTAACTTGAATAATCGAATATTTATGTACTTTCCGCTTACTTTCAATACCCATTTTTACAAGTAATTCCTTTGACTTGCTCATCTCTACTACTTTTAAAGCAAACACTTGAGCATCTTGATTGGAAATGATATGACCATTTACTTCATCTTCTACAAGCTCCAAATGTCCCCTATTCTCACTTGCAATTATTGGCAACCCACAAGCCATTGCCTCCATAATATTAACCGGTAAACCTTCGCGAAGACTCGATGCAACCGCAATATCGCAGGCTGGTAAAAATTTCGGGATATCATTCCGATAACCAAGAAAGTCCACCATTTCATATACGCCAATTTGTTTGGCCAAGTCTTTACAATCCTCTAGTAAGGGACCGTTTCCAGCTAATAGGAGCTTTGCGTTTGGGACAATATCCTTTATTAAAGCCAATGACCGAATCAAAAATTGTTGATTTTTATTTTTATTAAACTCAGCCGCATAGAACATCAAGAAATCATTAGGTTTATATCCCATCTCACTCCTTATACAAAGCTTTTGAATCTCATCAACTGGTTTAAAGTATTCTGTATCTACTCCCACTCCGTGAACCTGTTCAATTTTAACTGCTTTGAAACGCCGCTGAACAGCCAGATTATAATCCTCTTGATTTATTGTTATCAGGCAGTCTGTGTAATTTGCCATTATTTTTTCAATGGGATAATATAATAACCAATTTATAAGCGGGGCACCTTTACAAAAATGGAACCCGTGAGCAGTATATAAAACCTTCGTTCCATATTTCCTAGCATTTCTTGCCGCTAAACGTGTAATCACGCCCCCCATTGGTGTATGGCAATGAATAATTTTGTATCCATTTTCATTAATAATAGCTTTCAATTCTTTATAAGCCTTAATATTTTTGAACTGCAAAGGTGATCTTTGGATAGAAATTTCATACTTCTTATCCACGTAGGGAAGTTCCATGTTGCCAGCAGCAGCAACATGAACTTCCCACCCTTGTTCTTTAAACCATTTCATATACGGCAAGTGAAAAGCTTTAAAATGAAAATCAACTGTTGCACAGAATAATACTTTATTTCTCACATATATCACCCTACACTCGTTATAATCTGTCTAACCAACTTGCACATACTTCATTTTTCTAAATAATAAAATGCGTATCTACGCACACGTACTCAAATTGACATTCATACTATATTTTGCAGAACTATACGACTATTTGCCAATTTCAATAGCTCTTCTCTTAATTCTGATTTCTCAATATTATGATATGTTTGAATAATTTCTTCGATTTCTTTTATGTAAAGATCAGACCTTTTACCTATATAAATTTTAGGATGGATTTGTTGCTCATGTACTTCCTCTTTTTTCAACAACTCTTCAAAAAGCTTCTCTCCAGGTCTCATTCCAGTGAACTTTATTTGTATCTCATCTAATGAATGTCCAGATAATGTAATTAAGTTTTTCGCAAGATCCACTATTTTGACAGGATCACCCATATCCAAAATGAATATCTCCCCACCTTTAGCTAATGCCCCGGCTTGTATTACAAGTTTAGATGCCTCTGGAATTGTCATAAAGTAACGAATCATTTTTGGATCAGTGACAGTCACTGGTCCCCCTTGCTTAATTTGCTTTTTGAACAGTGGTATAACACTACCACGGCTCCCTAATACATTTCCAAATCGTACAGCCACAAATTTCGTACTACTTGTTTTATCTAAGTTTTGGATTACCATTTCAGCAAGCCTTTTTGTCGCTCCCATTACACTCGTAGGATTCACAGCTTTATCTGTAGAAATCATTACAAACGTCTCAACGCCATGCCAACTTGCTGCTTTTGCTACGTTTGTTGTCCCAATCAAATTATTTTTTACCGCTTCTTCAGGATTACGTTCCATTAAGGGTACATGCTTATGTGCAGCAGCGTGATAAACAACTTGAGGATGATATTGACTCATGACTGACATCATTTTCATATCATCCTGTACATCAGCAATTTCTGTAGTAAAGATAATATCGGTGTCACTGTATAGCTCTTTTAATTCCATTTCAATAGAATAGATACTATTTTCCCCATGGCCTAATAAAACCAATTGTTTTGGATTAAATTTTGCGATTTGACGACAAATTTCAGATCCAATTGAACCACCGGCACCAGTTACCAAAATAACTTTATCAGTAATGAAACCTGAAATACTTTCAATATCTAATTCAACAGGTTCACGCCCTAATAAATCTTCTACCTGAACATCACGAAATTCATTTACTGAAACCTTCCCAGTCATTAAATCCTCTAACCTTGGGAGAATTTGTGTTTTTATTTTTGTCTTGGAACATTCTTGGAAAATCGTATTTAATGCTTTCTTGCTAAGCGACGGAATTGCTATTATGATATTATCAATATCTAATTGCTGAACAGCAGATTCAATACGTTTAACCCCTCCGATTACTGGTACCCCAAGAATATCCAATCCATGTTTCTTTATATTGTCATCGATGAAGGCAACAGGCAGTAATTCTGTTTCATTATTATTCAAAAGCTGTCGTACAACCATTGCTCCCGCAGAACCTGCCCCAATAATCATTGTTCTTTTTTTGTCGTCACCCTTTTTAATATATGCATCTCTAAATATTCGCCATAGAAAGCGTGATCCTCCAATCAGTAAAACATGAATCATCCACGTTACAACAAGCAGACGGAAATAAATATCATGGAGCAATATCTGTTGTACTACTGCTGTTGTGATAACAGAAAGTGTAACTGCTTTCAAAACAATGAATAGTTCGCCTATACTTGCATACTCCCATGCTTTTTTATATAACTTATAAATAAAAGAAAAAACATGATGGCTAAGAAGCAAGGTCAGTGCACTTACTACAATAGGCAATGTTATGACATGGAAATCAGCACTTACTAAAAAGCGACTAAAGAAAATCGTGGTTAATACAATTAAGGAATCTATTAAAATTAATAGAAACAACCTTTGATGATACGTCATAATAAGCCCCTCTCTCAATTTTTTGCAACTGATATTTTTATTTATATATACCCAACTAAAGATTTAATGAAGGAAATAAATGAATAACTAATACAAAGTTCCTGTCTACAAGATCCTTCAAAAAGACTTTCTAGACAGAAACTTCAAATAAATACGGGCATTTAACCCTCCCTCACATCACGCTCTTGACGACTAACGTCTAAGGTCTTTTAACCCACAGCATAATCGAGTGCCTCCATTGATAGCGGTAAGGAGACATCACCGTACCCTATACTTTTTTTTATAGGTGACCTTTCATTCTCTACCGAAGAATGTCCTTCCTCCTTACCCCATGGGCTAAAAAGTACTGTACGAGCATCTCCCGCATAACTGATTTGAATAAATCTCTTATACCTTTTTATTCAAAATAGCTCCTAGAAACCTACTGTTGCTTAAACCTAACACTCTTTCTGCTTCAACTACTGCTTCACTAGCAGTTTTATTGCAATTTAATACCAACAATACACCATCACACTGACTAGCTAGTATACTCGTGTCTGTTACTTCCAGAAGAGGTGAAGAATCAAATAAAATAACGTCATATTGTTCGATTACTTTGTTAATTAAATCTTGCATGGATGGTAAGCTAAGCAGCTCAGCCGGATTATTAACTTCAGAACCACTTGTTAAAACATGCACATTTTTGATTTTCGTCTGAATTACCGCCTTCTCTAGCGTTACTTTCCCCTCTAGAACATTTGTTAATCCCGATCTATTTTCTATTCCAAAAATTTTATGTAATTCTGAAGTTCTTAAATCCGCATCAATGACTAAGACCTTTTCATCCTGCTGGGCCATAGAAACCGCCAAATTTGCCACAGTAATGGTTTTCCCTTCCCCATATCCAGGAGAAGTAATTATTATAGTTCTTTTTTTATCTGCTTCAGATACAAACTGAAGATTAGTACGAATTGTTCGATATTCCTCAGCAACCTTCGAATTCGGAGCTGTATGCGCAATCAAATTACTATTATCAAGAGGACGACTTTGTTTTTTATTAAGAATCAAATGTTTTTCCTCCTACCATTACACTTTCTTTCTTACTGTTTTGATCTACTATGTTATTTTTTTTCATTTGGGAAACACTTCCCAAAATAGGGATCGGTAGTAACTTCTCAATATCACGTTCGGATTTAATTGTTTCATCAAGGGAATCTAATAAGAAAACGATCCCTATACTCAATATAAATGCGACAGCCATGGCCAGCTCTATCGTACCTGCATGATTTAAATTTATTGGTGAAGGATTTCCTTTTTCGTTCGCTTCTGTTAAGACACGAACACCTCCAAAATTCATAACAGATTTTACTTCTTCTTTATAAACATTTGCTGTAACATTAGCAATTTGAGCAGCCTGTACTGGATTAGTATCTACAGCTGTTATAGTGATAACCTGCGATTCTTCTACCTTTCCAACATTTATCTGCCCGCTTAATGCGCCTGCTGATTTTTTCAAATTTAGTTGCTGAACTACTTTTTCTAAAACAACAGGTTCTTTAATCATCACTTTAAGTGTACCCATTGTTTCAGCATTTGCCGGAATAAGGATCCTTGCGGAAGACGAATATAAAGGCGTTTTCATAAAAAAACTGTATATCCCACCAACGAATCCGGCCAATAGTGTGATTACTGCGATAATCCAAAATCTTCTTTTTATAACATTAAACAAACTTTTTAAATTTATTTCCTTCTCCATACTTCCCCTCCACTATTATTTAATTAAAAATGAAGTTAAATATATATTGAACAACATCATTTATTTTACATTTGAATATATTTACAAATCACCATCCAAATATACATATTTTCAATTATTTAAAAATGTACAAAATCACTTCTAATTTTTATTACAATGACTGACCCTAAAGCATGAATAACTCCTCAAAAATTCCTTCGTATTGTTACATTATTTCATGTCACAATACGAAGGAATTAGTGTTAGTATCATCCACATAGAACATTGCACAGTCTTTTAAACAAATCCTTACCCTATAAGGTTTTAACAATATACCTATGTATATTTACTTTTCATAGTCAGGGAAAATGAATCAAAATTGTACATATTTATCCCAGCGTTAACACGTATATTTAAATTAATATTTATATATATTCAATGTAATTTAATGCAAGATAAGAAAATTGAACTTTTCAAGTATAGATTTAATTAATAAAAACAAATGTTTTGTTTTGTTAATCATAATATACTCATGTATTATTCATTTTAGTTCTTGATAATACCCTCGTCAATATAAATTTATACGTCCACTTCACTCTCTCCCCAGAATATTACATTCAATTATCTTCATATAAATTCACACACAATCTCATAAATAATTGTTTCAAGGAAGTAAAGATCATATAGTCATATGCATATTACCCAATTAAAAATTAGTTACAAACCTTTTCGTTTTCTACTAACTTCTTCATATGATCTAATAGCTCTTTCTTTAGCTCTTCATGTTGCAGTGCCATTTCAATAGTTGTTTGAATGAAACCAAGCTTTTCTCCAACATCATAGCGTTTTCCTTCAAAATCATATGCGAATACACGTTGAATTTCATTTAAACGTTGAATCGCATCTGTTAATTGAATTTCTCCACCAGCTCCTGTTTGTTGATCTTCTAAGAACGTAAAGATTTCTGGTGTTAACACATAACGTCCCATAATTGCTAAATTAGATGGCGCTGTTCCTTTAGCAGGTTTTTCAACAAACTTACTCACTTGATAACTTCTATCCTTCTGCTCTAACGGATCAATAATACCATAGCGATGTGTTTCATTCTCTGGAACAGCTTGAACACCAATTACTGATGATTGTGTATTCTCATATTGATTCATTAATTGGCGTAAACACGGCGTATCCGCTTGAACAATATCATCACCAAGTAGTACCGCAAACGGCTCATTTCCAATAAATTTACGAGCACACCAAACAGCATGCCCTAGACCTTTCGGCTCTTTTTGGCGGATATAATGAATATTGATTTTTGAAGACTCTTGTACTTTTTCAAGGATTTCATATTTCCCTTTTGAAAGTAAGTTTTGTTCTAACTCAAAAGAATGATCGAAATGGTCTTCAATTGCACGTTTTCCTTTTCCCGTTACAATAATGATATCTTCAATGCCAGACTCAATTGCCTCTTCCACAATATATTGAATTGTTGGTTTATCAACAATCGGTAACATTTCTTTCGGCATTGCTTTCGTTACTGGTAAGAATCGAGTTCCTAATCCTGCAGCTGGAATAATAGCTTTTCTTATTTTTTTCAATGGTAATCCTCCTAGTAATCTAAAACATATTTATATAAACCATAAAATTTAACCGTTATAAAAAACATCAAATAATTGAATTACACTCGATGTGGAATAATTTATCCATATATACCTTGTTTTAATTTTATGATTTTTGCCTATTCATATTTCACACATTATTATTCTATGAATGCAGATATTACTAATACAGAATCAATAAAGTATTATATTGATATCTCTGATAATACCTTACCATTCTTTTTTAACTTCTTTTGTACTTGCTCTTCTAAAATATTTTCCCACTTGTCACCAACGACATTAAAAGTGTATCTTTCAACATTCTCTTTAGCCTTACGGCCATACTCTTTTCTTAATTCTTCAGATTCCATTAAAGTCATTAATGAATTGGCAAGTTCATCAATATTTCCTTCCTCTACAAGCAATCCATCTTCTTTATTTTTAATTATTTCAACAGGACCTGTACAAGCAAAACTTACACACGGAACTCCTACTGACATAGCTTCAATGATAACCATCCCAAAAGGTTCGTATCTAGAACTTAAAACATAAATTGATGAATTAAGCATTTCACCAATAATATCATTCGTTTTTGGCATTAGAAAAATATTATTATAAGCTTTATAATCAAAAATTTGTTGTCGAAGGAGTTGTTCATCTTCCCCCGAACCAAATATTTTCAGCTTCCAATCTGGATATTTCCCTATAACTTTAGCGAATGCAGGGACTAAAAGGTCAAAACCTTTCTGAGGCACATACCTACCCGCCGCAATCACTACTTTTTTATCCAATTCAGCTGTTTCCTCAGGGATTGCTGTAGCATTTTCTACTTTATATAACTTTACCCCAGTTCCTTTTAAGAGCGATTGATAGTCGTTAATTTCCGAATCTGTTAGGCATGTTAAAGCATCTAATTTCCCATAATATTTTTCAATTTTATTTTGTAAACATTTTTCATGGCCACCAAAATACTTATGTTCTTGACCAATCTTGATTACATTATTACTTACAAACCTAGCTGCTAAGATATTAAATGATGGTATTGTTGTAATTAAGATACCTTCATTAATTTTTCTTAGTGCAGCAATAATTTTAAAGTCAACAAAAAGATTGAACATGTGATATAAATCTTCACTTTTATCTATGAAAAAACTAGGCATTTTCAATAAAATTTTCTTTATTACTTTCTGATAAAGAGGTGTGTTTCTTCCGAATAGTTTTCCTCTTCTAGCATCAAAAATAGGAGTAAGCTTTACTTTTTTATCAATATCAAACATCGGTTTTGCACTCGTTCTCCTAACACTAACAATCTCTACATCATAGTTTTGAGAGGCAAAATAGTTAGCAGTATTCACAACTGTCCTTACAGTTCCTCCCATTCCGTAAATATTATATACAAGGAAAGTAATTTTCACCCGTCCATACCTCACTATTTCTTTATTTTTTCATTGATATTTTTTTAATTTCTTTATAAATTCGTTCAAAGTTCTTTTCATCATGGTAAGCATAATACTTTTTAGATTTAATAAGATACTGAGGTTTGTATTTAAAATCATTTTTAACATATTCACTAATGGATTTTATTACTTCTTCTTTTGTATATGCTATATCTCCAACTAAATCTTTATTTAAATCTACATAAGATCCTCTGTGTTTCAAATAATCATTCACATCAAAATGATAAAAAATTGTTGGCTTTTTCAAATAATTAAAATCAAAGACAACGCTTGAGTAATCCGTAATCATTAAAGAACTATTTTGAATCAGTTCTTTTACACTCTCTTCACCAAGTTTAACAAATTGTATTCTTTCATTTAAGTTTGTAAATTCATCCTTATATTTTTTTTGTATTTCAATATGTGGGAAGAATTTAAGTACTAAATTATTTTTTTCAAGCAAATCATGTAATCTTTTATCCTGCAATAATCCCTGATAATATACAAAGAAATCTGATTCTAAAAACCCTTCTTTTGAGCCAATTATCCATTCTCTCCATGTAGGCATAAGTAGAATCTCCCTACTTTTCTTATCCTTACTTTTATCCACCAGTGAATCAAATCTAGCTAAGCCTGTAGTCATTATTTGCTTTTCTTTAAAATTCATTTTATTTATCAAAATGTTCTTTTCATGCGTAGAAGAAACGACAAACTTTTTAATCATTCCGTTATACGATTTGCTATTGAACTCTAACTTTTTCATTGCAATAATACCATGTTGTAAGTAAATAATTGGCTTTGTGTTACTACCCATTTTAGGATGAACAATATTTGGAATAACATCTCGAATTCCATGGCTTACAATAAGATAATTACTTAAATGATATAAGCAAAGATGTTTAAAACTATCATAGCGAATAACCTTAGCTTTATATGGCTCTAGATTATCCATATTCTTATTCTCCGCTTTACTTACATAATAATAGTCTTCTGAAACATTCTTCTTAACACATGATTCAAAAAAGGCAAATCCGTTATCTTGCGCAACCTCTCCTAAGTTCTCACCAATAAGCCATACTGGTTTCTTCCTAAATTTACTCCATATTTTAGCAATCCCTTTAGCCATTAAGAATCTTACTTTCTCCTTTTTCTTCTCATGGGCCTTTAAGTTTCGCGTTTCAAACGACATCGTCTTATTCTTTTTTTCAAAGAATATAGAACCGTATAACTCACTTCCAACTTTTATTGCATTCGACTTAAAAGTAGAGTTCTGGTTTATAATATTTATATCATTACACAATACCCTTGTTTTAACCTCGTTATTATTAATCCTTGCAGCAAAGTAAACATCCCATTTCCCTGCATCCTGAACTTCATTTGTTTGTATAAGTGATCTATCAATATCAAATTGATACTCATTCAACTTATTCAGCTTACCATTTTGTATAAAAGTTTGGCCTGTGTTTCTTTCTATACAAATTAACCTTGTATCCTGAACTTCAAACTGCTCTTCAGTCATTGAACAAATAACAAGGTTAATATTGTTATTTTTGGAATCCATTGCAATACAATATGCCTGTAAAGAATTTTGTACAGTTACCGATAATTCATTTTGATTTGTGTAATATGGAAGGATTTGCATCGGATACCCATTAATATTTTGGTTTAATGGTGGATAGATAATTGCTTTAGCTTTATTATCTATATCATCTAAGTTAGAAGCCAAACTAAACTCAATACTATGCCCATCACTCTCAATATGAATCATAAACTTTAAATTCAATTCACCATAGCGCCCAATATCAAATGCATTCCAATTATATGAACTATTAAAATAATATCCCTCATCTTCTTTTACAAATTCGCTTATACATTTCATTTTCAAATCGAGGGACTCTTCATACAGATACACGTTTTTTACAACATAATCAATATCTGGAATGTCTATAAAACCTTTTACTATCAAATTGCTAGCCTCGTAATCAACACTGATTACATCACAATATACTCCTTCATCCCTAATTAATAGTGCTAGGTTATCGTCTAAAGTCGCATATGGTCGAATTCTCTTTACACCACTAGACTGATTGTAAACTGTCCTAGGAATAATCACAAAATCCGATTTAGAATCTAAATTTAATTTGACTTTATCTCTGATCCCCTGTACTTCAAAGCTTACAAATATATCCCAAATCCCTTTTTCCCAAAAGACATTCTCTTCCCCAAAATCGACAATTGATTCAAAATATTTGTCTGTTACAGAAATAGGATAAGATAGTTCTCTTTTGGTACCTCGTTGAATAAACAGCAACTCCGCTCTTTGATTTTCCGTATCTATGGAGCTTTGAAATTGAACTTCCCCTTCAATAATTAACTTATTTTGATCCAATTCTACATTGTCAATTTGGGCAGAAACCATTTGTTCTGTATTCTTTTCAATACTCATAACTACTTCATGTTTATTATTACGAGAAAACACATGATAGTATAATTGATCATGATTACTAAAATAACTGCCCACTACTTTATCTGCTTTTGTGTATTTAACCTTTATTGATATAGGCTTATCATTAAAGGTTCCTGAACAAAACATTTCCCAATTGCCGTCATATAGTGGATTGTCTTTTAACTCTAATATTGCTTGATATTCATTTGTATGACTGTTCACTTTTAAACCAGCTAGTTTCCTAACTTCTTTTGTAAGGTTATTTTCCAAGAACAACTCTTTTAAGCATACTTCCTTACGTTTAAACTCTGGTGAAAAATCCCCTAGTATTAGGAGATCTTTTTCCTTATTTTCACTAACTTCAGTTACAGAAACTATAATACTTACGGAATCTTTTCTACTAAACTCAACAACTTTTTCAATCGAATCACTAGTACTTAATTGAAATACCGTTTGTTTTAGACATATATAGAAATCTTCCTTTATATTGTTATATATAGGAATAGAAATTATATCCTGATCCAGTTGTAAACAAAGATTTAATTTTCCATCATTCATTATTTTTGACAGCTCAGAAATTGGTAACGTGTATACCATTCTATCTGCATGAAGTTCTGCGCTAGATGACAATAATTGCTTTTTAAAACTTCCCTTTTGAATAAATAGCCCCTTTATTCTCTTATAGACTTCTTCAATCTCCCCATCTGTTTCTACAGAAATATCCAATCTAATATTTCCCTTTGGAACATTGTTTATTTCTTCTAGTAACAATTTGACTTTCAATTCTCTCTCACCTTTCTTCTACTAATAGTTCAATTTGCCCATCAACTACATAATCTTCAGCTATCGCTTTAATTGCTTAGCTTTTTCAAATATCCCTTTCGCAATCCTCTTTGAATTATTCTGATCGACATATGAAAATAAGCGATTTCTAAGCAATGTATATTTTTCTTTTTCCTTAAACCCATTATTTATATAAAAATCCAGTGATCGGATTAGCTCCTCCATATGGATGCATCTATCTCCAAACAGTTCCCGTTCTACATCTAAATACCCATTTAACATACCATCAAATTGAAAGAAAATAATTGGCTTTTTTAAATAGTACATGTCCCAAGAAACACTAGAATAATCTGTTATAAGCAACGAAGATTCCATTATCAACTCATTAATTTTTATATCCCCGTATCTAACAAACTGTACATTTGGGGTATGATATCGGAAATAATGAATAGAATTATGAATTCTTGGATGCATACAAAATTTTAATATAACGTTATTTTTCTCTAATTGTTCAGCTAGGTTTGGATCATTTAGTAGCCTTTCATATTGCCTATAGAATTGACTATTTAAAAACTCTTCCTCTGATACTTCATCTAGCCACTCTCGCCATGTCGGCAGCAATAAAATTTGCTTTTGCTTCCCGCCCCTATTTTGCAAATGATCCCACCTTGCTAATCCGCTCACAATGATTTCATCTTCTGTGTAATTGAAAAATTGTTTTACAATTTCTTTTTCGTATTCCGAGGATACAAAAAATAAATTTGTTCCATTCGGGCTCCCTTTTTTAAAGATCGAATCTACCTTTTTTAACCCTAGTACACCGTGTTGTAAAAAAACGTGTTTTTTAGCATGGATAACTTTCTTTAACGTTCCTCTGTTTTCCTTCCATATATAACAGTGTGCTTTTGACTCAGAAGATATCATAAATGTACTAGCAAGGAGATAAATCATATGCTTCACACTCATAAAATCAATAACTTTATCCTCATATTGATTGAGCATCTTATAGTCATTAGATCTTTTGTTAATTACATAATATAGGTTAGGAAATTGCTTATGATCATAGCAATACTTAAAGAAATAATAAGAATTATCTTGTGCAGTTTGGCTAAATTTTTCATATGCTAATACAATGCATTTTCGATCCCAATATCGTTTAAACGTATAGTATATAATTAGTGCCACCTTTTCTTTCAAGGCATATTTTAGCTGGTCATAAGCTCCCTTTTTTCGATAATGTAAGCTGAGCCCATCTTTAACAGTCACATATGGATACACTACATACCCACCTTCAGTATGGTCACGCTGTAAGCGATTGTTTATTTTTTTATTAACAATGTAGCTAGGATGTTTAACTCGATAGCTTTTAAGTTCATCAGATTTCAAATGCACATAAAAATCCCAAAAAAACGGACCTAGCTCAAGTTGACTCAATTCTACTTCGAAGACAATCTTTTTTTCAAATTTATTTACGTTACTTTCTTGATAGGGGAGATGATAAAATTTATCTTCTCCCCTTTTTTTTAAAGTTACACCCTTTGTCTCACATTTACCTGTATATTTTATTCTAATAGCAAATTGCCACTTTTTTTTTCTCTTCTTAAACGATGTTATTCGCATTTTAGCAATTAATTTTCCAGAGGATTTTACCATTCGCCTCACTCTTTCCTCAATATTTCACTGAATTTAATTCATAAAGTTAGCTATACAGCTGCGCACCTTAGATTTCTAAGTAACTTTTATCGTATAACTCAACTATGAGCGATATACGAAGGTTTTAATCCTGCCGTAATCATGCAAATCCTTCATCCATTTAATTAACGTGTAAAAATACAGATATCTGATCGATAGTTATACCATCTACGGATGACAATTTAAAATCATATTTATCAGAGCGATATATAAATGATGCTCCGTCTTCACTTGTTAATTGTGCTTGACCTAACTTCTCTAACATCGCTGCTTTCGGGATAGACATATTCTGCATTGTAACTTGTTTTACAATGGACTGCTGGTTATATAGAACAATAATGTTTTTATAACTATTTAATGTACCTTCTAATAGATTTTCGACATTTTTCGACTTCCCTATTACACTTTGCACATCTTGTTGATTTTTTCCTAATAAAGATATACCACTTTCAAAATCTTGATTTGAGCCCGATAGCTCCTTTAACTTGTTATAGATATCCTCATACTGTAATGCTGAGCTAAAAGGAATCGCACTAGAAACACTCTCACTAACCCAACCTTCCGTTCCATCTTCATATACAAGTTTTAACCAATTGATATCATCTTTTGCATCTTTTTGCTGTTGTTTTACAACAAACGGTGTGCCGAATCCTATCATGTTTACTTGCTCGCTATTTAGATTTGGCATACTTCTCACATATGCCTTTGCTGTTTTCACATATCGAACATCTAAATTTGCCACCGGATTTTTTTTCTTTTCGGCGGAAACATGTTTCTTTTTACCTACTGCCTCTACCTGTGGCGATTTTGAGAATGCATCTTTTTTCAAATAAGCAGTACTTCCTAATCCGATACATAAAACCAATCCTGCCAAAGGAATCGTATACTTTTTCTTGTTATTACTTCTCTTGCGGCTTAATGTAGTATAGGGTAATTTCCTACTTAATTTTTCATCACTTTCTTGCTTCATATCTTGTCCGGCCTGTTTTCGCTGCGCCTCTTCTTTAAATTTCTGTTGCTCTTCTTTACTCATTGCACGATATTCTTTTAAAAACTGCTCATATTTAGGCATTACATCTTGGATGAGTCCATAATCTTTAATTTCACCATATTCAAGCCACAATGCCTTTGTACAAAAAGACTTAACTTGTCCTAATGAATGACTCACAAAAAAGATCGTTTTCCCTTGTTCTTTAAATTCATTCATTCGCTTTAAACATTTATCTGTAAATGTTTGATCTCCTACAGACAAGGCTTCATCAATAACTAAGACATCTGGATTAATATTCACAGAAATTGCAAAACCAAGGCGGGATTTCATACCACTAGAATATTTTTTTACAGGCATATCAATAAACTTACCAATATCAGCAAACTCAATAATATCTGGTGCTAAAGCTTGAATCTCTTCTTTGCTTAAACCCATCATCAGGCATTTTAGTTCAATATTTTCCCGACCCGTTAATTGGTTATTAAGTCCAGCGGCTATTGCAATAAGTGCAATTTTCCCCTTTATATCAATACTTCCCAACGTAGCTGGTGTAATACCAGCAATTAAATTAGACACTGTGGATTTACCAGATCCATTTACGCCAATAATACCTATTACATCCCCTTTTTGAGCCTCAAAACTTAAATTTCGTAATGCGTAAAAATCTTCACCGAATCCGCCAGGGCATATAATATCCTTTAACTTATCAGAACTTTTACTATGCATTTTATATTTTTTTGTTACATTATGAAACTTCACTGAATAATTCATTTTTTACAATCCTCATTATAGGTAGTCTACAAAATGTTTTCTAAATTTCACATGTATTGCTGTACCAATCAATAACATAAGGAATACAATTCCCCAAAAATAGAGCGTGTATTTTATATCTTCATAAAACCAACCTGTTCCTAAAAAAGCATCTCGATAACCTTCAACGATATAACATAATGGGTTTAGTTGCATAATCTTTTGTAATGATAGCGGTAACTTCTCAGGAGTCCATAAAATAGGAGTTAAATAGAGTAGCATCCGCATTAAAGATTGAACTATCATTTGTACGTCACGTACGATTGTAGCTAACGTAGAAGTAATTAAAGAAAATGCAAAGATTAACATAACGGCGGAGAACATATAATAGATCAGTTGGAGATAATGTATTGAAATCCCTTGACCCGTCACTAAAAATATTACAGTAACAATACCAACTAATATTATATGTTGATAAAAGTTAGCCATAATTACATAGCTAGGAATAACACTCATTGGAAAGCTCATCTTTGAAATCATATTCAATCTTGTATAAATAGATTTAGAGGCCTGCATAGTTGCAGGGTTAATAAAGAACCACACAGATATACCTGACACCAACCAATATACAAACGGTATACCATCAACACTGGAGCCACCCCTTATTGCAACTCCAAAAACGAACCAATAAATACACATTTGAATTAAAGGGTTTAACATTTCCCAAATAATGCCTAGATAGTTATCTTTATTTGTACTTTTAACTTGATAAATAGATAGACGTTTAATTAAATAGAGACTATTTATCTGTTCTTTTAATACCATAATCATTGCATTCATTTTATTGTGCCTCTCCAAAAAACACTTTCTCTACCACACGTCTAGATGCAAAACCATCTTCCAAATAACAGTAGTTACTATAGAAAGTATCGTATTTTTTTTCAAATTCGCCTAATCCATTCCTTTGGAATTTCATAATTTCTTCTAACACACCTTCACTTGTTGAAACAACTGGTCCAGGGGCTTCTTTTTCTAAATCAAAATAAAAACCTCTTAGTTTATCACGATATGAATCAATATCATACGTGTAAAAAATCATAGGCCTTTTTAAATTGGCATAATCAAAAAAGACAGAAGAATAATCTGTAATTAGCAAATCTGATAACACGTATAATTCATTAATATCAACATGCTGCGAAAAATCATAAACAAATCCTTTATAGGGGGCTAAATCAAATTGCTCTGCTACTAGGTAATGCATTCTTAGCAAAATAATATACTCAGAACTTAAATTTCGTTGTAAAAGGCTTAAATCCAATTGCAAGTCCAGCTTATAACGCCCTTTACTATAAAATTGATCATCCCTCCATGTTGGAGCATATAAAATAACTTTTTTATCTACCGGTAAACCATTCTTTTTCTTTATCTCTTCAATTTTCTTATCATTATTGTCTACATATAAAAAATCATTTCGAGGATATCCTGCCTCAACTATATTTTTTTTAAATTGAAACGCCCTTTGAAAAATCTCTGTGGAATATGCATTAGGTGATAATAAATAATCCCAATTTTGCACTTCTCTTTTGAAATTTTCCTTATATTTTTCTGTAGTTGTTCCTGGCATATGGACTTCATTCATATCCATTGCTAATTTCTTTAATGGTGTACCATGCCAAGTTTGTACATAGGTGGTGTGCTTCGGTTTTGGGAGCCACAATGGCATCCGACTATTTGTAACCCAATATTGTGCACGTGCCATTAAAATAAACCAACGAAGCGAAAAACGTTTAATATATGGAATATTTGCCTCTTTAAACTGTACTGTGTAATTTTTATTCACACTCCAAACCATATGGAATCCTGCCTGTTGTTCCATATATTCATATATCGCACGCGGGTTACAACTGTACTGTTTGCCAGAAAAACTTTCAAAAACAACTAATTTTTTCCGAACAGGTAAGCGACTACAAGCGACAAATATCGTTTTACAAACAACCTTTATGATTCGATGGTTTTTTATTCTTCTGATTACACTCATTTTTATTAATCACCTTCTAACTACAATTAGCCGTTTTATAAATTACACACTAACAATTAAAATTCTTACATAAATAAAAAAGCTAAGTAATTTTCATGAATTTCACTTAGCCTCTTTCACTCGCTACTTATGACATAGCTTAAATCTTAATTTCATTTCGACCAAATAAGTAATTCACTAAATTCCTACTTGAATTACCATTTGAATATTGATTCCAACGTGCATTAAATTGTTCCAACTTTTTAATATCGAATGAATGATTTTGTATCGTCTCAATAATTTCAGCCGAACTATACACAACGGGTCCAGGAACATCTAACATAAAATCTCCAATGATTCCTCTTTTCTTCGCGTATTTCTTTAAATCATATGTGAAGAATACCATTGGTTTATTTAGTAGACAAAATTCAAAAGGTACAGAGGAATAGTCTGTTATTAAAATATCCGTTACTAAAAACAAATCATTTATATTAGGATATAGAGAATAATCATATAGGAAATTCTTATATTTTTCCTTGTATCCCAATTCATTCCTAATAGCAGGGTGTAGTTTAATAACAAGAATATATTCATCTTTTAACGCTTCATACATTGCATTAATATTTAAATGTAAGTCAAAATCTTCTAGCTCTTTATCTCTAAAAGTCGGCGCATATAAAATTACTTTTTTCTTTTTTAAATCGGGATTATCACTTACAAGATTATGGATAATGTGTTTTTGATCATCTTTATTAAAAAACAAATCCGTACGCGGAATACCTGTTTTTAATATATTGTCGGTTGTTATTCCAAATGCATTTATATAAATCTCTGCCAATGAATCTGATCCTACAACAATCTTATGAAAATTGTTATATACCCTTAAAAATCTATTCTGAGCATATTTACTTCTCTTTTTAAAAGAAGGAGCTAGTAATCCAAATTTCTTGATAGCGCCTGCCGCATGCCAAAGTTGGATACATTGTACCCCACTTTTAAATCGGACCGTCGACAACGATCCGAAATAATTATCAATAATGACGTGTTGAGCTGTCGCTAAATGATATATTGCTTGTACCGTTTGTGCTATATTTTTTGTTTCAAATGCGAATGATTTTACATCCGAATAACTTTTTACTTCATACTTACAAGTTGCTTTATATAAAAAAACAACTTCACAATCTATATGTTGCCTCTTCATTTCTTCATAGATAAAAATAAGATTTTCCCCATAAGACATAATAAAGGTCACCTTATTTTTAAGGGGGAATAACTTTGCTATACTAAATAGGATTTTGAATACAATGAGGTATACCGTTATAATAAATTCTCGAAACATACTAAACTACCTAGCAACTAGCACTAGCTCCTTTTTAATTTTAGTAGTAGAAATCCCAATTGTTCTTGGTAAATAAACAACCTCACAGTGTTCCTTCAAGAAATCAAAATTTCCTTCCCAATCATCACCCATAACAAAAATATCCACGTCATGATTAATAACATCTTCCATTTTTTGTTCCCAATTATGCTCAGGAATTACCTCATCTACATAGCGAACCGCTTCTAGAATCATTTTACGATTTTCATAGCTATGATAAGATTTTTTATTTTTTAATTTATTAAACTCATCTGAAGAAACCGCAACAATTAAATAATCCCCCAAATCTTTCGCTCTCTTTAACAAATTAATATGTCCCCAGTGCAATAAATCAAAAGTCCCATATGTAATAACCTTTTTCATAATCCTGCCCCCTGCGAATTATCATTATCATTTCATAATTTTTTAGTTTATAAATATATTTAAATTAGAGCTTTTCCTATACAAGTGAATCGTGAGGGAAACTCGCATCCAATGTAAAAATTATGTAATTCTAAGATATTTTTACATAATTTTTACATTCAGTTCACACGAAATTCACAAAAGTGATTATAACATATTTTTTATTTACAAACTATGACAACCAGATGAAGATTATTGTCATATTAAACAAAAGAATGCGCTTTCTTGTCGTTTTTTGTAATGTTCATTTGCTTTTAAAAAAATAACAAAAAAAGGTGCGAAGAAAATATTCCCTTCGCACCTTTTCTAAATTATAAACTTTCCAGCCTTATCGCAACGCACGACGTGGTAATTTATCAATATTCTCTAACATGATACCTGTACCAACAGCAACACAGTGCATTGGGTTTTCAGCGATTAATACTGGTACTTTTAATTCTTCTGCTAGAAGCATGTCAATACCGTGTAATAATGCGCCACCGCCTGTTAAAATAACACCGCGG
Source organism: Bacillus sp. 166amftsu (assembly GCF_900107445.1). Classification (NCBI taxonomy): domain Bacteria; kingdom Bacillati; phylum Bacillota; class Bacilli; order Caryophanales; family Bacillaceae; genus Bacillus; species Bacillus sp. 166amftsu. The sequence continues at coordinate 2,154 of NZ_FNQA01000018.1, read as the reverse complement.
TCAATGATATCCGCAGATAGTTCTGGCGGAGTACGTTCCAATACGCCTTTTGCAGCTTGTACAATGACAGCTGCATTTTCTTTTAATGCTTCTGTAATCTCTTCTGAACATACTGTAATTGTACGTGGTAAGCCCGTTACCATGTCACGTCCGCGAATTTCAAGTTCTTCACTACGTGCACCTGGGAATACTGTACCGACTTTAATTTTAATATCTTCTGATGTACGCTCCCCAATTAATAGCTTATACTTACGTTTAATATAATTTAAGATTTCCATATCAAACTTGTCGCCAGCCATTTTGATAGAGGAGGAGGTAACAATATCACCCATTGAAAGTACAGCGATATCTGTTGTACCTCCGCCAATATCAACAACCATATTTCCGCTCGGTTGGAAGATTTCCATACCAGCACCAACAGCAGCTACTTTTGGTTCTTCTTCTAGGAATACTGTTTTACCACCTGAACGTTCAGCAGCTTCACGAATTGCTTTTTGTTCTACAGATGTGATGTTTGTTGGACAACAAATTAAAATGCGAGGTTTTGAAAAGAAGCTCTTCACGTCCAATTTGTTAATGAAATACTTTAACATTGCTTCTGTAATTTCGAAATCTGCAATTACACCATCTTTAAGCGGACGAATCGCTATAATATTACCAGGTGTACGCCCTACCATACTTCTTGCATCTTCACCTACCGCTAATACTTTTCCAGTATTACGATCAATCGCTACAACAGACGGTTCGTTTAAAACGATCCCTTTACCCTTTACATGAATTAATACGTTAGCCGTGCCTAAGTCAATTCCGATATCTCTCGCAAACATTCCTGCTTCTTCCTCCTTGATATTCAAAATCAGGTTGTACCCGAATTCTTTTACACCTAATTTCAAATTTTATCATAGTTTTAACGGAAACGTAATATTTGAAAAGATAATTCTTCTGAAAAATGTTCCGTTATTCTCAGGGGAATGTTTGCATATGATACTTTATTGTCGCACAGGCTTTTCTACATCTTCTTTTCTGTACTTCTGTTTCGTCGCTTCTCCGCCTCTTAAGTGACGAATCGACTTATGATAATCAAGAATTTCTTTCACTTCATTTGCGAGCTCTGCATTAATTTCTGGTAAACGTTCTGTCAAATCTTTATGGACTGTACTCTTTGATACCCCAAACTCCTTTGCGATTACACGCACTGTCTTTCTTGTCTCCACGATATACTTACCAATCTTGATAGTTCTCTCTTTGATGTAATCGTGCACACCACTCGCCTCCCTAAATTGGATGTGAGAAGTGTGAAATGAGACTCGCTGCATATGACTAAGAAGTAAATTCGAATGCTGTTTGTAAGCGTTAAACATTCTGGATTTTATAATGAAATGATTCACGATTTCTCACCTCAAACACTCTCTTTGCATTGGTTTATAACATTGTATTGCTCGCACTACTGATATATGCTACAAGTTCGGTATTTTTGCGGACTAAGTTAAGAAAAATTACAATTTTGTGTGAGAAATACGTTAACAATGACAATTTTCACTTGATAAATTTCTATACAAAACAAAAAAATGACGCCTCTTGTCAAAGGCGTCATTCTTCACGATCACATTCTTCCTCTAATAACTGATGGCGGGGAACTTCTTTCTTACTCGCAATGTAATAATATAAAGTAAATAAAATGAACACTAAAATAAGAGCAATCGACAGCACAAATAAAAATGACATAGAATCCCCTCCTTTTCTTAATATATATTCGAGAATTCCGTCAAATTTCCTTGTTATTGCGATTTTCTTCCTTTAAACGAATTATTTTTATATAAAAATAAAAAAATCAACTCCCTAGTGAGAGCTGATTTTTTCGTTTGACTATTCTTGTGTAGAAGAAGAATCGCTAGATGATTCCGTAGAACCATTTGTTGATTTTTCCTCTTTTTTCCCTTTTTCGTCAGCTGAACTATTTGTTGATTTCTCTTCTTTTTGTGACTTTTCATCAGCTGAACCACTTGTTGATTTCTCTTCTTTTTGTGACTTTTCGTCAGCTGAACCACTTGTTGATTTCTCTTCTTTTTGCGATTTTTCATCAGCTTTGCCGCTTGTTGATTTTTCTTCTTTTTGCGATTTTTCATCAGCTTTGCCGCTTGTTGATTTTTCTTC
>NZ_FNQA01000015.1:0-82679 GCF_900107445.1 Bacillus sp. 166amftsu | reverse complement strand
CCAGCATACCCAATTTCATATACAAGCACTTTCTTAAAAGATAACGCAACTGCTGCTGTTCATAACAATACAGATTATATTGAGACTACAACTACAGAATATTCTCGTGCTAAAATGACGCTTGATCATTCTGGTGGATATGTTGCTCAATTTGATGTATCTTGGGATGAATTCTCATATGATCAAAATGGAAAAGAAGTACTAATACATAAGACTTGGGAAGGAAACGGCAGAGACAAAACGGCTCATTACTCTACAGTCATACCACTTCCGCCGAATTCAAAAAATGTAAAAGTCGTAGCGAGAGAATGTACAGGTCTTGCATGGGAATGGTGGAGAACAATTATTAATGAACAAAATGTTCCATTAACAAATGAAATAAAAGTTTCAATTGGAGGAACGACATTATACCCAACCGCTAATATTAGTCATAATTAAAGATAACATATACGTCCGAAGCGTCCTGTTTACAGGGCGCTTTTTACTTGGTTGCAAATATATCGATCGATTGACGATAAACAACAATTAGTAGCGTTAAATCAATATGGATAGTTATTATCCTTTTATGATAATTATGTTGTATATGAGACCGAGGAGAATCTTTTGCTTTTTCCTTTAATGAGAGTACAATGTAAAATAGCAAGAAAAGGCGAAAAGTATTTACAGGATTATCGCAAGCGCATAGCGTAAAAGGCAGTAAGGAACTGAGAGGAGGTTTTTTCTCTGGATATCAATAAAGAAACAATCATTCACCTTTATCATACAAATGATATACATAGTCATTTTGAAAACTGGCCGCGGATTTCTCGGTTTGTACAAGAAGAGAAAAAGCGTAGACAGAAAGCAGGAGAGTCTGTTTTCACATTAGATATTGGCGATCATGTGGATCGTTTTCATCGCATAACGGAAGCAACGAATGGACAAGGCAATACGAAATTGTTAAACGAGGCGTTATATGATTATGTAACGATAGGAAATAATGAAGGAATTACATTAGCGAAAGACCATCTTGAACATTTATATGGTGAAGCGAATTTTGAGGTGCTTGTAGCTAATTTATTTGAAAGAGATGGAACGCGTCCTCATTGGGCGAAACCGTATACTCTCCATACAACTACAGAAGGAATTATGGTAGCTTTTATCGGTTTAACGGTAGCTTATCCTGATTTTTATGAAATGCTAGGTTGGCATATTGAAGATCCGATGATACATTTAGAATCCATTTTGGCAGAAGTAAAAGATAAAGCGCATATTACAGTTGTACTTTCGCATCTTGGGAAAAGTGCCGATGAGTATATGGCGAAGAATTATGATATCGATGTAATCTTAGGAGCGCATACACATCACCTATTTGAGCGTAGTGTTCTCGTGAATGGAACTTTGCTTTGTTGTTGTGAAAAGTGGGGACGTTACGTCGGCCATGTGCAGCTTACTGTGGATAAGGAAACCGGGCAGGTGTTGAAAAAGGATGGTAGAGCGATTAAAACAGAGCGTTTAAGTGCTTATAGCAAACCGTTATCCACAATTGAGATGTTACAAGAAGAAAGTAAAAACATAATGGCAGAGCCTGTAATTGAATTGAAGGAGCCATTACCAATTGATTGGTTTAAGGAAACACCATTTGCTAGTATGCTGGCAAGCGCATTAAAAGAGTGGTGTAATGCTGAAGTTGGCATGGTGAATGCGGGTGTATTATTAGAAGGGTTAAAAGAAGGGATTGTAACGCGCGGGGATATCCACCGCATTTGTCCACATCCTATTAATCCATGTGCATTGCAAGTGTCTGGTAAAGTATTAAGAGAAGTTATTTTAAAAGCACGTCGTCCAAATATGGAACAGCTTGAAGTGAAAGGTCTAGGCTTTCGCGGAAAAGTGATGGGAAAAATGATTTATGATGGCCTCGAAGTTATCCCAGATAAAATTCCTGGAAATAAAATTTTACTCGAAGATGTATTAATCAATGGAGAATCTTTAGAGCTAGAGCGTATATACACTGTCGGAACGATTGACATGTTTACATTTGGGTACTTATACCCAGAACTATCCACACTTTCTGAAAAGCAATATTATATGCCAGAGTTATTAAGAGATGTGTTAATGGAGATGTTGATAACTCATAATTCTTCAATTAAATTATAGGCTAGTTAATTTGTAACACCCATTTTTCTCTTTTCATAAAGATAAGAAAGAGGGGAGTGTGTGAACTATGGTGAATGTTGAACCAATTATCATTGATAACTATACGTTTATAGCTGTTAGTGTAAAGCTTCCGAAAACAAATTTGCTGGCTGTTATGAGCGATAAAGGATATATTATGTGTGGTGCTTTAGATGTTGGTCTACTAAACGAGAAGTTAGGAGACCGAGGAATTATTGCTGGCCGCGCAGTTGGGGTGAGAACGATTGAACAGCTTCTTGAAGCGCCGCTTGAATCGGTAACGACCGGAGCTGAAGCTTTAGGCATTCCAGCAGGAACAATTGGAAAAGATGCGTTATTAAAAATGATATAAGCATATATCGTCCCTCTTTCTTGCATAGAAATGATATAAGAAGGAGGGTTTTGTTATGCGTACATTTCGTCCAAAAGCTTCGCGGTTTCGAAAAGGACCGCTTCCTTTTCGGCATGTACTACTCATTTCGTTTATCCTTTTTTTATTGTTAACTTTACAAGGGTTCTGGATTGTGAATAAAAGTATTCAACCTACATTGATTAAGTATGGGGAAATGCAGACACATAAAATGGCAACGGTTGTGATGACAAAAGCGGTAAAGGATCGAATTAATGAAGGATTTGATGTCGATTCATTAATGAAAGTACAAAATGATAAGAATGGAAAAGTATCTACAATCGATTTAAATACAAAACAAGTAAATGAGATTTTGACATCGACTACTGCATACATAGAAAAATATTTGCATCAAGTAGAGAAGGGGGATATGAAGGCGCTCGGTCTGCCGGAAGAGAGCGGCGTGTCGATGTCTGTTCCTCTTGGACGCATAACGGATAATGCACTTCTTGGTAATTTAGGGCCAGATATTCCAATTGATTTTACAACAATTGGTCATGTAAGTACGGATATTAAGCAAAATGTAAAACCACATGGAATTAACAATACGGCGATTGAAGTTGTTATGGAAGTGAATGTTACGCTACAGGTAATTATCCCATTTCGTACAAAAGAAATTACAGTGAAACAAAATATTCCAATTGCGACGCGGATCGTACAAGGTGAGGTACCATCTTATTATGGAAGCGGCGGAGTTTTTGTGCCAGATAGTAAAGGGAAGAAAGCGGATGAATAAGTTTGAAAAGATATCGTGGATTTATAAGGAAACAACCGTAGCGATTAGCTACGGTTGTTTTTTAAATTCGCACGTTCTTTTCGCTCCCACAAACTTAAATGCATATATGGATCAAAAGCCCACTCTGTATATCCGTTGTCCTTATATAATCCAAAATGTAAGTGTGGAGGGAACTTCCCAGCTGTGCCAGGGGGACCGTAACCTGTGCTACCGACAAAGCCAATGACTTTTCCTGGTTCGACAATTTGTCCAAGTTGTATTTCTTTTGAAAACCCGCCTAAATGTGCGTAATAATGATAATTGTTATATAAATCGCGAATGCCGATGCGCCAGCCGCCAAGGCGGTTCCAACCCTTTGTTTCAATAATGCCGTAGCAAGTAGATCTTACTGGTACGCCATAGCCTGCAAAAATATCGGTGCCTTCATGAATACGTCTTCCGCCAAAACTACGCCCAGCGCCAAATGTGCTACGGTAACTATTATCGCTATTGACAGGAAGAGGGAAAGCATTTCCTTCTAAGTTAATGCGGCCATAGTGCTTATAAATACGAGCATACTTGGTAATTAATTCAACCGTTTTTGCACGTCTATAATATTCCCATAGCATAATTTTCATACGATCTTCTGATGTACCTTGTTTTTTAATAATAGTTGCCATTGTGTGTAAAAGATCTCGGTCGTTATTTGCATCTGCTAGTCCATCTTTATCTCCATCTAAACCAATACCGCCAAATAGAGAAATTGTATGGGGGAGAGTATCATTAGTTGAACTATTGGCAGGGCCAGCCCACACTTCTGGTTTGAAGTAAATTGAAATGATCGCATCAGGCTTTTTCGGAATATCTTTCCTTACGCTTCGAATATTGCGTTCATATTGATCAATTGCAGCTACATAATACCATGGAATATTGGTATCTTTTTCAGTTTCTTTATACAGTGTCATGCGTTTTTCGTATATTTGTTTTTGATCCACTTCACCATAGGCAATACCTTGTCCAAGAAAAAAGTAAATAGAAAGAAATAGGGCAATCTTTCGAAGCATGAAAATAAACTCCTTTCACAACATCACTCTCTTTAGTGTGGGATATACGAGATATTTCATTATAGTAAATCATTGGTAAAAATTCTTGGAATCTTCATTTGAGCAAATCGCTTTCATACGTTAGAATAGATATGTTACATTGAAAGAAGCGAACACGGTAAACTATTTCATATTGTGCGGAGTTGATAACATGACAAAACAAACAGAATATAAGCGCAAGCCCGAATGGTTGAAAATTAAGTTAAATACAAATGAAAACTATACAGGCTTAAAGAAAATGATGCGTTCTAAGCAGCTTCATACCGTTTGTGAAGAGGCGAAATGTCCAAATATTCACGAATGTTGGGCTGTAAGAAAAACAGCAACATTTATGATTTTAGGTGCGGTTTGTACACGTGCTTGTCGTTTTTGTGCGGTTAAAACAGGCTTACCAACAGAGCTTGATTTACAAGAGCCAGAACGCGTAGCAGATTCTGTTGTACAAATGGGTTTAAAACACGTTGTTATAACAGCGGTTGCACGTGATGATTTAAAGGATGGCGGAGCAGCTGTTTTTGCTGAAACAGTACGCGCTGTTCGTCGTAATAATCCATTCACGTCTATTGAAGTGTTACCATCTGATATGGGCGGGGTAGAAGAAAACTTAAAAATGTTAATGGATGCAAAACCAGATATTTTGAACCATAACATTGAAACAGTACGTCGATTATCTGACCGAGTTCGCGCAAGAGCAAAATATGATCGTTCATTAGAGTTTTTACGTCGTGCAAAAGAAATGCAACCTGATATTCCAACTAAATCTAGTATTATGGTGGGGCTAGGTGAAACAAGAGAAGATTTAATTGAAGCAATGGACGACTTACGTGCGAACAATGTGAATATTTTAACGCTTGGACAATACTTACAACCATCTAAAAAGCATTTACCAGTTATTAAATATTACACACCAGCAGAATTTGCAGAGCTAAAAGAAATTGCGCTTAGCAAAGGATTTAGCCACTGTGAAGCTGGCCCGCTTGTTCGTTCTTCTTACCATGCAGATGAGCAAGTACGTTCTGCGAAGGAAAATACTGCAGAAGCAAAATAATGAGAAAGAATCCTTCTTAGTGAGATTGCTAAGAGGGATCTTTTTTTAGGGGGAAAATAGTATGAAGGCTTTTCTATTTTTAGCAATTGCGATTGTAAGTGAAGTATTTGGGACAACGATGCTAAAGGTATCCAATGGTTTTACAAAAGTGTTGCCAAGCATAGGAGTAGTGTTAGGGTTTGCTTCAGCATTTTTCTTCCTGTCTAAAGCATTGCAGCATATACAACTTAGTACGGCGTACGCGATTTGGTCAGGGGTAGGAACAGCTTTAACAGCACTCATTGGTGTACTTGTATGGAAAGATGTCTTTACGTGGCAAACGGCAGTGGGATTAGTGCTTATTATAGGCGGAGTAGCTGTGCTAAATATGTCTGGATCTAGTGCTCACTAAGAAAGAGAGCTGAAATCAGCTCTCTTTCTTATATTCTAAAACAGTATTTTGACATGTGGATAAAATCTTTTTCAATTCTTCTGTGGATAATTCAATTGTAAATTCTGGGACACCCGGTGTAATTAGAATTTTATCGTAGGCATAGACGGAATGATCCACAATAATCGTTACATCCTGTGAATAGCCGAAAGGAGCGACGCATCCGGGAATACAACCTGTTTGTTCTCTTAGTTCATCAGGTGAACAAATTGATAAGCGCTCTCCTGTGATTTCCTTCATTTCGTTTCTCTCGAGACGAGTTCCTTCTAATGTGAAGAACACATAATAGGATCCAGATTTGGATTTTAAAAATAAACTTTTACTAGGAGTTCCTTGTAAGCCAAGCCGTTCACGAACGACACGATCTGTTTCGTAATCGAGAACTGGTTCGTGTTCAAATTTTTCGTAGGAAGCATTTGTTTTATGTAATAAAGAGATTACTTCTTCGTACATATTTTGTTAATACCCCTTTCTAGATTTGCTCTATGTTCATCATCAATTTTTCAAATTTTTTCGCACTTAAAATTTCGTGCGTTAAAAATTTTCCGTTATAAAAAGCTCCGTATGTTGTAAAGGCACAAGGAGCATGCTGCGCATCTTCTCGCGATGTCAACTGAATGCATTCAAAAGGGATGTGATATTGTTGCGTTATATTGGTTAATTCTTGATGAATGTAATAATCAGTATAAGGACACTGATTTGTATAATAGACAACTAAGCCGTTTTGATTTGGAATCTTCATATCTTTGGCGCTTGCTGTAAAATGGGGTGAAGGAGCACTTGGATCAAATTTGTATACAAGTAATTCAAAATAAGGCGGTGCTGTATCACATACTTGAAACCCTTTTTTCTTTAAATAGCTACCGTCTGATAAATAGGGCTTATTTTTCTTACTAGAAATAACAACGATTCCATGCTTTCCTTGCGCTTTAGCATCCTGGATACATTCTTCTAAGAGCTGTGCGCCGTATCCTTTCCCTTTGAAACGCCCTGAGACCCAAAAGCAATTGATACATGTGTATTTTGGTGCAGAGATAGGCACCCATGCATACTCAGCTGGAATGTATTCAATGAACACTTTTCCTTTCACATCTAGCTTTTTGAACACAAGTCCTTCTTCAAATCGATTTTTTAGCCATGCTTTTTTGAGCTCGACACCACGTTTTACTTTTTTGTCTGACATGGCACAGCAAATATGTTCCTGTTCAATGTTATCATGTGTAACGATTTTCAACGGTCTTCCCCCACAATCTGTGAATTGTTGTTTGTTCAGAGATTGTAATTTCGTAAACGTCAGGATTGCTTAAGTTTTTCCACTCATTAAAACCAAAACGTTCATCAAAGTGTTTTAAAATAAGCGTTAACAAGTTTCCGTGTGTAACAAGCAGCGTTACATGATGTTCTTGTTTTAAAATATCGTTAATAAGCGATATGGCACGTTCCATCGCTTGTTTTGTTGACTCTCCGCCTGAAAAGGCAATATCTATATTTGTAAAGGTATATTCTAGTTTGTGTATCCAATCTTTCATTGGAGCACTGCTCAGTATACGCTCTGTTAATCGTTCATCTTCTTTGATTGGTAAATTGTTCTGTGATGCGAATGGCGTAATGGATTGAATGGCGCGAGTGAAAGGGCTTGAAACAATGGACTCTATTTGCAGGTTATTTTGTATGAGGAAATCAGCAAGGAGGTGTGCTTGTTTTTTCCTGCAATTGTTAATTCAGCCTCTTGTTCTTGTCCAGTTGCTGAGCAGTGACGCACTACGATAAGTTTTTTCAAAATCTATCCCTCATTTTTTCAAGTTGACCATACATACTTCGACAAATAGGAAAAAAAGTCCTCTATACAAAAAAGCTAAGCCGCATGGACTTAGCTTTTTTTCGGTTCAATTTTTAATTTGTCCTTCATTTTACGAATCAGAATGAAAGCGCAAATTGTAAAAATAAAGATGATACCTTCTGTAACAAATACGTTGATTATTTGTCTTTGATAAAGAGCTGCAAAGAAGTCTACGAAGGCATGGAATAGCACAGCATATACGAGGAAAATATATTTTTTCTGTTTTACTGCGTATATGACAAGCATCGTGAAGGCGATTTGCAGGACAAGTGCCATAATTCTTTCTAAGCTGCCGAGTAAATACAAGTAAGCAGGTGCTTGTATTAAAGCATCTTGTACACGACTTAGCTCAGGTAATTTTTCAACCATTTGAGCGAAGCTTCCGTTGTTAATGGATGTTGCAAAGGTAAGAGTTTGGAGTCCAGCGAAACCACCAATTAAGATGGATTCCATTCCGCCGTGTCCAATTCCGTACGCAAGACCATCTTTATATTCTTGGGATTTTTTTAATAGGAAGAAGAAGGCGACAAAACGTCCTAATTCTTCAAAAATACCAGCGGTAAGTCCGCCGTAAATCGCAAAGATAAATGGGTTTTCTAAAATCTTAGCTGTTGCTGGATTTCCGCGCATGAATAGGTGGAATGGCGTTTCTAGGATTTGGGTAAATCCAATAAAAATAAGAATACCAACTCCAACTACTTTCCAGTTTATATGATATTTTTTTCGAAAATAAATCAGTACAATAATTGGAACGAGAACCGATATTGCTAGTTGAAGAATCATACTACCAATTACAGCATTTGAAATCATATTTTTCACCACTTTCTCATGTATGTACTCTTCTATTATACAGCGAATCAAAGAAATCGTTTATTTTTATCAAAAAAGAGTTTTTCTATTGACTCTCACGTTGCGTAATACTTTATTGTATGTACTGAGGGGGCGAAACAATGAAAATGCGGGTAAAAGAAGTAGCCGATTTAGTTGGTATTAGTGTGCGCACACTGCATCATTATGATGAAATTGGGCTTCTAACCCCAGACGAGACGACAGAGTCGGGATATCGTCTGTACTCCAATGAAAATCTAGAGAGATTGCAGCAAATTTTATTTTTTAAAGAACTTGGCTTCCCTTTAAAGAAAATTAAAGAAATTATCAGTAGTCCTTCATTTGACAGGGAAGAAGCGCTTCAGATGCATCGGAAAATGTTGCTTGAGAAGCGTGCTAGGCTGGATAAGGTGATTGCGACAATTGATAAGACAATTAAGCATACAAAAGGAGAGATTGAAATGACGAGTAAAGAAAAATTTGAAGGCTTCGATTTTAGTCATAATCCATATGAAGAGGAAGCTCGCGCACGATGGGGAGACAAGGCTATAGATAAAGCAAATAAGACAGCTGCTGGTATGACTAAGGAAAAGCAAGAAGACTTTAATAACATTTATAGAAAGCTAGCGGAGCTTCGGAATGGTGCGCCTGATTCTAAAGAAGCACAAGAAGCAATTCATGTATGGTATGAGTACTTGCAAGACTTTGGTCAATATTCATTAGAGGCGTTCAAAGGATTAGGACAAATGTATGTGGATGATGAACGTTTTACAAAAAATATTGATAAGTTTGGAGATGGATTGGCACAGTTTATGTGTGATGCTATGGCGGTATATGCAGATAATCGTAAGAAATAAAAAAGATGGGGCTGTCTCAAGTAGGCAGCCGCCATCTTTTTTATTTCTTAATCATGTCATTTAGCGTGGGATTTTGAGTGTTATTTATATGCGGATTTTTACTCATTTCACGCTTTAACATATCAAGACTTTGTTCATATTCCTTATCATTTAACGTACCAGACTGAAGTCCTTGAATTTGCGAAATCAACTTTTGGTCTGTTGATACATATCCTTTATAATAGCGAGGAACGATGGACAAAGCGGTTTTATACACTTGATCTGTTACAAGTGCGGGATTACTTGTATTGGCACGATATACAACAAATACTTCATCATCAGTGACAAGTGTAGCAGCATTTGTTACGTCAGGCAGATTTACAGTCATATTTGTAATCATTTCTGCTACTTTCTCACGGTTAATCGCCCCTACTTGTTTGTTAGATACTTCATCCTTTTGCTTAGAAGAGTATCCGACTCTTGTAAGCCTCGTATTTGTATTTTCTGTATGATACATGTCATCTTTATTGGAAACAAGAACACGGCTGCCTTCCTCACGTTCCATTTCAGCTTTATTTGCTGTTTGGCAGCCTGCAAATAAGGAAAGAGTGAGAAGGGAGAGTACAATTTGTTTTTTCACGAGATATCACCTCCTTCTCCATAGCATTTACTACTTTTCAATTTTTTGTATTTGAAATTGTTGGTTGCTATGCTTTGTGATACGATAAAAAGAAGAATGCTTAGAAAGGAAGTTTATGATGGAGCAAAAGCAGGAGAGTTATGCTACGATGAACATAAATAATGTTCAGTACGAAGTAATTACAGACTATCGTAACGGTTTTCGTGAAGAAGCATTTAAAGAGCGCTATGCAGAAATTTTAAATAAATATGATTATATCGTTGGTGACTGGGGTTACGATCAACTCAGATTGCGCGGATTTTTTGATGATAGTAACCAACGTGCGACATATGATACGAAAATTAGTACATTATCGGAGTACTTATACGAATACTGTAATTTTGGTTGTGCATACTTCGTGTTACGAAAAGTGAAGAAGTAAAAAGAATTCCTCTTACGGTAGGCGTAAGAGGAATTCTTTTTTACAAGCAAATTGAAATGAGGTCACCTTCAGAAAGTGTTGTATTTGATTTCATCTTCTGACCATTCAACTGGATGTATCCGTTTTTGATTTTGTCTACAATTGCCGTACGGCTCAAATCTGAAATGTATGCAGCTAGTGCTTTATCAATACGATGGGAGCCCACGACTGTTTCTAATACAATGGCTATTTCTGTCGTGCCATTTTCTTTATATTGCATAATCGAGATGGTAGTCGTTGTTTCAGCTTGTTTCTGTTGAAACACATCGATTGTTTCGACATGTTCAGAAAACGACTTATAAATGTGGAGTTTCTTATTCCACGTATGCCCTTTTTGGCATTTATAAATCGCAAAGCGGTAAATGTTCTTTCCGTTTGCGTTATGTCTACGAATGTTCGTATCAGTAAAAAGGGTGGTATGCCCGCAATTTTTACAATGCTTTTCGACTGTCGTTTCAAATTCATTCTCATATAAATTCCAAGAAAGTTGTACTTTCTGCATTTTCCTTCACCTCGTATATATTGGGTAAAGGAACGTAATACAGCTATTTGGATGTCTTGCAGTATGAATAAAGAAGAAATAGACAAAAATAAAAGGAGGTTCCCCTTATAGGAACCTCCGTAAAACATCATACTACAGATGCGTTACGTTCCTTTGTAATGGGAAATGAACAGACTACTCCCTTGAAAAAGCATGTAGCTTTTTTGAGAGTAATGCTATTCAATTGCTGCTCCATTACAAAGTAAATGTTGGCATACGTAGTAGACGTCCTTTCTTCCAAATAGATTTGCTCATAAGTATAACACGAAAGATTGAAAATTCAAAATAAATTATGTAAAAAAACACCAGCTACTATAATAGCTGGTGCATAATACTATATAAGTTCGAATAAGAATGAGCGCAGTTCTTCTGCAATTTCTTCCGATACAGAAAAAGCGTGCTCTAAGTAGCCTGGTTCGTTTAAATCGTCAGTGCCGATAATTGCAAATTTATTGCGTTGCATATCAAGGACGATTGTTTTACCGTAATGACGATCGGAGTATAAAAGCGCTAAATCGTGGCGCTCATTTTCTCCCATAAAGCTAACGAAACGCGTTTTTGTATCGACTGTATCGTCGTAAAGAAAGAAACGTTCTTCCATACTACAAAAGCTCCTTTTTTAAATATCTAAGTTTAAGTGAGGTTTATGATCTAAATGGTGATGCGTCTTAATAAAGCGTACTGTTCTTGTTTTATAGCGCATAACGATAGAATATGTTTCTGCTAAGTCTCCGCCAAGGAATTTTACACCATCTAATAACTCGCCAGCAGATACACCAGTTGCTGAGAAGATTGCATCATCACCAGATACTAGGTCGTCTAACATAAGAAGTTGACGAGGGTCTTCTAATCCCATTTTACGGCAACGTGCTTCTTCTTCTTCGTTCATTGGTACTAAGCGTGCTTGCATTTCGCCTCCAAGGCACTTTAATGCTGCTGCAGAGATAACGCCTTCTGGAGCGCCGCCAACACCAACGAATAAATCGATACCTGTTCCTGGAAGAGCTGTTGCGATTGACGCGCCAACATCGCCATCACCGAATAATTTTACACGTGCACCTTTTGTACGAACACGGTCAATAATTTCTTGATGACGGTCACGTTCTTGGACGATAACCGTTAGGTCACGGATTTTTTTATTATTTGCTTCTGCTACAATTTCAATTGTTTTTTCAATTGGATCATCTAAGCTGATTTTACCAGCTGCTTTTGGACCAACCGCGATTTTTTCCATGTACATATCCGGAGCATGAAGAAGGTTTCCTTTATCTGCGACTGCAATAACTGCCATTGCGTTTGCAAGACCTTTTGCAACAATGTTTGTACCTTCTAATGGATCAACGGCGATATCTACTTCTGGGCCGTTACCTGTTCCCAGTTTTTCACCAATATATAACATTGGTGCTTCATCAAGCTCTCCTTCGCCAATTACAACAGTACCTGCCATGTTTACTGAATCAAACATATTACGCATAGCAGTAGTTGCTGCATCATCTGCTTCGTTTTTCTTTCCGCGGCCCATCCATTGTGCGGATGCTAAGGCTGCTGCTTCTGTTACACGGACAATTTCTAATGCGAGTTCACGTTCCAAGGTGGCATTCCTCCAATTTCAAAAATCATACAGTTATAACTATAACAAATAACGCGTGAAAGGTGAATTCGAAAAATTGTCGATTTTTTCAGAAGAAACGGTTACAATTAAAATGTAAATGCTTTAATTTCCAGGTAGGTGACATTCATGTACTTTGTAGACAGAAAAAAAATAGAGCAAATATTAACATGTTTAGAACAAGTAGTAGATACATTTCAAGAGAAGAAGCAATATGAAAATGATTTTGAATATTACGCATTAGAGCGTATGTCGCATCTTATCATTGATTGCATATTAGATGTTGGAAATGCAATGATTGATGGATTTATTATGCGTGATCCAGGAAGTTATGAAGATATTATTGATATTTTAATGGATGAAAAAGTCATAAGTGGAGAAGAAGGAGCAGGAATAAAAGAAGTGATTCTTCTTCGGAAAATGCTTATGCAAGATTATATTCAAATGAATCATGAAGAATTATATACAACGATTCAAAAACAAATCGCTGTGGTACAGAAATACCCTGCGAATATTCGCCGTTACTTAGAAAAGGAACTAGGACCTGTATCTGCATTCATAGCAGAATAAGTGTATGGATAAGATCCCCATTAGCCTTTTTGGGGATCTTTTTTATCGATAGAAACGGCTAAAAAGGGAGAAGGATGAGAAATGGGGGAAGCACGTACAACGAAGGAAGAAATTGTACAGCTTTTAAAAATAAATGGAGAACAAACGGTTGGAGCATTATCTGAAACTTTGGAGATTACAGAGATGGCAGTACGTCGTCATTTAAATAAGCTGGAGCAAGAAGAAATCATTCAATCGAAAATGGTACGTCAACATGTGGGCAGACCAACATATGTATACGCCCTAAGTCAAAAAGGAGAAGATTCCTTTCCGAAGGATTATAAGCAATTTGCTTTAGGTGTGTTAGAGGATTTAGAGCAAATTGGTGGTGAAACCCTTGTAGATGCTATTTTAAAGACCAGGACGGATCGGATTGAAGAGCGATTACAAAGGCGAATCAGTCGTCAAGAAAATGTATGGCAGAAGCTTCGGGAAGTTGCCGTTATTCAAGAGAAGCATGGATATATGGTACAAGTGAAGCAGGAGGGAGAAAACTCATACATATTACAAAAACAAAATTGTCCATTAAAGGCTGTTGCTGAAAAATATCCACAGCTTTGTGTGGAGGAAGAAAATATGTATAAGCGACTGTTTTCTGATGGAAATGTGAAGGTATTATCAAATATGTGCGATGGTGACTGTCACTGTTCGTATCACATACAAGAGAAAAAATGAACGTTATGGGACGCTTTTAGACGAAGCGTTTTTTTCTTTGGAAAAAGGGGTTAATATAAGAAGGTATGAACGCTAGACAAAAAGGAGAGACAGATGGATGTATAAAGGCTATTTAATCGACTTAGATGGTACAATGTATCGCGGTGAAGAACAAATTGAAGAAGCTAGTGACTTTGTAAAAGCACTACAGGAGCGTGGTCTCCCATATTTGTTTGTAACAAATAATTCAACACGTAAACCAGAACAAGTAGCAGAAAAGCTTGTTCGTTTCGATATTCCAGCTAAGCCAGAGCAAGTATTTACAACGAGCATGGCAACAGCGAACTTTATTTATGAACGTAAACAAGATGCGTCTGTGTATATGATTGGGGAAGAAGGATTGCATGATGCACTTGTGAAAAAAGGATTCAAGCTTGTGGATGAAAATCCTGATTTTGTTGTTGTTGGATTAGATCGCGAAATTACATATGAAAAGCTAGCGAAAGCATGTCTAGCAGTACGTAATGGTGCGACATTTATTTCAACAAATGGAGACATTGCTATTCCAACTGAGCGGGGTTTACTACCAGGAAACGGTTCATTAACATCTGTTGTTACAGTATCCACAGGTGTAGAGCCAATTTTCATCGGAAAACCAGAATCTATTATTATGGAACAAGCACTAAAAGTACTTGGTATGGCGAAAGAAGAAGCGCTAATGGTTGGGGAT
This sequence comes from Bacillus sp. 166amftsu, assembly GCF_900107445.1. NCBI lineage: Bacteria > Bacillati > Bacillota > Bacilli > Caryophanales > Bacillaceae > Bacillus > Bacillus sp. 166amftsu. The sequence goes on along the minus strand of NZ_FNQA01000015.1, from coordinate 68,070 downwards.
AACTATGATACTGATATTTTAGCGGGGATAAATGCTGGTATGCATACACTTCTTGTCCACACTGGAGTCACAACTGTGGAGAAGTTAACAGAATATGAAGTGCAGCCAACAGCGGTTGTGCATAACTTGACGGAGTGGATTGAGAAGATGTAAGAGTGGGCAGGCAATCGTTTAGGTTGCCTGCTTTTTTATATGCATAATTACATATTTTGTATATGGATATAAAAGGTAAAATTATATTATAAGGATATACAGAGAGAATATTACTGGTGGAATAGAGATTGGAGGGGGAGAAATGTATATCATTTCGATTATTATCTTTCTTGTAACGTTGTGTATTTTAGGCTTTGCTATATGGAAAATACATAAAATAAAAAGTGTACAAGAGGATATTGGAGAGATTATTGCTACTTACCCACGTAAAAAAAGCCGATGGTTCGTGTTGTTTGGTCCAGCTTATTTCTTTGTACAACTTATACTTACATACGTTCGTTATATAGATGGAGAAATTGATAGTTTCGAACTGTTTTTACTCAAAATAGGAGCTTATACTGTAGCTGTTTGTTTTATGATCCTTTTTGTGATACAGCTAATTAAAGACGTCAAGGTATATGAAAAAGGTGTGATTGATGGGATGAATTACTATTCCTATGCAGAATTAAAAGGATATAAAACATCCACATGGGAAAATCCGCAAGAAAATATCTTCTTATATCGCGGGCAAGAAAAATGGCATGACAATGTAAACTTACTCATTAGGCAAGAGGATATGAGAGAGTTAGAAAACATTTTACAAAGATATCTTCCTAAGCTCACCATAAAATAAAAACATTCCACCTTCGTATAAGGTGGAGTGTCTTATTAAAATACACGATTCACGACTGCTTTCACTTCTTCAAGATATTCTTCTCGCACGTCTTCATCCACAGAAGGAACACGCGTATAGAATGTGTGCTCTAATGTTTCAATTCCTGTAAATTCAAAAATACCAGCATCTGTTGTTTTCTTCATCGCATCAAACATACCGCCTTCACAGCGGTCTTTCTTAGTATGTTTATAATAAAATTCGTTTCTCCTTCGCTTCTTTTATCCACATCGGAAGTTCATTCAACAGGTTATTATACAATGTTTCATCTGTTGTTTTTTCGATATCGCGAATGTGGAAGAAGTTTGCGTTATCAATGAAACGCCCTTCCATTTCGTCTAGCTTTCTAAGAACGTCGAATTTTCCATTTCCAATCCCAACAAACTGCCAAAAAATCGGTTGGTTAGAAGAGAATACAACCGGTTTTTGAATTCCTTTTTTACAGCCACCATCGTTAATAAATATAACAAAGGCAGGCTCTTCGCTTTTCTCTTCAATCGTATATTTTTTTATGATATCTTCCATCACTTGTGGCTCTTCATTTCGGCCAAATTTATGAATGGAAGGGTTATTTAAAATATGTTTTTCAACATAACCAGCAAAGTCTTTTTCAGTAATGGATGGTAATCTTGAAAATTCGTTATCATATACCCAAATATCTAGTGAGCCATCATCATCAAATTGACTTGCAACCGCAAGAACGCGTTCGACAACTTCTTGTACAGTGCCATTTTTATAAAGTGTTCGCATAGACCCAGAAATGTCTAATACGAGCGCAACTTTTGCGACAACGCCTGTTAATCTCTTTTTCTCTAATACAACGCGTACTGCTTCTTTCCGTAATGTAATTGTACTCAAGTATAATCGCCCCTTTTTTTATTATGTAGCAAAGATGCCGGTTCTTGAAGCATGTATAGATTACGCAGTAGGAAGAGAATTATGGATCATTTGGAGTGCTTTATCCACAATTTCCTCTGCTGCATATATACCAATTTCATTTGTTCTTACAATGTGAGGTAATAAACTTCCTTGTTTTGTTTCAAGTTCACCGTGAAGAGGAGCAATGGCATGATTTGCCCTTTCTAACATGCATAGATCAAGTAAAGAATCACCAGCAGTAATTACGGTTTTTGCCTGAAGTTTTTCTTGTACATATTGGACAGCATCCCATTTGTTCACAGGCTTTGGCACAAAATATAATTTTCTGCCTTGTAATGAATGAGTCCATCCTTGTTGATCGAGCCAAGTTGTGAATGACTGTAATTCGTCGTATGGAATATTGTCACGCTTAATGATGCAGTAGTGAAATAAATCATCAGCTGTTTTTTGTGAAAGAACCCATTCTTCATGAGAAATATTTTGAAATTCTGTTAGAACGTCTTCTTTTTCCATACATGTTGTTAAGCGCTCCGTTTGTATGTTTTTCCAAGTGGCATCTAACTTACCGTTATGAAGGATATTACCGCCATTGCTTGTAATCGCATATTCCGGAACGACTTCTGTTTGAAATAGTGTAATGCGCTGAAACTGTTCAATGGTTCGAGTTGTAACAGGGATGAATTGAGCTTGTAATTGCAGTTCTTTTAATAACGAGATAGCTGTATGTGTCATAAAAGAAATTTCTTTGTTGTCTAACGTTTCAATCAGTTGAATGTGTTCATCGTCTATAGAAGCACGAAATGATTTCCGAGAATAAATGAGCGTTTGATCAAGGTCACTTGCAAAAATCATGAAATTTTCCTCCCAAGAGGTGTGATGAGCCCACAGCACGAATAAGTCATATCTTTATAGAGCTCTACTGGAACATTTTTTTCTTGTGCTAGAAGTAAAATGTGCTTTAAGTCTGGATTGTTTTCGTCCTGGATTAAAATTTTCCATGGCATCCGTCTTAGTAAAACACGCGTTGTTTCTCCAACTCCTGGCTTCACTAAATTTATATCCTCTATTCCAAAATACTTTTGAATAGAGGCAATATCTTGCATACCTTGCCAAGATGGCTCTGTATAGGTAGTGATAACGTGCTCTAGTTGCTTTGTTACATCAGCGCTAATAGAAGGGAATAACGCTGTGATTTCGTCAATAAAGAAGTTAGATAAATCTTCTGTTTCTAGTTCTTTATAATACTTGGCACCGTGAAAATCATTTGGGCCAATATATGTTTCATTTAAAACTGTGCGACTAATTAATCCTGATACGGTCGCATTTAAGCAAGCGCTTGGAATGAGGAAATCTTCTCGTGTTCCATATATAGAAGTACAATGGCCTGGATCAGCAAGTACAGCCATGCAGTCCGAAATATATTCATGGTTCTTTTCGTTAAATGTATGTACTGCTTGGCGCAGTTCTTTTTTTATGGCACCTTTTCCAGTCCAGCCATCAATGAACTGAATCGTTTGATTTGGATGCTGCTGTAAAATATAGTGAAGTGCATTCTCATCAATGCCGCGTCCCCGAATAATAGAAACGCAATAATGTGGCAATTCGAGATGATATTGATAACGAATATACCGTTTTATTAAAACGCCAATTGGTGTACCGGCTCTTGCTAGTGATACGAGTACAAGATTCTTTCCTTTCGTCTTTATAATTTGCTCAGCTACAACGCCGATAGCAATGGCTAGCTTCCGTTTGTATTGCTCGAGTGAAGCAAAAAATAAATCCATATAAGGCTTAGATGGATTATATTCAATCGGAAGCATTTCAGAGTAATGTGTGCCCGATTGAATTGCTTGTTCTCTGTCTTCTGTTGTTCTTTCTTCTATGGCATCACTAATATTTTTTAATAGAAAAATAGCATCTTCTTTCGCATAGCTGCCGATAAGCTGTATTGTTTTAATCTCAGTCATATTTCTTCACCCTCGCTTTCTGTTAAGCTCTTAAATGAAACGATATGAATGACCGGAATAACCGTTTGTAATTGTGTAAGAAGAGGATGAAAAGCATCTCCTTGCAAATTACGCTCTATAAAAAGAAAAACTTCATCGTAATCTCCGGGCTGGATGTTATAAAAATAATTTGTAACTGCTTTGTTTTCGGGGCTTTCATAGGAAAAACGATTATGAATAGCATATTGTAGATCATCTGCGTACGGGTGAATCGGACTACGCGTTGTTGATTGATACGAAATATTTGTCCCCATTTCAGCGGCAATCCGCATTGGAAGGTACATAAATTCACCGGTTCCTAAGCAGAGTGTCTGTTTACCTTTTCGTTTTTTCTTTAAATCATATCCAATCTTTCTAGCAAAAGAGTGGATATGATTTTGATCATCGGATGAAATGCCAAAGCGCCCGGTGTAGTTTATGTAGCTGATATCATGATGTACAGATGTATACGGTAAAGTAGGGCATGGAAGTATATGTTTTTTTATCTTGGACTCTATTGATTTATCAATCATTTCACCATGCGAAGAAGAACTAGCGATCGGACTACCGATTACGTCAATTGAGCCGCTTAATAGAGAGATTACATGAATCGTAATATCAAGTTCTTGCTCGAGCTCTGTAAATTGCTTTCGATGTGCATCTGAGCGCCAATCTAATAAAGAAGCGACAATATATTCTTTTCTTGGAAACTTTTCTTGAATGGATCTGATGATATTAAGGGCGGTTTTTCCTGTTGTTATTTCATCATCTACCAGGACGATAGGCTGTTCATTTTGAAAATAGCTTTTGTCCACATAACAACGATGAGATGTCGCATGAGAATGTTCTTCTTCAAATGTAATGACAGAATCGATTTGTGAGATTGTTTCCCTTGTTGTATGAACATATTTCGCATTTTGAAAACATTGAAACATCGAATGACCTAATGCGGTAGCTGTTTCTGCAAATCCGATAAATAAGACTTCTTTATCTAAAGGGAATTGGTACTGCAGAATTGCTTCCGGTTCATGATTCGTACGGTCTTTAGAAGAAATCAGATTGAGAATTTCTTTTTGATATGGATGATTTGTATGATGCAGTACCTCCATATATCTTGCAGCAAGAGCACAGCCTCCAGCTAAAGAGATTGCAGGTGGAACGGGAAGATGTTTTCCTAAAATGGTGCTTACGAATAAAAAACCACGTTTTTTATTGATTCTTGCAGCCATTTGGAATAGTTGATCTGGCGATAATAAATATGGATTATGTAGCACATCTATATGAACCTTTATTTTATTTAAAATGTGGTACGTGTATGTTTTGCTTTGGTTCTTCGGTAAGGAGATCGATGAAAGTTTGTTGTTCATGTAGCACCCCATAAATATTAGATTTCAGAAGTGTTTTACGTGCCCAATTATAATGCGGCTTCACTTCATTCATTTTGTTAGAAAAGCTGCTTTTCATCACGCCGTTATACGTCTGGGCCGCTTCGAAAATAGCTTTTGCATCTAAATAATCCTCTAACGTTACAACATGCATAGCTTGAATGAGTTTAATGTGAGAAGGATGAATGACCGTTTTTCCAATTAATCCATTTGCCTGATCGAGCAAGACTTCATGAATTAATCCGTCCTCGTACCGATGAAGCATGTTCTCACGCATTGTAAGCCCGGCGTTTCCAAATGATTCACGAAATGGTGTTTGACGGAGCTGTGGTTTGAGTACGCGCGGATTGTTTCCGAAGTACTCCCACACCGGTCCAGATATAACATATTCATCTGCTTTTCTAGAAAAAATATTAATAATATCAGAAATACAATCGCGAATAATCGAAATGTCATAGATTGTCGTATCTTTGTTACGACGAATGCCGAATAGCCCTGAGAAATCGGTCGCCCCAATTCGGACATTCAAAATAAAATCACGGTAAGAATCTAAGATTTCCTTAATTGCTAGTAATGTATCAATACGAGTTTCTTTATAAATAATTTCAGGAGACTCTAAAATAGGCATCCCATAAAGTGAAAGTGAATAGGTTTCGTTTATATCCTGTAGCTCACGAATGTAAGACATTCCGTTCGCCGGAGTGAACTTAGGAAACACAAAACCGCTTATACAATGGACGGCGCTTCCTAGTTCATGAACGAGCGAATCCATTTGCTTTGGTTCACGAATCCGAATAAAGAGTAGTGGTATGTCTGATGGATGAAGCTTGCCAGTATCCATCATATGAGCTAGTAGTTGCATCTGTATGACAACATTTTGCTCGGCAAGTTTCACATCCCAATCACTAATAGAATCTTCTAAACAAAGTACAATCGATGTCGTACCTTCGAGCCTTTTTCTAACGATGTCATCTGCAATGGTTCTCTTTGTTCCAGGTGTATATAGAGTAGCACCTAATGCGTAAGCTAGTTGATCTTTCGCGGAATCCTTTGAAAATGTAATGGGTTCTTGGTAGAAAAGGTTCTGCTTTTCTTCAAGGGATAGATAGGAAAAATGCTGCATATTGTCACCACCTTATTTAGAGCCTGCGACCCAGTTCATGTTCCATTTATAATGTTGATCCATGTCTCGGTGTCCTTTAAAATATTTCACTAATTTTTGTACTTTGAATGTCTCATCATTTACATTTTCAAGCATTGCAATTGCACATGTACTCAGGCCATTACGGTGTTCATCCATTTTCACAACAATGTCTGGTCCATTTTCTTGTTTTAATGTAACAACACCGTCAACTTGTGACCAATTGGCTGCGCCTTCGTAAATATAAGAGAAAATTAATATTCTTTTTATTTCATGAATCATGTTTCCGTTAATGCGTAAATTTTCTCCTGTATTTGAAGCCCCCGTGCGATCATCTTGATCTAAATGAATGTAAGGCTCACTATGAAATGAACCAAACGTATTTCCAAGCGGTTGTACAACGCCTTTCCAACCATCTTTAAATTCAAACAAACAGCCTAAATCTAAATCTACTTGAGGTGAGAGATTTGCCGCTAAAGATGAGAAAAATCCTTTTTGTTTTGGAGCACTTTGCTTACTCCAATTTAAATTCACTGCAATTTCGCCAAGAGGTTTGTCCGTTTTTTGTAAGTTGATCGTATCTCCAGATTTTTTTAGTTCAATTTTGGAAAGGTTAATATGTTTTTGACTAGAAGAAGGTTTAATCTGTTTATTTGTTTTTTCAAAAAGGTTAGGTGTTATATGAGATAATCCGAATTGATGAGAAAGTTCTGTGAGCCCTCCTTGTATTCCTCTACCGATAGCTCCAAACTTCCACTCGCCCTTATAACGGTAAACTTCACAGGCGATTAATGCAGTTTCAGATGAAAATTGTTCTGTAAGGTTATAACGAAACATTTCTTCATTATTCATTGTATTGATAATACGGACGTAGGATTGCTTTACTTGGCCAAAGGTTTGCATGCGTGCCAATGCATCGTGAATGGTAATAGTGAACATAATTCGTTCGATATGTAATGGAATCTTTGAAAGCGAAATGGAGATTTCTTCATCATCTCCAGAACCCTTACCTGTACGATTATCTTTTGAAAGTGTAATCGTGCCTTGCAGAGAAGATTGCTGTTTGTAAAATACGATATGCTCTGAAGTTGTTAGTCTACCGTTTGAATCCAATAAAAAAGCAGCAGCATCTAAATCGAATGCATGTGAATTTGTAGGAAGATCCCAGCCGAGACCTATTTTTATATGAGTTAATGTAGGATTTGTTTTTGTTAAATCTACCTTCTGTCCTTTACATAACTGTAGGGGCATTTCGATTCCACCTCATTTAGAATAATTACTTTAATCGTAACACGCTAACAAAAGATTTCCAATTTTGTATTTTGAAAATTTACAAACTTTTCGAAAATGGAAGGTGAATTTCAGGATTTATGTAGAACTTTGTTAGTAAGGAGTTTTTTAGAAAGGAATGAAGAAAGAAGATGAATATCCACAAACTAACAGGAGAAGAAGCAAAAGAAATCAATACATGGCAGTATGAAGAACCGTATTCGTTATATAATTTTTCAGGAAGTGAAGAGACAATAGAAGAACTATTAGATGGAACATATTATGGCTGCTGTAATGAATATGGGGAATTGATAGGTTACTTTTGTTTTGGAGAAAATGCGCAAGTACCAGGGGGAAGGGATGCGAAGTTATATATAGGTGAGGATACTGTAGACATTGGGCTTGGCATGAAGCCACATCTAACGGGACAGGGAATGGGAAAATCTTTCTTGAAAGTTGGTTTCCAATTTGCTTTAAAAGCGTTCCAGCCCAAAAGAATTCGTTTAAGCGTTGCTGCTTTTAATAAGAGGGCGATTACATTGTATGAGAACGTTGGGTTTCAAAAGAATGTTTTGTTTATGAGCAGGGGGAGAGAGTTCCTGCTCATGGAGTATGATTTAGATGAATGCCGTTGTTAACAAATGTGTTATGACCCTGTCCAAATTAAGCGTATAACATAACCGAAAAAAATAATGTAAGAGAGCATGTTCCACTTATTGTACGAACCAACCCTTTTTATCTAATGAGTGCTAAAATGATAGATAAGATACTATTTGTCATAATAGTGCCTTCTAGTGAAGGTGTAAGGCGCTGTGTTCATGTGAGACATAGAAAGAATGTGACGGAGGCAACCAGTGCGAAAAGTAGAAAAAGCCAAGAAAAGATTTGCTTTTTAAACATCAGAACACCCCTGTGTGAACGTTCGGAAATATTTTACATAAATTGTATATAGGATTGCAATTTATGTAAATGAAAGAACCCACCTCTTTGTGTAAAGGGGTGGGTTCTTATTTTTAGGGTTTTACCTTATTCTGCATGCTCGGCACGATGCGCCAAACGACTAGACGCGGCTGCAGCGATAGCACCTACAATATCATCAAGGAATGTATGAACTTTTCCAGATGATTTATCATTTAAGTATTCTAAAATACCTGGTTTTAATTTATCGATATATCCAAAGTTTGTGAAACCGATAGAGCCGTACACGTTTACAATGGAAAGGGCGATTACTTCATCCACTCCGTATAAACCTTCATCACGCTTTACAATGTCTTGTAATGGTTCGCTCAACATTCCTTTTTCGGTAAGAACGTCTAACTCGATTCCTGTAATGAGCGCATTTTGTACTTCACGCTTGGATAATACACGTTCTACATTGTAACGACATTCTGACATTTCTAAATTTGGATGGTATTTCTTTTGAAGAAAATGAACAAGCTCCGCAATATCATCGATTGTTACACCACGTTCCTGTAGTAGTTGTAATGCTCTTTCTTGTAGTTGATTCGATTCTTTCATGTTATCACCTTTTTTTCTTTTTATTATTTGTATACGTTTTACTGCTTTATCATGTGCATAGGAATGAAAGGCGAGCACAAGCTCATATATATATAGAAAAACCATAGGTGGCGACTATGATGATTCAGCATATTTATGAGCATTATCAAATGCATGTCAAAGAATTAATCCCTCTTGGCCCCTATAAAAGCTTTTGGATTCGTAATAAAATTTATGTACTTCTTCCAATTGGGGATATGGAGGAAGATGTACTTGTTGAAATGAAAAAATTAAGCGATTATATGAACCAGCAAGGGGATATTACTGTTGCAACCTTCGTTCCGACGGTGCACGGTTACTATGTAAGTGAGATAGAAGAAAAAAATTACTGTTTATTAAAAGGTATGCGTTTGCTTGATCGACATGCTACTTCGTTAGGTAACGAGCTTTCTTTATTTCATAAACGAGGCGCCTTTTTTCCAGAAGAAATAGAACAATTAAGTCGCATTGGTGAATGGAAGTCATTATGGGAAAAAAGGCTCGATCAATTAGAGCGATTTTGGCAATCACAACTTATGAATCAGCCGTCAGATGTATTTGATCAACTATTTATCGAGTCTTTCCCATATTATTTAGGCGTTGCTGAAAATGCAATTCAATATGTTGTAGATACAGAAATAGATGATACACCTCAGCTTGCCGACGCAGCAACGATCTGCCAAGAACGCTTTACCCCTTTATTATGGCAGCAAACCAATAAATTAAAAATCCCCATCGATTGGGTATATGATCATCCAAGCAGGGATTTAGCGGAATGGATTCGATACGTATTCACGGAAAAGAAGAAAGATTGGGAACAAACAATTTTCCAGTTTGTATCGGATTATGAGAAAAACTATGCCCTCTCTTCTTTTGGCTGGCGCCTACTATTTGCGCGCCTTCTCTTTCCACTTCATTACTTTGAAACGGTGGAACAGTACTATCTGACAGGAAATGAAGAACAAAAAAATATGTACCGAGATCGCTTAGAAGACATTTTACACGATGTGAACCGTTCAGAGCAATTTATGAAGCATTTTTATGAATTCCTCCGTTTGCCTGTTGAGAAGCTCGGGATTAGAAAGTTGGATTGGTTGTCCTAATAGGAATTTATAAAAAAGAGACCAATGGTGGTCTCTTTTTTATGGATATTTAGTTTCAGCGATTCTAAGCAAGCCGCATCCGCTTTTAGATTATCCCGCTCCAGCGGCTAGAATGTTCGGTGGCTTCGCTTCTTCCGACGAGGCCAAAAACGCCTCTATGTCAGAAGCTCCATCCCCCTCACATTCTAAGCAAGCCGCATCCGCTTTTAGATTAAAATACTTGTTCTACTTCGATAACGCCTGGTACTTCTTCAAGTAGTGCGCGTTCGATACCAGCTTTTAATGTGATTGTAGAACTTGGGCAGCTACCGCATGCACCCATAAGGCGTAGTTTTACAATACCTTCTTCAATATCTACTAATTCAACGTCACCGCCATCACGAAGTAAGAACGGGCGTAATTTATCTAATACTTCTAATACTTGTTCTTGCATATTTGGGTTTTCCATTTTTATCGACTCCTTTCATCCATTTTATTATAATCAAGATACAGGGGAAAATCTATTTTTTCTGTTCTTGTTTTAATGTCAAAATATTGTATCATGTTTACAACGTGTTTTTTCAGTATAGGGGATGAGAAATGAGCTTGTAAAGAGATGTGTTTATAAGGTAAGTCATCTCGGCGTACTGTTAGAACAGAGAAGTGGGGGAGAAAGAATGGTAAATGTTCAAGTATATGGGGCAAAAGTAATTTGTGCGAGCTGCGTTGGAATGCCATCTTCGACTGAAACATTTGAATGGCTACAAGCGGCAATTGGTCGTAAATATGAAGGACAAGATGATAAATTTAAGTTTGAATACGTTGATATTCAAGAAGAGCAAGATGATGCTGAGAAGCAAGCTTTTGTAGAGCGGGTAATTGAAGAGGATTTATTTTATCCGGTTGTTCTTGTAAACGGTGAAATCGTTGGAGAAGGAAATCCTCGTTTGAAGGACGTATACGAAGAAATTGAGAAATATATATAAGAAAAGCCTTTGTGGTTGCAAAGGCTTTTCTTATATATCTGTATGGAAAAAATAGTTATTAAAGGTAATTTTATTAAGGAGGATGCATGTGAAGGGTGTAGTGAAACAGGAGTTGCCAGAGGAAGTAACGAGTCTAATGGAGCAATATGTGATGGGATTACAAGATATTTTCTTAAATGAAAAATTAATTGGGGTGTACGTATACGGTTCAATCGCTCTAGGTGCATTTCATTTGGGGACGAGTGATGTTGATTTTGTAACAGTAACGAGGGAGACAGTCAGTGAATTTGAGAAGTTGCAAATAAGTGATTTACATAAAAAATTGAGTAAAAATAAGCTCGGAGGACGGATGGACGGTATGTATATCCCGCTTGCTGATTTAGGAAAGAATAATCAAGAGATAGAGCAGTATGTCTATTGTGCTGATGGGAAAGTTAACGTAGGTCACTGGGATGTGAATGCTGTGACGTGGTGGACGTTAAAGAACCATGGAATTACTGTGACTGGAGAAGAAGCAAGTGAACTTCCGTTTGAGGTCTCATGGAATAGGGTTGTAGAAACAATGAAATATAACGTAGAGCAATACTGGGGTGAAAAGGCATCACGTACATATTTGTTTTTAATTGAAGAATGGGTAGAATCAGCCGTTGTAACGATGGGCCGTATTTTGTATACGTTAGAGCATAAAACAATTGTTTCAAAAGATGAAGGATTACAATATATGATGAAATCGTCCACTGATAAATGGATGCCTTTGCTACAAGAGGTAGAGCGGATACGTCATAATAAGGGAAAGAAACGAACGATTTCCATTTGGAAGCGGGCAGATATGACGAAGAAGTATTTGCTTAGTGGGATAGAGGAATGTCGGAAGAAGTGGGAAGGGTAGTTTATTTCAAAAATTAAGATGGTGCGGATATAAAATAGTAAGACCTCTGTAGTAGTTACTATAGAGGTCGGTTTGTAGATGAAGTTATACACTACTTAGCTACTCATTATTATGCTGTGGAAGTATCCTCGTCTTTACGTACTTCAAAAAACTCATTTTTGCACAAGTATTTAAAAATTCTTTGTGTAACTTGCTCTTCTTGATCTAATAAGAAGCGATGATCAAACGCGTAGAATGATTGTCCTTGAATTAATTTAACGTAATACATTATATATACCTCCATTATAGAACGATACAAATTTAAAGATTCATTACTTATAATATCCATAAATTGGTTTAAAATACTTGGAATGTTAATCAGGGATTTTAAATAGAAGTATGAAGAATGGAAATATGCAAATATGAAAATAAACACTGTAATCAATAAGGAGATAGTTAATATAAAAGAGTTCACAATAAGATGTGAACTCTTTTATATTAACTATTTTTCCATCGCTCTAATTTATTTTCAACAAGCTGTTTCATCTCGCCTACTGTAATATGCGGAAGGGCGAATTTTTCATTTTCATAGCAATGACTGCAATACGTTGTACTTTTTTCGCCATTTTTTTCTGTACCGCCACCATTTTCATCTTTTGAAAATGGCATGCCACAGCTTTGACAGTTCTTATGTTTCTTCATGAAATTCGCCTCTAAGATTCCATCTTTTTTAACTGACACCGCCTATTAAAAAATGTTTTATACCCAAGTTGTAAAAAGATAATGACAGAAAAAGCTGTACTTCCGGAAATACCAAGTATAATCACAATTTGATATTGAATGGCGGTAAACGGTGAAATTCCTGATAAAATTTGTCCTGTCATCATACCTGGGAGACTAATGATTCCCATTCCGACCATAGAATTAATCGTTGGCAAAATAGCTGAGTCGAAAGCATCTCTTATAAGTGGGGTAGCTGCTTGTTTTGGGGTTGCTCCTAGCATCAGTGCACCTTCAATTTGCTCACGTTGTGATTTTATAGTTTTTAAGAATGTATTTGCACCGAGCGACACACCGGTCATGGCATTACCAATGAGCATTCCAGCGATTGGAACGATATATTGCGGAGCATACCAAGGGTCGTGACCAATGATGACAAAGATAAATAATAAAAGTGGTCCGATTGATCCTGCAATCATTGAGAGTGCGGCCACACGTTTTAACTCTTTTGACATAGGGATATTAACTCGCTTATAAATGTTAAAAGTAGCAAATGTAGTAATAGAAGTAATAATAGCAATTGTATAAAATGGATTACTATTTTCAAATATGTATGTAAGTACGTATGCAATAAGCACAAGTTGAATGGTCATACGGAATGTAGCGATCGTAATTTGTTTTTCACGTGGTATTCCTTTTAATTTTACAAGGCCGATTAAAATGATAATGAAAATATATGCTGCAGCAAGTTGCCAAAGTTGTAATTCAATAACGCCCTTCAAATGCGTGCACTTCCCTTCTAATAGCACCTTTTGTTTTATTAATTTCAATAATGTCGTCTGCTATTTCTTCTGGAAGTAGTTGTGAGTGGGTAATAAAGATAACAGTTTTCTTTTTTTGTTTCGCAATTGTAGTGAAATTTTTCATGACGCGTTTTTCTGTATCAGCATCTAATGCAGATGTTGGCTCATCTAATAAATAAACGGGCGGGTCCATAAGTAAAACACGAGCTAAGGAGAGTCTTTGTTTTTCACCACCGGATAATGAGGAAGCGATATCTGTTAACTCTTTTTCTAAGCTTACAATTGCGAGAGCTTCTTGTAGTGCTTCATCAGGTGGTAAAGATTTCTCCGAAAAGCGAAGCCCTATTAACAAATTATCTTTTACTGTTCCGTCAAATATTGGAGGAGTTTGTCCTAGCATAACGACTTCACGGCGTAATTGAATAGGCGGATAAGACGAAATGGGGGTACCGTTATATTTAATTTCGCCAGTTGTTGGTGATTGTAGATCATTGAGCAGGCGAAGTAACGTACTTTTTCCGCTACCACTTTCACCGATGATGCAGGTGGTTTTTTCTTTGTGGATCTCTAAGTAAGGAATATGTAAGATGTCTTTATATGTTACGTCTTTTAATAAAAACATAATTTTCTCCTTTCTGATTCTATATAAATTCAATTTGTTTTTATATATTCATATCGTATCAAAAAAGGAGAAAAATAGAAAAAACAAGAGCGACCCGCTCTTGTTTTTCTGTTTAGCCATTATGATGTTTGTACATCCATAGAATACCGGACTTTAAAAGTCTAGGCACTCTGCCCATTAATGGTTGATTTGCCAATAATCCAAATCCATGTTTCTTACCGAGAGAGCCGAGAACGCCTTTTAATTTAATAACAGGTAGTTCATCAGGAAGTGGCTCATTGTTCCAACGTTTTAATAATATTTGGACAATTTGTTCACCTTGGCCTTCAGCAAGTTGTGCAGATGGTGCATGTGGAAGAGAAGCGCAATCTCCTACAACATAAACACGCTCATTGTTCGGAATATTATGATATTTTGTTAATACAACCCGCCCGCTACTATCTTGCTCGACTGGAAGGTTTCGAACAACTTCGTTTGCTTGAATACCTGCTGTCCATACGATTGCATCGCATTTAAGCGGTTCATCATGGTTGTACACAACATTTGGTTCTACTTTCGTAATGTCAGAGTTTCGTATAATCGTAACATTATGCTTTACGAACCACTCTTCTACGTATCTACTTAATTTTTCTGGGAACGGGAATAAAATGCGATCCTTTCTATCAAATAAGTAGATCTTTAAATCAGAACGACTTTCCCGAAGTTCACTTGCAACTTCAACGCCGCTTAAACCAGCACCGACAACAGCGACAGTTGCATTCGGTTCCAAACCATTTAATTGTTCGTACGTTTTACGAGTTTGTTCAATTGATTGAAGGCTATGTGTATATTCTTTCGCACCTGGTACGTTATGATATTTGTCTTCGCAGCCAAGGCCAATAATTAAGTCATCATATTCGACAACTTCGCCTCCATCAAGATGAACGGCTTTGTTTTCAAGGTCAACATTCGTTACAGTGCCGTATTGAATGTTGAGACGCGGGTGTTCAGGAAATGGAATGCGAATATGCGTTTCTGAAATTGTACCCGCTACTAATGCGTAATATTCTGTTTTAAAACAGTGGTATGGTACTTTGTCGATTAATGTCACTTGGACATCATCTGGAAGTTGATTGCTTGGAAGAAGCCGTTGCAGAATTCTCATGCCACCGTAGCCACCGCCCAGTAATACGAGGTGTTTCATGATGGATTACCCCTTTTCTGTTGAAATATCCCCTAATCATACAATTATATATTGAAAAAATATTTTGACTTTACTCACTCAAATTATATCGAATTTGTGAACAAATAACAATGCATGAATGTGTACTCTGTTGTACAATAAGAAGAAAAGTGGACAAACTGTTTTGATTTGTATGTTGGAAAAACAACAGATAGGTTAGAAAAAACGATAGAAGCTGCCATTTCCTTCGGGTGAAACCAGAAGAGGGAAATGAGTGGAGATCTTTTTCTGATTTCATAGCAGTGATTTATATGTTGGGAAATCCAAGTGAATTGATATAGAGAAGATCTTTCGATTTGAAATGAAGTAGTGAAGCAACGAAATATTGTAGTAGGTGTAATGGAAACAACAAGAAACAGCTTAGTTTTCTTAGTATAGATTTATTTTTTTGAGGTACAGGGGGGATAGTTTTGATTAAGCCATTAATCGAGTTTTGTGTAGGTAACCTTGCGAGTGGATCACAAGCAGCGTTAGAAAAATTAGAAAAAGATCCGAATTTAGATGTCATGGAATATGGTTGTCTGGGGTATTGTGGTATTTGTTTTGAAGGTCCTTTTGCACTGGTGAATGGTGAAGTTGTACAAGGGACAACGGTAGAAGAGCTTGTGAAGAATGTATATGATTATTTAGATGAAAACCCAATGTTTTAAGGCGTTGCACTTGAGCAACGTCTATTTTATTTGTTTCATCAGAGTGAAAATTCTTTTAGAGGAAATGCTAACAAAGAATTTGAACTTTAGAGGTGACAGAAAAAATATTATTTAGGTACTCGCTGGTCTTTTCGGTTTTCCAGATGTGTTACTGCAATTTATATTAGATTACATGTTTTCATTGCTTGCTTTTGTCATTGGTGTACCCTGGACAGAAGAGGTCATTGCAGCTGAGCTGGAACACTTGCTAATTTATTGAGTGCTGCAATTGCAGGGATGTTTGTATGAATAAAAAAAAGGCCCTTTCCGAGAAGGGCTTTTTTCTTACACAATGTGTGTAAGAACGGCTCTTATATAAAAGCCATCAAAATGTTGTCAAATATGAGAAACGGGGGACGTTCTTATTGTGTTCCAAAAGCATGCATTTTATACTTAGAACAACAAATTTTTTTTGGAGTGAATGAGGATGAACCAATTTTCTTTTACAAAAATGCATGGTCTTGGGAATAGTTATATATATGTAAATATGTTTGAAGAACAAATTCCAGAAGAGGCACTATCTCTTGTAGCGGAAAAAGTATCAAATATCAACACTGGAATTGGTGCGGATGGAATGATTTTAATTTGTCCATCAGAAGTAGCACAAGTGAAAATGCGCATGTTTAATAATGATGGCTCAGAAGGAAAAAGCTGCGGGAATGGACTGCGCTGCGTAGCGAAATATGCGTATGAGCATAAACTAGTAGAGGAGAATGTTTTTACAATAGAAACATTGGCCGGAATCGTAACGGCTGAAGTGACAGTAGAAGACGGTATCGTTACCTTAGCTAAAATTGATATGGGAGCACCTCGTTTAACTCGTGCAGAGTTACCGATGCTTGGAGAGGGAGAAACGCCGTTTATTCGTGAAGATTTCCTATACAATAATCATCGCTATGCGTTTACTGCTGTTTCGATGGGGAATCCGCATGCGGTTATTTTCGTTGATGATGTGGAAGAAGCACCACTTACAACATTAGGTCCAGTACTTGAGACGCATGAGATGTTCCCGGAACGAGTGAATGTTGAATTCATTGAAGTTGTAAATGAAAATGAAATGAATTTCCGCGTTTGGGAACGTGGATCAGGTGTGACGCAGGCGTGTGGCACAGGGGCATGTGCAGCAGTTGTGGCAGCAGTATTGAATGAAAAAATGAAGCGTGGTGAAGAAATTACGGTTCATTTAGCGGGCGGAGATTTAATGATTGCCTGGACAGAAGAAGGGAACGTTTTGATGAAAGGTCCAGCGGAAGTAATTTGCCGCGGAGTGTATGAGTACAAGATAGAAGCGTAAAGATGTATAATAGAACGAGAGATGAAAGGAAGGTGGATTTCATGATTGATGTAACAGAACAAGCGGCATTTCAAATTAAAGATATGTTAAAAGATGCTGAAGAAGGAGAGAAATACGTTCGCCTTGCTGTACATGGCGGTGGATGTAGTGGTCTTTCTTACGGCTTAGGATTTGAAAGAGAACCAAATGAAGATGACACAGTTCTTGAGTTTTATGGTGTTGAATTTGTTATTGATAAAGAAAGTGCTCCGATTGTTAAAGGAGTAAAAATTGACTATAAGCAATCGATGCTTGGCGGTGGATTTACAATCGATAACCCGAACGCAATCGCATCGTGTGGATGTGGATCATCTTTCCGTACAGCTTCGAATGCTGGTAAGCCAGAAGAGTGTTAATCATAACCTTCTCACAAATGAGTGAGAAGGTTATTTTTTATTATTTTACAAACTAGTTGTGAAATAATTGTTTTTATTAAATTCACATAATGTTCAAACAAATAGGTTTAAAAACTCGGAAGTTATAGTATTCTTGAATTAAGAATAATTTTTCGACAAATAAAGACAAAAAATTTATGGTAATCGAAAAATTTTATTTTATATCTGTGATTACACAGACAATAAGGAGAAATGATTATGGCGAACAAACGTTGTAAATTACTTCATAAATCGTTTAAAGAATTGGTAAAAGAAAATAAACAAAAGATATTAAATGATAAACAAGAGATGGAAAAAATTGAACAACGTATTGAACAACGTTATACAATTAATAAATCGGCTTCCTAATTAAGATACGAAAACGTCGTTGATATACAAAAAAGAAGATAATCGACTAGGTGCAGTAGTTGGTTATCTTCTTTTTTGTTTTTTTAGTGTGTAATCTTACAAAAGTGTAATGCTCATGTCACGTTTTTGAATTTCTCCTTAAATGAAAAGGGATTATGATAGCAGTATAATAAAAAACACATGAGGTGAAAGACATGAAAAGATATATTGCACTTTTTAGTATTTTAGTTGTATTTGCTAGCTTGTTAGTTGGTTGTGATTTAAACCGTATGGGAAAAGATACGTATTATGTTCAAATTACGGCTGATGGAAAAGAATACAAGGGAAAATCTGATAATGGTACACCATATACAAATTACCAATATAAATTAGCGGGATTTGATGAAGAGGGTAAAGAAAAAACAATGGAATTTAATGCACAAAAAAATCTTCGCAAAGAAGCGTTCCTACGTGTATACTACTCCGATAAAAAAGGTGTGACAGCTTGGGAAGAAGTGAAAAAAGACGAGCTGCCTGCAAAAGTGAAAGAAAAATTAGGTGTGAAATAATGAAGAAGGAGTTGGGGTATGGGCCAGCTCCTTTACTTATTTTCAAAATCTTCTTCTGAAATGACTGTAAAGCCATGTCTTCGAAGCAATGCAGTTGTTACACCGTAACCCTCTTGTTTGTTTCCATTAAATTCGCCCGTATAAATGGTGGAGCTTCCGCAAGACGGACTACGTTCTTTTAAAATGATGTATTCGGGATGTAGATCTTTTATTTCTTTTAATGCTTTATAAGCGCCTTGGACAAAGGCTTCTGTTACATCGTTCCCCTCTTTATCTATCACCTTTGCTTTGCCGTCTAGTACATCATCACCATTGCCACCAATAATTTCTGCTGAGGGGCGTGGCGTTGGTAATCCACCTAATACTTCTGGACAGACAAGAACGGTTTCTTCTTTCTGCAATAGCTCTTCTATTTTTGAGATTAGATTGTCATTTCCGTCGTAACGACAAGCAATACCAGCTAAACAGGCACTAATTACAATCATGGTTTCTACCTCAGTTCATTAAGAAAATTTTTTGAAAACGCCCATTTTGCTTCATGGGACCTATGTATATATGGGGTGATGAAAATGGGAACTTTCTATAACTTAATGAAAACATATAGCGAATTTCAAAGTAAAGAAGAATTCAATGTATATCAGCAGCAAATTTTCGTACGTTATCAAGCTGATATAAATAAAACAGATTTTTTAGTAATTCGTTTGTTAGGGAGATATGCAATTAATGAAAAACAAAAAACAGTCGGAGTCGCTTGTCCGTTAATGGAAACAATTGCGACTAAAATAGGAAAAAGTATTCGTACGGTGCGTCGCTCTGTTGCGAAATTAGAAGAACTCGGGATTATTGAAAGGATCCCTACGAAAGAGAGACATAAGCGCGGGGGATATAGTGCAAATTTGTATGTGTTTCGTAAAGCTGCCATTGACCGCATGGATGGCCGTATGAAAATGACCGCATGTGAAAATGCGGAAAATGTAGATGGGTGTAAGAAGGAAGAGGTGCGAGAAGAAAGGGAAACGATTCTTTTTAAAAACTCTTCTAAAGAAGTACAAAAGAAAAAAACAACGTATGAGCTTGATGAGACATATTGTCGTCATGATATTCCGGCTAAGTTTGTACATGCGATTGTACCAATGTCACGGAATCCGCAAACAATTAATGTGCTTTGGAGTAAAGTAGAACTGGCTTATAAAAAGAGCGGATTATTAGAGCAAGGTGTATTTTTGGAACAGCTGCTTGTTGATGAAGATATTCAGGGAAAGCTTATCTGGCGTGTGAAAAGTGTTGTCAGAGCGTATAAGTTAGGGGAAATTCGGAAAGATGTTAAGGCTCTTTTGTATAGTACGATGCGAGATCTATTTTTAGATATTGAGTTAGAATGGGGGGCGGCTATAAGAAGGAGCACGAAGGTGACGTTATTTGATCCATTCAAAAAAGAGTCATGCGTGTAATACATGACTCCTCTTAATCAATCAAATTTTCGTACAACAGGAACGCGAATCGCAACAAATAATACGAAGATAATAACTGCGATAGCGCCGCTTTTCATAATCGTCACAATCGGAATACCAGCAGCAAGTGCGAGTGATGTGAATGCATAGGAAAGCGGGATGAAGCCCATGGATGAAAGCATCATTAAGCTCATGACACGGCCCATCATTTCTTCTTTGACGGTAGATTGAATCATCGCCATTAATGGAACGATGGCCATGGCAATTGTAATACCGTAGAAGGCGCCTGCGAGTAGTGCTTGCCAAAGTGCTGTACTGAAGTTAATAGATAGGAAGAAAACGCCAGATAACAGCATCATAATGATACAAAATAAGCCGCGTCTACGATTAATGTTCTTAAGACCAACAATGACGGCACCGATTGCCATACCTGCTCCAACAGCAGCTTCTAAATAACTAAATTGAAGCGAGTCACCATGAAGAACGTTTTTGACAAATAGCGGGAAACCAACTTGCATTGGACCGATTAAAAATAGATTTAAAAAGGCACTACAGATGAGAAATGTTGAAAGAAAAGGCGATTCCTTTACGTATAAAATTCCTTCTTTAATAGATGTAAACATACCTTTATCTTTATCTGTTTTTTCTTGTACTGTAAATTGTATTTTTTGGACGAGTATAGCAGCAATAATGAGGAGCAGAATGGTAATGGAAAAGATGGTCTCATAATTACTAAACTTAATGAGAATCCCACCAAGTACAGGTCCTAAAATTACTGATGCTTGGTTCGTCATTTGTGTAAGTGAATTCGCCTGTGTTAAGCGATGCTTTTCTACAAGTTCAGGGAGAATGGAACCGTCTGCTGACCAAAAGAAGGCATCAGCTAATCCGAACAACAAAGCAAACAAAGCAAATGTATATAAGGTCACATGACCAACGATAAACCAAGTTAAAATCGTTGCGACAAGAAGTGCACGAACGATATTTGAGTAAAACATAATATTTTTTTTCGGGAATTTATCTGCGACAGCTCCCCCAACAATCATAAAGACGAGCCTTGGTACGCTAAGCGCAACAAAGACAACGCCTAGTGAGGCCTCAAGATTTAATGTTTTTGCTATGTACCACGTTTGAGAAAATGTAAAAAAGGCTAAGGCAAAACTTGAAAATAGAGTAGCTGCCCAGAGGAATAGGAAGTTTGTATTTTTTAATAAAGGTGTTCCACTTTCTGCTGGAGCAGGTTTGTTTTGTTGTAGTTCCTCCATATTGCTTCCTTTCTATGTAACCATTTTGAATGGATATAAAATCCTATTAACAATCGTTTTATACAGTTTTTAATATTTCTATACTGCACTTTTTCATTGTAGACAATAATTGCACATTTGCCCAGTGGATTTTTTAAGGCAAGATAAGAAGAAGCGAATGTGATTCCGGTAGAAAATAAAAAAACCATCAGACGTTCTCTTCCCTTGGAGTAGTTGATGGTTTTTCTTGTTAGGATTTCATAACTTGGATTCCTTTTATGATATTCCAGATAAAGAAGTACAGGCTAATGATACCGCAAATACATACAGTGATAATAGCACCGATACCAAGTGTTACATCGGGCTCATTGGAACCAAGTCCCATAATTCCTAATACAATCATCGATATAAAGGCTGCAATACTTGGAATAATATGTGTCCATAAAGCTTTTTTTGCATGAGCTTTCGTCTCGCTGTCACCGAAAATCCAAACGATGATTGGGAAAAGAAGCGGTGCAAAGAAAATACTCCAGTAGGAAAAGGCGGATAATAATTTGTTTCCGTTCATGTAGGTCACCTCATAAGCTAGTGTTTGTTATTATACGTTTAGTATGCAGGCAAATGGAGTGAGGCACTATCGTTTTATCTTACAAAAACATGACAGTTTTGTAAGATTTGATGAGATAGGGTATATAAGGGCGCCGATATAATAAAAGTGTAGTGTAATCATGCAAAAAACGCAGCGATTATTCGCTGCATTTTTTGTGGAAAGAGTGTAAATCGATGAATTTAGCTAGTGCAATATAAATATCAATTTGGGCATCATTTGGATCAATAGATGTTCACCGTATCGTTCAGAGTCTATCGTGAAAGCGCGGTTGTTTTCTTTTGACCAGTTCCAAATATCTTGCCATGCTTCTGCGATAACTTTTGATATTGGACCTTTTCGAGTTGTAAATAACGCATATGTACAAGCAGGGATTGCAAGAGGTACTATATTTTTAGGGATATTTTCCAACGAAGAAACTGGCATGCCAATTGTGTATCTATATGCTCCGGTTTCATCGGACTCATAATTTGAATACACTGCTAGTGTTACTTGTGAAGGTTGGCTAGGAGTTAATTTATTCAAAAAGACTCCTTCTGTATGAAAGGAGTCCGCTTCACTTTATATATTAAAACATACTAGAACTATGCATTGGTTGCAGTTTTGCATTTGGATCGAAGTAAGCTTTGGCATTGTTTACCGCTGTTGGTGCTTCACCAAAGCCACATGCAATTAGTTTTACTTTTCCTTCATATGTACAGATGTCACCAGCTGCGTAAATACCAGAGATGTTTGTTTCCATTTTAGAGTTTACAACGATGCTGTTCTTTTGAATGTCTAAGCCCCAGTTTTTAATTGGACCAAGAGAAGAAACGAAACCATAGTTTACGATGACATCATCAACGTCAATAACAACCTTTTCTTCTGTTTTCACATGTTGCAGAACAACTTGTTCAATTTTGTCTTCACCAATTAGTTCAATTGGAACGTAAGGTGTTTTTACGTCTGCCCGAGAGTTCGTTAAGCTTTCTACGCTGTGCTCATGAGCACGGAATTTATCACGACGATGAACGATTGTTACTTGTTCAGCGATTGGTTCTAACATCATTGTCCAGTCTACAGCAGAGTCGCCGCCGCCAAATACAACGACGCGTTTCCCAGTGAATTTTTTCATATCATCAACGAAGTAGTGAAGGTTTTTTTTCTCGAATTTTTCTACTCCTTCTAATTCTAAACGGCGTGGTTGGAAAGCTCCGTTACCAGCTGTAATAATGACAGATTTAGAATAGTGTGTTGCTTTATTTGTTACAAGCTTAAATACGCCATCGGCTTGTTTTTCAAGTGTATCAACTGCTTCTTCTAAGCAAATAGTCGGCTCAAACTTTTTCATTTGTTCTTTTAAATTATCAACAAGTTCTTGCGCACGTACTTTTGGGAATCCGGCTACGTCATAAATATATTTTTCAGGGTATAGTGCGGATAGTTGTCCTCCAAGTTGCGGTAAGCTTTCAATAATTTTTACACTTGCCTGTCTCATGCCGCCATAAAACGCTGTGAATAATCCTGTTGGACCTCCACCGATAATCGTTATGTCGTAAACTTTTTGATTTTCTGTCACTATTTATTCCCCCTATAGATGGAATTTAGATATTGATTCCATATATTGTTCATATGTATACGGAAATCCTGCAAACAATATTGCAATTTACAATAAAAATGATAACATATTTCAGTTTAGAATACTGCAAGAAATGACTGAATTATATGTAAGCTTCTGCATAGATAGGATGAAAATGTATAAAATATACCGAGTAGGAAAATACATGAAAAAAAGGTTGAAAAACCCTTGAAAACGCTATGTTATTTTAAAATATTGATAATTCTCTAGGCGCTTGAATTATGAAATAAAACCGACTAATATAGGAAAGTATTATGTTAATTTTTTATGACAAATTTCGTACGATTTTTTGAATACGTTTTGTTATGCTTGAGAATGTGAGGAATTCCACATTCTTGACAAATTGAGTGTTTAGCACTTTGATTTTATTTTTGATTACTTATTATATAAAGAAAAGGGTTGTGATTCGGTGAAAACTCCAAAAATCGTAGTTTTAGGTGCAGGTTATGGCGGGATGATTACGACTGTTCGTCTGCAAAAAACATTATCTGTAAGTGAAGCTGAAATTACGTTAGTAAACAACAACAGCTATCACTACCAAGCAACTTGGTTACATGAAAGTGCAGCTGGTACATTACACCATGATAAAATCCGTCTCGATATTGAAGACGTTATTGATACAAACAAAGTAAACTTTGTGCAAGATACAGTTGTAGAAATTAAGGCTGCTGAAAAGCGCATTATCTTAAAAAATGGTGAGTTAACATATGATTACTTAGTAATCGGCCTTGGTTTTGAATCTGAAACATTCGGTATTAAAGGTTTGAAAGAGCATGCATTCTCTATTACTAACATTAATGCGACTCGTCAAATTCGTGAGCATATGGAATACAAGTTCTCTCAATATGCGACAGAAAAACGTGATGAGCTAGTAACAATTGTGGTTGGTGGTGCAGGATTTACAGGTATCGAGTATGTAGGTGAGCTTGCAAATCGTATTCCTGAACTTTGCAAAGAATATGATGTTCCACGTGAAAAAGCACGTATTATCTGTGTAGAAGCTGCTCCAACAGCGCTTCCTGGTTTCGATCCAGAATTAGTTGAGTATGCGGTAAAACAATTAGAGAAAAAAGGTGTAGAATTCCGAATCGGTACAGCAATTAAAGAAGCAACTGAAGAAGGTATTCTAGTTGCAAACGGTGATGATGCTGAGTTACTTAAATCTGAAACTGTTGTTTGGGCTGCCGGTGTTCGCGGTAACGGTATTGTGGAAGAGTCTGGCTTTGAAGCAATGCGTGGACGTGTAAAAGTTGATGAGTATATGCATGCTCCAGGTCATGAAGATGTATTCATGGTTGGTGACGCAGCGTTAATCATCAATGAAGAGATTAACCGTCCATATCCACCGACAGCACAAATTGCAATTCAACAAGGTTACAACATTGCACACAACTTAGCTGTGCTAGTTCGTGATAAAGGCGAAATGAAGAAATTCGTTTTCGATAACAAAGGATCTGTATGTTCATTAGGACATGACGATGCAATGGGCGTTGTGATGGGGAAAAAGTTAACGGGATGGAAAGCTTCCTTCATGAAGAAAGTAATCGATAACCGTTACCTATTCTTACTTGGTGGACCTTTATTAGTTCTGAAAAAAGGTAAACTAAAGTTCTTTTAATATATAGTAGAAAAGAGCAGAAGCGGCTATGAGTCGCTTCTGCTCTTTGTGTTATACAAGCTTTTCTTAAACTTCTATCGTGCATTCAGTGTATAAGTAGAAGTTCTTTTTGAACGAAAAGCAACAAAAAACCAAATTACATTTGTGATGGATACTGCTACGCAAAGCATGATGACTCCTAAGAAAGAGGAGGCGTTATAGTCACTTACGCGCATTGTAATAAATACGACTGTAAGTATCACGAGATGTATGAATAGCCCCATACCGCAAAGAAAAGCCATGATGAATCGCATTGCCTGTATTCCTCCTATATAAAGAAGTAGAGGTACAATATAAAATAGTAAAATCATGCCGATTGATTTCCACATGCCTAGAGAGTTAAATTTATTTGCATTAGGTCCCAAATCAGCAAGTGGTGAAAGTGAAGTGACAATTAAGAAAGAGCAGAAGAGTAATGCGGAAACTAATGTTACAAATACAATCCTGGACTTTTGTGATAGATTTCTCATTTTACTTTTTACTCCTTTCGTAATGAATAGGTGTGATGTAATATTCAAAGCAGAATTTTGAAGGGATTCGAGGTCTTTCTACAGAGGAAAGAATACCCTATATTCACATTATATCAAATATATGGAAATAAAGAAGGGTAGAAAGAAATGTAGTAACTGAGGAACAAGGGAAGATTATATTATTCTCACTGAAAAATATAGTATAATACATAGAAAAGAATGAATATTCTGTTCGTTTGACTGAAAGGGGTTTTACATCATGGGAAAGCGTGGGAATGTTTGGCTAGCAGTAAGTGGATTAGTGACTACAAAAGATGGTCGCTGGCTCTTCGTTAAGAAAAAATACGGGGGGCTAAAAGGAAAATGGTCATTGCCGGCTGGTTTTGTAAATGAGGGAGAAACAATTGATGAAGCTGTTAAACGTGAAATTTTTGAAGAAACAGGAATTCGGGCGCATATAAAAGGGGTTATTGGAATTCGTTCTGGAGTTATTCGTGATGAGATTAGCGATAATATGATTATTTTTTTACTCGAACCAGAAGGAGAAGAAATTACTGTACAAGAAAAGGAATTGTCTGAAGTAGCATTTTTACATCCAAAAGATATTGCATATAATCAAGATGCTTCTATATTAATTCGATATTTACTGGAAGGTCATACAGAATCACTTCTGAAGATGGATACAACATTAAATCCAGGAGATCAATTTGGATATACAGCCTATCATGTATTTACGGCAGGAGATAAGAAATAGAAGGAGTGGGAAAAAGTGAGTATTCCAGTATTACTTATTTCAATGATGTTATTTTTTATACTTTTCTTTGGAATTGGATTTTTACTCAATATGATTTTACGTGCTACTTGGGTAATGGTTATTATTTATCCAATTGTTTGTATGCTGATAATTAATAAAGCAAGTGTCTGGGACTACTTTTCAAAGCCGAAAGAAACATTTTCCTCATTTGGAACAAGTGTCTCGCATCTTGGACAAGCCGATCTTTTTATTCTATCCACAGGGTTAATAGGGGCGATTTTATCAGGAGTTGTGATAAAGAAACTTCGGAAAAGTGGTTATCAAATGTTCTAATCTCCAGTTTACTGGAGATTTTTTTTCTGCATATTTCTTAATCGTATAGGGAATGATGAACGATGAAGGAGTGTGGAATATAAAAATGTTAAAACGATATGGTATTCGCATTATGATGACTTGTTTACTTGTAGTCGCATTATGTGTGACATGGCAAGCGTTCACTGGAGTGTCTGTACTGGAGCTTGTAAAAACATATCAAGAAAGCAATGTAAAAGAAGTACATGCAGCAGAAAGAGGGCACCAAGTTGTTCCGAGTAAAGAAGTGATAAATGCTTTAGAACAGGGGAAAGACTGGTCTAAATATCGTGTAATGGAAATGACAGCAACTGGTTATACGTCAGGTGTAGAATCAACCGGTAAAAACCCTGGTCATCCAGAGTATGGCATTACATATTCAGGTGTAAAGGCTAAAAGGGACATATATTCTACAATTGCAGCTGATTTACGTGTATTTCCGATTGGGACCATCCTTTTTGTACCAGGCTATGGATATGGTGTGGTAGCAGATAAAGGTGGCGCTATAAAAGGAAATAGACTCGATTTGTACTATGATACGGTTCAAGATGTGTATAGTCAATGGGGTAAGAAAAAAGTAAATGTATATGTAGTGAAAATGGGAAAAGGTAAGTTTACAGAAGAAGAGTTAACGATGTTAAATCAAGACGAAACGATGCAAGTGTTCCGTGGTCAATATTTAAAACAAAGGTAGTCTAGTGGTAATAACACTAGACTACCTTTGTTTTTTATTCGAAAATATATTGGTTATTATTTGGAATGTATTGTCAACTGTGTTTGGAATGAAACTGATTTGTTGTATATGTTTACTAGGTTGGCTCAGTATATTTTTTTGTAGCCTCTTTTTTCATGAAAAGATTATGATATGATTTTTTAGGTTGAACAAGTTGTATGAAAATTTTCTAATTATTTTTCAAAAGGTAATAAAGTATTTTTTAGAAATAGAAAAGTGTAAATTTAGTTGCGATTTGTTTTGTGTACTATCCAGTAATTATGAGAGAAAAAATAGCAACTAAAAATTTTCATATCTTAAATGTAATCTTTGCTTTCATTGCAGCTGGAGTTACAATAACAAATTCAGCGATGTGGTTTATTGCGAGTCTTTTGGGATATAAGGGAACGAAGAGGAAACTTATTTGGACATTCATTCCTATCATTCTTGTAGTTGCGGCATTTATAGGGGTTATGCTAGTGAATCAAGTGCCTTTGCAAGAAGTGATAGGAGGTAGTACCCGTTTTACTCTTTAACAATAATTCCTAAAAGAGTATTTAAGATCTAAATTTGGAATGTTTATTCATTTACTGTTAGGATCACCATTAATTTTGGGTGATGTTTCTGAAACGCCTTTACGAACATTTCAAGATTTCTCTCAATTCAATGCGTTACCATCACATCCGTTAAGAGGGTGGATTGTGATTATAGTTGTATATGGCGCTGCAATATGGGCTATTGTAAACAATATATTTAAAAATCGTTTTGTCCTATTTTTGGCAGGATGTTTAGGTTTTAATGTTTTACTACATGGAATTGTCGGATTTGGATTGCCTGAAGCATTTATATATGGATCACATTTTATTTTTACATTACCTCTACTTTTAGCGTATGTATTTAAGAAAATAAATCGTTTAAAAATTATGGTGTTAAGTATAATTGTATTAATAATTGCTTTAAATAATATAGATAAAATTATTTATATCAATTTGCAGTATTAAAGCACCCAGTTTAATGTAATTAGTTTGACTAAATTAGATGATACGAAATTCTTATAAAAAAGAGTGCAGTGCCTGTCTACAAGAGGTATGCACTCTTTTTTGCTTTCCATCTAATCATAAACTTCATTGTGTAATCAGTTTGTGATTTTAGGAGAATCATAATTCCATATTTTTTGTTAAGTGTGTTGAGTACTATATATAACGTTATTTTATTTTGGAGACTGTAGTTGAAAGTTTTGGAAGGATTATTTGTATTTCTTCATTAAGATAGTGTTAGAGGTGTAAATGAAGGGGGGAAATCTTTCGTAGTAGTTGCAGGATGGAATTTGAATACGGAAAGAGTTGGAATTGTCGCATTTTATCGAAAATAAAGTTATAATGAAAAGAGAGAAATTTAGGGGGTCTGAGCATGTTTCAAGTACAAAAAGAATTAGTGAATCACGAAGCGGTGATTGTTGCTTTATTTGAAGAAGAGGTAACGAGTAGTTTTGTACAAGAACTGGATAAAGCATTTGAAGGACAATTACAACTTTTATTAGAAGAGAAAGAGCTTAGTTCAAAGAAAAAAGTTATTTCTAAAGTACATAGCCTAGGAAAAACAAATGTAAAACGCTACTATTTTGTCGGTCTTGGCAAAAAAGAAGCATGCACAACAGAAACGTTACGTGCTTCACTTAGTAAAGCATTTAAAACATTAAAAGCTGCAAAGGTAAAAGATGCAGCGATTTTACTTGATTCTTTCGTAACAGATAAGTTAGGTGCAATCGATGTTGCACATATTGCAGCGGAAGTGTATTGCCTAGGTACATATGATTTACAAACCTATAAAACAGATAAAAAAGAAAGTGTAGAGTTAGAAAACTTTGCGGTTATTACAGCAGAAGATGCAAAAGAAATCGAAGCTGCATTAACAGTAGGATATGTACACGGACGTGCGACAAACTCAGCTCGTACACTTGTAAATATGCCGCCTAACGTATTAACAGCAACAAAACTTGCAGAGTATGCTGTTGAATTAGCTGAGACATATGACATGGATTATAAAGTGCTTGAGAAAGAAGAAATGGAAGAGCTTGGTATGGGTGCATTACTTGCCGTGAATCAAGGTTCTACTGAGCCGCCAAAAATGATCGCTCTTATTTATAAAGGAAAAGAAGAGTGGACAGATGTGATCGGACTCGTTGGAAAAGGGATTACATATGATACAGGTGGTTATTCTTTAAAACCACGCGAAGGTATGGTTGGTATGAAAGGTGATATGGGCGGTGCTGCAGCTGTTCTTGGAGCGATGGAAATTATCGGTGAACTTCGTCCTGAGCAAAACATAGTCGCTGTTATTCCATCAACTGATAACGTTGTTAGTGGTACTGCATTCAAACCAGATGATGTGATTACATCTATGAGTGGGAAAACAATTGAAGTATTAAATACAGATGCAGAAGGTCGTCTAGCATTAGCAGACGGGATTACGTATGCGAAGAAACTTGGTGCAAACTATCTTGTTGATGTTGCGACATTAACAGGTGGTGTCATCGTTGCACTTGGAAACCATACAACGGGTGCGATGACAAATGATGAAACGTTGTTTGAACAAGTGTTAGAAGCATCAATGGAAACGGATGAGCCAATTTGGCAATTACCGATTTTCGAGCGTGATAAAGAACGCGTCCGTAACAGTAAATTTGCAGATTTAAATAACTCACCAGGTCGTGAAGGTCATGCGGTAATGGCAGGAACATTCCTTGGTGAGTTTGCAGAAGAAACACCATGGGTACATTTAGATATCGCTGGAACATCTGATACAACGAGCGCACATGATTTAGGACCAGCAGGAGCAACAGGAGCAATGGTTCGTACGCTCGCGACGCTTGTTGAGCGTTTTGGAGAAGAATAAGAGAGTTGGAAAAAAGCTGTCCCAAAAGGTCGTTACGTACAGACCTTTTGGAGACGGCTTTTTTTATCTTACAGGTTCCATATATGATGAGTGAAATTCCATGCGCTCATAAACGATACAATCGCAAAGAAAATAATAATTATCCGTTGAATTGATTTAGGTACAACAAGTGGGATGATAGCATAAATTGGGAATAAAATACTTAAATATCTGAGCGTGCTATGCATCGGCAGACCGCGTGTACCAAAACTGAATATAAAAATAATCGTGATACATACAAAGAGCATTGCGCTAATACTTTCCCATTTTAAATGAGATTTCAAACGCCAAATATATCCAATTCCAAAAAAGGCGAATAATACTGCTGATATCCATAGCCCTTGTCTTATTTCTCTTATGTCTACAGTAAATGCTGCATAAAAGCCTTCAATGATTTGAATCCATGGTAAAACGGCGTAATGACCCCAGTTTTCGGCTTGTGTCGTTGAGAAAACCAACGGATCTCCGAATACACGATATAGGTAAATCATATATCCTGTTAAGCCAACTGTACAACTTAGTCCCCATAATAGAGAATTTCTTACCAATTTCCAATTTTTATTCCATATGGACATAATAAAAAGGGTAAATGGAAAAATGCCGAATAATAAAGCTGGTGCTCGGGTGGATGTTAAAATGGCGGCAAATATATAAGCGTAAAGCCATTTTTCTTTTATAGCCATGTGAAGAGAAGCAAGGGAAAAAAGAACGATCCAGACTTCTGTATAAACAGTGGCATAATAAATTGCACAAGGATTAACTGCGAAAAGCCAAATGCCGGCTTTTATTTGGGAATCATTCATGTTACAGCGCTTGAAAAATTCCTTCAGCAAATATAAGCAAATAAAAAATGCGACCTGCGTCACTGCAATGACAGTATAGGGGTTGCCAAAGACTTTGATTAGTATTGGTACAAATGGAAAAAACGCAGTAGCTTTTCTTGATTTATATCCATTTTCAGCGATTTCAATATACCAAAGACTATCCCAATTAATAAGAGCATGCTTGAAGTGTTCTAACGTCATTCCTTCATGGAAGTTATTATAATAGGGTAATAAAATGGCTAAAATTAAAAGAAGATAATGAGCTAGAATGGGTTTTAACCACCAAATTTTTTTGTGTGGCTGTTCAGAGTATAAACGTCTTTTTTGTAATAGACTGTTGTGCATATATGTAACTCCTCAATTGACTTGGTATTTCTATCTTATCAGACATTTCTATTGTAAAATCACGTATCTTATGTTTAGAAGCGGATACATAATTAAAAGTTTGAAAGTTCTTTTTATGTATTAAACAATATTGACCTCTAAAAGAACGAGCAAGTCGTTTTTAGAGGTCAATATTGTTTAAGTTATTTATTATATCCTACAATTTCATTTGTATCGATATCAACATATACTTCAACGTTTTTGGGTGCAGATGTATCAGATGGGAAATGAACGAGATAAACAGTCTTTCCTTCATATTCCTCATTTGATTGATGGCTATTATGCTTGTGAAATGTTGTTTTTGTCATTGTAGCATTTTCCCAATCACCAATAATATATTGCTTTTCTTGATTGGATAATTGATTCCAAACGGCCTTTTTAATACTTTTTTCGGTTTCTTGAGATTGATTGGAAGAGTTGCTCGAGCTATTCGCATCGATACAACCTACAAGTATAAAGCATGTAAAAAATATTGTGAAAAATAGATAGAATGTGTTTTTCATGATTCCTACATCGCCTTTCTATCCTCATAATGTATATACTTCAATTAGCAGAATGAAAATTCCTGTTATATGTAAAAGAAATATAAGATTTTAAAGTGAAAATGCATATAACATTCCAGCTAAGGCAAAAGATGTTTTTCCGGTTTCTTCAGATACAACAAGAATAAGGGCATCACTTACTTCGGAAAGCCCAATTGCTGCGCGATGACGTGTCCCTAATTTTTGATGCGATGCAAGTGTTTGATGTGATAGTGGAAGTATATTGGCTGCGGATATAATATGGTTATTTTTCACAAGAACAGCACCATCATGAAGAGAGTTTCCAGGATAAAAAATAGATTCTAACAATGGAACGGTTAAGTGTGCTTGTAGTTCTATCCCGGATTGGATAAATGATTCTACCGGTTGATCTCTTTCCACAATAATGAGAGCACCATGCCGTTTTTCAGATAAGTGCCTGATTGCTGTTAGTAGATGAATGTAACAGTCTGTATAGGGAGATAGATACGTTTTGACATAGTAGGATGCCGTTTTTGATTGGATATGTAGTAATAATTTTTGTATATCTTCAACTTTACATAAAATACATTCATTATTATTGTCCAGTGCAGTTTGCATATCTTGAAGTGCAAAAGAAATATCTTTAATAGTTTCTTGAATATGCTGTTTCATTGTTTTTGTCAGTGCCCATTCTTGCATTGTATTCACCCTATTTAAGAATATATTTATTACGTATAGTTTTTCGTTCCATGCAGAAAGTATGCGTAAAGGAAAAGAATGTTTACATAGATTACATAGTTTTGTATATAAGGTAAGATTTTCTAGGGATATAAAATAGTATTGAGGAAAGCGTTATTTTCGCCATATAATGAGATTATGTTTGACTGAAAGGAGAGAGAAAAATGGATTGGACAAAAGAATATGAACGCTGGAGTAGTTTTGCGAATTTAGATGCAGAGTTAAAGCAACAATTAGAAGAAATGAAGGAAGATCCGAAGAAAATCGAGGACAGTTTCTATAAAAATTTAGAGTTTGGTACAGGTGGTATGCGCGGTGAGCTCGGCGTGGGAACAAACCGTTTAAATGTATATACAGTACGTAAAGCAACAGAAGGATTAGCACAATTTATTGAAAAACAAGGTGATAGAGCAAAGGCGCGCGGTGTTGTCGTTGCGTATGATTCACGTCATAAATCACCAGAGTTCGCAATGGAAGTGGCAGCGACACTGGGTGCTCATGGCATTAAAACATATGTATTTGAAAGTTTACGCCCAACACCGGAACTTTCATTTGCAGTGCGTTATTTACATACATATAGTGGAATTGTTCTTACTGCAAGCCATAATCCACCAGAATACAATGGATATAAAGTATATGGAGAAGATGGAGGACAATTACCTCCAAAAGAAGCGGATGAATTAATTTCGTACGTAAATGCGGTAAGTGATGAGTTAGTAGTAGAGATTGCGGATGTTGAGCAATTAAAGCAAAACGGTCTATTAGAAATTATCGGACAAGATGTAGATGATGCATATTTAGAACAATTAAAAACAGTGATTATTAATAAAGAATTAGTGGAAAAGCATGGAGAAGAATTGAAGGTTGTCTTTACACCATTACATGGTACTTCTAATATTCCTACTCGTCGTGGTTTAGAAGCGGTAGGATTTAAAAGTGTAACGGTTGTAAAAGAACAAGAACAGCCGGATCCTAACTTTTCTACTGTAAAATCACCAAACCCGGAAGAGCATGCTGCATTTGAATTAGCAATTTGTTACGGTGAAGAAACGCAGGCTGATGTTTTAATTGCGACAGATCCAGATGCAGATCGTCTTGGTGTTGCAATTCGAAATCATGCTGGTGAATATCAAGTATTAACAGGAAATCAAACAGGTGCGTTAATGCTGGAATACTTATTATCTCAAAAGAAAGAAAAAGGTATATTACCAGAGAATGGTGTTGTCTTAAAAACAATCGTTACTTCAGAACTAGGACGTACAATTGCAAAAGCTTACGGGCTTGACACAATTGATACATTAACTGGATTTAAATTTATTGGTGAAAAGATTAAGCAATACGAAGAAAGCGGAGAATATGCATTCCAATTCGGTTACGAAGAAAGTTATGGATATTTAATTCGCCCGTTCTGCCGTGATAAAGATGCTGTTCAATCGGTATTGTTTGCATGTGAAGTAGCGGCATATTATAAATCACAAGGTAAAACATTATATGATGGATTGCTTGAAGTATTTGAGAAGTATGGATATTTCCGTGAAGGACTTGTTTCTCTAACACTGAAAGGAAAAGATGGTGCGGAGCAAATTCAAAATATGATGACATCTTTCCGTGAGAATCGACCAACAGAAGTAGCAGGTTTAAAGGTTACAATTGCTGAAGATTATAAAGCGAGTGTTAGAACAAAAGTTGTGGAAGAAGCTACTGAAGAGATTCATTTACCAAAATCAAACGTATTAAAGTATTACCTTGAGGATGGTTCTTGGTTCTGCTTACGCCCGTCTGGAACAGAGCCGAAAATTAAATTTTACTTTGGAGTGCAAGGCGATTCCCTGCAACATAGTGAAGAAAAGCTTGAGAATATTAAAAGCGATATTATGAATCGCGTTCAATAATAAAAGAAGCATGGACATGGAGATGTTCATGCTTTTTTGTTATTGAGTAGATAGAAATAGGAAATTTTCATATGAATGATTCATGGGTATACAATTGAAATTGTCACATTTTAGACACAAGCAAGGAATGCGCCGATATAAGTTCAGAATGAAATTTTTAAGTATTTATGTTAAAATTTTATTTTGTATGAATAAAGTTTGGGGATGAAAGTTAGTAAAATAAGTGATGATATAACTATCATTTTTAAAAAAGAGAGTTGAGTGTATGAAAGCATCTATTAAGCATTATGTATTTTTACATGTTGCCTTTTTTTTATACTCTATCATAATGGTGTATATGAAATGGGCAGCACAATTTTCAGTCGGTTCAATTTCTTTTCTTATGGCCTATATGGTTCTTGTTATCCTTTTGTTTGGATATGCAATTATATGGCAACAAGTCATTAAACCGTTTGAAATATCTAAAGCGTATTCACATCGGGGTGTTATTATTTTATGGGGGCTTTTATGGTCTGTAGTATTCTTTGGGGATACGATAAGATGGAATAACGTTCTCGGTGCGATCGTTATTATTATAGGGATTGTTGTGGTGGTAAAAGATGAATAAATTTGTTTTGCTTTATATTTTTGGTGTTATTTTAGCAAACTACTCCCAAATTTTACTAAAAAAAGCAACGTTAGTCACTTATGATACAAAGTGGAAAGAATATGTGAACCGATATGTAATAGTTGGATACTCTTTATTTGTAATTAATGCTGGTTTAAATGTTATTGCAATGAAAGGTGTCACATTAAAGCAAGCGCCTGTTATAGAATCGCTTAGTTACGTTATTATTTTAATATTCGGTTGGTATTTTCTTGGTGAAAAAATTACCAAAAGAAAAGTAGTAGGGAATATTATTATCATCATAGGAATTGCAATTTTTTGCATCCAATAATAGACGTATTGTTTCTACAATGTTTTTTGAAGAATTTTGATAAAAATAATAGGAGTGTTTTTATATGATAAACAGGAAAAAGATAATTATGTCTTTTTTTATAGTTTTGTGTGCAGTTCTTTATGTCTTTTTGACAGGACCTATTCATACTGTGAATAAAAGTCTTGCGTATAGTAACTATAAGATGACTGATTTAGCTGAAGGTGATGAATTAGTACAAGAGTTTCATTTTTCAGGTGAAAATCCGAAACATCTTTTATTACCTCTTACAAGTGATAGTTATCATAAAAATGTATTATTGGAGTATGAACTTTCGACTAAAGAGAAAGTAGTGAGTAAAGAGACAGTAGACTTAAGTAAATGGGGAGGAGAAGGGTATATTAAAGACCCTCATTTTAAAAGTAGTATTGTCATTCCACTTACCAATGAATTAAGTAATACTATGACGTTGAAAGTGAAAATAGTAAAGGCTGAGAATGGCCAAAAGGTGGGCATTCGTACAGGAGCATCATTATCGGACGGGAAATTGACTGTTAATGGTACAGAAGATAAAGGACAAGCAGTAGCAGCTAAAGTATCATATGACCAAATAGATTGGCTAAAAATTAGAAAAGCTGTAATAACTGCATTAGTTACTATAGTAGTGTTAGCGTTTATCGGGAAAAATACAATCAAGAATTTTGTTGTTGTGGCTGGAGCAATGGGAATCATGTTTAGCTTTAACAATCCGCTTTTTGAGGCAACAGATGAGAACTTTCATTTTGCAAAAGCTTATGATATTAGCTTAGGTAATCTTCTTTCTACAAAACAAGGTGATAAAGTAGGCGTTAACTTACCTGAGAATATAGATTATATGCCAAGGCCGAATCAATTTGAAACAACTTATGGGTTGCTTGCTAATGGTGAAAGGTATGATAGAGCTAAGAGTGAAATTTGGGATACTTATACTTTTGCAAGTAAAACAAACTTTGTAGAACAACCAACAACTGCAGTATACACACCAATCCCTTATATTCCACAAGCTCTAGGTTTGTTTATTGCAAATATATTAGGATTAAAAGCTTTTAGTGCTCTAATGTTAGGAAGAATTTTAAATTTAGCTGTTTACATCATTTTAACTGCAATGGCTATTAAAATAATTCCAAGATTGAAAAATACATTAGCATTTTTAGCTGCTTTTCCGTTATTTGTTTCATTAGCTGCATCGTTTTCAGCCGATGCAATACTTATGGGATTAAACTATCTCTTTATTGCTATTATGCTACAAAAACTGATGTGTTCGGAAAAGAACACATTGGGAGTTAGGGACTTTATTATCCCAACTGTGTTATTAATTCTTATTGTGTTATGTAAATTTACGTATTGGCCATTATCATTCTTGATCTTAGCGTTTATTGGAAGAGAACTATTTCGTACAAAACTGCAAGGTATTATTTCGTTTCTGTTGCTTGCCGGAATACCGGGTTTAATGATGAGTTCTTGGAATTTATTCGTCATGAAGTTTGTTGGAACTATTAATCCAAATGAAAAGATAAATCCTGTGGGCCAATTGCACTTCATTTTAGGACACCCAGTTGAAGCATTGAAAGCGTTCTTTGGCACATTTGAAACTGGATTGAGCATGTGGATGAACATGTTAAATCAAGTAGGGTGGGTAACACACTTGATGAGTGGGATTGTACTTATTAGTATCGTTGGTCTTGTAATGACAGCTATCTTTGATTATTCTGAGGACAAGTATAAGTTACGTAACTTCGATTATTTAATTTTTATTTTAACAATTGCAAGTACAATTGGCTTAGTTATGTTAAGCTTGTATTTGACCTGGTCTGAAGTGGGTGCAGATTTCATTAGTGGATTGCAAGGAAGATATTTCTTACCTATTATTCCTATTGTATTATTCATATTCAATGAAAGAATGAATGTGAAACAGTATTCTGAATTGACAGCACAACGATCAGCGAAGTTAGCATGTTGGATGCTGCTATATGCCAATGTGTTTATGTTAGGGTATTTTTATTAAAATTAGTGGAGTGAGGGGATTAGACTTGTTTAAAAAGAAACTCATCATTATTCCTGCTTACAACGAATCGACAAACTTAATACACGTTGTAGAGGATATAGAAAAGAATGCTCCAGATTTTGATTATGTTATCATTAATGATTGTTCAAAAGATGATACTGAGCAAATCTGTAAAGATAATAATTTTAACTATGTAAGTTTGCCAATTAACTTAGGAATTGGTGGTGGTATGCAGACTGGATATAAATATGCCCAGCGTTATGGATATGATATCGCTGTACAATTTGATGGTGATGGTCAACATGATGCAGCATATTTAGGGGATCTTCTTCAGGCGATGGAGGAGAAGCAGGTTGATATGGTTATCGGTTCACGATTTATTAATAAAGAGGGTTTTCAATCTTCTTTCACAAGAAGATTAGGAATTCGTTTCTTTGAAAAGCTAATTAAAATTGTATCCGGAAAACAAATTACAGATGCGACTTCTGGATTTAGAATGGTGAATCAAAAGATCATTAATGAGTTTTGTGAATATTATCCGAAAGATTATCCAGAACCAGAGAGTATCGTGTCTGTATTAAGAAACAATTATCAAGTAGAAGAAGTTCCTGTGCTTATGCGAGAACGAATTGGAGGGACATCTTCAATTGTAAATTACAAAGCGATCTACTATATGATTAAAGTAACGCTTGCGATTACAATTGATAGATTGAAACCAAAGAGAAAGGAGAATGTTTCGTGACAATTCGCCTTCAAATTTTAATTATTTTAGGTGTTATAGTAGGACTAATGATCTTTACGAACTTGGTTCGTAAAGAGAAATTAGAATTGAAATATGTACTAACATGGTATGGTGTATTAATTGGTATTTTAATTATCGGGATTTTCCCTAAATCGATTGATGCTGTTTCACATGCTTTAGGGGTTGCTACGCCGATTAATGCGCTTTTCTTTTTAGGATTTATATTTGTTACATGTGTGTTATTCTTCTTAACTGTAGTTGTATCAAGGTCTTCTATTCGAGTTAAAGAATTGACACAAACTGTTGCGATTTATCAGTATGAAAATGAAAACATGAAAAAAAAGCTTGAATCAATGAACGATAAAGAACAAAAACAAAAAGTAACGATTGAATAATAAACGAATGAAAAAAGCCGTTAGTATGTATATATCAATGGCTTTTTTTTATTAATGGTCAATCATAATTGGTTACACAATGTTTGACTATCAATTACATGTATAAAGTGTCAAATGTAAAATAGAGGACATGAAGTGACCTTGACGAATAAAGAGGCAATCATGTAGAATTTGTACGGAGTGTTTTTTACAGTTATTGAAGAAAGTAACATGTAAAGCTTGTAATATAACACATAGATTACTAGATATATAATGTGGAAATTTACACGTATTTGGATAAGAACAAAATATATCCAATAAATATGATGTGGCAGGGAAAAGTAAGAAGAATAAATACTACTTGGATGAATGCGAATATAAACCAAGAACGAAAGAAAGAGGTTATAAGCATGAAAAAAGTTAGAAAAGCGATTATTCCAGCCGCTGGTCTTGGAACACGTTTTTTACCAGCAACAAAAGCAATGCCGAAGGAAATGTTACCAATTGTTGATAAACCAACAATTCAATATATCGTTGAAGAAGCTGTAGCAGCTGGTATTGAAGATATCATTATCGTTACAGGAAAAGGAAAACGTGCAATTGAAGATCACTTTGATAATGCGTTTGAATTAGAACAAAACTTATTAGAAAAGAAAAAATACGAGTTGCTTGAGAAAGTACAAGCTTCCTCTAAAATGGTAGACATTCACTATATTCGCCAAAAGGAACCAAAAGGTTTAGGACATGCAGTATGGTGTGCTCGTAAATTTATTGGTGATGAACCATTTGCTGTATTACTTGGAGATGATATTGTACAAGCAGAAAAGCCTTGCTTAAAGCAATTAATCGATGAGTATGAAAAAACACTTTCTTCTGTAATTGGCGTACAAACTGTTCCAGAAGATGAAACGCATCGCTACGGTATTATCGACCCATTAGAAAAAGAGGGACGCCGCTACCAAGTAAAGCAATTCGTTGAAAAACCAGCTCAAGGTACAGCACCTTCAAACTTAGCAATTATGGGACGTTATATATTGACACCAGAAATTTTCCGTTTCTTGGAAGAACAACACGTAGGTGCTGGTGGCGAAATTCAATTAACAGATGCAATTCAAAGTTTAAATGAGATTCAACGTGTATTCGCATATGATTTTGAAGGAAAACGTTATGATGTTGGTGAAAAACTTGGGTTTATTCAAACAACAATTGAAATGGCCCTACAGCATGATGAGCTAAAAGAGGATTTACTAAAAATTATGCAAGAGCTTGTAACTGAACAAACAAACGCTGTAAAAAATTAGTTCATTTATAAATATGTACGGTTAGACATAGTGGATTGGAGAATGAGGTATTCTAAGACAAACTTCCAGTTTACTATGTCTAATCTGTGCTTATAAATTATTCTTTATGAGAAAGCTTGAAAAAGAAAGGAGTATCTTCTTTGAAGACCATTACAATTTTAGTGCCGGCATATAATGAAGAAGAAGTATTAGATCAATTATATAGTCGGTTAACAGGTGTATTTCAAGGAATTCCGAATTATAAATTTGAAATTTTATTTGTGAATGATGGAAGTAAAGATCGTACATTAGATATTATTAAAGAATTTAGAGAACACGATGAGCGTATTTCATATGTGGATTTATCACGAAACTTTGGGAAAGAAACAGCGATGATTGCAGGTCTTGATCATGCAATGGGTGATGCTGTAATTATTATTGATGCAGATTTACAGGATCCACCTGAGCTTATTCCTGAAATGATTAAATACTGGGAAGAAGGCTATGATGATATATACGCTAAACGACGCTCTCGTGCAGGTGAGTCATGGGCGAAAAAATGGACAGCGGGTAAATTTTATGGCTTATTAAAGAAAACGACAAGAATCCCTATTCAGGAAAATACAGGAGACTTCCGTTTATTAGATCGCCGTTGTGTAGAAGCATTAAAGAAAATCCGCGAAACACAGCGTTATACAAAAGGAATGTTTAGTTGGATTGGTTATAATAAGAAAGAAATTTTATTTGACCGTGATCCACGTGCTGCAGGCGAAACAAAGTGGAATTATTTTAAACTAATGGATCTTGCGATTGAAGGGATTACATCCTTTACAACAGCTCCACTCCGTCTTGCATCATTCATGGGATTTACTGTTTCATTCGGAGCATTTGTCTACATGCTTTGGATCATTATTAAGACGCTTATGTACGGTGAGTCGGTAAGTGGATATCCATCCATGATGACGGCGATTCTATTCATCGGCGGAGTACAATTAATTTCCATTGGTATTATTGGTGAATACTTAGGACGTATTTTTAACGAAACAAAACAGCGTCCACTATATTTTGTAGATGAATATAACGATGACAAAGTAACAAATATAGATGGCGATAAAAAGATGGCAAAATTATATAGCGTAGAAGATCGTAAAGTAAAATCCAATCACTAGGGGATTATAAGTGTGAATAATAAAACGAAGGAAATATTTAATTATTTATTTTTTGGTGGTTTAACAACACTGATTAATATTGTAACTTATTTCATTTGTGCAACTTTAGTTGGAATGGACTAT
This sequence comes from Bacillus sp. 166amftsu, assembly GCF_900107445.1. Classification (NCBI taxonomy): domain Bacteria; kingdom Bacillati; phylum Bacillota; class Bacilli; order Caryophanales; family Bacillaceae; genus Bacillus; species Bacillus sp. 166amftsu. The sequence continues at coordinate 26,606 of NZ_FNQA01000015.1, read as the reverse complement.
AAGATAGCAACAACGATTGCGTGGATTGTAGCTGTATTGTTTGCGTATATTACAAACAAAAAATATGTCTTCAATAGTCAACAAGCTAATTTGACTCATGCGTTGAAGGAGTTCTTTTATTTTATGGGATTTCGTATCCTATCGTATTTTATAGATCTCTTTGCGATGATAGCATTTATTGAATGGTTAGGTATAAATGATTTAATTACAAAAGTTATTGCAAATATTATTGTTGTTGTCTTTAATTATTTTGCAAGTAAGTATGTTATTTTTAGAAAGAAGACCGATGTAGAAAATGGTCAAAATGCTTAAAAAACAAATGGCTTGGCTTTATGCCGGCTATTGTTTTTTATACATATATTTTTGTAATAAATTATTAACAAAGAATGTTATGGAGGAGTATAATGCAAGCACTGTTAGATTTGTTTAAGAAAAAGAAGGTTTTATATACATTTGCTTTCTTACTTCCTTTTTCTATTTATGGTGTAGTTTTCATGTTACTTGGTGTGGCGCCATTTGGATCAAAATCAATCCTTGTAACTGATTTACATACACAATATGTACAATTTTACACGTACTTATATGATGTTTTCAAAGATGGAAAAAGCATATTTTATAGTTGGGAAGGTGGAATGGGCCTTAATTTTATTGGTGTATTTGCCTATTACTTAGCAAGTCCATTTTCCATTTTAATTCTCTTTTTTGATCGTGCACATATTCCGGAAGCGATTATGTTAATGACGTTATTAAAAGTTGGACTAGCTGGTGTAACAATGACGTATTATTTAAGTCATATGATGAAGCGCCGAGAAATTACAATTACACTATTTTCAACTTTTTACGCATTAATGTCATTTGTAACTGTGTATTCATTCTGTGTAATGTGGTTAGACGGGATTTATTTACTACCTCTCATTTTGTTAGGGGTTGAAAAACTTTTAACACAGAAGAAATATGGATTATTTACGTTTAGCTTAGCACTTACATTTATTACAAACTTTTATATCTCTGTTATGGTAGGGATATTTACGTTTATCTATTTTGTAGCACGTTTTTGTGTGCTGTACGACGTTCGAAATATAAAGTTATTCATACAAAGATTTGTTTGGTTCTGTATGGGAACAGGTTTAGCAGCAGGGATGTCTGCCTTTATTACCTTACCAACATATATGGACTTAAAGAGTAACTTTGTGGAACGTGCAAAGCTACCATTTTCTACAGCATTTAATTTTGATCTTGTAGAATTCTATACACGCTTCTTTAACGGAGTAATCGATACAACAGTAAATGGTATGCCAAACGTTTACGCTGGTGTTTTAACACTATTATTGCTTCCATTATTCTTTATAACAAAGAAAATTGCTTTAAAAGAAAAGATTGTATATGGAGCAGTTTTACTATTTTTGATTCTATCGTTTGAAATTCCATTTTTAAATATAGCTTGGCACGGTTTTGAGCCGCCAACGAACTTCCCATATCGTTATTCCTTCACTTTCTCTTTCATGCTCATTTTTGTTGCAGTTCGAACATTTATGGTGTTTGAAGAGGAGTTAATACCGGCTTTAAAAAAGGTTGTACTGTTTAACCTATTTATGCTCTTGTTACTTGGGAATTTAGCTCCAAGTTATATACAATCGAATAAAATTATTGCAAATGTGTTCTTTATTGTTGTATATGCATTATTGTTAATTGCAAAAGTACGCTTGAAAAAAAATAAAGCAATGATCTCATTTGCTTTATTAGCCGTGGTATCACTTGATGTTGCACTTAATACAGTCTATATGGTTAAGTTAATGGGATATGAGTACGGTTATATTAATCGTCAAGAGTATGCTTCACCATATCCAAGATATGAAGAAACGATTCAAAAAGTCGCTGAAAAGGATAAAGGACTTTATCGTATGGAAACGACGCGAGGGGTTACATGGAATGACGCATTACGTTTTGGATATAAAGGTGTGACGCATTTTAACTCCGTAGCAAACGGCCATTTAAACTTATATATGCAGGAGTTAGGCTATGGTTATTTAGAGGCTCTAATTTTACAAAATGGTAAAGGCATTATTTCTACAGATGCATTGCTCGGAATGAAATATATGATTTCAGATGAACCACTTAACAAGTATGGATGGTCTGAAATTGATCGTGTAGGTAAGAACTATGTATATGAGAATAAAAATGCTCTTCCATTTGGATACATGGTAAATAAAGAGGAATTTGATATAAAAGGAAAAGATAAGTTAAAGGTTCAAAAAATTAATTATGTAAATTCCTTTGAAAAACAAAATAAATTTATTGGCAAATTAAATGGACAAGATATTAGCTACTATAAACCACTTGAACCAATTTCAGTGGAATATAATAACCTATCCGTTGTAAACCGTGAAAAAACAAAGAAAGAACAACTTGAAGAACAAAAGAAAATAAAAGAGACAAATCAAAAACCGATTCAATTGGTAAGACAACAAGCTGGACAAGAAGCTAGTATTAAATATATTTTTGATGTAAAAGGAAAACAACAGTTATATACAAAACTACGTGTAGAGCCAACTGATGTAACAAAAGTGTATGTAAATGGAAAATCACTTGGTAAGAAGTTTACGGAGTATCCACGTTATTATTGGAATAACGGTATTCTTGATTTAGGTTATTTTGAGAATCAAAAAGTAGAAGTTGAAGTAAAAGTAGATCATCAGTCCATTGAGCTAGAACAACAATTATTCTATGGGCTTGATGTAGATGCATTGGATCAGCGAGTGAATGAATTAAAACAACAGCCATTTGACGTAACAAACTACACAGGTCGTACTGTATCTGGAAAAATTGATGTGAAAGAAGATGATTATTTATTCTTATCTATTCCATATGATAAGGGCTGGAAGGCGACTGTAGATGGAAAAGAGACGAAGTTACTGAAATTAAATGATGCGTTCCTTGGATTAGATTTAGAAAAAGGAACACATACAGTTGAATTAAAATATACTTCTCCAGGATTTGTAATAGGAGCAATCGTTTCTTCTATTAGTTTATTTGTTACATTGTTACTTGGTTTCGTGTTATCAAGAAAACAGAAAAAATTATAATATAAAAAGAAAGAGGACTACTGAAATATCAGTAGTCCTCTTTCTTTTTCAATATACATCCAGCTGTGAGAAAGAAATATATCATAAAGATTCCATTCTCTAAGATATTATAAAAAGCACTTCCGACGATAGCGCCGACGCATAAATATAAGAGGAGGGGACCAAATGGTGCTTCTTTTCTATATTCCCAAAACAGCCTTAAAAAACCAAATGCAAATATAGCGCATAGGATGACCCCAATGAGGCCCGTTTCAGCAAGGATCTGAATGTACTGGTTATCCGAATAAAAATTCCATGTAATATTGTACTGCTTATAAATTGGTGAAGAATGCGTTTGAGTAGCTGCATCACCAAATGTACCGAAACCATATCCTGTAATCGGTTTGTCCTTGAAAATTTCTACTGCTTTTTTCACATAATAGATTCGTCCATCTTGCTTACTTAGTTCAACAGTTTCTTCGGATAAAGCTTCTGAAAAACGTTTAGCTCCGAGAGCATCTCCTTCTAAATAATTCGTCACAGAAGAGATACCTGCAGCACACAAGGATGATATTAGCAGTATGGAAAGTAGTGATTTCCAATACGGTATACGTCTATAAACGATGATATAAAGAACTACAAATATCATCACTGTTAAAAAAGCGCCACGTGAATATGTTAATAATAACGTCGTTGCGATAAGCGTGAGTCCTATATAGACAATATATTTCATTTTGGTTGAAGCATCTCGCAATAAATAGAGAGAGATGAGAAATGCTAATATTAAATAAAGCGCTAATTCATTTGGACCGCCAGCCATCCCATATATACGTATTTTATTTGTAGGGGCTAATACGAGTTCTTTCCATGCCTCTGGAAGCAACATACTTCGTAGAGAGAGTTTTTCAATTAAACCTTGTATTGAAATAATAATGGAAGCGATGAAAGTTATTTGTGCAAAAAATAACAAATCATCATGATGGAAAGAAAGCCGCGATACAATATAGAATACAAAGTAAAATAGTAACAGGGTATGTAACTGCATTACAATCGCTGTAAGGGAAACGCCATTTACTATTCCTAAAATAGATCCGAATAAACAAAATACAAAATATATAATTTCAAAGTAATGAAATGAAAATAGCTTTGAAATATTATGTCGGTATTGTAAAAACAATTTACATAACAAAGAGAGAATAATGAGAGAACCGATCAATTTGAATCCAGCGTTATAGGCTGTAAGAAAAGGACGCATCGGAATGAATAATAGTAAATAAGCAATACCGAGCTTTTCATCTCGGAAAGCAGAGACTGCTAATAAAGCTGAAATGAATAGCCCGGTATAAGGTGATGGGAATAACAACCCTAATGTAACAAAGAAAATGCTGAGCAGTATATAATGAAATCGAGTAAGGTGTATCATATATAGTCTCCTTTAACATGATGATGGTATGCGATAAATATTGTTTACTTCTGTTAGCATTTTAGAGAAAGTGAAGTTTTGTAAATAATATTCGCGTCCGCATTCTGCCAAGGAATGGTATAGCTTTTCATCTTGTAATAATCTTGCTAGTGCAGTTGCTAATTGTTCTTCATCTCCATATGGTATAGAGATACCCGATTGATTTGGAACAATAACTTCAGGTAACCCACCAATATTTGTCGCAATCACGGGTTTTTTCATGGCAATTGCCTCAATTGCAACGTAGGATAATCCTTCATTTTTTGACGGAATTACGATTATATCATGTGCTTCGTATTCTTTTATAATGTTATCTTGAAAACCTAATAAAGAAACGGAATCATCTAATTGTAACGTCGTGATTAAGTTTTCTAATTGACTTTTTAGTGGCCCGTCTCCAATAATATTACATTGCCATTGTAAAGACGGATATTGTGTTTTTAACTTGTGTAAGCTTCTTATAAAAAAAGGTTGCCCCTTTTCCTCGCTTAACCTTCCAATTACAGCGATTTTCATCGGTTTATGAAGAGCGGGTAATGCATTTGAATAAGGGTCTTCTAAACCATTGTAAATCATTTTTAATTTATCCTTTTGAACCCCTTTTTCAAGAAGCTGTTGTTTCATAAACTGTGAAATACAAATAATCGTGTCATTGTAACGAGTAAAAAAAGCATTGCACCATCTTAAAGGACGTGCCATTGGAACATCCACATGATATGTCCAGATGACACGTATGGATGCTCCTAATAGTTTTGCTAAAATTGCAATATAGTTCTCACGTAAAAATTGTGCGTGAACTATATCTACTTGTTCTTTTGCGATTATTTTTTTAAGTTTTCTTGCAGCTTGTATATCAAAAGGATGGTGCATTTCTATACGATATATGGGTATGTTTAATTTCTCAAACTTATGTAAGAAAGGGCCAGGAGTAGAATATACAAGAACACAACGTTTTGGATCAATAGATTGAATTAAATCGAGGACATATTTTTCCGACCCACCATCCCCGACATAATTCAAAAGGTACATAATTTTATTCATTTATATCCTTCCTTTTACCTAAAAATAGCGATAGCAATTGTTGTAGCTCCTTTACTCTTAACATGTAAGTAATAAGTAAGTAAATGATAGCACCGACTGTTATTGCTAATAAGATAAGTAATTTTGTATCATGTGAGAAATGAAGCAGTAGTTTGGAAGCATACAAACTTACAAAAGATGCAACGGTACATTTCAATAAAAAGCGAGTGTAGTGCAAATTTATCTGTTCTTTCTCTTTCATATACTTTTGCAACATCCATAATAACAGAAATACTGTACTTACTGATGCAATAGAGGTTGAAAGTGCAGCACCTGCTAAACCAATATAATGAACGAGTACAATACATAATATAACATTTACAACCATAGAAACGATAGATACGTACATAATATAACGATTCAGTTTTAGTGAAAACAATAAGCGATCAAGTAAATCTTTTAAAGGTTGCATAAGAGCAGCGACTGCATAAAATTGTAGTGCGGTTGCTGTTAGCTCAATAGAATCCTTTCCGAATGCACCGTAGTTATAAATTACTTTTACAATTTCTTCAGTAAAGAATGTAAAATAAATACAGACTGGGATAAATAAAAATAACAGTACTTTAATATTCGTTTCAATGAGCTGAATGAATGGTTTCCAATTCTCCTGGTTTACATATTCAACGAATTTTGGGTACATGACAGTTAAGACAGGAGCAGCAATTAATCCAAGTGGAATAAAATATAACTTTTGAGAATAATTAAGAGCTGCAATAGACCCTTCTTCCAGCCCGGAAACTAACGTTCGATCTACGAGTAAATTAATTTGAATAGACACACTTGTAATAAATGCAGGGATACTTAAGGCCATCATCCTTTTTAAAGAAGGATCTTTCCAATCAATTAAAAATTTATAATGGTATCCCTCGCGTCTAGAAGCAACGTAGACAAGTATAGTTTGTACAATATTTCCAAGTATAACACCTAATGCAAGTGCATAAATTCCAATCCATTGTACGAGCAAAACAAAGATAAGTAGTGTAATCCCATTTAACACAATCCATTGTATACTTGTAATTCGAAATTTATGTAAACTGTTTAAATAAGCATTGAAGATATCAATAAAAAATGTACAAAATACAGTTGGGAAAATAATTTGCAGCAAATAGGCTGACAATACTGCTGTTTGCTCGGGTAAACCATGTGCAAACATTTTAATAAAAAAATGTGGTTGCAGTTCAATGAGCAAAAGCGGAATAAAGAAAATGAGTAAAATAATATTTAAAAAGTTATTCATAAATCGATATGCTTTAAGAGGATCTTTGCCTTTTAGTTCCATGAAAATAGGAATGAATGAGAAGGCAAAAGCGCCTGTGATACCAGTGAATACAATTGTTGGTATATTTAAAGCAACCACATATGCATCTACAGCATAGTTTGTACCGAAATAAGCTCCAAGTGTAACTTCTTTTGCAAATCCAAGTAGTTTGCCTAAAGCTGTCCCAAGTGTGAAAAATAATGTTACGATGAGAAATCTTTTTGCCTTGTCTTGCGAGGCTGTTCCTACCATTTATAATCAATTCCTTATGCAATTTTAATTCTTTTCAAGCATAATTTATTTATATGTAAAAATCAAATTTATATCAGTGCAATCAAGGATGTTTCTAAAAGAAAAGGATATCATCGATTTTGATGATATCCTTTTTGTGTCTTATTTGATGATTTACTTCAAATGGTTTAAGGGTCAACGTATTCTATTTTGGAGAGAAACTAGAATTGCGTTGATATACAGAGTTATGAACTGCATAGTATATACGAGGTGCAATGATAGCACCGATAATTGTAAAGATGATATCTTTAACAGCAAACCACATCATAATCGTCCAAGCCGCTTTGTAACTCATATTTCCGCCCATCCAGAGGTTTACAGCCGCATACATATAAGTTGTACCAATGATATAAGTTAAGATAATTCCAGTGGCAGATGCGATTGCAAATGTCCCAAGTTGTGGTTTTTCTCTTTGTTCTACTAGTTTTCCTGTTACATAAGCAACAATAATGAATGCGATAATAAAACCACCGGTAGGATCTAACAGTGCGCCAAATCCAGCTTGGAATTTAGCGAAAATTGGTGCTCCTGCAACCCCAATAAGCATATAAACAGTCATAGATAAGGCCCCAAGTCTGCTTCCGAGAAGAAGACCCGCTAAAATTGCGAAGAATGGTTGCATCGAAAGGGGAACACCAGCCACTTGTAAAAAGGGTGCCCATGATACGATATTCGCACCAATTGCCATAAGCGCAACAAACATAGCTGCTAGTGATAAATCCAAAACGCGTAATTGCTTCATAATGTTAACCTCCCACTGATGTTTAGTTAACATTATCGTAGCTAATTCGTTTATCTATTGTCAATCAAAATGTTTTGATAAGTAGGCTTCAATGAATCCCTTAGTAATGTGTATGGAATACGAAATTGCGGGATTCCACTTGAATAAGGTGCGATTTCATATAAAGAGAAATAAATGACAAGGTTATCTGGTTCTAAAAAGTAGTTGAATTTCTTTGTACTCATCACTTTGTCAGCAGCATCTGGAAAATAAATACTTTCATTTTGTTTAATTTGTCTAACGATTTCTGTACGAATAATATCTTTATAGTTACTGTCTTTTTGAAATAAATCAGCTAGACTGAGTATCTTCTTTTCTTTTAAATCAAACGTATTTGCTTTCCACGTATATAAACCATGTGCACCGCCTGTATATTGGTAATAGTTTATGTATAAGCTTAATAAAGGAGAATTTTGCAATGTCACTTTATAATCGACATTTACAACATATGGATGAAAAGGTGCATTGGATTCCTGAGCCTCTTTATAATATTTTTTTGCTTCTTTTGCTAATGTTGTTTTAAAGCGATCTGTTGTTGTTTTGTAGTATGTATTCAATTTGTTCTGAAATTTTTCATCGTAAAAGTTACTAAAATAAGGTCTGCTAATTTGATACTCTAAGTAAGGCTTCTTACCTTTTTGCGTGACAGTCTTTATATCGATTGTCAAGTTAGAAGGGTGGGCTGCTTTCGTACAATTTGGTACAATAATGAGCAAGGAGACTAAGAGTAATAGAATACAGAATTTGTTTTTCATGTAGATGGAACCTCCTTAGATAAATATTATGGATAGTTTGAAAATAAATGGGAAAAATTATACATTTTTAAACAAGGAAAAGGGAGAAATAGTATGCCGAAAACATTAATGGATGCACTTGGGATTGAGTTGTTAGAAATGACAGAAGAGAAAGTGGTAGCAACTATGCCAGTAGATGGACGCACACATCAACCGTTGGGCTTTTTGCACGGTGGTGCATCAGTTGCATTAGCAGAAACTGTAGCGAGCGTAGGAGCGTATAATTTAATTGATCAAGAAAAGTGTATTTGTTTTGGACTTGAAATTAATGCGAATCATATTCGCTCGAAACGTGATGGAATCGTAACAGCAATCGGTACGCCGATCCATAAAGGAGAAACAACAATGGTTTGGGATGTACGAATTATTGATGAAAATGATGACCTGCTTTGTATTTCAAGATGTACAGTTGCTATTAAAGAAAAAAGATAGCGAATAGACGAATTAATCGTCATACAATTAGAAGCGTCCCCTATTAAAAGAGAACGCTTCTAAATTAAAATGAGAGGAATTTCTTTGGGGTGATGTATGAAGCAGGAAGGATGTCCTTCCTGCTTCATACATCACTATGGGACCATTGTTTTAACTCATTTATTTTTTGGAGTGAAATATCCTCCATTTATTGGAGAAAAGATGTACGACAATATCTTGTAGTTCATTGGATAGAGAGGTAAAAAAAAGAACGAGTTTCCAAAATGAAAAAAACGTAAAAATAATAAAATCTAATTTTGTTAAGGTAAATCTAAAAAAACGATAATAAATTAGATATAAAAAACATTTTTCTATGCGTCTAAGTTGTAGAAAATTTTATGAAAGACCTTCCGTAAAAGCCCCTTTATTTATCCCTTATTAACATACAGCAAAACTCCTACCACTTCTATTAGTGGTAGGAGTTTTGCTGTATGGCATAGTAAACACTCTAAAAAATAAGAAACTGAATAGGAAAAATCCAATCCAGTTTCTTATTTAACAGTGTCAGTATTAAAACTGAATTTTCTTCTCCAAGAAGCTTTTCAATTCGCTAATTGGCATACGAACTTGCTCCATTGTGTCACGGTCACGTACTGTAACAGCTTTGTCTTCAACAGAGTCGAAGTCATATGTGATACAGAATGGTGTACCGATTTCGTCTTGGCGACGGTAACGTTTACCGATAGAACCAGTTTCATCAAAGTCTACCACGAAGTCTTTTGCTAGTTCTGCGAACACTTCTCCAGCGCCTTCAGATAGCTTTTTAGATAGCGGTAAGATCGCTGCTTTGTATGGTGCTAAAGCAGGATGGAAACGAAGAACTGTACGAGAGTCGTTTTCTAGTTGCTCTTCTTCGTATGCATCACATAAGAATGCTAATGTTACGCGGTCTGCGCCAAGAGATGGCTCGATGCAGTATGGTACGTAACGTTCATTCGTTTGTGGATCGATATAGTTAAAGTCTTCGTTAGAGTGTTCCATGTGACGCTTTAAGTCGAAGTCTGTACGAGATGCAACGCCCCAAAGTTCGCCCCAACCGAATGGGAATTTGAATTCAATATCAGTTGTTGCATTACTGTAGTGAGATAATTCTTCTTCACCGTGGTCACGAAGACGCATGCTTTCTTCGTTCATACCAAGTGATAGTAACCAGTTTTTACAAGTGTTACGCCAGAATGTGAACCATTCTAGTTCTTCACCTGGTTTACAGAAGAATTCAAGTTCCATTTGTTCGAATTCACGCGTACGGAATGTGAAGTTACCAGGCGTGATTTCGTTACGGAAACTTTTACCGATTTGACCAATACCAAATGGAAGTTTTTTACGCATAGAGCGTTGTACGTTTTTGAAGTTTACGAAAATACCTTGTGCTGTTTCAGGACGAAGGAAGATTTCGTTTGTACTAGATTCAGTAACGCCTTGGAATGTTTTAAACATTAAGTTAAACTGACGGATTTCTGTGAAGTCTTGATTGCCGCAATCTGGGCATTTTACTTCATGTTCTTTCATTAAGTCAGCCATTTGATCGAAAGTAAGACCATCAACGATCATTTCGATACCTTTTGCATCTAGAGCATCTTCAATTAATTTATCAGCACGGTGACGCGCTTTACATTTTTTACAGTCGATCATTGGATCGTTAAAGTTACCAACATGACCAGAAGCTATCCAAGTTTTTGGGTTCATTAAAATTGCTGCATCTAAGCCAACGTTGTATGGAGATTCTTGAATGAACTTTTTCCACCAAGCTTTTTTCACATTATTTTTTAATTCGATACCAAGTGGACCGTAATCCCAAGTATTTGCAAGGCCACCATAAATTTCAGAACCAGGGAAAACAAAACCGCGATGTTTCGCTAAGTTTACAACTTGTTCCATTGAATACATAATAAAATCCTCCTTTTAAAAGTTAACGTATTGGCGATGACAGGGTGTACTTGTTGGATAGCAATTTCGTGAGCAAGCCGCTTGCGCTTTTAGAGATATCCAGCTCCAGCGGCTAGAACAGTCGGTCATTTCGCTCCTTCCTGTGAGGCAAAAAGCGCCTCTTCGTCAGGGCCTCCAATGTCCTCCTGTTCTAAACGAGCCGCTTGCGCTTTTAAATACAAAAAAGCTCGTCTCTAGGCATTTTTGCCTAGGGACGAGCTTGTATATACCCGCGGTTCCACCCTAGTTGATGTGCGTATAAACGCACAACCACTTTATCACGTATTGCTCAAGACTGCCGTTTCCTCGCTTTTTCAGGCTTTCACTATCCCTGAATCGCTTTTTGTGCAAGTACTTATAAGTCCGTCATCGCTACTATATTTAATAATAATGACCATATTCTATCATGTTCCTTTTTAAATCACAATAGAGGAAAAAGCCTTTCTTTTTAGATGGACGAGAGTATCCGTCGATGGATAGAGGCGGAAAGTGCTTTTTCGCCTCATGCCAAGTGAAAACAAAGGGAGGAAATGAGAGCATCACTTCTTTTGTTTTCATGGCAGGGACTTAAATCGATATATATGATAGAGTTTCGCCTGTTTTATTATTCTTTATTCGGAAACGATGCTCATAGTAGAGCGAATATGTTTAATTGCTTCACGTTTGCTTAAAGGAGCAAGTTCATTGTTTTGAACGTATTCCCATACAGCATTTGGGCTTGTTTTCGCATATTCACGAAGTACCCAGCCAATTGCCTTTTGGATAAAAAATTCTTTTGAAGATTTGAGTTGTCCAATGATTGAGAAGAGAAGTTTTTCATCCATTTGCTCTTTATACTTCAGCTGAAATAAGATTGCAGAGCGTTGTAACCATATATTTTCTGAAGCAATCCATCTTGGAATATAGGTAGGAATGGCTTCTGGATGTTTAAAGAAAATGCTTCCTAGGAATGTTGGGACAATGCCATCAACGGAATCCCACCATGACTTCGTTGTAATAAGCTCCTCTAAGAATGGAATATGAGTTTCATCGAGGTGCCTTTTGTATTTTTGTAATAGATCGAGTGCGGCAGCTTGAAATTCGCGTTCGGACAAAGTCCAAAGTTCACGGATGACGAGTTGAAATTCCTCGTTGCTTGGGAGCTTATGTACTTGTATGACTTCATGTAGTAGCTTTCTTCTTTCCGGTGTTTGAATACCGAAAAACGAGAAGTGGTTTTTCATATAACGAGCCATGGGTTCTGCTTTTTCCGGATTTTGATGTGCAATAAATTGTTGCTGTAATGCTTCTACAAATGGGCGCATAAAACTGTTCTCCTTTCAGGTTTCTCTTTCATATTATATAAAGAAGTGATACGAAAGTGATATAAGAAATATGGTAAGAATAGAAAGGAGGGAGAGCAATGGAGGATCAAAGTATATTAGCAGGTTTTTTTGCTCTTAGTTTTACTTTCATTTTGATTATTGTAATTTGGGGTATCATTGCGTATGTATTAACGGCATTTTCACTTTATACAATGGCAAAAAATGATGGCGCTGAGGATGGGGTTCTTGCTTTTATTCCATTTTTAAATAGTAAAGTTTGGGGAGACTTGGCAAAGGAGAAATTACCTAGCTTTTTGAAAGAAGAGGCAGGATGGAAAATATTCGGAATATATGTTTTGTGTTTTATTTTGAACTTTGTTCCGATTTTAAATGTGCTAGCAACAGGGGTATCGCTTGTTCTGTCGATTTATTTGATATATGCCATTTTAGAGCGATATGGAACGAACGCAGTTTTATTTACAATTATTCATGTAATAACATGTTCTATTTTTCTTCCGATTCACTTGTTTTTGATTCGAAATGAGCCGACGAAATATTAGGATTTACTGGGGATAATTGTGTTGAGTATTGTTGGAAGATCGATATATGGGAAGAAAGAATTGGTATATTATAAAAATGAAAGGCTATCGCTGCGTGCGATAGCCTTTTATCTTTAAACGAGCCACTGTCGCTTTTTATGACTACATTAAGTAACGCAGATAAATGTAGATGTGAGAAATGATAAGTGACACGATCATAATTGGAAAACCGAATTTTAGGAACTCCATGTAGCTAAATCGGTGTCCTTCACGGCTTGCGATTCCTGCTACGATTACGTTAGCAGAAGCACCGATTAATGTACCGTTTCCGCCTAGACAAGCTCCGAGTGCCAATGACCACCATAGTACATCGATTTGCACATCGGAAGGTGATAGGCCAAGACCGACTGCCATATCGTTAATGAGTGGAATCATTGTTGCAACGAACGGAATGTTATCAATTGTTGCGGATGCAATACCGGATACCCATAAAATAAGGATAGATGCGTAGGAGATATCGCCACCTGTTAAACCAATTACTTTTTGTGCTAATGTTTTGATGAGTCCAATATCAATAAGTCCACCAACGAGTACGAATAGACCAGCAAAGAAGAAAATTGTAACCCACTCTACGTGAGCGAATATGTCTTCAATTTCATGCTCTTTTACACCGATTAGCATAAGTACAGTAGCACCCGTTAATGCAATTACTGCTGCATCAATGTGGAAAATAGAATGAGTCATGAACCCTAGAATTGTAAGACCAAGTACTGTCAAAGATTTTTTCATTAACACAGCATCTTTAATGTATTTCTTTTCATCTAAACTCATTAATTTTTTTATTTGTACAGGATCAGCAATTAGCTGCTTGCGATACATAAAGTAAATCATTGTAGCGGTAACAGCAATAATGATAATTACGATTGGAGCTAAGTTAAATAAGAAAGCATTAAAATCTAGATGTTTATTGGCAGAACCAATCATAATGTTTGGTGGATCACCAATTAATGTCGCGGTCCCTCCAATATTTGAAAAAATAATTTCGGAAAGTAAATATGGGACAGGATTTACTTGTAAAATACGCGTAATAGATAAAGTAACTGGAACAACAAGAAGTACAGTTGTTACGTTATCTAGAAATGCGGAGCCAAGCGCGGTAAGCAAAGAAAGAGAAATTAAGATTTTAATTGGATTTCCTTGTGCTTGTTTAGCGGCTTTAATTGCGACATATTGGAATACACCTGATTTACTCGTAATGTTTACTAAAATCATCATGCCGATCAGTAGTGTGATAGTTCCCCACTCAATATGTTTTGTAAAAGCAGTGTGCAGGTCAACGACTCCAAAGATCACCATAAGTGCAGCACCGAGAAGTGCGATAACAGCACGGTTAAGTTTTTCTGAAATAATAATAGCATATGTAATTAGAAAGACTGCGATTGCAAAGTAATATTGCCAGTTTGCAATTTCTTGCGTTGTTTCGTGCAAAAATTCCATCTCCTTTCGGGTAACTTTTCTTAGTGTGTCATAAATGTATGGAACAAACACACTTAAAGCCATTATAAAGTAGAAAAATGTCGGATGTAAATGGAAGGGTTTGCTTTGTCCTATTTTCTGTTTCGGTTAATTTTTCTTGTTTTTGAAAATATTTGCGGTTATTTGACATATACATAAAATACATCCAAATCTGAATGTATCTTATGTAATAGCATTCGAGCCTGTTCGTGTAGGAGGATAAAGTAGATAGAATGATAAGGAAGGGATTGTATGGGTGAACAACAATTTTTGTTTTTAGATTTTGAGTTCACAATGCCACAAAATAGGAAAAAACCAAAGGGTTTTTTTCCAGAGATTATTGAGGTAGGACTCGTATCGGTTGTTGATTGTATAGTGGAAAATACGTATTCATCTTATGTAAGACCAGAAGCTTTTCCAAGTTTAACAGATCGGTGTAAAAAATTTTTAGGAATTAATCAAGAAGCAGTAGACAGAGGGATTTCCTTTTTGGAACTTGTCGAGAAGCTTGTGCAATATGAAAAACGCTGTCAAACAACAATTGTAACGTGGGGCAATATGGATATGAAAGTACTGAAGCATAATTGTGAGGCTGTAGGTGTCGAGTTTCCTTTTTCAGGGCAGTGCAGAGACTTATCGCTCGAGTATAAACGTTTCTTTGGAGAGCGGAATCAAACTGGACTATGGAAAGCGATTGAAGCGTATGGGAAAGTAGGAACAGGGAAGCATCACTGTGCACTTGATGATGCGATGACGACCTATAATATTTTTAAGCTGGTTGAAAAGGACAAAGAATATTTAGTAAAACCATCTCCACCGACTTTAGGTGAGCTTATTGATTTTTCAAAGGTGTTAAAGAAAGTGAGTACACAATAGCGACCAAATTACAAACTGTGTAATTTGGTCGCTTTGTTTTTTATAGCTTGTAATCTTGTTTTAATTGCTTTAGTACCTGCAAACTACGCTTTGCAAAAGGAGAGTCGTCTTCTTGAAATGCATTCACTTGTGAGTCTAATGCTATTTTCAGAGATTCTTTATAATCCGGGATATTCCCTTCATATTTTTTTACCATTGGTTGCGGAATATTTGTTTGTTCGCGAAAAGCTAAAGCACGTCTTTCATGGAAAAATGGTACATCAGCTTGCTTTACATTATGTAAATCACCTTGCGTAGGATGTTTTAAAACAGCTAATACTCTCACAACGTAGCTTCCAGGACGGCTGTTTGTAATTTCACCGATATATTTTCCTGTTTTATAGATGCCAGTAACGATATCACCAATTTGGAATGTTTCGCTCATATTTTTCACCTCAATTTTATAGTAAGGAAAGAGTGGGATGGAGTCAAAGAAATCATCTGCCAGAGAATGATTTTGAGAAGTTAGGTGCGCGTGTGATTAGAGAGATGTTATAATTTGAAAAGATGTAACAGAAAATTCTGATGAATCAAAAGGATGAAAGTGTACATCGTTTGCTTCGATGAATTCACAGATATAGATGTATTTTTGCTCAGGGATTTACTGAATAGAGTAAGAGTGTAGAAAAAACAAAGGAGTGTGATCTTTATGATGCCTTTATATTTTCCAGAAGATAAAACAGAATATATTATTCCAGGGATTGTTTGTGTTTTATTTATAGTCGGTGCAATTGCAACTTGGCGTATGTTTATTCGTGTATCGAAGAGAGAGGCAGAACGTTTGCAGAAAGTAGAACAAAAGTTGTTAGCGGAAAAGAAACACTAATTCGCTTTTGTATGTTTCCCTCTATGCTCGGACAATCTAAGGGCAGAATGTATTTTGGAGGGAATTGTGATGAAAAAGCAGCTTTTATTTGTGTTTTGTTTGCTGTTTCTTATGGCAGGCTGTGATAAAGGGAAACCGAAAGAAATAGATGTAAAGTTATATAATGCTTCTGGTGATAAAGTTGGAACCGCAAAGGTGGTTCAAAAAACAAATGGCGTGAAAATATCCATTAAGGCAGAGGGATTTACGCCAGGAGCACATGGATTACATATTCATGACATTGGGGAATGTAAAGCACCTCTTTTTATATCAGCGGGTGATCATTTTAATCTAGATAAGAAAAAGAAACATGGACTTATGAATCCAAAGGGAGCAGAGAATGGTGATTTGCCGAATGTAATTGCTGATGATAAAGGTGCGATTAAGGCGGATATTGAAGCACCTAATATATCGCTTGAAGAAGGGAAAACGACACTTCATCGAAAAGATGGGGCAACGATTATTATTACTGAAAACGCTGATGATGGTATGACGCAACCTGCTGGAAATTCAGGGAACCGAATTGCTTGTGGGGTTATTGTAGAAAAAGCATCAGCCGCTAAGAAAAAGTAGAAGCTACCTTTTGAAAGGATAGCTTCTTTCAGTTAACTATGAAAATGTATACTGGAGTCTGTGCAGTATTTCTTCAAGTTGTCTTCTTGGACAACCGATGTTAATACGAATATATTGCTCTCCGCCGGTTCCGTATTTTTCACCTGGTTCAACGATGATCTTCCCTTTTTCTTCAAGTTGTTTTGTTCTTTCTTTTTCAGACAAATCAAGGCGAGAACAGTCAACCCATAGTAAAAAAGTACCTTCTGATTGAATGACAGAAAGTATAGGAATATGCTGCTTGATAAATTCACGAGCGAACCGGGCATTTTCTTCTATATATAAACGGATGTCTGCTAACCATTCGTTACATTCTGTATAGGCACTTTGCATTGCTACATAAGCCAATGTATTTAACCCATGAAAACCTTGACGGTGTTGTACAGATGTAAAGGCATCGCGAAGTTTTTTATTAGGAATAATAATAATAGATGCCTGCAGTCCTGCAATGTTGAACGTTTTGCTTGGTGCCATGCAAGTGATTGTGCGTGCCGCTAATGATTCAGATAAGGAAGCAAATGGTGTATGGGTATGATTTGAGAAAATAATGTCTGCATGGATTTCATCCGTGACAACGATTACATTATATTGTTCACATAATGCTCCAAGTTTTGTAAGTTCTTCCTTTGTCCAAACGCGACCGACAGGGTTGTGTGGACTACAAAGGAGCATAAGTTTCACACCCTGTTTGAATTGTGATTCCAAATGTTCAAAATCCATTGTGTATACGCCGTCCTGCAAGAGTAATGGATTTTCGCATACAAGACGGTTATTTTTTGTGACCATATCAAAGAATGGAGGATAAATCGGTGGTTGCACCAGTACGGCATCATTTTCAGTTGTGAAAGCTTGTACACTAGTGCTGAGAGCAGGGACGATTCCTGAACTAAATACAATCCATTCTTTTTTTATATCCCAATTGTATTGACTTTTTGCCCACTGACAAATCGTATCTGTGATTTCTTCTGGTGGCATTGTATAACCGAAAATAGGATGTTCAAGGCGTTTTTTCATTGCAGATTGAATTGGCTTTGGAATAGGAAAATCCATATCTGCAATCCATGCATGTAGCAGTTCTTCATTCTTATATGTATCCCACTTTACGCTATGAGTTCCCCGGCGATTTACAGTTTTATGAAATTGCTGCATATTATTTGCCTCCCTTTACTTGAATCGATGATTTTGTGAAAGTTCCTCACTTCTTCTAGCATAGCTGATATGATACGATAAAGAAAAGAGTGAAAAATAGGAAAAGGCGGGAAGTAGATGGGCGCATATGAAAAGATGGTGGAAATGGTGAAGAATTGGGATCCTTTTCAAATGGGACCGGAATTTTATGAAACAGAAGCAAGTGATGTCGTGTACGTGGTAAGTGCGTTTGACGATCCGAAGTATATTGCGAAAAAAATCCAGCATATTTATTTCATGTCTTTTGAAGAAGTACCATCTATTGAGAAATGTGAGAAATTAGCAGAGGAATTACTCATATTAAAAGAAGGTGGAAGTTGTTCATTATAGGCTGTCGGGTGTTCCGACAGCCTTTGCTTTTGTAGTAATTTTGATGTTGTATATCGTGAAATGATTGATATAGTAGCTGAAGCCGCCGATATATGGATGTTACTGTGCTGAAAATGCCACGATTTCTTCGTATACATGCTGTGGCTTCTCTTCTGGCAATAAGTGTCCAGCATTTTCGTATGAAATAAATGTAGAGTTTGGTAAGTCTTCGTGTAACCGTTGCCCAACATGAACGGGAACAACACGGTCTTTTTCACCCCAAATAAGCAAGGTAGGTGTTTCAATTTTACGTAATTCAGCTGAAGATAAATCACCTTCTCGGTCCCGAATCATTCGAGTTAAAGCCGGGAAAATACGGTTATCATAAAAGGGGGCTGAGTAGCCTTCCATCATTTCATCATCAATTAAAGAGTGATCATAAACGACATTCATTAAATTATGAACAATGCCTCTTCGTATAATCCAATTTTTTACGTATAAATGGAAGAACGGTAAATAGGAAGTATAGATGAGCGGGAACTTTGCCCTTGTTAAGTAGCTTGAGCTACATAGTAAGATTGTTTTTGTAATTAAATCAGGGCGTATACGATTGACATAGAGTGAGATTTGTCCGCCCATTGAATGCCCAACTAGCACAATATTTTGCAATGCTAAATGTTCCACTAAATCGATAATTATAGTTGCTAGATTATGATAGGAATATGTAAAGTGATTTGACTTATCACTTTTTCCAAATGGCGGTAAATCGAGAGCGACAACAGTTCCTTCTTTTGTAAGCAGTGGGATGAGTCGTCGGTAACTAAATGAGGACGATAAAAAACCGTGAACGAGTACGAAAGTTGGCCTATCCTCTTTACTTTGGTATTCATACAACTCGTAATGAACGGTAGTGCCGCGAGTGGAAAAAGTGAAGTAAGGATGTTTTGTCTCATGGTTCATTTTTTTTCACTCCATTGATTTTTTTCATATTATTTCCTAGTAGAAAAAAGTTTATGTTAGTAAAAAAAGGCAAGATGGAGGGCCATCTTGCCTTTTTTATCCACGTACAATATTTGGAGGTGTCTTTCCTTGTAACCCAGCAACTAGATTTTCGGCAGCTGTCATTGCCATTTTGTGTCTCGTTTTTAATGTCGCAGATCCGATGTGCGGCAGCGTAACGACGTTTGTTAACGATAATAACGGATTATCTTTTTCCACTGGTTCTTGTGTGAATGTATCAATGCCAGCTGCAAAGATTTTCTTTTGTTTCAGTGCATCAATTAATGCATTTTCATCGACTGTTTTCCCGCGGGAAGCATTAATGAAAATAGCTGTTTCTTTCATTAATGAAAATTCCTTCTCGCCGATAAGATGGTATGTTTCCTCTGTTAAAGGGGTTAGAAGAACAATGAAATCTGATTGCGCTAGTAAAGTGTTTAAATCACAGTACGTCGCTTCGAATTTTTGTTCAGCGTCTTCTTTACGGCGACGATTATAGTAAAGAACATTCATATCAAACCCGAATTTGGCACGTTTAGCAACAGCCTCTCCAATTCGGCCCATGCCAATAATTCCAATTGTACTATGATGTACATCCATTCCGAAATGCTCCTGTGTAATTTCGGAATTCCAATTACCATCTTTCACATAAGAATCAAGCTCGCATACGCGGCGTCCCGCTGATAACATAAGAGCGAAAACAAGATCGGCTACTGTATCATCTAATACATATGGGGTATTCGTACCAATCACATTTTTGCCCCGCATCGCTTCTAAATCAAAATTATCATAGCCAACAGAAATATTGCTCACAACTTTTAGTTGGGGAGCTGCTTGAAATAATTCCTCATCAATTTTTGCACCAAAGTTAAGTAAACCCTGCTTATCTTTTACTTTTTCTAATAGAACTTCACGAGGTATCTTCTCATTACTATGCCATTTTTCATATTCACAATGCTCAGAGATATATGTTTCTACAGACTTTGGAACGCGCTCAGCAATATATACTTTTGGTTTCACGGTTTCAGCCCCTTTTTCTTTTTCCCCGCTTTAACGAGCCATAAAATCCACACCTAAATAGTTAGAGAGAAGTGAGGAAGAAAGGTGAAGACAGGCTATCCGTTAAAGCACAATTGGTGATGGTTAATAATCAGCGATAGATGAAGAAAATTTATACTGATTAAAGTTTCACTCTATTTTTACATAATTCTCTAAAAAAATCTTCTTTTCAAATATAAAAGGAAGGAGGAAGGAATATGATGACTGAAAAAATTAGAATTATTAGCTTGTCTTGAAAAACAGTCGTTTATCCGTAGAAACTTTAGCGGAAATGTTAAATGTAGAAATAGAAGGAGTAAAAGAAATGATGGAGAAGTTAGAGAGAGTAAAATTATTGTTCACTATGTTACACATATAGATTGGAAAAAAGTAAAAGGACATAGAGGTTTGTAGAAAATAAAAAAAGGACAAAACAGAATATGTTTTGTCCATAAAAGGGGGGGAATACTAGAAAGCCATGTGTTAGTATTCTATCCCAATATTTGAAAATTATACTTACTTGAGGAAAGTTTTTCATGAATTTTGAATGAAACGAGAGCTAGTGGTATAATTTACTAATATAAAGTGAAACTTTTCTCAGCGAGGGAGATTTATCTTTTTACTGAGAATGAGCTTTCACTAATCGGATATTTATGAATAGTTGCATCTGCTAATCTTTTTGGTTTTCTCGGTGGATGTCTTGCTACCTGCAAATAGCAGGGAAAATGGTAAGCGTATAGGAGTGTTTCATATGTCAGAACAATACACAACAGGAGTGGTTGTGAAAGGGAAAGTGACTGGAATTCAAGATTACGGTGCGTTTGTAGCATTGGACGCCGAAACGCAAGGACTTGTACATATATCTGAAATTACAAATGGATATGTAAAGGATATTCATGACTTTTTAAAGGTCGGAGATATGGTAGAAGTAAAAGTACTTTCAATTGATGAAGAACACAAAAAAATGAGTTTATCGTTAAAAGCAGCAAAGCGAAAGCAAGGAAGAATTATCGTACCCAAACCATCTGATAAAGGGTTCAATACGCTTCGCGAAAAGTTAACAGAGTGGATTGAAGAATCACAGTTAACAAAATAAAAGAGGATCGCTAAATCAGCAATCCTCTTTTATTTTGTTATGATATATATTAGCAAATATGATTGCATGCAATCATATTCGTATGTCGGATGGGAAGTGCGGAGCCATGTTTTATTATCGAACTTCGCGTGTTTCTGGGTGTGTTCCAAGGTTTTCGGATGGTTTAAACAATAAACCAAGGTTAATAAGCCCAGAAATACCAACAATACCGTAAATGATTCGTGCAAGTGCGGAACCTTGCCCACCGAAGATAGCTGCTACTAAATCAAATTGAAAGAATCCAATAAGTCCCCAGTTGACGGCACCGATGATAGTGAATACTAATGCAATACGTTGTAAAGTACTCATCTTGAATAGTCCTCCTTAAATTTGAAGTATAAGCAAGCCTTTAGTATTCGCGAGTAATAAGAATCCACCTATATGAAATTGGTGGGTATAAAGCGAAATCCAAAAATGGGAGTACGCATTATACAACTTAACTCTCTTATAGAATGACTCTCCTTTGTTGTTTTTATACATAAAAAATTTTCATTATAGGATGTGTATACATCCATACTAAGGAATACGAATTTTTATGCGAAAAATGAACTTTTTTTTAAAAATAAATATTGGTTACGTTTACAATTCTTCAATTGCTTGATTTACAACTTCAGTTTCGCTAAAGTGAATACAGAAGTACATATACATAATTGGAGGGAAAAAGATGAGCACACATGTAACGTTCGATTATTCTAAAGCGTTATCGTTCATCAGTGAACGTGAACTAACTTATTTACGTGATGCAGTAAAAGTATCGCACCATGCAATCCATGAACAAACTGGAGCTGGGAACGATTTCCTTGGGTGGGTAGAGCTTCCACTTCAATACGACAAAGAAGAATTTGCTCGCATTCAAAAATGTGCTGAGAAAATTAAAAGTGACTCTGACATTTTACTTGTTGTAGGTATTGGTGGTTCTTACTTAGGAGCACGCGCAGCAATTGAAATGTTAAATCATTCTTTCTACAATACACTTTCTAAAGAACAACGCAAAACTCCACAAGTGCTATTTGTTGGGCAAAACATTAGCTCCACTTACATGAAAGATTTAATGGATGTATTAGAAGGTAAAGATTTCTCCATTAACGTTATTTCTAAATCAGGTACAACAACAGAACCTGCAATTGCATTCCGCATTTTCCGTAAATTATTAGAAGAGAAATATGGAAAAGAAGAAGCACGTAAACGTATTTATGCAACAACTGATAAAGCGCGTGGTGCTTTAAAAACATTAGCTGATGAAGAAGGATACGAAACATTTGTAATTCCAGATGATGTTGGCGGTCGTTTCTCTGTATTAACACCAGTTGGTTTATTACCAATTGCAGTGAGTGGTTTAAATATTGAAGAGATGATGCAAGGTGCAGCTGCTGGGCACGATGACTTTGCGAAATCTGAGCTGGAAGAAAATCCTGCTTACCAATATGCAGTTGTGCGTAATGCTTTATATAACAAAGGTAAAACAATTGAAATGCTTGTTAACTACGAGCCGGCGCTTCAATACTTTGCTGAGTGGTGGAAACAGTTATTTGGTGAAAGTGAAGGGAAAGATCAAAAAGGTATTTTCCCATCTTCAGCAAACTTCTCAACTGACTTGCATTCATTAGGTCAATACATTCAAGAAGGACGTCGCGATCTATTTGAAACAGTTCTGAAAGTAGGGAAAGCTACACATGAACTAAAAATCGAATTAGACGAGAACGATTTAGATGGTTTAAACTACCTTGCTGGTGAAACAGTAGACTTCGTAAACACAAAAGCATACGAAGGTACATTACTTGCACATAGCGATGGCGGTGTACCAAACTTAATCGTAAACATTCCAGAATTAAATGAGTACACATTCGGTTACCTTGTATACTTCTTCGAAAAAGCGTGTGCGATGAGCGGCTACTTATTAGGCGTAAATCCATTTGATCAACCAGGTGTAGAAGCATACAAGAAAAACATGTTTGCTCTTCTTGGAAAACCAGGATTCGAAGAACTAAAAGCAGAATTAGAAGAGCGTTTGAAATAGGGAAAGCGAAGCCGCCGACCACTCTAGCCATTGTAGTTGGATAAAAAAGCGAAAAAAGCTGTTGGGATAATCCCCACAGTTTTTTTATTGGAAAAATTGGGATGGGACTTGTCGAATCATTGATATATCATGCAAGAACAAAGAAGAATCGGGTATGCTAAGGGAAAAGTTTAGGAAGGATGAATAGCTTGATTCCAATTCAATCAAATTTAGAAGGTCATACATATGCCCTTTTTAAATTAGAAGAAACATTAAAACCGCTTGGTTATAGTATTGGTGGCAATTGGGGTTACGACAAAGGGTGCTTTGATTATAAAATAGATGAGGAAGAGGGATATCAATTTTTAAGAGTACCATTTACAGCAACGGAAGGAGAGCTAGATGTGCCTGGAGTAGTAGTTCGCCTTGACACGCCGTATCTTCTTTCGCATGTATATCAAGACGAACTGGATGATCAAGTAAATACATTAGCAGCTGGAGTAAGTGGAGTAGATCAATTCGCAGAGCCACAAGATGCAGATGGAAATATAAAAAGAAAATACATTGATATCGGAAAGGCTTTAGTAAAAGAGCTGGAAAAGCATCTTATTCATGTTTAATTATGATAAATATGTCGCTTTCAATAATAATAAAGGAGCGGACGGGATTGATGTGATATTGTTCATCTCGCTGCACACCTAGCAGTAGGACGTTTTGTTTTAAAAGCAGGCCACTGCAAGCTTCGAAAGTTTTTCCGATATAAACTGTAGGAGCATTCATCAGTTGCAATTTATTTTCCGAGATTTCATTATAAAGTGTAAATAATACACCTGAAATGGAAGGGAATAAAAGAGATGCAGTAAAGACGTAGCTTGTTAATTTATTTCCTTCTATAATTTCTGTTGCCCCCGCTCTACTCGCATTTTGAACTTGTTCAGAAGTGAGTATTTCAGCGATACAGTGGATATTTGGATTCAGCCCTTTAGCAGTTAAAATGTTTAAAATAGATTGTGTGTCAGCTAAGTTTTCATTTTTCTCTTTATCTGCCGTGATTAAAATAGTTTGGGCTGTTCGAACATTTGCTTTTAGTAAAGTTTGATCATGATGTGGACAGCCTTTAATAAACTCTAAGTGATGGAAAGATTTCGGAAGCAAAGAAAGGGTTTCATCGATGAGTACGATATCAAGCTTCGGTTCTAGTACATGCATTTGGCTTACGACTTGTTTGGCACGTTCATTCCAGCCGACAATTATCATATGTCCATGGCAGGAAGCTGCTTCTTCACCTTTAATTTTCATATACTGCTTACTAATCATTTCGGTGGCGAATAACACCATATAATAGGAGCAGAAACCTGTTCCTAATAAAATGAGAAGCATGCCTGTAAGTTTTCCTATAGGTGTGTGCGGGACGTAATCGCCGTAACCGACAGTAAAAGTTGTAACAAGTGCCCACCAGATTCCATCAAACCATGTAGAAAAATAAGTGGGTTCAAATTTATATATGAGAAGACCAAAAACAGTAATTAGTAGGATAATGAAGCTAATTAAGCGGAAAATAATGGAGTCACGAAATACATCTACTAGATTAGCGCGTGATTTCAAATTTATATTCCTCCTCACCTTGTATAGCTACATTGTTACCATTATGAAAAAAAGAAAAACTCTCTATTTTGTAAGAGAGTTTTTTAGTGGTTCATCAGAAACGCTATATGCTTTCAACTTCTGTTTGTTGTACACTTTCTAAATGTTGCAACGCATAATAGACGTCAGCTGTATGTCTTTTTTGATCAACAGACAGTTTTAGTTGTAAAAAGTGCGATCCGTTTTCTAATGTTTTGAGTTTCATATTTTTAACTTTTATATCCATTGCTTTTATTTCTTCAATAACAATAGGTATATTGTTCATATTACTTACAACAAGTTTGACAGCGATATCTCGCTGCCTGAGTGACCTAGGACCTAAAATCTTCATTGTTAATGGAATGAGTTCGACGCTAATCATAAGAAAACACATGCCGAAAATTGCTTCAAGATAAAAACCAGCTCCCACAGCAATCCCAATGCCTGATGCTCCCCAAATCATAGCGGCAGTAGTTAAGCCCGCGATACTGTCGTTTCCTCTTCTTAAAATGACACCAGCGCCTAGAAAACCAATTCCTGAAACAATTTGAGCTGCAAGGCGAAGAGGGTCCATGTTGATATGATCTGTATGAGGTAAGTTATAGGCAGATTTAATAGAGACAATAGTAAGGAGACAGCTAATAATTGAAATGACTAAGCAAGTTTTTAAA
Organism: Bacillus sp. 166amftsu; assembly: GCF_900107445.1. Taxonomy (NCBI): domain Bacteria; kingdom Bacillati; phylum Bacillota; class Bacilli; order Caryophanales; family Bacillaceae; genus Bacillus; species Bacillus sp. 166amftsu. The sequence goes on along the minus strand of NZ_FNQA01000015.1, from coordinate 772 downwards.
CCAAGTGGTTTTCTTTTTAATTCGCGTTCTAAACCGATAGCAAATCCTAAAATAGCAGAGAGACCTAGTTTGATTAATAAATCGGTATAGTCCATATGTACTCCTCCTTGTAAGTGGGTTTACTGTAAAGGCAATGATAACGTTAAGAAGAAACGTTTTTCTTAATAAATGAAATTTCCATCAGCGGGTATGGTACTTCCTGCACAATGAAATTCTTTTTGTAAAGAATGATAGATAGTAATGAAGCCGATTATGGTGAAAAAGATATGAATGAAGTGGGGAATAAAAAGGCATTTTATTTAAGTATATGGCGTAAATAAAGAAACTTGGCTATTTTTTATAAAAAAGTTTTAAAAGGGTGTTGCATTTCATTTTTCTACATGCTATATTAATAACCGTCGCTGATGCGAGACAGCAGAAAGCGAAAAAAAGAAATAAAAAACTTTGTTGACATCGAAAAAAGAAGGTGTTAACATAAGGGAGTCGCAAATGAGCGGCAAACAAGTTCTTTGAAAACTGAACGAAACAAACAACGTGAAACGTCAATTTTTATTTTAGATGCTAGACAAACTAACTTTATTGGAGAGTTTGATCCTGGCTCAGGATGAACGCTGGCGGCGTGCCTAATACATGCAAGTCGAGCGAATGGATTAAGAGCTTGCTCTTATGAAGTTAGCGGCGGACGGGTGAGTAACACGTGGGTAACCTGCCCATAAGACTGGGATAACTCCGGGAAACCGGGGCTAATACCGGATAACATTTTGCGCTGCAT
>NZ_FNQA01000020.1:0-58244 GCF_900107445.1 Bacillus sp. 166amftsu | reverse complement strand
ATCTGCGAATTATTTCATGAGATGGAATATTAAAAATTGCCGCCGTTTCTCTCATAGATGTCCCTTGTTTCTCCATATAATTAAGCACATCTAGTTTATACTGAAGCGAATAAGTTGTATAGCGCTTTTCAAAAGCTTTTTCCCCAAAGGCCTCATATTGTTTAATCCACTGATAAATTATACTAGAATGAATCCCTAGAGATTTAGCGATTCTTTTCCCGCCATCTACCCCATCAAAATATTGTTTTACTATTTGTAGTTTTTCTTTAGAAGAAAACTTACTCATAAAAAAGTGCACCTCCAATTGTTAAGTGTGTCTAACAATTGGGGTGCACATCAGGATAAGGGCGTCTTTTTTCATATATTTAGATAGATCCGATATTATAACGCCTTCACAATTGTTCTTCCCTTTAATTTCCCTTGCAGTATAAGGTCAAATTTATCATTTACTTCTTCTAATGTGCATTCTGTCGTATAAGGTAATAAGTTTAGATTTTTCCACTCATCTCCTAATATTGAGCAAATCTGCTTTCTTAATATCATTGGACATTGTACAGAATCTACTCCGAGCAAATGAATGCCACGCAGGATAAATGGATATACGGAAGTTTTAAATTCATGTCCTGCAACGTTACCACACGTCGTTACACTTCCTCCGTATTGAAAGTGGTTGCTAATGTATTTCTGCCAACTGTGTCAATTACACCCGCATAAATTCCTTTAAACATCAGTTTTCCAGATTGATCATTTATTTCATCTCGATGAATAATTTCTTTCGCACCTAAATGAAGCAACATTTCTTTCTCTTCCATTTTTTCAGTCGCAGCTACTATCTCATATCCTAAGTGCGCTAAAATGCTAACTGCGCTAAAATGCTAACTGCGACACTTCCCATTCCGCCTTTTCGACGTACAATGAACTTCAACAATTACTAGCCTCTTTCTAAACATTTCTCTTCATTTATCAACCTGTTTATACTTTTTTCAAACTTTGCAACTGAACCCTTTTCGGGTTCAGTTCATTATATTTTCTACTTTGTCTTTATATACAACGTATTCTTTCCCATCCACTACTGCTACCACCGCAAATTCATCTTTTGGATTGAATGAAAGCCAGTCAGCCCACATGTTTGTATTTGGTCCTCCACTCCACATATTATGAACAGTATTTTTAGTTAAATTCATAACTTTATAAGACGCATTTGGTGCATTTGTTCCAGTCTTTATTTCAAATGTGTATGCGTTATGAATTTTTTTATAAAAGTAGAAAACGTTTGATGGACGAAGCTGATTCATAAGATCCTGTTCTTTTTTCTCTGCAATTTTCATTCCTTCTTGTAATGTGACAACATCTGTTTTTAATGTTTTCCAGCTCTCTTTAGCTGCATCCAAGTTAGGTTTCAAGAATTTAAATTTATTTTGATCCGCTTTTTCAGATGCCTTATCAATATGTTCCAGCACTCCTGAATATTTAGAATCTAAATCATGCCATTGCGCGGACATATAAGTAAGAGAAGTAATGGCTTTATCAATTGCACTATGCATATCACTAATATTATGAAACGCAACTCCAACTACACGATTTAATGTTATTTTATAATCTACAGTCTGACGTAATTGTGATAATAAAGGCTCTAAACTTGATAACTTACTTCTTGCATCACCTATCATTATACCACCAGCAATCATCGTGGGGAAAAAGGGGATTTTCACCATTGTCAATCCTTTAGATTCTATGCCTTTCTGATAGTTTATATCCGCTAAAACTTCATCTAAACGCTTTTGGTCAGTCTCCACATCAGCACCTTGGTTTTTTAAAATCGATTGTAAAGTCTCTTTATGGCTTCCAAATGCTCTAACATCTTCTCCAATAGCGTCTTTTAATTTAGTTAATTCTTCTATTAATGCTTTTGCAGACTTTTGGTTTTGTTGAATTCCCCCCCATAAATCTGTAATCCCTTTTTTTAAAGTATCTCCATTCCCTGTATTAATCGCTTCTACTAATGTTCCATAATAATTTTCAAATGTTGTATCGTATTCAATAATGCCTGTTAATGTATCTAAAAGCTGTTTTTTTACTTGCGTATTCCATGTAACAGCATGTTCTCTAGCGTTCTTTTGATCTTGTGCAATTTTAATAGGTAAATCTGCATACCCATTAATAGTAATTCCTTCAAAACTCACATCTGGATTATTAATTAACAAATAAGAATATTCATTCATAGATTTTGCAAATAACCCAGCATCTTGCAAAGCTTTTTTCATCTGCTCTTCATTTGCTGAAAGAGATATATCTCCATTGTTCGTTTGTTCAATTTCACTTGCAAAAGTTGCTACTGGTGTAACTGCATAAGTTGTTGTAATAGTTAAAAACGTCGATACAGCGAGTATTTTGTAAGGAATTTTTTTTATCATTTCATATTCCCCCTATGTAGGTTTTGATTATAGGTTCTATTCCTCTTTAAAAATAAAATGAGTTCTGCATCTTTATGAATATCATTCAAAGAGAATTTATAGTGAAAGGCGAAGCCCTTAATCAGACTCCGCCTTTTCGGTGTATTACAAATTGTTAAATTACTATTTAACGATTTATCCCTAGATTTTCTATGTTTTTTTAGGCGATTTTATAATAGAGCCGATCTTTCCCTATTGTTGCGGAGTAACAGGTTCTACTTTTAATTCTTTAATCCCTTCTTTTAATGTGACAGCATCCGTTCTTAATGTTTTCCAACTGTCTTTAGCAGCATTCAAGTTAGGTTTTAAGAATTTAAATTTATTTTGATCCGCTTTTTGAGATGCAGTCTCAATATGTCCCAGTACTCCCGAATATTGAGAATCTAAATCATGCCATTGCGTGGACATATAAGTAAGAGCATTAATAGCATCATCAAGCGCACTATGCATCTCATTAATATTATTATGCGCAACTCCAACTACACGATTTAATGTTGTTTTATTATCTACAGTCTTACGTAATTCAGCTAATAAAGGCTCTAATTTGCCTAAATTATCTCTTGCTACACCGACTATGATACCACCAATTATCGGTAGGCCTAAAATGGCACCTTTCATTACATTAAATCCATCAGACTCTAATTTTTTATAATAGTTTACTGAGCCTAAAACTTCATTTAAGCGCTTTTCATCAGCCTCAACATCAGCACCTTGGTTTTTTAAAATCGATTGTAAAGTCTCTTTATGGCTTCCAAATGCTCTAACATCTTCTCCAATAGCGTCTCTTAACTTAGTTAATTCTGCTATTAAATTTTGTGCACCCTTTTGGTTTTGTTGAATTTCACCTCGTAAATCTGTAATCCCTTCTTTTAAAGTATCTCCATCCCCTGTATTAATCGCCTCTACTATTGTGTCGTAATAATTATCAAATGTTGTATCGTATTCAACAATGCCTGTCAATGTATCTAAAAGCTGTTTTTTTACTTGCGTATCCCATGTAACAGCATGTGCTCTTGCATTCTTTTGATCTTGCACAATTTTACTAGGTAAATCTTCATACCCATTAATCGTAATTCCTTCAAAGTTCACATCTGGATTCTTAATTAACATATAAGAATAGGCATTCATAGATTTTGCAAATAACCCAGCCTTTTGCAAGGTTTCTTTCATCTTCACTTCATTTGCTGAAAGAGACGTATCTCCATTGTTCGTTTGTTCAATTTCACTTGCATAAGTTGCTACTGGTGAGACTACAGAAGTTGTTGTCATAGTTAAAAGCGCCGATGCAACGATTAATTTGTAAGGGATTTTTTTCATCATTTCATATTCCTCCTATATAGGTTTTGATTTTTAATTCTTTGCTTCTTGTGTAAAAGCGATGTCTTTCGAAATGAATTCTGCATCTTTATGAATATCACTCCAACTTTGTTTAGCAGCTTTTAAATCATCAAGTATTAAAGAGAATTTATGTTCTTGCATAGAGTCGATATTATCATGTAAATCTGTATAATTAGCCCCCATTTTATTCCATTGTTGTTGGATATTTGTTAGAGACATTATCGCTTGATCCACTGTTTGATATAAATCTGTCAAAGTTGCTTTCGCGTTAGTAAGCGAAATAACTGCTTGGCCAGCAAGATCGGCTTTCGTACTTAGTTCACCGATTTTTTTAGAAATTTCGTTATAGGAGTTCATATGATTAGACGCCGTGACACCAGATGCTGTTCCTAAACCGATACCAGCTGCACCGAGAGCTGCAAGGCCACCAACAACAGCTGGTGTTGCTGTACCGCCAGTCACAACAATTACTACTCCTCCTGCGATGGCTGCAGCAACTAAAATGAATGCTCCCAATCCACCACCAATTGACCATGCTAATACATTGTTAAAATGCTCTGTCTGAGTAGAACGTAGCTTCTCAATTTCAGCTTGAAGTTGTGGAATCAGGGCATTATTTCCAGCTAATAGTGCCGTTAATCCACCTTGTCCATCTGGGCCACCAACATTATTTTTAAACCCTGTAGAATTGTCATACAGTTTTGTTTTGAAGTCTTGTAACATCTTAATTACTTCTGTAACTTCTTTTGAATTTGTATTAATTGTAGTGATTAAATCATTCAAACCCTCTTTTAACTCTGCTTTATCTTTCTTTTGTACAGCAGCTTCCAATATATCGTAATAATTTTTAAATTGTTCATCGTAATTTACAATATTACGTGCTGTTTTTTGAATCTTCGGCTTCGCTGTATCTAACCAATAATTTGCATTGATTCGTGACAGTTCCTGATTAAGGTGAATATTTTTAATTAATTCTGCTCCTTCTGAACCCAAATCAATATTGGATAAATTTATATTTGGTTGTTTAATCATTGTTTTTGCGTACAAATCCATTACAAGAATATGAGATCCTGTTTCAGCTAATGCTTTCTTCAGCCCTTCAGGTCCTAATTCATAATTCCCTACTTTTTGTTCTTGAGCGGTCTGTTCTTGTGCAAGTACATGAATAGTGTTACCGTTAGTAGTAGTTATAAGTGTTGCTAGAGTGGCTACAGCTAACACTTTAAATGGAAGTTTTTTCATAACTATTCTCCTTCTCAGTTTTTTGATAGATTCTTATAATCTTTAAATTATTTTCATTGAATTCATAATATTAAAACTTATTAGCTTGCTCTTCAAGGTAACTTGTTACATTTTTTAATTGTCTTAATGTATCTTTTTGAGACTGTTGATCAGTTGTATCAACATTAGTAGATAATTTTGTAATACTATTTTTGATTAGATTCAAATCTTCTTTATAGCGTTTTAGTAGGTCAAGTTCTACATCCACTTGATTTGCAAATGTATGTAAATCATTTTGCATAATAAGAAGCATTGATTTTTGTAAATCCGCTACTGTTAGGTTCTTTGTTAAATCATAAAATTTTTGGTTTTGTGTCTCTAAATCATCTAAATGTGCTCGCTGCTCGGCTGTTAGTTTATTTACTTCAGCGAAGGCACTATATGTGCTCTTAATTTTTTCAGGGTCAATAACTTTCGTAAGGTCATACTCTTTCGTTTGTGCAGCTGCTGCTGCTGCTATTTCACCTTGTTTGCTTTTTTCAATTGCTTCACGAGCTGCTTTTTTAGCCGATTCAATCTCTAGAGCAGATTTACCCTGTTCTTTCGCTTCTTGCTCTGCTTTTTTCTCTGCTTCTAAAATAGAGTTGTTAATTTCTTTTCCTTTGTTATACGCTGCCACCGCCGTTTGAGCAGCCGGTTCAATAATATCTTTTGCAAGACTATAGATCTCTTGGAATATCTTAAGTCCTTGTTCATTTAAAGCTCCTGGTAATAATGCTATCTGTTGTAAATCATCTTGAATTGATTTTTGGGTATTTAGTAATTCATTTTTTAGCTGGTCTATTTTCCCTGTTCCCTCTGAACTTAGTACACCCTGTGCTTTTGTCACGTCAGTATCGAGATCTTTAAGCTTTGTATCAAGCTGTAATTTAAGATCTGTTAATTCATTAATCTGACGTTGTACGTTTTCTTGGTTTGTCGTAGCTTTATCTTGGAGAACTTCAAGTCTATCCAAGAACCCTTCTTTATCTTCTTTATTGTCTACAAACTGTTTTAATGCTGGGTAATAGCTATTAAATTGCGTTACAAATCCTTTACTTTTTGAATTTAATAGAATTAATTTTGGATAAAGTTCCGATGACCATTCGTTCATATCTTGTTTGATTAGGGATTGGTTCGTATTTAAAGATGGAACTTCCTCTAGTTGTACATTAGGGCTCATTAAAGCTTTATCTATATATGTTTGAATTAATTTAGATTGTGCACCTAATTTTCGTAATGATGAGGAAATATCCATGTTTTCCTGTTGCGTTTCTGCTTGAACGATTGGTGTTGCGAGAGTATTAATAGGAATATTCACTCCAGTAACAATGGATGTTATTAAAAACCCTGTAAGTATTTTATGTTTCATTCAGTACACCTCTTTACTATTGTCTTTTACAATTTTATTCATACATCTTGAACGCCCTAGCGCTAGGCTCTCTTCTTGCACATGCTTGAGGAAAGAGAATTCTTTTGGATAGAGTGCTAAACTCTCGTTTCTCATAGAATGTAAGGACCTTACTTCCCCTCATTTAAATACTATGTTTTTCACAAGTAAACAATAAAATTTCATCACCTAATTTGAAGTAGCTGCCAAATGAATAGTATAATATTTATTTTTCTCTGGAGTTGCTGTTTGACTTACAGAAGCCCAGATAGATAAACCCATTGCTCCTACAGCTAATCCTGCCATGACTTTTTTGATAATAATTTCATAATATCTCTCCCAGTTTTGTCGACAAGAGCCCTACAAGATTACAAAAGATGAAATTATACTGTACATTGCTTATACTTTCACCTCGGAATAAAATAAGATTATTTTTGCTTTGTAGAGACTTAAAATTCCATTTTTACAAATGCGACACTTTTTTGATTCTAAATTATTACCAAACCTAATAAACTGAGTATTCAAAAAATTATTTTTAGCATAGTGTTACTTGAAACTTTATTGCACTTTTATTAGTACAACCCTCTCCTCTCCTTAGTGGTCATACCAATTACACCTTTATTAAAACATTAAATTTTTAATGCGTAAATAGTAGAATTTTGTCGACTATATTCAATAATTTAGTTGTTGAATATTAATGCGAGTGGAAATATTATACTTATAAAATTATTTTTCAGTATTATTTAAGTAATTACAATAGTTACAACTTGATATATCCCATTGAAAAATAACCATTTTAATTTTCAAACAACATTTAATTATTGTTTAATATAATTTAATCACACTCTGCATATTAATCCCCCTTATTTAGATATGCAAAATTACATATCCAAATAAAGGCTTAAATAAGATGTGCTCTTATAAATAGCTAGCTGTAGAGAAAGAAAGGCGAAATCTTCAAATAGACTCCGCCTTTTCGACGTACAATCAACTTCAACAATTACTAGCCTCTTTCTAAACATTTCTCTTCATTTATCAACCTGTTTATACTTTTTTCAAACTTTGCAACAAAACCTTTCAACAAATCTTACTTCTCTATTGCTTATTCTCCTAAAATTTGGTTCGTAACCCCCAAAAAAATCTGACTTTTCGCAAAATAAACCGAATTTTTGTGAAATGTAAATGATTTGTAATGTTCTTTTCCACCAAATTTCATTATAATTAGGTGATATGAGTGTCGTATTTTAATCCAAATGAAGGAGTATATGAAATGGATCAAATCCCATCTTGGCAAAAAAATATACGAAATAATACGAAAAAAGGAAGGAAAAAAACAAAAATCGTTATAAGTGCTCTTTTAGTATTTTTAATAATAGGAGGCAGTTATACTTGGTTTTTAGTAAATAAAGCATCCTCTGCTGTTCGAAATGCTGCTCACGGTTTAGCACGGGGGGATAAATCAGATTTACGTGATAAAGCAGTGAAACCTATTTCTAATAATGTATCTGTATTAATCATGGGCGTTGATGAAAGCGATACACGTGGCAAAGAATACGGTGCTGCTATCAGAACAGATGCAATGTTACTTGCAACTTTTAATAAAGATAGTAAAACTGTAAAACTTTTGAGTATTCCACGAGACACATATACTTATATCCCAATAGAAAAGAAAATGGATAAAATTACACATGCACATGCATATGGTTCTGCTAAAAACGGGAAAAATGGTGGCCCGCAGGCTAGTATTGATGCAGTAGAAAAATTACTCAATGTTCCTGTTGATTACTTTGTAAAATTCAACTTTAAATCATTTATAAAAATTGTGGATGATTTAGGTGGTATTGAAGTAGATGTTCCTGTTGAATTTACTGAACAAGATAGTAACGATAACGCAGGTGCAATCCACTTGAAAAAAGGCGTTCAAAAATTAAACGGTGAAGAAGCTCTTGCTCTTGCAAGAACACGTCATATTGATAGTGATGCAATGCGTGGTCAACGCCAACAGCTTGTTATTGAAGCCATTCTGAAAAAGCTAGCAAGCGTTGATTCTGTAACAAAAGTAGGCGATATTATTGATCACATTGATGGACAATTTGTTACAAACTTAACATTTGATGATATGTTATCATTCTATAAATACGGTGTAGATTCTTCAATTGAAAATTTACAGATTAATGGTAAAGATTGTTATATGTCAGCTGGTGATAAAGAATGTGGTCGCGCAAGTGACGGTGGTACGTATTATTATGTTCCCGTAGAAGAAGATTTAGACAATTTAACAAAACAACTTCGTACTCATCTTGGACTATCTGAGTATAAGAAGGTTGATTCTGATAATAAAGAAGACAAGAAAAAAACAAACTCTGAGAAAACAAAAGATACAAATAACGATAGCGATAATCACCAAAATTCTACTACCAAAAAAAATAACAATAACGATGAAGATACAGAAACAACATCGAATGAGAATTAATAAAAAACCCAGCTCTATGAAGGTAGAGCTGGGTTTTTTATACTTTTAATTCCGCTATAAGATGTGACTTCTATCGGTGAGATATTCTTTGTTTTTCCAAATCAGATGGTTCCTGTCTGTTCATACACAATAACATTTTAAAAATTCTAACTTTTCATCTATCAATTTCCATATCTTTAAATTATAATAAAGGATAGGTGTATATTCCAATTAACAGGAGGTAAAACATATGAAAGCTGCGGTAAAACATAACGTTTCAGACTTTAAAGATTATCTAAAATCCAATGAAATATATATGGAAGAAAACATAGATGAAAATGATGGCTCTGTATTTTTTTCAGTGAACTTAGATACAGAGAGTGGCGCAAAAGTTCGACTTATTGCTGCCTTTAATAGCGAGCATCCTACGGTCGATATATATTGCTTCAATGTCGCTCAAGTTCATGATTCAACTAAAAAAAGTGAATTATTGCATGTAATCAACGAACTAAATACAGCATATCGATTCGCAAAATTCACAATTAGTAACAGCGATTCTATCGACATTTCGACTTCCCTTGTATTTACAGAACCATACTTTAATCCTGCCCTTGTATTTGAACATACAAGACTATTATATAAAGCTGCAGATGATGAATATGGAAGATTAATGAAAGTTATTTGGGCTTAATCAATGAACGCCACTAGTTCTCCAATGGCGTTCATCGTTTTTTCTTAAGGAATCTATTTACTTATCAAATAAATAGATTCACATTTCCATCAGAAGCATCTGCTAAATAAGCTGCCACACCAGCAAACTCGGCATCTTCCATGATCTCTTCTTCTTTTAACCCTAATAAATCAACTGTCATTTGACAGGCTACAAGCTTAATACCTTGTTCTTTTGCCATATCAATTAAGTCTGGAAGTGGCATAGCGTTATGCTTTTTCATAACATGCTTAATCATTTTAGGACCCATCCCCGCAAAGTTCATTTTGGATAATCCCATCTTATCTGCACCTTGAGGCATCATCTTTCCAAACATTTTCTCCAAAAAGTTTTTCTTTACCTTCACATGTCCATCTTTCCGAAGTGCATTTAGCCCCCAAAACGTATGAAAAATCGTCACTTCCTGATCATATGCCGCTGCACCATTCGCAATAATATATGCCGCCATCGCCTTATCGTAATCTCCACTAAACAAAACGATCGTTGTTTTCTTCTTATTCTCCATGTTAACTCTCCACCTCTATATACCTATATGGGTATTACAAAAAATATACGAAACCCTTTATTTATAAAAAACACTGCCTTGTATACAGCATTATTCTGTTTTACCTTTCCACTCTAACATGCCACCAGTCATATTTATAACCTTAAAACCATTGCTTTCTAAAAACTGAGCAGCCCGTGAGCTTCTTCCTCCAGAGAGACATACCATAATATATTCTTTGTTTTTATCTAATTCATGCATACGAAATTCCAATAAACCAAGTGGAATATGAAGAGTTCCTGGAATTTTCCCTTCCTTTACCTCTTCTACTTCACGAACATCGATTATATTTAATACTTCGTGGTTCATCAATTTATTTTCTAATTCTTTTGCTGTCATTTCTTTCATTTTTTATTTCCTCCTTAATTCCAAGCATTCATACCACCTGAGACATTCGTAATATGTTGAAAGCCTAATTTTTTTAGCATTTTTGCTGCTTGTTTACTTCTCATTCCACTTTGACAAATAACAATTACTTCTTTGTTTTTATCTAAATGACTCGCTTTTTGTGCAAACTCATTTAAGGGGATATTTTGGAATCCTTGAATGTGATTCCCCCTAAATTCACCTTGTGTGCGAACATCAATCAATTGTTTGTTCTTTTTATGAAGTAAACCTCTTAGCTCTTTCCCACTTATATTTTTAACACCCTTAACCGGTAAAAAGCGAGAAATGATAAACGAAGCAACAAGTATAGTTAAAATGATATTGAATACTGTATTTGCCCCCATACACACTCTCCTCTAATCTTTCTCTATACGATTCGTATCCGTAGAACAGTCATTTTTACGCTTTTTTAATCCAGAATTTTAGTACACCGTTTTCTTCCGTATGATCTAGTACTTCATGCCCACCTGTTTTTGACCACGCTGGAATATCCTTTATCGCGCCTTTATCTGTTAAGTGAATCTCTAGCACTTCTCCAGACTGTAAAGCTTCCATAGTTTTTTTTGTTTTTACGATTGGCATTGGGCATGCTAAGCCTTTCACATCTAATACTTGTTTTGCATTCATATTCTATACCTCCATCTTTTTCTTCTATTTTTCAATCCATATCATTTGCTTTACTACGAACATCTACATGAATATAACTTTCTCAGCACATCTATTGTTTGTAATGATAAGTCAATCGCTACCTTACCCCCTATGGTATATTTCCGTTTAAAAAAATTTAACATCTTATATACCTATAGGGGTATGAAGTGGTGTTTTAAAAATCTGTCAACACATTCGTTTGACAGATTATCTACTTTTCACAAGTAATTGTACAGCCTCTTTAATCAAATCTTCATTTGATGTATCGCCTTTTTCAAATTGGTCTCGCAAACATTTCTCCAAGTTTGTCCCGACAATTAATCCGATTGCGCGATCCATAGCAGAACGTGACGCTGTTAATTGTGTAATTACCTCTTTACAATCCTTCTCTTCCTCAATCATTCGAAGAACACCACGAATTTGTCCTTCAATTCGCTTCAGCCTATTTTTAATATCTTGATTATATTCCAATGCCCGATCACCTCAATACTTTCTAAAATATGCTTTATTGAAAGAAATACTTACTGTAGTAAGATTTTGATTTGCATTTACAAACCATCTTATACCCTTAAGGGTATTTTGTAAAGCACTATTTTAGTTAGCTTTATCATAATGAATAGGGATTTACTTTAAACCTCTTTATAGACAATCTGGTCTGGCAAAGCAGTTGCATACAATTTAAAACCACCATCTACATTTTTCACCTTATATCCTTTTTCCATTAACATACGTGCAGCAACATAGCCCCTCATACCGAGCTGACATGTAATATATATTTCTTCATTTACTGGAATTTCATCCAATCTTTCACGCAATTCGTCTAATGGAATATTAACCGATCCCTTAATCATTCCTTGTTTCAACTCATTTGGTTCACGAACGTCAATCAAATATCCACCGTTTTGGACAATATGGTCAATCTCATGCCATTGCACAGTATCTACAAGCCCTTCGATTATATTACTTGCAGCATACCCCACCATGTTTACTGGATCTTTTGCAGAAGAATACGGCGGTGCGTATGCTAATTCTAAATCTGGTAAATCCATTACCTTTAGCTTCGCTTTCATTGCCGTTGCAATGACATCAATTCGTTTATCTACACCGTCACGTCCAACAGCTTGTGCACCATAAATTTCGCCTGACTCTTTATTAAAAATTAATTTTAATAAAATAGGATATGCATTCGGATAATAACCCGCATGAGAATTTGCCTGTACATGTGCTACCTCATAGGGTATATTCAAATGCTGCAATACCTTTTCATTTACTCCTGTTGAAGCAACTGTCAATTCAAATACTTTTGCAATTGATGTTCCCATCGTTCCTTTGTATACCGATTCTGTATGCCCATGAATGATATCCGCTAATAGACGACCTTGTCGATTTGCTGGCCATGCTAACGGAATCATTGTTTCTGTTTCCGTTACAAAATCTTTTACCTCAATCGCATCACCAATCGCATAAATAGACGAATCCGAAGTTTGTAGTTTTTCATTTACTTTAATTGTTCCTCTTACTCCAAGTGCTAATCCTGCTTCTTTTGCCAAACTACTCTCTGGCTGAACACCGATAGAAAGAATAATCATATCTGTATTGATTTTTGAACCACTTTTTAAACGAACAACTTTACCATCTTCTTCAAAAGCCTCTACTCCATCTTTCAAAATGAGCTGAACGCCATGCTTCTCCATGTGTTCATGTACATATGCTGCCATTTCATAATCGATTGGTGGCATTACTTGATTATTCATCTCAACAAGCGTCACATCTATTCCTTTTTCTCTCAAGTTTTCTGCCATTTCAACCCCAATAAATCCTCCACCAATAACAGTCGCATGGCGTGGTTTCTCCTCATCAATATACCCTTTAATGCGATCTGTATCTGGTACATTCCGTAATGTAAACAACGCCTTTGCGGTTTCAATTCCTGAAATAGGTGGCACAATTGGCTTAGATCCTGGTGAAAGAATTAAAACATCATAAGATTCTTCGTATGTTTCATTTGTCATTACATTTTTCACAATAATTGTTTTTTCTTCTTTATTAATTTTTATCACTTCACTTAATACACGTATATCTAAATGAAATCGCTTTGACATCTTCTCAACTGTTTGCACTAACAACTTCTGTCTCTCTTGAATCACACCGCCAATGTAATACGGCAATCCGCAGTTCGCAAACGAAATATATTCGCCTCGCTCAAACATAATAATTTCATCCTCTTCACTTAAACGACGAAGACGCGCTGCTACTGATGCTCCGCCGGCAACTCCACCGACTACGACGATTTTTTTACTCATATTTCCCTAACCTCCACAACTATTTTTTCTTACTGCTACAGATATATACAAAATTAAAATTACATATACCCGTATAGGTATATAATAACCGTAAAAAAATATAATGACAATATATAAAGCTCGAACTTTATACTTGTTCACTAAATTGAAACATACTTGGTATGAAAAAAGCCGCTGATTTATTCCAGCGACTTTACACATATTTCTATCATGAGAACATACTACGCTTGCTTTCAACTTGGCAAATTCAATTGCTTCAGCAGACGTTACATTCATTTCACCAAGTATGCGTTGATGCCAGAACGTAGTCTAACCTTTGTATTGCTAAGGTACTATTAATTTTATTTATCTTTTCAAATTCTCTTCTAACTTATCACCGATCTTTTGTTGCTCTTCAATCCAGTTTAATATTATTTCTTTTTGTTCTTTTTTAATTTCCCCTCGTGTATATCTATACTGTGTCAACTCTTCAAACCATACTAAGAGTAATTTTCTTAATTCTATTGTTTCAATTTCACACTGTAATGGATAATCTTCATCATCAGGGTACAGCTCTTCTATTACTGTTTTATATCGATGCATCTCAATGTCCGTTGCATTATAACTACATTCAAATTTTTCTTCTACTCCACTTAAAACCTTATCGAATTCTTCAATCGCTTCTTTTACAGATGAATACGCTCTTTAAATATCACTACTAAAAAAAATCGTTATTAAATATGGATTATTTAATGTTTTATTTTCTTCTAACTCAATCTTTACATCATTAAATCGTTCCAACTTAGTAAAATGATATTGGTATTTTAATCGCATGATTTCTTTTCCCATTTTTCACTTTGCATTTCTATCTCTATTCTGTTCCGTTTCTGTTTAAGTAATTTATCTTTTCAAATTCTTTTCTAGCCCTTCACCAATTTTTTGTTTTTCTTCTATCCAATCTAATACTTCTTCTTTCTCTTCTATTACTCCTTGTTTATTTTGATATATTACAACAGCTCGATACCACGTTAATATTAATTTTCTTAATTCAATGGTTTCAATTTGACACGTTAAAGGATTATCATCATCAGGAAATAATTCTTCAATTATTTCCTGATGTTTATACGCTTCAATGCAACTCCCATTATAACTACATTCAAATTTTTCTTTTTTTCCATTAAACACAGAATCCAATTCTCTAATTGTATCCTTAACAGAGCCGATAGACGGTTGTACATCACTTCCAAGAAACAAAGAAATTAATTCACTATTTTTTGATTCTTGTTCATTTTCAAATTCTAATCTCACCAACTATTTTCCCCTTACTACCTTCCGCCCCTTCATAATAAAATCCTACTGCTTTTCTCTTTTTCTATACATCCTTTAACATTTAACTATTCTTATTAAACAAAGGATTATATCTTCTTCCCTTTTTTATTTGTAAATCATATCCATAAAAAAAGAAGCTACTGTTAAACAGTAACTTCACACATACTTCCGATGCACCATCTTCCCATCATAGGAAAAGACAACACCTTTATTCTCTACATTAGATTCCATATGCACCGTCCTTCCCCATAACTGATGAATGTATGGTAATACTTTCTCTAAATATTTTAAATCAAGCTCAATTCCTTCATAACAATGTTTAATGTACAATTCACCGTTCTTTAAATAATCTCCATCTTCCACCACTAAATATGGGAATCCACCATTTGTCCTCATATTAACGAGCTGATCACGAACGTGTTCCCACTCTTTATCAATTATTTTATATTCTTTTCCTTGGCGCTGAAATAAGTACATATCTTCTCTCATTACAAGCTCTTTATTTAAATAGTTTCTAAGGAACGATACGTCCCATTCAATTTCTCGCACTTCAAAGATTTTGTCACGGCCCGATCCTGGCTTCACACCGCGCCTTTTCATCTCTTCAGTTGGGTTATTATAACGTTCTTCAATATCTTCAAACACCTTTATACCGAGGTAATATGGATTAATACTTGTTTTGGACGGCTGAACGACTCCTGCATTTAACTTCGCAAATTCGATTGCTTCATCGGATGTTAAGTCCATTTCACGAAGGATGCGTTGATGCCAGTACGAAGCCCAGCCTTCGTTCATGATTTTCGTTTCTAATTGCGGCCAGAAATATAACATTTCTTCTCGCATCATCGTTAAAATATCGCGTTGCCACTCATCTAGTTCTCTACTATATTGCTCAATAAATAGAAGTAGATCTTTCTCTGGTTGCGGCGGGATTTTCTTTTTCTTCCGTATATTCGAACGTTCTCTTTTTTTATTTCTATCATCTAAATCCCACAAGTCATCGTACTGAGATACTCGTTTCTTTTCTTCTTCCTCTTCTAAATCATCAATACTCCAAGCAAGCTTCGGCCGCATAAGCGATGGATCAATATGTTCTTGAATAGCCAAAACAGCATCTAAAAATTCTTCTACTTCTGCTTTTCCATATTTATGTTCATACGCTTTAACTCGTTCTGCTGTCGCTGCCATGCTTTCAACCATATCACGCTTCGTGTTTGAGAAACGAATATTATTTTTAAAGAAATCACAGTGTGCTAATACGTGTGCTACAATCAATTTATTTTGAATCAATGAATTGGTATCAAGTAAAAATGCATAACATGGGTCAGAGTTGATGACAAGTTCATATATTTTACTAAGTCCCAAATCGTAATGCAGCTTCATTTTGAAGAACTGTTTTCCAAAACTCCAATGTGAAAACCGAGTCGGCATTCCATATGCACCAAATGTATAAATAATTTCTGCTGGACATACTTCATAGCGCATCGGATAAAAATCCAGTCCAAACCCAGTTGCAATTTCAGTAATTTCGGCAATTGCATATTGTAGTGCTTTATCATCACTAGCTCTCATTATTTTCCCTCCTTACACTTTCCCTTAAGACAGTGTATGAGAGGAAACAAGCTTTCATGAGAAATGATGAAAAATAGATACTCTGTTATTCTCTTTTATCAGTAATCTTCATCATAAGATTACTAAGATATAAAAAACTCCAAAAAACAAAAAAGCTGAACACAAACTTTAAATCATTTGCATCCAGCTTCTCATCTTCAGCTATTACCCTTCAATAACTTCCATCTTCTTCGTAATCGGCGTACGCTCTTTTCCTTCTGGTTTCTTATCGAAATAACCAATATGAAGGATTCCAACAATACGTTGTCCTTTTGTTAATCCAATTCCTTCTATAAATAAAGGATTATAATTCAATCCACCTGATTTCCAAACACAACCTAGTCCACGTTCCCAAGCTAATAACTGGAAGTTCTGCATAAATGCACACACTGCCGCGTAGTCTTCATCACGTTGCACTTGACGTGGATCTTCATCCATATATACAACGATTTGAGCTGGTGTACTTAGAAAACGATCGGATAAAATTTTACCTCTTTTTGCTCGTTCTTCTTCTGTGAAAGAATGTAATACAGCATCTACTAATGTTTTACGACCTTCTCCAATAAATAATTTACATTTCCATGGCTCACGATGCTGATGGTTTGGTGCCCACGTTGCGTCATTTAATAATTCAATTAACAATTCTTTTTCTACTGCTTTATCTGTAAATGTACGAATGGATCGTCTTTCTTTAATGATATTTGCAATGGAAGTATATGTGATCATATGTTTCTCTCCCTTATTTTCATCTATATGTATACACCTTATAATTGATATTGATTTTCAATTTCGATTATAACGCAGTTTTCTACCATTAATCAATGTTTTGTGTTGTGAAACTAACAAAAATTTTTTTTATTACATCGCGAAAAAAACTTGCAATGTTCACAAGTTCTTCACAACTTCTCCACAACTTCGGGAAACTCTATAGATACAGTTTTCCATTTTATTCAATTAGGAGGAATCAATGGTATGTACAGAAAATTAATAGCAAGCATTTTAGCAACAGGACTTTTATGTGGAATGGCAGTCTTCCCTGCTTCTGCGGCCTCACAAAAAGAATTCACGGCGCATCATCACAAACTAATCTCAGATGAACAAATACAATCTTTAGAAAAACTAGGTTATAAAAAACATGAAATTTGGAAGGCTGCACACATTGCGAAAATAAGTAAAAAAGATATCAATGATGTTTTATCGTACTATAAACAAACTAAATCTTGGAAAGAAACGGCGAAACATTTCGGTGTGGATCCAAAGAAAATGCATAAACATCATATGAGTAAAGAAATGAAAGAAGCTTTATTGCAAAAAGTAGCTGAAATGCAAAAATCAACACCAGAACAAATGAAGAAAATAATGGAAGATAACCATATTCACCTGCATCATCTCGCAGTTTTAACCATCATTGCACAAAAAAGTAATACGCCGTTTAATGATGTATTAAAAATGAAAAAAGATGGTATGCATGTCAAACAAATCGCCGAAAAATTAAATGTGAAGAAAGAAGATGTAAGAGCCGAAATGATGAAATTAATGCAGTCTGTAAAAGAAAAAAAGACAAACTAAACATAAAGAAAAGGAAGAGACAACTCTTCCTTTTCTTTATGAACCTACAATAATAAAGCCGTCCGCTAGCGGATCAGATGGGTCTAATAAAAATTGATGCATTCCCGTAATAAAGACCCTCCCTGTAATTTGTACCGTCATTTCATTTTGTGTGTATTTCATCAGTTTTGCTTCATATGTTCCGCCTGTAATATTTTCATGCTGGACACTTTCTCCTTCTTGTAACATACCTTCCTCTCTAAAAAGTGCCAAACATGCACATGTTGCCCTAACATATGGAGAACGGCTTACAAGTCCATTCTTCTTCTGCACCATCGTTTTGAATCGTTTCTCCTCAATCTGCTTGGCATCTATTAAAATACTACTACATTCGGACGATAATGAGGTTCTTGTCGTATGTGCCCAGCTCTTTAATTCTATGAATTCATCCATGTCTAATTTAACGCCTAAATGCTTTGTATGACTGATCACATAAGATTCATTTGGTCCAAATGAAATGGCCGACTGAGAGGCATTATATTGAAGTTCGTAGTGACAATCTTTCTGTAATGAAACAGAGTGTATCTCTCCATCTTCTATACAGATTTTTACAGGAAAAATTCTATCGATTGTTTCCACCGCTACTACATCATTTTTCATTTGCACATTTCCCATTTCAACCATAACAGCAGCAGCTATCATCACAAACTCTTCTGTACTAGAAATAAATTCATTTGCATCCATAAACAACGCCGCAAAATCTGCTTTTTCTGAACAAGGTGGTACAATCATACAACCGTTCATTGCTGCATGACCACGTGGTTCTTGCATGATAATTCTTCGAAATGCTTGATAGTTTTCAACTAGTTCTTTTTGTTTCTCTTGTAAAGTATGTCCCTTTAATAGAGGTACGCCGTTCATAATTAGGCGCAGTGGCTCTCCAGCTATATGTGCATCAACTGTTGTAATTGCTTTTACGAACTTCATACAATCTCCCCTTACCAATTTATAAAAACGTCTTCCATCTCTCTTGTTATTTAACTCATATAAACATAACTACTCTAACTCAGAATCAATGCCCTTCCATTGGTGGAATGAGAATAAATCCATCTTTCAGAATATCTTCCTCATGATATAAAAACTGGTGCATTCCCATAATCCATGCTGATCCAGTAATTTCTGTAATCACAGCTTCTATGTCCCCTATATTTGTTGTTCTAACAATTTTCCCTTTAAATAGCGAACCGACAATACTTTCGTGTACAAATAATTCCTCCAGATCAATTTCACGGTAGGCATACAATGTAGCCAGTTTGGCTGATGTTCCCGTACCACATGGCGAACGATCAATCCCTCCCGGTGGTACAATCACTGTATTTTTCACATCCGCATGTTCGTCCGTTGGATCACAGAAAAATTCAACGTGCGTCACTCCTTCGATAAAAGAAAATTCCGGATGTGAAATGGGTACCGCTGCATTAATGGCATCGCGAATCCGAATAGCTGTTTCTATAATTTGCGCAGAGTTATCTGGCGTTAACTGCACCCCTAGTTTTCTCGCATCTGTAATCGCATAAAAATTACCACCGTAGGCAATATCACATTGTACATTCCCTATATTTTCGATATGTACTTCTACAGACTTTAATAAAAAAGCAGGCACGTTACAAAATGTTACTTCTTTTGCCTTCCCATTTTCCACATACACTTTTGTTGCGACAAGTCCTGCTGGTGTATCTAATTTAATATAGGTATACGGTTCTTCCACCTCAACCATACCGGTTTCAATTAAAGCGGTACAAACGCCAATTGTATCGTGACCACACATTGGTAAGTACCCGCCTGTTTCTATATAAATAACACCAACATCAGCTTCTGGGTCACACGGTTCTGTTAATAAAGCACCAGACATTACATCATGACCGCGTGGTTCAAACATAAGAAATGTACGAATCCAATCATACTTTTCTTTCATAAATAACATCTTTTCTGACATTGTATTCCCTTCTAGCTTTGGAAGGCCATTTATGACTGTCCTTGTTGGATTCCCTCCCGTATGCGTATCAACTGTCGTAAACACTTTTTTTACGTTCACACTCGTTCCATCCTTTCTTGAAATCGATTGTGGCTTAGTGATTCAATCGGTACGGTTGTCTCTTGTCCCTCAATCATTTCTGCAATAAGCTTTCCTGTAATGGCCGCCAAACTAATCCCATCACCTTCATGACCGGCGGCAATATAAAATCCTGGTACTTCTTCGACATGAGAAATGATTGGCAAATGATCTGCCGTCCACGGACGCAAACCTGCATATGTTCGAATAAGTAACATATCAGCCATCTTCGGATAAAAACGAATCGCTCGGTTTGCAATACACTTTATAACGCTTGTATCCACCTTCGTTTGAAAACCAACGAACTGCCTGCTACTTCCAATTAAGAAATTTTGACTTTCTGTCGGTTCAAATACGAGAGCAACTCCATATTTTTCTGTTTCCTCATCCACATGACGTGTGCCGCCAAACTTACTAATTAAATAGCCAAACTCCATTACTTTTCTCGTTCCCACTGGCTCTTGTCTTGAAGCAACAATAATATGACCTTTTCTCGGCTGAATTGGAATTTTCACATCCAACATCTCGCCAATAACAGGTGACCATACTCCTGCTGCATTTACGACTTTATTCGCTGTAAATGTCCCCTTATTTGTTTCAACAATAAACGCACCCATTATATCTTTTTGAATACTGGTTACTTCTGTATGAAGATACACATCTGTTCCTTGCTTTTTCGCTTCATCAAGCAAAGAAAATGATAATAAATATGGATTAACAGTCGAATCTGTTGCGCATTCTAATCCACCCAGTAAATCATCTGCAAAATACGGTGACTCCTGCCGAATATCTTGTCTGTCTAACATCCGAAATGGTAAACCCGCATCTTTTTGCCGCTTTACCCATTTTTCCGCAGCGATCATCTCTTCTTCACTTTCACATACGAGAATGCTGCCTGGTGCTCGGTATTCAAAAGAGTGACGTAATTCTTTCGCTAGTTGATCAACAAGCTTTTGACTTTCAAGAGACATTTGGCTATCAAACCCGGGATCTTTATCAATTGCCAAAATGTTTCCATCACATCTCGATGATGTACCGCTCGCTAATTCTCCTCTTTCTAATAACGTTACTTCTCTCCCGCATTTTGAAACGTAATAAGCAATTGCACTCCCAATAATACCTCCGCCAATGATAAGAACATCACAATGCTTTATCATAAACTCCCTCTTTTCTATTTATAAAGTGGAACTGATGGCTCACGCTTCTCTCTAAATTTTGAAATAATCTCTTACTACTACCGAATATCGAGATAAGCTTCTAACAAATTTTTTTTGCTAGATTATCACTTTTTCATGTTCACATTTTCTTTTACTTGCAATTAAAATGCCAACTTAACGTGCAACTGTAATTCCCAAGGATTTTTTCTCTCATCCCACCCTTTATCTTTACCATACTGAGAAACGAGATGCTCATTATTACCACATAGCCAACATGAAATTATTGAACTTTTCCGACAAAACATTTTACATTTCCTTTAAAAATGTGTAAAAATAATGAAATAGTGTATAAAAAACTTACAGTCAATCCAATAAGGAGGCATTAGCATGACAATCGAGCTCTCTTCTATAGACCAACTTATGAATAAAGATTTTCTCTTCTTTTCATCATTAGAAAAGTTACAACAAAGTAATCATACAAATCATGAAGATACAACCGTTCTAGTCAAAAGAAACAATGATCTATACATGCTTACTGCTTGTGGTACATATCAACCTTGTTATACAACTTCCTACTATCCTTCTATTTCACATATATTAAAGAAACTTAAAGACTATCATGCCGTTGTTTTTACGAATGCTTCCCATAAACCAATTGGTTTTATTACAGCTGTTATGCTAGCTGAAACAATCTTTCATTCTTATGAATATTTACAAGCTTATTTCGAAACTGTTATCAAAACAACAGATGCATCCGTCACTGTCATTGACGAGAACGAGAACGTCAATGTATGGACAAACGGGGCAGAAGCGATCTTTTCTGTAAGACGACAAGACATTTTAGGAAAACCCATCACATCATTTTTTCATGAAGATATGCTAGAAATATTAAAAACTCTACAAGAAGGTCGATCACTACATAAACACCAACATCAACCAAGAGAAGATTTAATTGTACTGATTAACTCTAATCCCATTTACTTGCGTAATGAAATTATTGGAGCTGTTGTATCCGAAACAGACATTACGAGCCAAGTTCGACTTAATCAAGAGCTTTTCTCCGTTTCTACAAAAATGCATCAATTAGAAAAACAAGTTGCTAAATTAACACCGCCAGTTGATCCTTTTCATGCTATTAAAGGAAGCAGCTCCGCACTGCAACAAACAATTGAAATTACGAAAAAGGTATGTACAACAAAATCAACTGTTCTCATTTTAGGGGAAAGCGGCGTTGGGAAAGAGTTATTCGCAAAAGCAATTCATGAAGCACGTGAAAGTGACCAAGCACCATTTGTATCTATTAACTGCGGCGCGATTCCTGAGTCATTATTTGAAAGTGAACTTTTTGGCTATGAAAAAGGAGCTTTTTCCGGAGCTGATCAGAAAGGAAAAAAAGGAAAAATTGAGTTAGCAAAAGGCGGAACATTGTTTTTAGATGAAATTGGTGAAATGCCGATGGAAATGCAAGTAAAACTGCTTCGTGTTTTGCAGGATAAAACGTTTTACCGCGTAGGTGGGGTAAAAGAATTGCATGCCGATTTTAATATTATTGCTGCTACGAATCGAAACTTAAAAGAACAAATTGCGAAAGGAAAATTTCGGGAAGATTTATTTTATCGTTTAAATGTGGTAAGCGTTGATATACCCCCACTTCGCGAACGAAAAGAAGATATTGTGGAGCTAATTCATTCTTTCTTATATGAATTTTCTATTCAATATAATCGTCCAATTCAAAGTATACCGCAAGATGTTATGTATGAATTGCTAGAACATAAATGGCCTGGAAACATTCGCGAACTACGCAATGCCATTGAACGTCTCGTTGTGTTTGCGACAGATGGGATCATAAAACGAGAAGACCTTCCCTTCTCTCCAAAAATACAACAAGAACAACCACCTGCCCCTCTTAGAATAAATATAACGGAAGGCGAATTACTTGATGACTCTTTAAACAAATATGAACGGAATATCATTCAGCATGCACTGGAATTAGAAAGTGGCAATAAACTCGCATGTGCGAAACGTCTTGGAATTACACGAGCTACCTTATATAATCGCATGAAAAAATTACATATCCCGTTTTAATCCTTCTCTCTATAAATACAAATTGAAAAACAATATAGCACCTTTCCTTTTGGGTGAGAAGAGAGCACCCGCCATGCACAGAAGCGGTCAGTCCCTCTTCCTGCCCCATGCCAAGTAGAAATAAGTGAAGAGCCCATTTTATTTGTATAGCAGCGACTTATATGCCTGCAAATCAAAATGGATATATAGATTGGCATGTATTTTGCATATAAATTAGCAAACAACCAATCTAACAAGGGGGCTTTGTCATGAACATTGCAAACGATTTTGTCATTTGTCGCTGTGAAGAAGTAACATACAAAGAGCTACTTCATACAGCGAACACATACAACTGTTCTACACGAGAATTGAAGCTACGTACCCGAGCAGGCATGGGATTTTGTGGGGGCCGAACATGCAGATGTGCACTAGAGAGTTTTATATCATCACAGGAGCAAAACCGTCAGCCATTAAAGCATCAACCACCAGTTCGTCCCGTTACCTTTGACTTGTTAGGTGATAGATCATGAGTAATCGTATCATTTACCACCCAATTCTCGGTAACTTATCAGACAGCAAAACCGTCTCTTTTACATTTAACGGAACGAAGTGCGAAGGAATAGCTGGCGAAACAGTCGCTGCTTCCCTATTCGCTAATAACATTCGAACGTTTCGTGTTCATGAAGAAACAGGAGCACCGCGCTCTATTTATTGTAATATTGGCCATTGCTTTGAGTGCCGCGTCACAATAAATGGCAAGCAAAATGTGCGTGCCTGCATGACTGTAGTTGAAGATCAAATGGTTGTACAAAGCGGCTTGCAACAACCTACTCCTTTAAAAAAGGAGGATCACAAATGATTGATGTCATCATTATCGGCGCTGGTCCTGCGGGATTATGTGCAGCCATCGCCTGCAAAACATATGGATTATCTGTTAGAGTTTTTGACGAATTTATAAAACCTGGTGGTCGCCTTCTTGGCCAACTTCATCAAGAACCAAACGGAACATGGTGGAATGGTATAGAAGAAACAAAGAAATTACAAAAACAGTTGCAGGATTTAGCACTCCCTATTGAATGTGGTGTAACCGTACATGATTTAGAACAAAACGGAAATGAATGGGCTGTTCATACGAATATCGGTACCTTCCAAACAAAGCATGTTCTTCTTGCAACAGGAGCAGCTGAGTTCCCAACGCCGCTTCCCGGCTGGACCTTGCCTGGTGTTATGTCCATTGGAGCTGCACAAGTTATGACGAATGTACATCGCGTCAAAGTCGGTAATAAAGGAATGATTATTGGAGCAAATATATTATCATTTGCAATTATGCATGAATTACAGCTTGCTGGGCTAGAAATTGACAGCGTCGTTTTACCACCTAAGCATACAGTAACAAAACAAAGCGCACAGCCGCTTCACGTTTTGAACTCTCTACTTCATGTTGCTCATATCGCTCCCTCGCCTTTATTAAAAATTGGGAGCCGTTTTATGAAACATCCTGCGATGCGGAAATTAGCCATTCAATTTTATCCAAAGCGTGGAATGAAAATTTGGAACACACCGCTTCATTTGCGAAAGGCTGCTATTGAAATCATTGGTGATAAACAAGTAGAAGCTGTGAAAATTGCTACTATCACGCCAGATGGGGAGATTATTCCTGGAACAGAAGAAATACATGCTGTTGATTTTGTCTGTATTGCTGGCGGTCTCTATCCACTAGCAGAATTAGCAGCTGTCGCTGGATGTCCGTTTCATTACATTGAAGAACTTGGCGGGCATGTTCCACTTCATAATGAGAAAATGGCTACACAGCTTCCTGGCTTATATGTTGCTGGTAATATTACAGGAATTGAAAGCGCGAAAGTTGCGATGGCACAAGGAACTGTTGCTGGAACTGCCATTGCAAAAGAACTACAACCATCTCATTCACATCTTGATTCCTTATTACAGCACGCGATTCAAGATGTGAAAAGAACACGTGAAAATGCAACAATCCAATTTCACCCTCATATTTCTAAAGGCCGCGAGCAACTGCTTGCACTTTCTCAAGAAATATGAGGAATCACTTATACCCCTGTTCCAAAATAAAAATTATCCTTTAACTTTTATAAACAAATATCAAAAAGCTGTTCAAAAGATACACAGTGTCTAACTTTTGGACAGCTTTTTTATGTTTCCTGCATAAAATTTTGTCTTCCCCAAAAACTAATAAGAGCATTCCATATAAGGGAAAGGAGTGAAAAACATGTTTGGCTTACCAAGAAAAAATCCTATAGCTAAAAACAAAAAAACGAGCTGTACCATTCCAGAATTTATTCATACGATGAAGGAATCTACTGATTTTGTTTCTTACAACATTACAGAAAACGATACACTATGCCTTTTTTATTATAAATCTGTCGTAGAAGCAGTCATAATTAAACAATTTATTTTAACACCTATCAAAGACCAATTAGAACAGATTCAAGGTATCACTGACTTAACTAACATCGTCCCCATTGAAGACATTGTTATCTCGCCTTCCATTGACGATATTCGTGAAAAGCTATTGGATGGATATGTACTCGTTAAACTACAAAATATATCACAAACAGTACAATATGCTCTAGTTCGAGCAGAAAGTACTGTTCTTGGTAAGCGTTTATATAATGATACAGAAAATGAATATAGCGTAATTGGTCCAAAAGTTGGTTTCGTGGAGAATATTGACACGAACCTACATTTATTACGTCGTGTTATTGTAACAGAGCAACTAGTTTTTAAAGAAGTTGTTGTAGGATCCATATCCAAAACAACAATTGTAGTGGCCTATATAGAAGGAATCACAAACGAACAATTTATTAATACTGCTACACAACGTCTAAAGGATATTGATTTCGACGTCCCCTTCGACGCAACAATGATTGAACAATTTATTAGCGATAATAGCAATTCACCTTTTCCACTACTCTTACCAACAGAGAGAGTTGATCGAGCTGTATTTGCTTTAATCAATGGTGAAGTATTAATTTTAACAGATGGTTCTCCCTATGCATTAGCTGGACCGACAACACTATTAGATTTTTTCATTTCACCAGAGGATTACTATTTGCCATGGACGATCGGCACATTCTTTAGGTTGATTCGCTTTTTTGGGGCTATATTTTCTCTATTTTCCTCAGCAATCTATACAGCTGTATTAACATTTCATTATCAGATGATTCCAGCAGATTTGCTTGGACCCATTATTTTTTCTAGAGCAAATGTACCCTTTCCTCCAATCCTAGAAGCACTTTTTTTAGAAATTACAATTGAATTATTGCGCGAAGCTGGCGCTCGCTTACCTACAAAAGTTGGGCAAACAATCGGTATTGTTGGTGGAATTGTAATCGGACAAGCTTCTGTTGAGGCAGCTTTAACAAGTACAATCCTATTAATCGCTGTGGCTTTATCTGCACTTGCTTCTTTCACGACACCAACTGTAAAAATGTCTACTACCATTCGTTTACTCCGATTCCCACTCATCCTTTTAGCGGGTGCCTTCGGAGGACTTGGTCTTATTGTGGGATTTGTTTTTATATTGGTACATCTACTACATTTAAAATCACTTGGATCACCTTATTTATTACCTTTATATCCATATCGTGGTTTCGGTTCAGCGGAAGGTTTCATTCGCTGGCCATTTAGTCAGACGGCCCAGCGCCCTTCTTTTCTGCGACCAAAAGCAAATTGGCGCTATAACCCAAACAAAGCAAAACAAAAACGTGATGGTGAGGAAACATGAGAAACGTTCTATTTTTATTAGTAATTGTTGGTTTATGCTCCCAATTTGGTTGCACGCAAACATCCATAGTAGATACGCAAAGAATCATTCACGTAGCTGGATTCGATATAGCAAAAGATAAAAAAATTCAAGGTACTATCTTATATCCTGACTACACGCTTGGCGTAAAAACAAAACCCAAAACTCAGTCAACCACTGCAAGATCCCTTGAAACGATTGCTTCTCATTTAGATGCAAAATCACCTCACAATGTTGTTTTAGGACAAATGCGTGTCATATTATTTGGAAAGCCTATTGGTTCATATGGAATTGGTGAAATCATCAGTAATTTACAACGTGATCCTAATATTGGGCGAGATGTACAATTAGCACTTGTAGATGGTTCAGTCGAAGAACTTCTAAAATATGTCGCACCAAACGGTTCATTGTATCTAGTTGACTTACTTGAACAAAATATACGGAATGAAAATATCCCTCGGACAGCTTTGAATATTTTTTTATATGATTATTATTCATCTGTATGCGATCCATTTCTTCCTTACATTCAAATCGCTGATGATCACGCGGTTTCCGTAAAAGGTCTTGCTTTTTTAAAAGGAGACAAAGTAGTGATGTATACCGATAAACAAGACTCTTTTTTAGTAAAGTTGCTCCTGAATCCGACTAAAAATGGTCGTTATGAAGCACAAATAAAAAAAGATAATCATGAAGGTCTTGTCGTAACACAAAATTTATCAGGAAAAAGCGTCTATCACGTTGATCAAACAGGTAATATTCCTAAAGTAACAATCCGTTTAAAATTAAATGGATTAATAAAAAATGCCCCTAGTTGGATTGATTTAACAACAAAGGGGAATATAAAATATGTCAAAAATCAAGTAGAACAAAAGATTAAAAATCAGTCTCAAAAATTGATTCAACAATTCCAGCATAAAAAAATAGATCCTTTAGGGATACGCGACCAAATTAGAAGTCGATCAAGAAAATGGAGCATACAACAAATTCAAGCAATGTATCCATCTATAGATATTAATATTGACGTCGATGTTAACGTTGTACAATCTGGTATCGGAGAATAGTGAGGTGATAAGGTGGGTACGAATAGTAAAGAACTAACTGTCTCCCCTTACTTGATGTTTTTTTTAATTCACTCTCTTCAAGTCGGAGTCGGAATTTTAGGCTATCAACGCATTATTGTAAAAA
Organism: Bacillus sp. 166amftsu; assembly: GCF_900107445.1. NCBI lineage: Bacteria > Bacillati > Bacillota > Bacilli > Caryophanales > Bacillaceae > Bacillus > Bacillus sp. 166amftsu. Next base: position 29,972 of record NZ_FNQA01000020.1, on the reverse strand, counting down.
ATGCCGGTTATGACGCTTGGATTTCCCTTATTCTTGCGGGAATTACAACTCACTTTGTATTATTTTGTATGTTAAAAATGTTGGAAAAAGATAACGACCTAATCAATATTCATACAACATGCTTTGGAAAATGGATCGGCTCCTTATTTTCTTTGCTTTTTACAATTTATTTTTTATTATTTTGTCTCACCGTCCTTCGTACATATATCGAAGTAATTCAAGTTTGGGTATTCCCAACCATTAAATTATGGCAACTAACTTTAATATTTTTATTAGTCACTTACTATATTATAAAAGGTGGGTTCCGTTCTGTAACAGGAATGTGTTTTTGGGGAGTTGTACTACCTATATTCGTAATGTTCTTTTTAATTTTCCCAATGGAATATGCACATGTTCGTAATATTCTGCCCATTTTCACTCATTCACCTTTAGATATTGTAAAATCTGCGAAAGACTCTACATTAGAATTTCTAGGATTTGAAGCGCTACTTTTCTTTTATCCACTGATTGAAAAAGGAAAATCTTTAAAGAGGTGGGCACATGGTGGTGCTGCTTTTACAACCATTCTTTATGTAGTTTTAGCGCTTATCTCTTTTATGTACTATAGTGAAGGACTATTGAAACATACAATTTGGCCTACGTTAACGATGTTAAAAATTATTAAAGTTCCCTTTATTCAGCGGTTTGAATATATTATTATTTTTGTATGGTTTATTATCATTTTACCAAATCTCTGTTTAACAGTATGGTCCTCTTGTCAGTCGATGAAGCGTTCATTCCGTATCCCATTTAAAATCACACTACCTTTTTTTATTTTTGTCGTATACATCGCTTCCTTATTTTTTACAAATCGAGAAAGTATCGACACATTAAATATGCTTGTATCCCAAACAGGTATGTACATTTTATATGTTTATATCCCTCTCCTGTTTCTATGGCACTCTATTCGCTGGCGATTGAAAAATAAACAAAACAAAACTTCTACATAGGAAATCACCAGAATATTTGGTACAATTTCACTATCACGAAAACAAAGGAGAAATGCAGATGAAAAAATATCTATTCTCTTTACTCGTAATAAGCAGTCTTGTACTTTCTGGATGCGGTGCAGCCGAAAAGAAAGAATCCTCCGAGCACAAAGAATCTTCCGAACACAGCGAAGAACACGCTTCTCATACTCAGCAAGGTGACATCCAAGAAACGACAAAAGGAATTGACACACTACCAACATTTTTGGACAAACTAGATCCACAAATGAAAGAGATCTATGCAGTTGCAGGGAAAAATGCCGAATTATTAAACTGGATTCCTTGTTACTGTGGATGCGGAGAAAGTGTGGGGCATAAAAACAACAAAAACTGTTTTATTCGTGAAATTAAGAAAAATGGAGAAGTTGTTTGGGATTCTCACGCAACGACCTGTGTAAACTGTTTAGAAATTGCAACCGAATCTGCATCTATGAAGAAAAAAGGAAAATCCACTCTTGAAATTCGAAAATACATTGATAATAAATATAAAGAAGGCTACGCAAAGCCAACACCTACTCCAATGCCAAAATCGTAAAAACGAGGAAATTCCTCGTTTTTTATTTTTCACTCAACATTTTCCATAGCAAATTCTTTCAAGTGTATTTCCTTCTTCTTGTCATACACTATATATAACTCCTCAGTAAGGAGGGTACACAATGCACACATATAACGACTATGATAAAGCTCTCTATTACACGTATTGTTGTAATTGGGACAAGTTGCTTGTTCTAATGGTACAAACTGATGATCATCTATTTTCTAAACGAATTGAGCATTTTTTACATGCTTACCAATATGGAAAAGAACTATCCGAAGTAGATAAACAACTTCAGCTTCTATTTCAATATATCGACCATGCTTCACAAAAATCACATATAGAAGAAATAGATCAAGTGCAAATGTAAATGAAGCGCTATTCTCCTTCCCGAGAATAGCGGTTTTTTGAATAATTTTCCACATCCTTACTCATAATACATATATCAATAATAGTGGATGGACGTGATCATTTGCATAAATCCTGGTACTTATTTCTCTACATGTTTATACTGCTTATCGGCTGTGAAAAAACAAATAACACTCAATCATTTCAAAGCGCAAAACAAGAAAAAGACATATGGAATATCCTAATTATCGGCAGTGATTCACGAGGTGAAAAACAAGCCCGTGCTGATACCATTATGATTGCCCAGTACAATAAAAAAGAAAATACAGCAAAGCTTGCTTCAATTATGCGAGATAGCTATGTAGAAATTCCCTCTTATGATAAAAAATATAATAAAATCAACGCTGCCTATTACTATGGCGGCCCTGAATTATTACGAAAAACAATTAAACATAATTTTGGAATCGATGTTTCTCATTACGTTACGATTGATTTTGAAGCATTTGTTAAAATTGTGGATACCATTGCACCTGAAGGAATTAAAGTGAATGTTACACAAACCATAATCGATGATATGGGGCTGCATGTAAAGCCAGGTTTACAACCTCTTCACGGGAAAGATTTACTAAAATACGCACGTTTTCGCCATGATACTGAAAGTGACTTTGGCCGTGTGAAACGACAACAAGAAGTACTCCAGGCATTGAAACAAACCCTTACTGATAACGTTCACTCTATAGATGGCGTACTAAATTTACCGATAATGGCACACGAACTCTCTCCATATATAGAAACGAATTTAAATATAAGAGCGCTATTTACACTTGGAAATAGTATTTTGTCTAAGCCTATTGATAAAATGGAAACAATGCGAATTCCCATTGATAAAGCATATGAATCGGCTCTTACCAAACATGCTGGTTCCGTCTTAAAAATAAATCAAGAAACAAATAAAGAAGCTATTCAAAACTTTTTTAATGTCACAAAAGTCGTAAATCGCCCTTAAAAACAAGGTTTATACACCTTGTTTTTTTTATTCCCAAGTTTTCTTCTTATAAAACTTACCTTGATAAAAATATTTTCTCTTTATTTTCTTGTCCTCTTCATACTATAATTTAGTATGTAACTATTATAAGAGAGGTAAAAACATGAAACGTGAGAAAAAACAAGAATATGCTTTGTTTACCGCTTGGGGAGCTTCGTTTATCGCTACACTTGGAAGCCTATATTTTTCCGAGATCATGAAATTTGAGCCTTGTGTACTTTGTTGGTATCAACGCATCTTTATGTATCCATTTGTTTTATGGCTCGGTATTGCAGTTGTAAAAAAAGACTACCACATTGCTACATATTCTTTACCAATTGCAAGTATCGGTGCCTGTATTTCGCTCTATCATTATGCGATTCAAAAAGTTCCCGCATTCTCAGAGGCAGGAGCTGCTTGCGGACGTGTACCTTGTACGGGAGAATACATAAACTGGTTTGGATTCGTCACAATCCCGTTTTTAGCACTTATCGGATTTATCACGATTGCAATTTGCAGCTTTATTGTAATCAAAAACAAATAGGGGGCTGAAATTATGAAAAAAATGCTTATCTTCGGCGGTATCATTATCGTCTTATTTGCAGCTATTGCCGCTGTCACACAAATGGAAAGTGGCAGTAAAGAAAAACAAGAAAAAAATTACTACACAAATAAAACTACTTCTTCAGACATCCGTAAAAATAACGAAGAAAAAAAAGAACAAACCGTTTACTTCTATCAAACAGGTTGTCACTATTGTGAGAAAGTCTCACCTATCGTTGTTCCAATGGCTAAAGACATGAATATTGATATGAAAGTAATTAATATTTTTAATGATGAAAAAGCTTGGGATGATTATAAAATTGAAGGAACACCAACAATCATTCATTTTAAAGATGGACAAGAAGTAAATCGTATTAAAGGTGAGCAACCAAAAGATGCTTTTGAACAATGGTTTAAAGAAAACAAAAAATAAGAAGAAAAGGAAACTCCTTCTATACATGAAAGCTGTGTAAAATCCCACACTAATGTATAAGGAGGGGATTTTATGCCAGAGGTACGCTGTTCTGTGTCCAATTGTTCATTTTGGGGACAAGGGAACTTTTGTCAAGCGAATTCAATCTTTGTCCAGCCTGATGATCAAAACACGAATCAATCAAATGAGTCTTATACAAACTCGGCCTTAACAGGTGAAACACTTGAAAGCTCTGCGTCAACAAGCGTTGAAACATGCTGCCAAACATTTAGACCGAAATATTAACACGCAAATCTCCATCTCCTTTGAGGTGGGGATTTTTCTTTCATAATATGTATCTCTAGGTGTAGGAGCATACGATGAATCATATGCCCCTACATCATAGCAAATCCATATTTCCAAGTATCATGCATCAAGATCATATACACAATTAATATAAAAACGCTTCCAAACATGGTTATCCTGCGGTATATTCCAGGTTCCCCTTCTCTCGCTTCAACAAAGGACCAAATAAAACCAATTAAAAGCACTAAATCAATAAAAGTAATGTAAAAATCAAACATAAATGATACATACAAATAAATAATAAATAAACAATTCGTCAATAAAAAGATTTTAAATGCAAACTGGCTATTCCCTTTCCCCATAACACGCCCGCCCCCAATCTGTACTGTATTATATTCACAAGAACATAATAGTTGCGATTGTATCAACTAATAGAGCCTCTTTAATTTTCCAACGCATACATCGCGGCTATGAAAACGAATAGAGATTCCACTCATTTTCTCGATTTGTTTTAAACACAGCAGGGGGTGGGGCGAAAAAAGCACTGACCGCTTCTCCCCCCTCTATCCTCCAAAGCGAACCGGTTTTATATTGATATAACAAATAAGCTATCGTCTATTTACGATAGCTTTTACGGTACATTATACTTTCGCTTATATATATTACTTAAAATGGAATAAGGCACTTGATCATAACGAACTTTTTCACCTGTTTCATCCAAAATATACAAATTATTACCTATATAATAGTTTCCATTCTTCCCTCGAGAATAAACGGCGTATCGTTCATTCGGCAATACCGTTTTTACTTTCGTAAATTGACCGTTTGGTTCTTGCCAATATATATGCATACGATCCACAAGTGTTAATGTTCCAATTTGTTCTTCTTCTATTATACGTCCATTCCAACTTATAACACGATATCCTAGCTTATGCGCTGCATATTCTGGAGATGTGTAAAACCGAGAAATAATTACTTTTGTCTGTAACGATACCCGATCGTATAACCATTGTATATCTCGATCGTGCATACGAATGCAACCATTTGATTCCCTTCCTCCAATCGTCCCTTCTCGATTTGTACCATGAATTGCATACTCTTTTTCGTTTAAACCGAGCCATCTTGTTCCAAGCGGATTATTCGGCGCACCACCTGGAATATTTTTACGATGATATTCTTTATTTTTATATTTATTAATGATACAAAATGTACCTTCAGGAGTTGGTGTATTACGCCTTCCAGTTGTAACAGGAAACGTTCTTACATAGTTTCCATTTTCAAAAAAAGATAATTGATTTGTCGTAAGATTAATAAGTATTAAATGGTCGCTACTGGCAAAAGTACTGATTGGTAGACAGAAAAAGAGTATTACAACAAAACATACTTTTTTCATTCATATCCCCCCAAGCATCCCCTTTAAAATTGCCCATAATATATGATGGTACAATTAGCTTTTACTATGAGTTCTATTCTTATGAATGAAAATATAAAGCTCTCCCCCCTTATTTTTATCCATTCACAATCACCCCACCATTTATGTGAATCATTTGCCCAGTAACATATGTGGAGTCCTCTGAAGCTAAGTATACATAAGCAGGGGCTAATTCATATGGTTGTCCTGGCCTTTTCATCGGTACATTACTTCCAAATTCCGATACCTTCTTCTTATCGAAACTCGCTGGAATAAGCGGTGTCCAAATCGGGCCTGGGGCAACACCATTTACACGAATTCCTTTTTGAACTAAAGATTTTGCAAGTGAACGTGTAAAAGCCACAATCGCTCCTTTTGTTGCCGAATAATCAATGAGCTGTTCATTCCCTTCATACGCAACGATTGAAGCTGTATTTATAATCACATCTCCCTGCTTTAAATATGCAAGTGCTGCTTTAGTAACGTGAAAATAAGAAAAAATGTTAATACGAAATGTTTTTTCAAGTTGCTGCGCCGTAATGTATTCTAAACTTTGCTGTGGATATTGCTGCGCAACATTATTCACAACAATATTCAGACCATCCAGTTTCGAGGCTGCTTCCTTTACAACTTGCTGACAATGTTGTTCATCGCTTAAATCTCCTGGAAGCAATATGCATTTCACTCCTTGCTCCTCAATAATTCTTTCTGTCTCATTTGCATCTTCCGTTTCATCTAAATAAGCAATAGCGATATTTGCCCCTTCTTTTGCAAACGCAATCGATACCGCCCTTCCAATTCCACTGTCTCCCCCTGTAATAAGCACATTTTTCCCTTTTAACTTTGCACTTCCACGATAATTAGGGTCTTCGTACTTTGGGAGAGGATTCATCATCGATTCAATTCCTGGTTGCCTATTTTGATGTTGTGGTGGTAACGTTAAAAACTTTTTCTGCTCAGACATACGTATTTCAGCTCCTTTTCATTTCTCTTTCTTATGATGTACACAATGCTGAAAAGTACTTATACATGAAAAGCCGAAACATAAAAGTGTTGGTTTGATTAACATTCGAAATTAAGACATAAAATATGGATTGTTATAAACTTTTTTTACGAAACTCTTGCATTACACTTAAAAAACGAATATTATATATAACTGTTGTGACAATCATTCGTAAACAGAAAGGATGTTTATATGTTTAACCTTTCAAAACATAAAACTTCTATTAAAACAGAAATTATGGCTGGTATTATTACCTTCTTAACAATGGCATATATTATCGTCGTAAACCCAGTCATCCTTGGTGATGCAGGTGTTCCATTTGAACAAGCATTTACAGCGACAATTATTGCTGCTGTTGTCGGAACATTATGTATGGCATTCTTTGCAAATTTACCAATTGCAGTTGCACCAGGGATGGGATTAAATGCTTACTTTGCTTACTCAGTTGTAAAAACTCATGAAGGTATGACATTTGCAATTGCTTTCTCTGCTGTATTCGTAGCAGGTATGATTTTAATTTTGCTATCATTAACTTCTTTCCGTACAAAATTAATGGAAGCTATTCCTGAAAACTTAAAGCATGCCATTACAGCTGGTGTCGGTTTATTTATCGCATTTATCGGCTTACGTCTAACTGGGATTGTTACGAAACACCCTTCAAATCTAGTTGGGCTTGGAGATCTTCATTCTCCGCCTGTTTTACTTGCATTAGCTGGACTTGCGATTACGTTAGTACTGATGTCTTTAAACGTGAACGGTGCATTATTTATCGGGATGTTATTAACAGGAATTATCGCTTACTTTACTGGACAATTAACGTTTTCAAACGGCGTTACCTCCCTGCCTGGTTTACCAGAAGGCGTAATTGTTTCTAATCCAATTACAGCAGTGTCTGATGTCATTCACTACGGATTATACGGCGTTGTCTTCTCGCTCTTCCTTGTAACATTATTCGATACAACAGGTACACTACTTGGAGTTGCACAGCAAGGCGGCCTTATGAAAGATGGCAAGCTTCCAAATTCCGGACGTGCTCTTCTTTCCGACTCTATTTCAGCAACGATTGGTTCTATGTTCGGGACAACACCAACAACCGCTTATATTGAATCTTCTGCTGGTGTTGCGGCTGGTGGTCGTACAGGCTTAACAACATTAACTGTTGCGGTATTATTTGCAGTAACTGCATTCTTCGGACCACTTGTTGGTGCGGTATCTGGTGTTTCCGCTATTACAGCTCCATCATTAATTATTGTTGGTAGCTTAATGATGGGCGCAGTTCGTCACATTGATTGGGATGCATTTGATGAAGCTTTCCCAGCATTTTTAGTCATTTTAAGCATGCCACTTACATCAAGTATCGCAACAGGTATCGCGCTTGGATTCATCTCATATCCACTTATGAAAATGGCAAAAGGACAATTCCGTGCTGTTCATCCGCTTGTATACGTATTTGGTATTTTGTTTGCTTATCAGTTGGTTTTCATACCACATTAATAAAAAAGCCTTGTTTCACAAAAGTTGTGAAACAAGGCTTTTTCTAATATTCCTTATTCATTTGTAATTCTTTACTATACTTCTGAATCAAAAACGAAGAAATAAACATCACCAGTCCCGCGCTAAAACCAATTAGTTGATCTAATAAAACTTCATCATGAATCATAAAGCGTAATAGAAATACTCCACCAAAAATAATCATTGCCAAATATCCAGTATACCGAAGTCCTTTATATACATTGTCCATATGGATCATTCCTTTAAATAATATATCAATATTATACCACATATTGAACCGTAATAGATTTTATATTCAATCTATTTCAAAAAACAAAAACCTCTTGAAGAGGTTTCACATCTATTAACTTTGTAAAAACGCCTGTAAATCAGCAAATTGTCTCTCTGCATCTTTATATCCTTGTTCATATAAATTTTGCAGTTTTTTTTGGTCTTTTTCCATTCGATCCACTTGAAGTGGTACTTCTGGACGAATGACAAATAGATTGCCAGCTAGCTCTTCTTTCTCAATATAATGAAGTGTCTCATTGTATACTTCATAACGAAATAGCATCGTATTGACAAGATTAGGATATTTCTTATAAGCCTTTGCTGCAATCCATCCAAATTTTGATTTTTTCTTAGAATATCCATGATTTCTCGTTAAAATAACAACTGATTTTTCACAGCCATCTTTTTGTGCTTTACGAACTGGAATTGGATCAGAAATTCCGCCATCCAATAATTGTTTACCACGGTAATTTACAACTGGTGCGATAAATGGCAATGAGCTAGAAGCCTGTAATAACGTCAATGCCTCTTCATTCGTACCTTCCTTTTCAAAGTAAACGGGCTCTCCAGTTTCACAATCTGTCGTTCCTACAAGAAAACGTCCTGGACTATTAAAATATGTGTCAAAATCAAATGGAACATGCTTTTCTGGAATTTCACGAAAAATGAAATCCATATCAAATAATTGACGTTTTTTCCATAGATTCTTGTATGATAAATATCTCGGATGTGTTGCATAATCAATATTCACTGTTTTATTTCGATTTCTTTGTCTTGAAAGATACGACGCCGCATGGCACGCTCCTGCTGAAACACCAATAACATATGGAAAATATAAATCCTGCTCCATAAAGTATTCCAGTATTCCACCCGTATATACGCCGCGCATACCGCCGCCTTCTAATACTAAACCCGTATTTTCAAGCATTGTTTCCTCTCCTCTTGATACATATACTCTTTAACTATTCACATCGTTAAGTATCTCTTTCTATTATATATGAGTCTTTACAAAATCCATATTCAGAAGGCTCAATGGAAGAAAAAAATTATTCCTCTACCTTTTCTAAATGTGTTCCTACATTCTTTACTAACCTTTGAATCTCGCTTTATGTAGTTTTGGAATAAAGCTTGATAAAAAAACACCCCAAAAACTTATGTTTTCAAGCATATAAGAAGAATCCGTTTTGAAAAAAGATTGATCGAAACGGATCCTTCTTCCGTAAATTTAAGTTTTTTTATGAAAAGTTTGGCCGTTTTAGGATACGTTTGATCGAGCATTAACACCTGTGAGTTGAATACCCACTCGTTAATCTAATCCTATATTTTTTATTCAAAAACAATACATTCGTTTCGTTTAATATTTCGGCTAAATCGGTTTTGAATTCAGATATATACATACCTAGACTTTCCTTTTCGTAATTTGCAATCGATGAATTATTAATTAGTAATAGCGGTGTCCTTCAGTAGACATGGCAATTGCTTTTGTTTCATGAACTGTACCATATGGATGCTCTGGCGGCGCATAAATAGCGTAAATTTTAAGTGGTATATTACCCATATTGGTTACATTGTGCCATGTTCCAGCAGGTATCATAATCGCATAACCATCATAGGCCATTTCTTGAAAATCTAATTTATCTTTGCTATCACCCATTTGAACAAGTCCCTGTCCTTCTTCAATACGTATGAATTGATCAGTTGTCGGGTGAACCTCTAAACCTATGTCATCTCCAACATTAATACTCATCAGCGTCACTTGCAAATTTTTCCCTGTCCATAAAGCGGTGCGGTAGGTATTGTTTTGCTTAGTAGCTTGGTCAATATTCACTACAAATGGTTTTGGTCCATAATCTGTTAATCTGTTGCTTCTGTAATAAGGATTCCAATTATAAATCCAATTGTTGTTACTCCAGTTTCTATACATTGGATTTTGCCATTGATAGTGATACCATGATTTATGGTACATATTCATGCTCCTTTCATGATTTCATTTACCTTTTATCCTATTCAGTTCCCTAATTATGGGGATGCAAAATGGGGGTAAATGGGCGTAATACATTATCAAACTTTATTTCAAAGAAACACTTTATCCTCTCTGATCAGCCACAATATGAATATCAATATGCTTCGTTTCCCTCATAATTTCATTGACAATTGATCCTTTTCGAATTTCTTCCCATCTTGTTCTTGCTGATTGGCCAAGTAAAATTTGTGTGACTTGCAATCGTTTCGCTACTTCAATAATGACATCTGCAGGCTTTCTTCCTTTCGCTTCTTCTAACAAGAAAGTAGCATGAAATTGATTCGTCAACGACTTCCACTCATCAATTGTTTGCTTTTTACTTGCCGATAAGGATTCTATATTTTCTCTTTCAACGTTGAATACATATAATTCAGCGTTTAATCGATCTGCCATACGCCAACCACGCCGTATTAATTTCTCTGCTGTTGAGCTATATTGCACACAAACGAGGATTTTTTCTTTTACACCTATTGGCTCTGTCACCGACTGACTCATTTTATCGTCCATATCGTCTGCAACTTCACGAAGAGATAACTCTCGTAAAGCTCCTAAATTATTAACTGTAAAAAAATTTTGCAAGCTTTGCTGAATTTTTTCTTCTTTATATATCTTTCCATCTATCAATCGTTTTCTCAAAACTTCAGGGGTCACATCAACAAGTTGAATCTCATTTGCTTTTTGTAAAATAAAATCAGGAATACGCTCTCGTACTTTTACATTCGTTATCTGCTCCACAATATCATGAACACTCTCTAAATGTTGAATATTAAAGGCTGATAATACTGATATTCCTGCCTCCAATAGCTCTTCTACATCCATATAACGCTTTTTATGTTTTGATCCAGGTATATTACTATGTGCCAATTCATCTACAACAACAACTTGGGGTGCTCGTTTTATAATCTTATCTACATCAAGCTCATAAAATATCCTCCCTTTATAACTCATTTCTTTTAAAGGGATTTTCTCTAAATCTGAAATTGCTTCTTCTGTCTCTTTTCTTCCATGTGTTTCAATTAAACCTATTACAATATCAATCCCCTCTTTTTTCATCTCTTGTGCATCAAACAACATTTTATAGCTTTTTCCTACTCCTGGAGCAGCACCTACATACAGCTTTAATTTCCCGCGATTTTGCTCTCGAATATACGCTAAATACTCCTCTGGCGTTCGTCTTTGAAATGTTGGTTTATAATCATCTGCATACATTACGCGCACAACCTTTCCTAGTAAACAGCAATACCCCAATCGATTAGATTGAGGTAGCAACGGTACTATTTCATTATTTTCTGTAACTCCAAATTTAGTTTCAAGACGTTTACACGATCCTCTCCAAATAAACCTAGTGCAGCACCTTCTGTTTGATCTTTAATTAATTGATTCAGCTTTTCTTTCGGAATATTCGTTAATTTTGAAATACGATCAACCTGTACGTAGGCTGCCTCTGGGCTAATATCAGGGTCTAATCCAGAACCTGAATTTGTCACTAAATCCATCGGTACTTCTGTAACTGGAACAGCCCCATTTTTCTCTTTCCAATCCGCTACACTTTTTTCTACACGTTTTACTAAATCAGGATTAGATGGTGCATAGTTATTTGATCCTGATGCTTCTGCTTTATATTCTATACTAGAGACACGCCCATGAAAATAACGCGGGTCTGTAAAGTTTTGACCAATTAATTTTGAACCAATCACTTCATTTTTCTCATTATATATAAGACTTCCATCTGCATTATCCTTCATCACTGCTTGTGCAATTCCAGTTACCAGTAGCGGATATAAAAGCCCACATAGAACAAGAAATGTAAAGGTAACACGAATGACTGGTGAAAGTATACTTTGTTTTTTAGCCATCTTCTTTTCCCCTCTTCCTTATATAAACAGCCCTACAATTAGATCAATTACTTTAATCCCAATGAAAGGAACAATTACTCCCCCAAGCCCATAAATCAATAAATTGCGACCAAGTAATGCATTAGAACTCATCGGTTTATACGCAATCCCCTTCATTGCCAAAGGAATGAGCAGTGGAATGATAATTGCGTTAAAGATTAATGCTGATAAAATGGCTGAAAGCGGTGAAGTTAATTTCATTATGTTCAGTGCTTCCATTTGTGGAATTGCTAATGTAAACATCGCTGGGATAATCGCAAAATATTTTGCTATATCGTTCGCGATACTAAATGTTGTTAATGCACCACGCGTCATTAATAGCTGTTTCCCAATCCCTACAACCTCAATAATTTTTGTTGGGTTGGAATCTAGGTCAATCATATTCGCCGCTTCTTTCGCAGCTGTCGTTCCACTATTCATCGCTAATCCAACATCAGCTTGTGCTAGCGCTGGCGCGTCATTCGTACCATCACCTGTCATTGCCACAAGTTTTCCTTTATCTTGTTCTGCTTTAATAACTGCAATTTTATCTTCTGGCTTACATTCCGCAACAAATTCATCTACTCCTGCTTCTTTCGCAATTGTTGCTGCTGTTAATGGATTATCACCTGTACACATCACTGTTTTGATCCCCATTTGGCGAAGCTGTTCAAAGCGTTCACGCATACCGGGTTTTACAGTATCTTTTAAATAGATCAATCCATAAATGCGACTATCCACTGCAACTACAAGTGGCGTTCCACCTTCTTTTGAAATGAAATCTGCTTTTTGATTCAAATCTTTTGGAATCGTACCACCTTGTGCCTGCACCCACTCAATAACTGCATTAACTGCTCCTTTTCTTACTTTTGTCCCGTCAGGTAAGTCCACACCACTCATTCTTGTTTCTGCTTTAAATGGAACAAATTCACCTTGTTCTGCAAGCTCACTGTTGTATGATAGAGCTTTTGATTTTACATATTCAATTACAGAGCGACCTTCTGGTGTTTCATCTAACACCGATCCGAGTGCAGCCCATTTTCCCAATTGTTCGATCGTTTCATTTCCTACTGGGAGTAATGTATGTGCCATCCGATTCCCAAACGTGATCGTACCTGTCTTATCTAGAATAATTGTGTTAATATCTCCTGCAGCTTCTACCGCTTTCCCTGACATTGCTAACACGTTAAATTTCGTTACTCGGTCCATACCGGCAATCCCAATAGCTGATAATAAACCACCAATTGTTGTTGGAATTAAACAAACAAGTAGTGCAACAAGTACGGCTGTATCAATCTTAAACCCTAAATAATTTGTAAAAATCGGTAGTGTTACAACTACAATTAAGAAAATAAGAGTTAAACTTGTCAGTACTGTATTCAGAGCTATCTCATTCGGTGTTTTTTGGCGAGCAGCCCCCTCTACTAACGAAATCATTTTATCTATAAACGACTCACCTGGATTACTTGTAATTGAAATCGTAATTTCATCACTAACAACCATTGTACCGCCTGTTACTGAACAAAAGTCTCCACCTGCTTCTTTAATAACAGGAGCGGATTCCCCCGTAATAGCAGATTCATCAACTGACGCTAACCCTTTAATAACCTCGCCATCACTCGGGATCATTTCCCCTTGTTTTACAATTACAACGTCACCTTTTCTCAGTTCAGTCGCTGATACTTGAACGATTTTCCCATTTTCTTTTACGACGTTTGCAAATACATCTTTCTTCGATTGCTTTAGAGAATCAGCCTGTGCTTTCCCACGTCCTTCTGCTAATGCTTCTGCAAAGTTAGCAAATAAAACTGTAAATAATAGAATGAAAGAAACTGTTATATTAAACCATCCTGGTATACTACTAGAACCATTCGGAAGAAAGGATAAAATCAAAGTGATTATAAATCCAATTTCCACAACGAACATAATAGGGTTCTTTACCATTACTTTCGGATTCAATTTCGCAATAGATTGCTTCATCGCATGTTTCACAATATCACGATCCATTGTTTTCGCTTGTCTAACCTCATCTTCTACAACATGTACCCGTGATTGATTCACTTGTTTTTCTTTTACCACTACAGGTCTCATCATTTACCCTCCATTACTTCAATGTAAGAAATTCTGCAATTGGACCTAATACTAACATTGGGAAGAATGTTAATGCACCGACAATTACAATTGTCCCAATGAAAATTCCACCAAATAAACTATTATCTGTTCGGAATGTTCCGACTGTTTCCGGTACTATCGTTTTCTCTTTCAATGAAGCTGCAACAGCTAACATTGTAATTAAGCTGAAATAGCGTCCTAAAAACATAACTAAACCAGTCGTAATATTCCAAAACGGTGTATTATCTGCTAAACCTTCAAAACCAGATCCGTTATTCGCAGCAGAAGATGTGTACTCATATACAACTTGCGTTAAACCGTGGAAACCTGAATGAGAAATTGCATCTGTTCCTAGATTTGTTGAAAGTGCTAAAGCCGAAAATCCTAAAATAAGCAATGGATGAAATAATATCGTTACTGCAATTAATTTCATTTCCTTACCTTCAATTTTCTTACCTAGAAATTCTGGCGTCCGTCCAACCATCAATCCAGATATAAAAACAGCAATAATTGCGTACATAATGATATTAACGAAACCTGCCCCAACGCCGCCAAATACTGTATTTAACATCATATTTACAAGTGGTACCAATCCACCAATTGGTGTTAACGTGTCATGCATCGTATTAACTGCACCTGTTTCCGCTGCTGTTGTTACAGTCGCATACAGTGAAGAAAAAACTGTTCCAAATCGTACTTCTTTGCCTTCTGTACTTCCTTGTACATGTTCTATACCTATTTGATTTAATGCTGGATTTCCGTGTAATTCTGATGAAACAATGGTTCCAAATCCAATTAAAAACACCATAAATAAAGAAACGAAAAGGATACGTCCTTGTTTTTTATTTCCAACCATTCTTCCATACGTAAATGGTAAAGCTGTTGGCAATAACATCATGAGCATCATTTGTAAAATGTTACTGATTTGTCCTGGGTTTTCAAATGGATGTGTGGAGTTTGCCCCGAAGAATCCACCACCATTATTACCAAGTTCCTTAATGGAAACAAATGAAGCTACAGGCCCGCGTAAAATATTTTGTTTCACGCCTTCAATCGTGTGTGCTGTAACCGCTCCGTCTAAAGTTTGCGGTACACCAAGCGCAACAAAAATCAGCGCTGCCACAAATGCAATTGGAAGAAAGACCCTTGTTAGAGCTCTTGTAAAATCTACGAAAAAATTGCCAAGTTCCTTACCTGCTAATCCTCTTATAAAAGCCATTACAAGCGCTAATGTTGTTGCTGGTGCAGCAAACATTAAAAATGTAATTCCGATTAATTGTGATAAATAAGATAATCCATTTTCACCGCTATAATGCTGCAAGTTTGTATCTGCCATAAAGCTGATTGCTGTATTAAAAGCAAGCGTTGGCTCCATGCCTTCAATATGTGCTGGGTTTAACGGCAATACACCTTGTAACCTGAAAATGAAATATACGACAACAATCATAAAACCGTTAAGTGCAACTAATGATAATGCATACTGTTTCCAAGTTTGGTTGTAATGCTTAACACCCGTAACTTTGAAAATAAGCTTTTCAAAAGGTCCAAATACTTTATCTAGTTTTCTACTACCTTGAAAAGCTTTTTCTAGATAAATCCCCGTTGGCTTTGCTACAAGAATAAATAATAGCATTGTGATGACAACTGCAATCCAAATCATAATGAATGATTCCCCCTAATTAAAACTTTTCCGGATTTAATAGCGCATAAACTAAATACACAGTAATCGCTGCGACAATAACTGATAAGGCAATCATCATGATTGCTTCCCTTCTTTCACAACTTTATCTGACCAGCTTGCAAGCCCTATCATAGATGCTACTAATACAACAAAGATTCCGATCATCACTACATCTAGCATTCCAATCCCCCATTTCAAAATGTTAAATTTTACCATTTACCCATCAAAAAAAGAACACTGAGGCTCTACTCAGTGTTCAAAAATGAACAACACAAAAGTAAACCTCCTCTCCAAACGCTTACGAGGTTAGCTGTCGGATTCGGGCCTAAAGAGTAGCCCTACTTTCTTAATGAAAGATTCACCCCAAGTGACAATGCACAAAATTGGTTCCCCCGCTCCAAATACTTGGACTCAGCGATATCAGGTTGTTTTTGGAAATTTTTATAAACAATTTATGAATGTAAATATACTCCTCTATATTTAACTTGTAAAGAGGAGTATTTCCTAAAATAAGAAAAAATTCAATTGTTTAAACGCTTACATTGGTTAATATTAATATTTTATCACCTGTTTCCTTGTCTTTTCTTTCTTTTTCATGAAAATAATCTTTTAAATATGAAAGAAAAAGAGCGAATTCATATAAGTGCTTAGCTTATTGCACTTAATCATTCGCTCTTTTTCTTTCAAAATTTATCCTCTTCGCAAAAATGCACGTAAACTTCTTCCTCGAATATAAACTTGTGACAGTTCTACACGTACCTGCTCATATTCGATAATATCCGTTTCCAAATACAAACTCTCTTCTGATGGCAATATCATATATGGGTTTGGAAAACTAGGATCTAGCGCAGCCAATTCTTGAACTCGCTCTACTGATACCGCCCAACGATGTGCTATATCTCCAAGTAATAACACCTTCATCTTCGCTTCCTCCGCCCTATTCAAAAAATAAAAAAGAAATATTATCACAGTTCGTAAACACTACAAATTTAGCTCCAATTGTTTGATAGAGCCTGACTGGATAGTTTTTATTTCTTGTGACAACTGTAATAGGCGCTTGAAAAAAAAAGCGAATCCGTTCAGTGAAAAAGCTAACTGTTGGAAGTTCATCTCCTAGCAAGATTACTTTTTTGATTCCGCTACAAATGCTCGTTATATTTAGTTCCTTATCACAGCAATACGTTGATTCAAATCCACATGCTCGTACTTCATCTGCTACATGTTCATCTACTGTAAAAATAATCATATCACTTTGAAAAGGTACTAATTCTCGCAAACTATTTACCTTTTCCTCTTCTCCTACACAAATGAGTGTTAATTCTTTTTCCTCATCCATGCATTTCATCCCCCTTAATATAAAAGAATTCCAATATAGTAATTTAATATTCTTTTACACTAATCAGATCGGTGAAGCGATGTGTCCATCCGTGCACCATCCCCTCTCAACACGCTTACGAAGTTAGCTGTCGGATTCGGACTTTGAGAGTAGCCCTACTTTCACCATGAAAGATTCACCCCTAGTGCTTATGCACGGTTTGGTTCCTCCGCTCCATTATCCGGACTCAGCGTTACAAAAAATAGATTCTGGCTGATATAATACTCCTAAATATGGAAAAAGTAAACAATAAAAAAAGCCAGTTATACAACTGGCTTCCTCATCAAATTTCGAATGCTTATGCATGAGTTTCTTGACGTTTATATGCAAAGTGATTCGTTGGTCCATGACCGCTTCCAATATTTAATTGCTCTTCAATTGCTATACTAATAAACTGTTTCGCTTCCCATACTGCTTCTTCCATTGTATATCCTTTTGCAAGCCCTGCCGTCACAGCAGATGCAAATGTACAACCGCTACCATGTGTTTGTTTAGAATCAATTCGTTCGCTTTTAAATTCAATAAACCGCTCACCATCAAATAATAAATCAATCACTTCGCTACCTTGATAATCCGCATGCCCGCCTTTCATAAGAACATATTTCGCTCCTAGTCTATGCAATTCTTTTGCAGCTTCTTTACTATCTTGAATGTTGTGAATTTCCATCTCTGTTAATACCTCTGCTTCCGGCACATTCGGAGTGACAACTGTAGCAATGGGCAATAAATATTCCTTTAATGCTTGCACAGCTTCCTGTTGTAACAATGATGCTCCACCTTTTGCAATCATCACAGGATCTAGTACAATATTATTCCAGCCAAACTTTTTAATATTTTCTGCAACAACTTTGATAATTTCACTACTAAATAGCATACCAAGCTTAACAGCATCTGGTGTTAAATCTGCACCAATTGAATTTAATTGCTCTCGGATCCCTTCGGTTGCAACAGGATATACCCCTTGCACGCCGAGCGTGTTTTGAGCTGTAATAGCAGTAATCACTGTCATTCCATATACACCAAGCTCCTGAAATGTTTTTAAATCTGCTTGAATCCCAGCACTGCCGCCACTATCAGATCCAGCAATTGTTAATGCTTTATTCACTTTCATCTCACTCACCCTTTTTCTATCCAAAATAACGATGATAAATTGTTTTTGCTTCTACCATATCTTTCGTTCCATGTACGAGAACACGGCCGTCTTGAAACGCAACCAGTCTCTTCCCTTCAACTGAAAATGACAATAAATATGGATTCACCATTAAATCTGCTACGCGATCACGTAATAGCTCTTTATATCGCTCAAAATCTAGTTGTTCTTTATAAGGCGGTCTAATTTGAACCGTATTTCTCCCACATAAAACTGCAGTTTTCGATGTATTCTCTTTATTTAAATATGGATAGAGCGCTTCCTTACTACATGATGGACAATTATGTTTTCGAAGTTTTTGCACCTTCATACATGAATATTCGTTTTTCCATACATCAAACGATACAAGCCCATCCCGAAGCGATTCATAATCCTCTACTAAAATTTTCAGAGTCTCTGTAACTTGATGAGAAACAACGAGAGATACAGCAGGTGAAATGATACCTGCTGTATCACATGTTGCTCCGCCAAGCGGAATAGATTGTAGTAAACAAGATAGACATGGCGTCTTTCCTGGTAAAATCGTATAAGAAAGGCCATAACTTCCTACACACGCTCCATAAATCCATGGAATAGAATATTTTTGCGATATATCATTAACAATAAAACGTGTTTCAAAATTATCAGTCGCATCAATCATTACATCGACATTTGCAACAAGTTCTTCTAATTCTGCTGCTGTTACATCTTGAACAAAAGCTTCTACAGTTACATTGCTATTAATCTCTTGCAAGCGCCTTTGTGCTGCTATAGCCTTCGGAAGATTATTTTTCACATCCTCCTCACAATACAGCTGCTGACGTTGTAAATTGCTCCAATCAATATAATCGCGATCCACAATTGTCACATGGCCAACACCAGCCCTTACAAGCATCTCTGCGTTCGTACTACCAAGTGCTCCCGCGCCGATAATTAATACATGTTTTTCTCCTATCTTCTGTTGCCCTTTTTCTCCAATTGGAGAAAATAACTCTTGGCGAGAATATCGATTATTCAACTACGCTCATTCCTTCTAGCGGGCTACTTGCTGTTGCGCAACGTTTACGTGCAATACGTCCTGCTTCAAACCCTAAACGTCCTGCATGAATACCTAGCTTCATTGCTTCTGCCATTTTAATAGGATCTTTCGCGCCAGATACAGCTGTATTTAATAGCACGCCATCCGCTCCTAATTCCATCGCAAATGCTGCATCAGCTGGGCTCCCTACACCAGCATCCACAATAACCGGTACTTTTGCTTGTTCAATAATAAAACTTAAGTTTAATGGATTTACAATTCCAAGTCCTGAACCAATTGGTGATGCACCAGGCATAATCGCATGAACGCCAAGTTCTTGTAATTTACGTGCTAATACAACATCATCAGATGTATAAGGAAGAACAATAAATCCTTCTTCTAACAACATTTCAGATGCTTTTAAAGTCTCCACTGGATCTGGTAATAACGTTCTATCATCACCAATCACCTCTACTTTTACCATGTCACAGACCCCTGAAGCTTTTGCTAATTTCGCAATCCGAACTGCTTCCTCAGCATTTTTTGCCCCTGCTGTATTTGGAAGTAATGTATACTTTTTCACATCAATTTTTTCTAATAAATTGGGTTGCTGTGCATCAAATATATCCATACGACGTACCGCAAACGTTAAAATCTCTGCCTCTGATACTTCAATTGCTTTTCTTTGCACATCATAATCAGAAAATTTCCCTGTTCCTAATAAAAGTCTAGAATTGAATGTATATGGTCCAATGTTTAACATAATCAACCGCCTCCTACGAAAGTTACAATCTCAATTTGGTCTCCATCAAAAACAGATGCACTTTGATGATCTTCTTTTGTTAAAATATCTGTATTGCGTTCTACTACAACAATCTTTGTATCTAATCCTAAATGCGTAAGCAATTCTGCTACCGTCTTAATACTTTCTGGCACCTCTACTTGCTTACCATTAATTTTTAAATTCAAACTTCCATCCCCTTTCTAAACCGTTTTAGAAAGCAATGAGTCTAGCAAGTGATTCCCTTGCTTTCCTTCTATTAAATCTGCCATATATTGACCAGAAACAGGACTTAATAAAATTCCATTTCGGTAATGACCAGTACAAGCATATAATCCCTTTATTTCTTCATGCGCCCCCATATAAGGAACCTTATGATTAGATTGCGGGCGTAATCCCGCCCATGCACTTTCCCATTCGGCTTCTTTCAAAGCCGGCAAGATGGTATAAGCACGTTCTAATATCGAAGTAATACTTTCTGGTCGCACAGACTTATTAAACGTATGGGGCTTCATCGTTGCTCCAATTACATAGCGTCCACCACGTTTTGGCGCAATATAAAACCGCTCTTGGAAAATAGGAGATTGCAACAATGGTTTACGGCTCTTTACAGCAACAACTTCTCCTTTTACAGGATATGTCCCCCACTCTTTATCAAAGTGATGAAGAAGTTTTGTACTCCATGAACCACCGGCAATTACTACCTTTTCACATGCAATCATACCTTCATTCGTAATGATTCCTTCTACTCGGTTGTTTTCTATTTTGATATCAAATACTTCTGTTTCTTCATATATATCAGCACTAGAAATGGCTGCAGAGTGTGCAAACGCCTTTGTAAGTTCCTGTGCAATAACATGACCGTCTTTTGGATAATATACAGCGCAGGTGATCGATGAAGAGAGAAAGGGCTCTTTTTCATGCAGTTCATCTCCTGTCAGAAAATATGATTCTTCACCTGTTTTCTGTTGCCAGTTCATAATATCTAGTATTCTTGTCTTCTCATCTTCATTTTGGGCAATACGGTATATCCCTTTCTCTTCATATCCAATATCAATACCCGTTTTTTCACGTAAAGCTTTAGCAAGTTGCGGAAATATTGCACGGCTTTTTCTAGCAAGCTCAAATAGCGGATCGTACGCATCCCATTCCGCCTGTACACCAAGTAAACCTGCCGCTGCCTTAGAAGCTTCAGACGCAATCCTTTGTTTCTCAATAATTGCAACTTGGTATCCTCTTTCTGCTAGAAAATGTGCAACTGAACTACCCATTACACCACCGCCAATAATGGCTACATCATACTTCTTACTCATGATTTTCCGCCCACTTTCTTATTGTTTCCTTATACAATCTTGCTTTCTCATATGGATTACGATCGCTTACAATCCCAGACATAACAGCAATACCACTCACACCAGTTCTAAGTACTTCTACTGTATTTTTTGGTGTGATCCCTCCGATAGCTGTAATCGGTATCGTTAATCGCCTTGCCATATCTGAAATTTCTTCTAGCCCCCTTGCCGGAACACCCTTCTTACAATCTGTTGGAAATACATGACCATACACAAGGGAATCTGCACCGTTTTTGAAAGCTGTTATCGCTTCTTCTAAAGAATGCACAGAATAACCAACATGCAAATAAGAAAATCTCTCCTTAACTAACCTAACATCAGCACTTCGATATCCCAATTGTATGCGAGGGATATGTAATAGAATCGCAATATCAATTCGATCATTCATCACAAGTTTAGATGCGGGAAAGCCTCTTTTTAAAAGACTTTCCACACCTTCATATAACTCTTTCGTATTTTTTTCCCGCTCACGAATATGCAAATAATCAATCTCACTCTCAATTTGCATCGCTGCATTCGCTAACTCTTCGAATGTCATCTTACCATTTGAGATAACATGGAGTTCGTCTGTCATATTCACTCGCCTACTTTAAAATATTTTCAAATAATTCATTGGCAGGAACGATTTCTTTTGTCATTCCTTTTTCTTTCAGCCATTTATTTTGCTTTTCCCATGATTCTTTCGTATCTGATAAAAATGGCTCATCTTTCGTTTCCATTTTCTCTAATAAAATTTTCATGCTTTCTTTTTCAACTTCTGGTACAAGTGGGAAATTTTCTTTTTCTTGATGATCTAATAAAATACCCAGTGCTTCATCTGGATTTTTCTTCATGAAGTCATATCCTTTTTTCGCACCACGTGAAAATGCTTGCAATGCTTCTTTATCTTTTTTCAATGTTTTATCACCTGTTACAAAAACAAGCTCATGATAATTTGGCACGCCATATTCAGCTGGGTTGAAGTACGCTGGTTCATGGCCTTGATGACGCATAACAGGAACTTCATGGTTAATATAAGCTCCAGTAACAGCATCTACTTTTTTCGTAATTAGCGCTGGTACTAAATCAAATCCGACGTCTACTACTTTTACAGTATCAGGATTACCACCAGCTTCTTTTATCATCGTTTTTAAATATGCTTCACTTAAAGGTGTTCCAGAATAACCAACTGTTTTACCTTCTAAATCTTTTGGTGAATTGATTCCCGCCGATTTTAGCGATACAACATGATTTAATGGTGAGCGAACCACAGCTCCAATTGATTTCACTGGAATTTGTTCATTTGCTTTTGCCATAACAACATCTGGTTGATAATATAAACCGACTGTTACTTTTCCTGCTGCTGCTAATGTTAATGGATCTGTTGGGTTAGAAGGAAATTTAATATTCACCTTTACTCCTTCTTCTTTAAAGTATCCCTTTTCAATCGCCGCATAAATAAAACTATGCACTGCATTTGGATACCAATCGAGCATAACCGTTACTTCTTTCTCAGTCTTTTTCTTCCCTGATGCTGAATTACTAGAACATCCTGCAATCATTGCAACTAATAATGTAAACACAAAGATGCGTTTAAATAATTTCATGAATGTTTCCTCCAACTAATGAATTTCTTTTCTAATATAGAAACAAGTAATACAAATAAAATGGCTAGTAATGATAAAAGTACAATCGGTGCAAACACACCAGCTCCATCTAACTGCGTCATCATTCGTTTACTAAAGTATCCTAAACCAGCTTGTGCCCCAAGCCATTCACCAATTGCCGCTCCAATTACACTAAGCGGAACAGCAATTTTTAAAGCAGAGAAAAAGTACGGAAGTGCAGATGGCAACTTTAACTTTAGAAAAATGTCTTTTTTCGTTGCACCATATGTTACTAAAAGCTCCTCCCACTCCTTTTTCGTGCTGCGCAATCCATCATACGTATTTACCGCAATCGGGAAAAATGTAATCAAAACCGTAACAACTACCTTGCTCCAAATTGAATATCCAAACCATAAAACAAATAACGGTGCTAGTGCTGTAATTGGAATTGTTTGTGAGGCAACTAGCAACGGATAAAACGCTCTTTCCACCCATATACTAGCATTCATTAACATCGCTAAGCCAACACCCAGTACGACGGAAATAACAACTCCGATTAAAACTACATATAAAGTCGCTGGCAAATGAACAGTGAATAATATGTCACGCAGCGCCCACAGTTTAGCTAGAATTGCAGTTGGCGATGGTAGAATATACACCTCATCTACAATTCTAGCCCCCACTTCCCAGGCTACGAGCAGTATGCTACTCAAAATCAGTGCAGGTAATAACTCCATCACACGTTTCATACGAGCACCTGCCTTTGTAGCATACTAAGCAATTCATCTTTTAAAGCTAATATTTCAGGTTTATGCAAATCTTTTCTTGAGCGATCAATTTCAAGCGGAACGATACGCTCTGTTAAAGTTGTAATAGGCTGCTCTGTCACAACAAAAATCCGATTGGAAAGAAACAGCGCTTCCTCTACATCGTGTGTAATAAATAAAATGGTTTTTTGCCACTGTTTCCATTGTTCAAACAACCATTCTTGCAACGTTGCTTTCGTTAATGCATCTAATGCGCTAAAAGGTTCATCTAACAATAAAATGTCCCCGCCTGTTAATAAAGTTCGAATAAAGGATACTCGCTGCCGCATACCACCTGATAAATCTTTCGGATATTTGTTCTCGTATCCTTGTAAACCAAATTGTTCTAACAGTTCGCTTGCCTTAAGATACGCTTCTTTTTTCTTTATCCCTTGACACTCTAATGGCAATGCCGCATTTTCAATAATCGTCCTCCACGGCAGAAGCATATCTTTTTGTGGCATATATCCTACAGGATGACTCGTTGTTTCTGTCAGTTGAATGGTTCCAGCCCCCGCATCTTCTAAACCTGTAATTAAACGAAATAATGTACTTTTGCCACAGCCACTCGGTCCAATGATGCTAACAAACTCTTTTTCTTGTACAGATGCATCTAGGCCCTTTATAATTGGCTTTTCATCATAATGAAAAGAGACATTATGAAACCGTAGTATGCTCTTGCTCCTCAAAACCCCACATCTCCTTACGGTACGCCATATCCCAGAATAAATACTCAAATCGGCTGGAATATAAGAAAATTTCTTCTAATCGAGCTAACTCTTGTTCAGACTTTCCTTCAGCTAGTTCATTTAACAAATCTATTAGCCACGTGCAAAGACTTCCATACTCTTTTGAGCTATATCCTTGAATCCATTCACCGAAAAATTCGTGATCTCTTGCTCCCTGAATATCATTTAAACGTTTTCCAATTTCCCAATAGCTCCACATACATGGAAGAAGCGCCGCAATTAACTCCGCAAGCGTACCATTTTGAGATACTGACATCATATAGTTTGTATACGCTAAATTTTTAGCAGACGGCTTTGCTTCTTCCATCTCTTGAATGGAAATACCAAGACGTTTTGCATACTGTTTATGAATCGTCATTTCCCCATTTAATATGCCATCTATTTGTTCTGCAAACTTTGCCATAACTTGTGGATTATTTGCTTTCACAACGCCAATCGCATATAGTTTTGCATAATCTAGCAAATATAAATAATCTTGTATGATGTAATATTGGAATTTATCTTTTTCTAAGGTACCGTCCCCCATTCCCGTTACAAACGGGTGATTATGACTTTTCTCCCAAACAGGCTGCACATTCTCAAATAACCTCTCACAAAACTTCATTTATATTTCCCCTTCCTTTACATCTATTTATCCAAATAAAAAACCACTCCTATATAAGAAGTGGTTACAGCAAATAAAGATACATTTATCCGTCGTTCCACTTCCCTTCGCTAGTATTACCTAGATCAGGTCCGTAAGGGTTAAGGATTATTCCTCTCTCAGCACATAAAGCACCCCTAGTGGTTTCTACTATTAAATTGTTAAATAAAAAAGCCCCGTTTCTTTACGCAAAGAAACGGGGACTTGTTGTCAATGTCCAAGTTGCTTCCCTACGCTAGCATAATCTAGATCAGGTGATTAAAGGATCAAAGACTTACGGTCTTACTCTCAGCTGGCAACACCAGCTCTCCTAGCACAATATGAAATTACCATAGTCAGTATAACACTGTCATGGGTCATCAGCAACTGTTTTCATTTATTACAATCTCATTCATAATTAGCGGTCTAATCTTTACATCAAGGCTCTACGTTCCATTTATGTAAAATATGAAACATAAATATTTATATAGGTATGAATTCCCATCGGCCTATAATAATTACAAAACGATTTTTCAACATATACGTTGCTGCTATGAAAACAAAAGAAGACCCACTCTCATTTTCTCTTTCTATTTTAACTTGGCATAAGGCAAAAAAAAGCGCTGACTGCCTCTATATATGAGCAGATTTTCTCCCATACCTAAAAAACTTCCCTTTCGTTTTTTAATTCACATTTATATATTGATTCAGAAAATAGCAACTATCTCTTTATCCATATTCTAATAGTTATTTATCTGTTATTCTTGTAGTATATTTCGATTCCATTAAAAAACGGTTATTTTTTCTTGTTTCATATTACAGTTATGTGAATAATGCACAAAGTATTATATCTTTATACTATAATAAAAAATATATTAATACATCTATGGGGGGCTAATATTAGATGAAACAGAAAGCTACAGCTTTAACGGCAACTACTGTCGCAGTCACATCTCTACTTCCATCCATAAATCAAGTAGAGACACGCACTGTAGCATCTCAGCAATTGCCTACAAAAAACACTCAATATATAAAACTCAATTCAAAAATACCCTATTCTAATAATAAAATGAATACAAGAAATAATTCTAACTCCATAAAAGCAACAAATATTTCATTTACTAAATCTACTAAGCTATATACAACCGTTTACGCTCATATGAAAAACCGTTCCGTACAAATTGGTGATCAACTTCAAACCAAACAATTATTAAGACATATGGGAAATACAGGCCACTCATTTGAACAGCATCTCCATTTTGAATTACATAATGATGAATGGAATTTTGAAAAAACAAACGCAGTAAATCCACTGCATTATTTAGTTCGGTAATATTATATGCCACGTAATATCCCTTTAGTAATTGAGTATTTGGCTTTTCTGGGTTTAATCTGTTGTTTAGTAATTTACAATACTAACATTGTTTTTTTGAGTATTGTTATCTTGTTTGTTGCTATCGAATCTTTGATGGAAGCCTTCAAAATCCGACTAAAGAAACAAATTTCTCATATATATACTGCATTTATTATTATCGGCGGTTTAATAACAAATATTATTTATAGTGGTTTTCATATTGCTGCGATACTCCCTGTATTTTTTATCGCAGTGCTACTTATTATTTCCCAATATATTTACACTCCTGATCACCGTAAAAAACAACAAGAAGTTTAGAACATCCTTCTACATTTACGACTGAAAAAGGGATCTCACTTTGAAGTGAGATCCCTTTTTCATATATTCATTATCTTGAAAAACGTTTCTTTATCCACACGCATATCGTTCATAAATAAAACTTAAATTATACTTCTTCTCTAAACCCATTCGTTGTTCATCATCACACCAGTAAAATAAAATATCGTGAATCGTTGCATAACGCTTATTTTTTAGAAATTGTTTAATAAATGACGGTAAACAATCATGTAATTGTATAAATATATAATTTCGCAAGATTTCTTCTTTATATTCAATTCCCTTACAAACATACATCAACTCTTCACAATAATATGCATGTTGCGGAACTTGAATCATTTCAAAAAATGGTACGTATGATAATAGTTTTCCAATGAAATGCTCGTATTGATTCATAAACTCAAATGACATGTACTCCATCATTTCCTTCATTACATAAAGATAGTCATCCACATGTGTGGTCTTTAGCGGATTAAGACGATCAGAAATTTGGGCAATTACTGCCCTTTGGCATGCAACAACAGCACGACTTGGTCCATAATATGTTAAGAAATCCGTACACTTACGATACTTTTTTAATAAATCATATATGTATAAGTCATAAACATATGTATTACAGTATATTGCTAAATTCATCATTTCTTGATCTAATTCTTCTTTGGACAATAATTTTGCCTGTTTGCAAACACAAAAAAATGTAAGTTCCATTACTTCCTTATGAGACAATAGCTTTTCACATTTTTCAGTACATTCTTCATTAAATTTAATTCTTTCCCATATCATTACATCTTCATTTTCTAATTCACCGATTCGATACTTTACAATTAAGTAGTTCCAAGCCACAACCTGTGTTAAAATGTCCCACACTTCGTATTCCATAGATGTATGTACGAATTCATCTAATTTATGATTCATCATAAATGTATAAGCTTCCTTATACCAACCAATTTTCTGACATAAATGAACAATACGAACTAAAGTTGGTATTTCATCCTTATGAAACTGTGGTAAGTCCTTCACTTTATCCATTCCATATAAGATAAACGGAACCAGATTTTCTTGTTTATAAAATTCTTTTTCTTTCCAGGCTAAAATTGTCCGCTCTTTTCCTTCGCCTTTTGGATGATTTGGTACAAGTAAAGAAAATAAATCCGCAAAATTATTTGGTTCCACATAGACATCTGTAACCAAATTCCAATTGGGGTTGCTCTGTACATCCCTCATATCATTTCCCCTCCATTTCTATTTATATATGAAATCTTCGATGACTTACTAGATAATCATAATGCTATATATATTAATATATTCAAAAACCCTTATGAAACTTATATTTATTATTATATCATTTTTTAACATAACAAAAATTAGTAACGAACATCATTAACCAAATTTTAAATGGACGTAACATTTGTCATTATTTAAATATACTCCGTTAAATGTATATATCTATGAATAACATGTTGGATACGTTTTAATAACAATATAGTCTTATTCGTATTATTAATAAAACGTATCCGATTTTACCTATTCCCTAGCATCTAAATACACTGTATTTTAACCCACACCTACACTTTATTCTGTATGCTCAGAAATCTCACTTAAAGCTACCCCTGCCTGATCATCAGCTTTTTCTGCTATTGCTAAATCACCTAGTGCTAACATCCCAACAAGCTCGCCATTCTCAACTACAGGTAGCCTTCTAATTTGATGCTGCGCCATCAACTCCGTAGCCTTTTCAATAGAGTCATCAGGAGAAACGGACACGATTCCTGTAGTCATGATATTTGTAATTTTATTAGAACCAGGATGTTTCTCAGCAATTCCACGAACAACTAAATCACGATCAGTGACAAGACCAACCACTTGATTGTTCTCTACAACTGGAATCATTCCAATGTCTTCTTCTTTCATTTTCACAGCAGCTTCATATACATTATCTAGTGGTGTACATTGTACAATATCAGTACTCATAAATTCTCTAACTGTTGTCATGTAGCTCTATTCCCTCCTTTTTATACATACTATAGCTTTTCCAAATTTCCTTTATTTATTTCATAATAAATAGAGGAATTTTAGATTGATGATATCGTATATTAGAAAAGAACAGAATTCTCACATGATGTTTTTCACAAGAAAAAAGAGCCAGCTAATTGCTGACTCTTTTTTATGACCCGTACGGGATTCGAACCCGTGTTACCGCCGTGAAAGGGCGGTGTCTTAACCACTTGACCAACGGGCCATGGCTCCGCAGGTAGGACTCGAACCTACGACCGATCGGTTAACAGCCGATAGCTCTACCACTGAGCTACTGCGGAATATGGTGGGCCTAAATGGACTCGAACCATCGACCTCACGCTTATCAGGCGTGCGCTCTAACCAGCTGAGCTATAGGCCCATATTTTCTACAGGGGCAGTAGGAATTGAACCCACACCGGAGGTTTTGGAGACCTCTGTTCTACCTTTAAACTATGCCCCTAAGTGGTGCCGGCTAGAGGACTTGAACCCCCAACCTACTGATTACAAGTCAGTTGCTCTACCAATTGAGCTAAGCCGGCTTTCCAAAAAAAAAAAAGATGGCTCGGGACGGAATCGAACCGCCGACACGAGGATTTTCAGTCCTCTGCTCTACCGACTGAGCTACCGAGCCTTTATGTAAATGGCGGTCCCGACCGGGGTCGAACCGGCGATCTCCTGCGTGACAGGCAGGCATGTTAACCACTACACCACGGGACCATTTGGTTGCGGGGACAGGATTTGAACCTGCGACCTTCGGGTTATGAGC
>NZ_FNQA01000021.1:0-50192 GCF_900107445.1 Bacillus sp. 166amftsu | reverse complement strand
AGCCCCCCTCAAGATGAGATTTCCCATAGCGTAAGCTAGTAAGATCCCTGAAAGATGATCAGGTTGATAGGTTCGAGGTGGAAGCATGGTGACATGTGGAGCTGACGAATACTAATAGATCGAGGACTTAACCATATAATATGAAGCAAATGTTATCTAGTTTTGAAGGAATATGCCTTCAATAGTTTGGTGATGATGGCAGAGAGGTCACACCCGTTCCCATACCGAACACGGAAGTTAAGCTCTCTAGCGCCGATGGTAGTTGGGACCTTGTCCCTGTGAGAGTAGGACGTCGCCAAGCAATTAAAGCACGAGTCAATTGACTCGTGCTTTTTTTTTACTTTAAAGTGAGATGATAATAAAAAGATTATATTATGTAAGTGACAAACACACTGCCCAAATTAGATTCATATCATATGTATATAACTAAACGATGTATATTTTTCGAAAAAGTGTCAAGGAATAGGGATAAGTATATTTAAATTCAAAATAGAGAGGGGGAAATATCCTACATCATTTTCATTTAGAAGAAAGTGATAAGGAGAAACATATGGAGACAAAAAATGAGGTTTGCATTATATGTGAAAATAGGAAAAATGATGGTATACATGTACACATGAATTTTATATGTGATGATTGTGAACGGGACATGGTGGAAACTGAAACGAATAATCCTAAATATATATACTATTTACAACAACTGCGAAAAATTCAAATATCATATTCATAAATAGGCACTATGCCTATTATTTTTTTTGTCCAGATATCTCTGTATAATAGGTAGTGAATGAAAAGTAAGGAAGAGATGAACATGAATCAAAATCAAATACCATTATATGAAGCATTAATTCATTTTAAAGATAAAAAACCTTTATCTTTACATGTTCCAGGACATAAAAATGGTTTGAATTTTCCGGAACAGGCACAATCAGGTTTTAATGAAGTACTGTCTATTGACGTAACAGAATTAACAGGATTAGATGATTTGCATAGTCCATTTGAATGTATAAATGAAGCACAGCAGTTATTGGCTGATGTATATAATGTAAAAAAGAGTCATTTTTTAGTTAATGGTTCTACAGTTGGAAATTTAACAATGATTTTATCATGTTGTGAGGAGAATGATATTGTTCTTGTGCAAAGAAATTGCCACAAGTCTATTATCAACGGCTTAAAGTTAGCTGGAGTGAATCCGGTATTTTTAGAGCCTTGGATTGATGAATTATATGGTGTACCAGTTGGAGTTCAGCATGAGGTTATTAAGAGGGCTGTTAAACAATATCCAGAAGCAAAGGCATTGATTTTAACACATCCTAATTATTATGGTATGGGAGTTGATTTAAAGGAAAGTATTATGTGTGCACACGCACATAAAATTCCTGTTTTAGTAGATGAGGCACATGGAGCCCATTTTTGTATAGGAGAGCCATTTCCGAAGTCGGCATTAGAATATGGTGCTGATATAGTGGTACACTCAGCGCATAAAACATTACCCGCTATGACGATGGGTTCTTATTTACATATCAATAGTGATTTAGTTCATGAAGAAAAAGTTTCCTCTTATTTAAGTATGTTACAATCTAGCAGTCCGTCTTATCCGATTATGGCTTCACTAGATGTAGCTCGCTTTGCATTAGCAAATATGAAAGAGAAAGGTTGTCATAAAATTGTGGAGTTTGCGAGGCGATTTAGAAAGGAATTGCAGAGCATTCCACAAATTGCTGTTTTACAGTATCCTCTGCAGGATGAACTGAAGGTTACAGTTCAAACGCGCTGTGAGTTATCTGGATATGAATTACAATCTATATTTGAAAAAATAGGTATATATGCAGAAATGGCTGATCCATATAATGTTTTATTTATTTTACCATTGCAAGTGAATGAGCAGTATATCAAAGCGATAGAAGTAATACGATTAGCATTAGGTAACTATACGGTAACAGACAAGATACCATCTATTCGGTATACTTATAAGGGAGCCTTTTCGTCTTTACCATTTACTTATAAGCAACTAGGTAAATATAAGAAAAAAGTTGTACCTTTACAAGAAGCTACTGGGATGATTGCAGCAGATATGGTTATTCCATATCCACCAGGCATTCCATTACTTATGTATGGAGAAAAAATTACTACAGCACACATAGAACAAATTTCTTATTTAGAAGAAACCGGTGCTCGTTTTCAAGGAAATGTACAATATATGAATGTGTATGATATAGAAAGTAGGTTTTAGGATGAAGGGATTATTTGTAACAATTGAAGGGCCAGAAGGTTCTGGTAAATCAACATTAATTACAAAGTTATTGCCGTACTTTGAAAAGCAAGAACAAAAAGTAATGGCAACAAGGGAACCTGGTGGTATTGCGATTTCAGAAGAGATTCGAGCAATCTTACACAAACAAGAGTATACGATGATGGAAGCACGTACAGAGGCATTATTATATGCTGCAGCACGTAGACAGCATTTAGTAGAAAAGGTTATACCAGCTTTGGAGAGAAATTATCTTGTATTATGTGATCGTTTTATTGACAGTTCACTTGCTTATCAAGGTTATGCAAGAGGACTAGGTATTGATAAAGTATTTGAAATTAATCGGTTTGCAACAGAAGACTGTATGCCTAGCTTGACGATTTATTTAGACATTGAGCCTGAAGTGGGATTAGCACGCATTGAAAAAGATGATAATCGTGAAGTAAATCGTTTAGATATGGAAAGCATCACTTTCCATAAGCGCGTACGTGAAGGCTATTTACAGGTTATAGATCGTTTCTCAGATCGTATAGTTGTTGTGAATGCAGATCAACCAATGGAAAAGATTGTGGAAGAAGTTGTTCAGCTTATAGAAGATAAGTTGTTATAATAGAAGGAAAGTATAAAACAAGTGAGGTATGCATTATGACAAGGACGTGGGAGCAGCTTTCTGCTATACAGCCCATTGGTGTAAAAATGTTGATGAATAGTATTGCAAAAGAGCGTATATCCCACGCTTATTTGTTAGAAGGTGCAAAAGGAACCGGAAAATATGAAACGGCAATTCAAATGGCAAAAAGTTTTCTTTGTATACAAAGAGATGGTATAGAGCCGTGTCATACATGTACGAATTGCCGCCGGATTGATTCAGGTAACCATCCTAATTTACATGTCGTAAAACCAGATGGATTATCTATTAAAAAACAACAAATTCATGATTTACAGGAAGAGTTTTCAAAAACAGGTTTAGAGGCAAATAAAAAGGTGTATATTATTGAGCACGCAGATCGAATGACAGCAAATGCTGCTAATACCTTATTGAAATTTTTAGAAGAACCAAGTAGCGATACAACGGCTATTTTACTTACTGAACAAAGCCACCAAATTTTAAATACTATTTTATCGCGTTGCCAAGTTGTTACATTCAGGCCTCTTTCTACGGAATCTTTAATTGAGAGATTACAGGAGGAGGGAATTGCAATTTCTTTATCTACTCTTGCCTCGCAGCTTACGAATAGTTTTGAGGAAGCATTATTACTTTGCAATGATGAATGGTTTGCACAAGCACGAGCTTTAGTGATAAAATTATGTGAAGCGCTCGAAAAAGATACAGCCTCTCTTTTTTTTGTACAAGAAAAGTGGGGGAAACACTTTGGAGAGAAGGAACAATTACAACAAGGTTTAGATATGTTACTCCTTATTTATAAGGATTTATTATATGTTCAACTAGGAGAGGAAGATCGTTTGGTCTTTCAAGATCAAAAGGAGATGTTTCATTCTTTCTCCTACGCTCAAAAGCGCATTGTATCAGCTCTTTTTAATATATTAGAAGCAAAAAATAGAATCAACGCTAATGTAAATGCGCAGCTTGTGTTCGAACAGTTAGTGTTGCGGTTGCAGGAGGGATGACCGTTTTGTATGATGTAGTAGGTGTTCGTTTTAAGAAGGCCGGAAAAGTGTATTACTTTGACCCGAATCAATTCGATATCTCAGAAAATGAATTTGTGATCGTGGAAACTGTACGGGGTATTGAATATGGGAAAGTAGTTATTACAAAGAAACAAGTCGATGAAAACGATGTTGTACTACCACTAAAGAAAGTTATTCGCATTGCAAATGAAAATGATCGGACAATTGTTGAAGAGAACAAACATGCGGCAAAAGAAGCATATCAAGTTTGTCAACAAAAGGTAGGGGAACATAAGCTTGATATGAAACTTGTAGACGTAGAGTATACGTTTGATCGCAATAAGATCATTTTTTATTTTACAGCAGATGGTCGTATTGACTTTCGTGAGCTTGTGAAAGACTTAGCTGCAATTTTCCGGACAAGAATTGAGCTAAGACAAATTGGTGTTCGCGATGAAGCAAAAATGCTTGGTGGTATTGGTCCATGTGGTCGTATGCTTTGTTGTTCTACATTTTTAGGTGATTTTGAACCTGTATCCATTAAAATGGCAAAGGATCAAAATTTATCATTAAATCCTGCGAAAATTTCTGGCTTATGTGGCCGATTAATGTGTTGCTTAAAATATGAGAATGACGAGTATGAAGCGGCAAAAGAGCAACTTCCTGATTTAGATCAACGTATACAAACACCGCATGGTCTTGGACGCGTCATCGGATTAAATATTTTAGAAAGATTAATTCAAGTGGAACTAGTAGACAAGGAACGGATAGTAGAATATACGTTAGATGAATTAATTAATGAAGGGGTCGTTTCGAGTCAAACCACAGATTGATGAGGTGGGTGCTTGTGGAGAAAAAGGATATTTTTGCAGCGGTTTCCAGTATGGAAGAGCAAATTGGACATTTATATAAACAGTTGGGAGAATTAAAGCAACATCTTGCAGAGTTACTTGAAGAAAACCAACATATTAAAATGGAAAATGAAAATTTGCGACGTCGTTTTGAAGAAGTGCAGAATAAGGAAAAACAAAAAACTCAAAAACGAAAAGAAATGAAACCAAAAACGGATATTGGTGAAGGCTATGATAATTTAGCACGCCTATATCAAGAAGGTTTCCATATTTGTAATTTACATTATGGAAGTGTACGTAAAGAAGGAGATTGTTTATTCTGTCTGTCATTTTTAAATAAAAAATGAAATTACCTTTCCAATATATTGGAAAGGTAATTTTTTATACATGAGAGTAAAGATAAGATGAAAGGGGTCTTACTTTTACATGAATAGGGGATCAAATAGGGTAGGTTAAGTATAAGAAAGGAAATTGTATATGCACTTATATGAAGATGAACGTTTAGATTATTTACTAGCAGAAGAAATGAAAATTATTCAAAGTCCATCTGTGTTTAATTTTTCTTTAGACGCAGTGTTACTTGCAAATTTTGCGTGGGTTCCGATTCAAAAGGGAAATTTGATTGATTTATGTACAGGAAATGCTGTTATTCCGCTTTTATTAAGTACAAGAACGAAAGGAAATATTACAGGAGTAGAAATTCAAGAACGCTTGTATGATATGGGAATAAGGAGCATCCAGTATAACAAGCTAGAAGAAAGAATTCAGTTAATTCATGGAGACTTAAAGGATATGCCAGAGCGGCTGGGGCGCCATCAATACGATGTGGTAACATGTAATCCGCCATATTTTCAAACGCCAAAGGCATCTGAGAAAAACATTAACGAGCATTTAGCAATAGCTCGTCATGAAATTATGTGTACATTAGAGGATGTCGTATATGCTAGTAGTCAGCTTGTAAAGCAAGGTGGTAAGGTAGCGTTTGTTCATCGCCCAGGTCGATTACTTGATATTGTAACACTAATGAGGAAGTATAAGATTGAACCGAAACGTATGCAGTTTGTATATTCAAAGGCGGGAAAAGAAGCAAATACGCTATTGATAGAAGGAATTAAAGATGGAAATGCAGATTTAAAAATTTTACCGCCTCTTTTTGTGTATGAGAAAAATAATGAGTATACAAAGGAGCTTCGTTCGATTTTATATGGAGAAGAATAAACATTATTTTTATGTAGTGGAATGTGCAGATAGAAGTTATTACGCAGGATATACAAATAATTTAGAGAAACGGATTCAAACTCATAATAGTGGTAAGGGAGCTCGTTATACTCGTGCTAGGCTTCCTGTCACTTTAAAATATGTAGAGGTTCATGAAGAGAAAAGGACAGCTATGCAAGCTGAATATCATTTTAAACAGTTAATGCGAAAAGAAAAAGAAGCATATATGCAAAAAGGAGAACGCTATGTGGCAGCAAAAAAGCTTTCAAGCAAATGAAAAGGGAGTTTTATATTTAGTTCCAACACCTATTGGGAATTTAGAAGATATGACGTTTCGCTCAATTCGGATATTGAAAGAGGCTGATATCATTGCTGCTGAAGATACGCGGCAGACGAAAAAGCTTTGTAACTATTTTGAAATTGAAACACCAGTTATGAGTTACCATGAGCATAATAAGGAAGTAAGCGGACAGAAAATTTTAGATAAGCTAGAAGATGGAAAAACAGTAGCTCTTGTAAGTGATGCAGGTATGCCATGTATTTCTGATCCAGGTTACGACATTGTTGTGGCAGCTGTAGAGGAGCAATATCATGTTATTCCACTTCCTGGGGCAAACGCTGCCCTTACAGCTTTAATTGCATCAGGATTAGAAACGAGACATTTCTACTTTTATGGATTTTTACAAAGAAATAAAAAAGAACGTAAAGCGGAATTAGAAAAACTTCGCTATGTTCCAACTACAATGATGTTTTATGAAGCGCCACATCGGTTAGATGATACGCTAATTTCTATGAAAGAAGTACTTGGAAATAGAGAGATTGTATTGTGCCGAGAGTTAACAAAGAAATTTGAAGAATTTATTCGTGGATCGGTAGAAGAAGCGATTGAGTGGACAAAACAAAATGAAGTTCGTGGTGAATTTTGTATATTAGTATCCGGGTCAAAAGAGGAAGCTGCTGTAGAGGAACAATGGTGGGAAGCTATATCAGTATACGATCATATCGAGCATTACATAAACGATCAAGGAATGCCTTCAAAGGATGCAATTAAAAAAGTTGCGAAAGATCGAGATTTGTCGAAACGAGACGTATATCAAATCTATCATGTCGATAAAAAATAAGCTTCTCATAATTGAGAAGCTTATTTTGCTGCTTGAATATATTGTTGAAGTTCGTTTAAAACTTGTTCAGCGCCTTCTTTGCTTAAAATAATTTTACCTTCAGCTAAAGAAAGGTTACCATCAGATACTTCACCAGTTACTTGGCAAGTCATGTTTGGTTTGTATTTTTTTAGGATGATTTTTTCGTCATCAACGTAAATCTCAAGAGCATCCTTTTCTGCAATACCTAATGTACGACGTAATTCAATCGGAATTACAACACGGCCTAATTCATCAACTTTACGAACGATACCAGTAGATTTCATATTCGTTATCCTCCTCATATTTTGTAAGTTCGCGAGTCTATATTTTAATTCGTCATTTTTCGACAAAATACCCTATGAACATATGATACCAATCATTTACATTTCCGTCAATTCTTAAATTCTATATTTTATGAAAGAATTATAG
Organism: Bacillus sp. 166amftsu; assembly: GCF_900107445.1. Classification (NCBI taxonomy): domain Bacteria; kingdom Bacillati; phylum Bacillota; class Bacilli; order Caryophanales; family Bacillaceae; genus Bacillus; species Bacillus sp. 166amftsu. The sequence continues at coordinate 42,672 of NZ_FNQA01000021.1, read as the reverse complement.
ATTTTTATACTTCTTATATATAATAGAAAATGAAAGAATTACACAAGTATTTTACTTTATTTTTAAATTTTATCAATATTACAGATAAATAACTGTATATTTTTTGGGGATATGAGTAATAGATGATAAAGATAATCGAGCATTAATTCGTTTTTATGCGTCAGTTTTTGATATACTGTTTATAAATACATATGAGGTCATTTGGGAGGTTCAAAACAATGACAGAGGAAAATAAAACCTTTTATATTACTACTCCAATTTATTATCCAAGCGGAAAGCTTCATATTGGACATGCTTATACAACGGTAGCAGGAGATGCAATGGCACGCTACAAGCGCATGCAAGGATATGATGTTCATTATTTAACAGGTACTGATGAGCATGGACAAAAGATTCAAAAGAAAGCAGAAGAACTACAAGTAACACCACAAGCATATGTTGATAACATTGTAGAAGGAATTAAAGAGCTGTGGGGGAAAATGGACATTTCTTATGATGACTTTATTCGTACAACCGAAGATCGTCATAAAGAAGTTGTCGAAAAGATTTTTAAACAACTTGTTGATCAAGGTGATATTTATCTTGATGAATATGAAGGATGGTACTCTGTACAGGATGAAACATTCTACACAGAGCATCAACTTGTGGATCCGATTATGGAAGGCGACAAAGTAGTTGGCGGAAAAAGCCCAGATAGCGGTCATGCTGTAGAACTTGTTCGCGAAGAATCTTACTTCTTTAGAATGGGTAAATATGTAGATCGACTGTTACAATTCTATGAAGAAAACCCACAATTCATCCAACCTGAATCACGCAAAAATGAAATGATCAATAATTTCATTAAACCAGGATTAGAAGATTTAGCAGTTTCTCGTACTTCCTTTGATTGGGGAATTCGTGTACCAGGTAACCCAAAACACGTTATTTACGTATGGGTAGATGCATTATCTAACTATATTACAGCACTAGGATATGGAACAGATAATGAAGAGAAGTATAAAAAGTATTGGCCAGCGGATGTTCATTTAGTAGGAAAAGAAATTGTTCGTTTCCATACAATTTATTGGCCAATTATTTTAATGGCGCTAGATTTACCACTACCGAAAAAGGTATTTGCTCATGGTTGGATTTTAATGAAAGACGGAAAAATGAGTAAATCAAAAGGGAATGTAGTTGATCCTGTTACATTAATTGATCGCTATGGACTAGATGCATTACGTTATTATTTACTTCGTGAAGTTCCATTTGGATCAGACGGTGTATTTACGCCAGAAGGTTTTGTTGAACGAATTAATTTCGATCTTGCAAACGACTTAGGAAACTTATTAAATCGTACAGTAGCGATGATTGATAAGTATTTTAACGGAGAAATTCCTGCTTTTAAAGAAAATGTAACTGAGTTTGATGAAACGTTAGTAACATTTGCACAGGATACATTACAAAAAGTAGAAGAAGCAATGGAAAACATGGAGTTTTCAGTAGCATTAAGCTCTATTTGGCAATTGGTTAGCCGTACGAATAAATATATTGACGAAACACAACCTTGGGTATTAGCGAAAGATGAGAATGATCGTGATAAACTTGCTTCCGCAATGGCACACCTTGCAGAAATGCTCCGCCAAATGGGTATTATGCTTATGCCATTCTTGACAGCAACGCCAAGCAAAATCTTTACACAACTTGGTATTACAGATGAAGCATATCAATCTTGGAATAGTCTTTCTACGATTGGTTGTATTCCAGCTGGTACGAAAGTAGTCAAAGGACAGCCAATTTTCCCACGCTTAGAGGTAGAAGTAGAGGTTGAATATATTAAAGAACAAATGAAAGGTTCTGCTCCTAAAGTGGAAGAGAAAAAGGAAGAGGAACCAAAGGCGGAGGAAATCACAATTGATGATTTCTTTAAAGTTGAATTACGTGTGGCGGAAGTAATAGAAGCAGAGCCTGTAAAAAAAGCAGACAAACTGCTAAAGATTCAACTTGATTTAGGTATAGAAAAGCGACAAGTCGTTTCTGGAATTGCTAAATTTTACACACCAGAAGAATTAAAAGGGAAAAAAGTTATTTGTGTAACGAATTTAAAACCAGTGAAATTACGTGGCGAATTATCACAAGGTATGATTTTAGCAGGCGAAGAAAACGGTGTATTATCATTAGCAACAATTGATCAAAATTTACCAAATGGTACAAAAATCAAGTAATCTTGACAATGTAAGAGGTGTTTCACGTGTAACATTCGTGGAGCATCTTTTTTCTTGTTAGAAATCTTTCTGAAATTCCCTTTTTTGTATTAAAATTGTAATATTGTCGTCATTACGTTGTTAGGAAAGTAATTTTCCCCTATGATAGAATTTATTTCAAATAAAAGGAGTTATTTGTCATGTTGTTTGATACACATTCACATTTAAATGCAGAGCAATTTGAAGAAGATTTACAGGAAGTCATTGCAAGAATGAAAGAAACCGGAGTTACATATACAGTTGTTGTCGGGTTTGATGAAATAACAATAAAGAAGGCCATTGAACTTGCAGAAACATATGATTTTATTTATGCAGCAGTTGGCTGGCATCCTGTTGATGCAATTGATATGACGGAAGATCATTTAGTTTGGTTAGAGGAATTAGCTGCTCATCCGAAAGTTGTTGCTCTTGGTGAAATGGGATTAGATTACCATTGGGACAAGTCTCCAAAAGAAATACAGAAAGAAGTATTCCGTAAACAAATTCAGTTAGCTAAGAAAGTAAAATTACCGATTATTATACATAATCGTGACGCGACACAGGATATTATAGATATTTTAGAAGAAGAAAATGCAGCTGAGGTAGGAGGTATTATGCATTGTTTTGGCGGTAGTGTAGAAGTAGCGAAGCAATGTATTGATATGAACTTCTTAATCTCATTAGGAGGACCAGTAACATTCAAAAATGCAAGGAAACCAAAAGAAGTTGCTATGGAAATCCCAATGGAAAAATTATTGATAGAAACAGATTGTCCATACTTAACGCCACATCCATTTCGCGGTAAACGAAATGAACCAAGTTATGTCAAAATTGTAGCTGAAGAAATCGCAAACTTAAAAGGAATTTCATATGAAGAGGTTGCACAAGTAACAACAGAGAATGCAAAAGCCTTATTTGGTGTTAAATAAGAGAAAAGAATGGGACCTCCCATTCTTTTCCTTTATACCTTCTCCTATCGTTATCTTCCAATGAAAAGAGCTACTAGAAATAGTGGGAGAGAAGTACAAGCTAGGTAGTGAAATTTAAATCTGGTTGAGGAAAAGGGGGCATCTTCTTGTGAGTCTTGATAAGAAAGGGATGTTAAGAGGACTAAGGATAAGTAAAAATGTTGCAATAAAGGTTATAAGTGCGTTGGTTATTTCTGGGTCAATTGGAACAGCTACTTATGCAGCTACAATTGACAAGATTGTTGTAGAAGTAGATGGAAAGAAGAAAGAAGTATATACGTATGCAAGTACTGTAAAGGATTTACTATCTGATGAAGAAATTAGTGTTACGAAGGAAGATAAAGTATATCCTGCATCTTCTAATAAGATTACTGATGGAATGAAAGTTGTGATAGAAAAGGCAAAACCATTTAGTATAGTTATAGATGGAAAAGAGCAAAAAGTATATTCGACTGCTAAAACGGTAGGAGAATTATTAAAAGAGAAGAAGATAGAACTTAGGCAATATGATAAAGTGTATCCAGCTATACATAAGGCTTTAGGTAGTAAACAAAAAGTAATGATTCAAAGGGCATTTCCAGTTACATTACATGGCAGCGATCAATCACAACAACTATGGTCAACTTCGACTACTGTCGCTGACTTTTTGAAAGAACATCAAGTTTCCTTGGATGAATTTGATAGGGTGGAGCCAGCTTTAGAGGAAAATGTAAAAGCAAATATGGCAATAAAAGTGATTCGAGTAGAAAAAGTCAGCGATGTATTGGAAGAACCTATTCCTTTTTCTGAAGTGAAACAAGAGGATGCTTCCTTATCAATTGGGACAGAGAAAACGATTCAAGAAGGAATAGCAGGGAAAAAGAAGAAAACTTTTGAAGTCATAAAGGAAAATGGAAAAGAGATTTCAAGAAATCTTCAAAAAGAAGAAATTATACAAGAGGCGCAGAATCAAAAGGTTGCTGTTGGTACGAAGCAAGAAGTAATGCAAGAGAAAGTGGAAGGGCAGAAAACGGAAACGAATGAAGCGAAATCTGAGGGAGAACCTCCAGGTCGTGAATTCTATGTAGAAGCAACAGCATATTCTCCAAATTGCGGTGGTTGCCAAGGGATAAGCGCAGGTGGATATAATTATAAGGCAAATCCTAATATGAAGTTAATTGCCGTTGATCCAAGTATAATCCCACTTGGGACAAAAGTCTGGGTAGAGGGATATGGATATGCTGTGGCTGGAGATACGGGTGGAGCGATAAAAGGGCATCGAATTGATTTGTTAATGCCGACTGAAGCACAGGTATACTCGTTTGGCAGAAAACAAGTAAAGATTAAAGTGTTACAATAAGAAGAGTAGGCAGAGGATTTTTTCTCCTCTGCTTTTTAAATTGTATCAATGGGAAAATAATAATGGAAAAGTATTCGTTTTTTTGTTTTACTAAGTAGAGACGAAATGAGTGTGGAGGCAGTCATGAAAATTAAAGAGATTATCGTTGTAGAAGGTAAAGATGATACAGTTGCAATTAAGCGTGCTGTTGATGCAGATACAATTGAAACGAACGGTTCAGCAATCGGTGATCATGTCATTGAGCAGGTAAAGTTGGCACAGCAAAAACGAGGCGTTATTATTTTGACAGATCCTGATTACCCGGGAGAACGTATTCGGAAAATTATTTCTGAAAAAGTGCCGGGTTGTAAGCATGCTTTCTTACCGAAAGAAGAGGCGCTTGCAAAAAGAAAAAAAGGAGTCGGAATTGAACATGCTTCCAATGAATCTATTCGACGTGCTTTAGAAAATATTCATGAGGAAATGGAAGCTTATATGAGCGAAATTAGTTGGAGTGACTTAGTAGATGCTGGTCTAGTGGGCGGAGAACAGGCAAAAAGTCGTAGGGAAAAGATGGGCAAGCTATTAAAGATTGGTTATACAAATGCAAAGCAGTTACATAAACGTTTACAAATGTTTCAAGTTTCAAAAGAAGCATTTGCGGAAGCATATAAACAAGTATTACAGGAGGAAAAGAAATGAAGGATATCGCAACACCGAATCGTACGAAAGACATTGTTGAAAAGTACGGGTTTTCATTCAAAAAGAGTTTAGGACAAAATTTCTTAATCGATACAAATGTATTAAATCGTATTGTGGATTATGCGGAAATTGATCCGGAGAGCGGAGCAATTGAAATTGGCCCTGGTATTGGAGCTTTAACAGAGCAGTTAGCAAAACGTGCTAAGAAGGTAGTAGCTTTTGAAATCGATCAACGACTATTACCCATTCTAGATGAAACATTAGCTCCTTATGGTAATGTAACTGTAATTAATAAAGATGTTTTAAAAGCAGATGTACATGAAGTGTTCGGGGAGCAGTTTGAAGAAGGACAAGACGTAATGGTAGTAGCAAATTTACCATACTACGTCACAACACCAATTTTGTTTAAATTATTGGAAGAAAAATTACCAGTTCGCGGATTTGTTGTTATGATGCAAAAAGAAGTAGGAGATCGTTTGGCAGCTAGACCAGGAACGAAAGACTACGGTTCTCTATCTATTGCGATTCAATATTATACAGAGGTAGAAACAGTTATGACCGTTCCACGCACTGTATTTGTACCACAACCAAATGTAGATTCCGCAGTTATTCGTCTTTTAAAACGTCCAAAGCCAATTGTTGAAGTGAAAGACGAGAAGTTTTTCTTCGAAGTAGTAAGAGCAAGCTTTGCACAACGTCGTAAAACGTTGATGAATAACTTATCAAATAATTTAAATGGTTTCCCGAAGGATAAAGAGTTATTAGATCGTATTTTAACGGAAGTAGGCATTGATCCGAAACGCAGAGGCGAGACATTATCAATTGAAGAGTTTGCAACGCTGAGTAATGCGTTAGTCTCTTATAAACAATAAAAGGACAGCTCGATTCGAGCTGTCCTTTTTGTCACCCTTTTCACTCTAAATTCATACGTTAAAAACAGAACGTGGTTAGTGAGATGGCCTAATGAGTTTGGAGGTAGGATAATGGCTGTGCATGTTGGAGACTTAGTGGAACGACAATCTTATAACCGAGACATTCTTTTTCGCATTATAGAAATAAAAGGTGAAGTTGCAATATTATTTGGAGAAGAAGTTAGGCTTGTGGCAGATGCGCCACTTGAAGATTTAATTAGCATTGATCAGAGGGAGTATAAGAAAAGAGCAAAGCGTGAAAAGGAAACGATGGAGCAAACATACCGTTTGTTTCAACAAGATTATGTCTTGATGAAACAACGTCATGAACACAATTCTACAGGTGGATATACGAGTGAAGTCAATTATTTTCAAATGCCGGGTAGGGTTTTGCATATAGATGGAGATCCATTATATTTACGGAAATGTTTAGATTTATATACAAAGATAGGTGTTCCTGTGCAAGGGATACATTGTAAAGAAACAGAAATGCATGAAAAGGTAGTTGATTTAATCGATCATTTCCGTCCAGATATTTTGGTAATTACGGGTCATGATGCATATACAAAATCTAAAGGAGTTATGGGAGATTTAGCAGCTTATCGTCATTCTAGGCATTTTGTACAGGCCGTTCGAGAAGTAAGAAAAAAATATCCCTCTTTAGATCAGCTTGTTATTTTTGCTGGAGCGTGTCAGTCTCATTTTGAAGCTTTAATTCGAGCTGGTGCTAATTTTGCTAGTTCGCCATCGCGCATTAATATTCATGCATTAGATCCAGTATATGTAGTGGGGAAAATTAGTTTTACTTCTTTTATGGAACGCGTAAATGTATGGGATGTTGTTCGAAATACGATTACTGGACAAAAAGGTCTTGGTGGTATTGAGACCCGGGGGCTTTTGCGAACAGGATTACCTTTTCAATATTATGAAGAGTAAGCAAGGTATATATTTACCTTGCTTTTCTTATGGAGATATAGATTTGTTTAATAAAAATATTCCTGAAACGCGAATTTGTAAGTGTTTGGATAAAAACAGATAAGAACGTACAGACTATACAATGATACTTTTACAATATAGTAATTCTTCTATCTATTCGAACGCATTAGGTTTTGGCGAAGAAATTGCCCGTTACGTATAGGCAATGATCAGGATAGATATATCATGTATTCATTCTAAATTACAGCGAGGTGTAGCGAAGTATATGTCAAAACGTTTAGATGAAATTAAAAGTGAACTAGATCATCACCTTGGAAAGCGCCTTATGTTAAAGGCGAATAGTGGAAGAAGAAAGACAGTGGAACAATCAGGTGTACTAGCAGAAACATATCGTTCTGTTTTTGTTGTCCAATTAGATCAACAAGAGGATACACTGCAGCGTGTTTCCTATAGCTATGCAGATGTTCTAACAGAGACAGTAGAATTAACGTTTTATGATGATCCCCATAACGAGGTTATTTTAGGATAACAACCCACTATGTTACATATATTACCACAAATGAAAAAGGACGTTTTTTTGCATACTAATTATACCGTAGCAACATAAGGAGGGACCCTGCATTGAGTAGACGAAGAGGAGTCATGTCAAATCAGTTTAAAGAAGAGCTTGCAAAAGAGCTTGGATTTTATGATGTTGTTCAGAAAGAAGGATGGGGCGGAATTCGTGCGAAAGATGCTGGTAATATGGTGAAACGTGCGATTGAAATTGCACAGCAGCAATTAATGAAACAAAACCAGTAATTGTAAGATAACTTCTATGCTACGGGAGCCGAGGAGAAATTCCTCGGCTTTTTGTACGCCAAAAGGTATCATCATTTTGCATAAGTAGTTTCATTCTGAATGCTTTTCGTTATAATTAGGGAAGTGTCATCGTCTTACTATAAATTTATGGTAAAATAAACGATAAAAGATTGAGTACATAGAGTGGGTGAATAGGTTGAAACTACTAGTGAAAGCACCAGCAAAGATTAATCTGTCGTTAGATGTACTAGGGAAAAGACAAGACGGCTATCATGAAGTAAAAATGATTATGACAACAATCGATTTAGCAGATCGTTTAGAGTTAACGGAGTTATCAGAAGACCGGATTGAAATTGTATCCCATAATCGGTATGTCCCAGACGACCAGCGTAATTTAGCTTATCAAGCTGCGAAATTATTAAAAGAAAAATTTAAGGTGAAGCAAGGGGTATCTATTGCTATTGAAAAAACAATTCCAGTAGCAGCGGGGTTAGCTGGTGGAAGCAGTGATGCAGCTGCTACATTAAGAGGACTTAATAAGTTATGGAGTTTAGGTCTAACAATAGATGAATTAGCGGAACTTGGGGCAGAAATTGGATCAGATGTATCCTTTTGTGTATATGGCGGAACAGCGATTGCTACAGGAAGAGGAGAAAAGATTGAGCATATAAAGACGCCTCCTTCTTGTTGGGTTATTTTAGCGAAGCCTCATATTGGTGTATCTACCGCTGACGTGTACGGGAATTTACAATTAAATCGTGTTACACATCCAGATGTAGAGCAGATGGTTGAATGCATTAATAGTGGTGACTACAAAGGAATTTGTGGTGCTGTTGGAAATGTACTAGAAGACGTGACGTTTAAGATGCACCCTGAAGTTGCGCGTATTAAGGCACAGATGAAACGTTTTGGTGCAGATGCAGTTTTAATGAGTGGTAGTGGACCAACTGTATTTGGATTAGTACATCATGATTCACGTATGCATCGTATTTATAATGGGTTAAAAGGATTCTGTGAACAAGTATACGCAGTACGTCTATTAGGAGAGCGAGAAACGCTTGAATAAAGACGTATAATACGTTATGATTTGTTTAGAATATTCGTGATTTGGGGTGAGAGTGTGAAAATTAGACGGAGTACAAGACTAGTTGATATGACTTATTATTTATTGCAGAATCCTCGTCAGTTAGTTTCGCTCACTTTTTTTGCTGAACGGTATCAATCAGCTAAATCTTCCATTAGTGAAGATTTAGTTATTATTAAGCAAACGTTTGAGCAACAAGGAGTCGGCACATTGCAAACGATACCAGGGGCAGCAGGAGGAGTGAAATATATTCCATATATAAGTGAGGAAGAAGCAAGTCTGATTATTAATGAGCTTTGTAGCTTGTTTGAGAATCCAGATCGTATCCTTCCAGGTGGATACTTATATATGACAGATCTTTTAAGTAATCCACGTTATATTAATGGGGCAGGTCGCCTATTTGCTTCTGTATTTGCGAGACAACCGATTGATGCTGTTATGACGGTAGCAACAAAAGGAATTCCACTTGCATATGCGGTAGCAAATTATTTAGATGTACCTGTGGTAATTGCAAGAAAAGATAATAAGGTAACAGAAGGACCAACAGTTAGTATTAACTATGTATCAGGTTCATCTAAGCGCATTCAAACAATGACTTTAGCAAAACGTAGTCTTCCAGAAGGTGCTAATGTTTTAATTGTCGATGACTTTATGAAGGCTGGAGGAACAATTCAAGGCATGATTAGCATGCTAGAGGAGTTTAATGCTAATGTTGTTGGGATTGGCGTGTTAGTAGAATCAACAGATATTGAAGAAAGACTTATTAATAACTTTGTTTCTTTAATTCGTTTATCCGAAGTAGATGTTAAAGAAAAAACAATTCAGGTGGAAAAAGGAAATTATTCACTTGTACCATTTAACGAAGGGCTTGTAGAAGCTGAATAAAAAGGTAAAGCATAGGCTTTATCTTTTTTCATAAATGAAAGTGCTAGTGGACGTTAAGTCTTTTTAGGATTATGAAAGTCTTAACGCCCATTAGCACAGGTCATCCTAACTATATTTAGATGGGATGAATTGAGTTTGTGTGGGAAGAAAATTTCCGATGCGTTTTTATTCAAAGAAAATAAAATAGTAAAAGGATGAGAAAATATGAAAGTAGTTCAAACAAACCAGGCACCACAAGCAATCGGCCCATATTCACAAGGAATTATCGTGAATAATATGTTTTATAGCTCAGGACAAATTCCATTAACTGCAGGTGGAGAACTTGTAACAGGTGATGTAAAGGTACAAACAGAGCAAGTATTTCAAAATTTACAGGCTGTATTAGAAGAAGCCGGTGCATCATTTGATACAGTTGTAAAAACAACTGTATTTTTAAAAGATATGAATGATTTTAATGATGTAAATGAAGTATATGGAACGTATTTTTCTGCACATAAACCAGCTCGTTCTTGTGTGCAGGTTGCAAAATTACCGAAAGATGTTTCTGTCGAAATTGAAGTAATTGCCCTTGTAAAATAAAGCTTTGTAAGCGATAACGTCTGTTAATTCTTATATTCCACTAAATTAAAAATTTTTATCTTAAAAATTTTTAAAAAATTAAAGGGAAAATAGAAAATTTGTGGAATTTATACAAACATATCGCTTATTTAGAAAAGGGTGGTGAACACAAGATGGAAGTGACTGACGTAAGATTACGCCGCGTAAACACAGAAGGCCGTATGAGAGCGATTGCCTCTATTACCCTAGACCATGAATTTGTTGTTCATGATATTCGTGTAATTGATGGCAATAATGGATTATTTGTAGCAATGCCAAGTAAACGTACTCCAGATGGAGAGTTCCGTGATATTGCGCATCCAATTAATTCTAACACACGCTCAAAAATTCAAGATGCGGTTTTAACGGAGTATCACCGTTTAGGCGAGTTAGAAGAAGTTGAGTTTGAAGAAGCTGGAGCTTCGTAAAATTCGAATAAAAAGGGCTCTAATAAAAAGAGCTCTATAATTTTGTAACAAACTCCTGTAAACACTTACAGGAGTTTGTTTTTTATTATTTAGTTTGACATTAAAGCTTCACTATTGCCGCGTTATATGTAAACCCCTACTTTCTTTAAAGTCATTCGAAATAGTATAGCTTATTTCCTAAAAAAGATACTAAAGAGTAAAACATCTTCCAAGAAGTATGGTAAAATTTAATAGTTATGCTGTGTTTCTTGAAATATATAGTGATTTAGGATAATATCTTTAATGGATAAATAGGTTGCGATGGAGGGTCTATATGTCAAACAGATTTGCAGTGATTCTAGCTGCAGGTAAAGGCACACGTATGAAGTCCAAGCTATACAAAGTGCTTCATCCTGTATGCGGAAAACCAATGGTACAGCATGTAGTGGATCAAGTATCTCAATTAGGATTGCAGAAACTTGTAACAGTAGTTGGACATGGTGCTGAAAAAGTACAAGAACAACTAGGGAACGTAAGTGAATTTGCATTACAAGCAGAACAACTTGGTACAGCACATGCTGTTGATCAAGCTGCTGATGTACTTGCAAATGAAGAAGGAACAACTTTAGTTATTTGTGGCGATACACCGCTTATAACGGCAGAAACAATGGAAGCATTGTTAAAGCATCATGAAGAAGCAGGGGCGAAAGCAACGGTGTTAACAGCATACATAGAAGAACCTGCTGGATATGGCCGTATTGTTCGTAATGAAAATGGCCATGTTGAAAAAATCGTTGAGCATAAAGATGCAAATGAAGTAGAGCTATCTATTAAAGAAATTAATACAGGTACGTATTGTTTTGATAATAAAGCACTATTTGCTTCACTTTCTAAAGTTTCAAATGATAACGTACAAGGTGAATACTACCTTCCGGATGTTATTGAAATTTTGAAAAATGAAGGTCATATTGTATCAGCTTATCAAACAGAGCATTTCGATGAAACATTAGGTGTTAATGACAGAGTCGCTCTATCGCAAGCGGAAATGATTATGAAAAAACGTATCAACCAAAAAAATATGGTAAATGGTGTTACAATTATCGACCCAAGTAACACATATATTTCTGCGGATGCAATAATTGGCAGTGATACAGTTCTTCATCCAGGAACGATTATTGAGGGCAAAACTGTAATTGGTTCTGATTGTGAAATTGGTCCACATACAGTAATACGCGATAGTGAAATTGGAAACCAAACAACAATTCGTCAATCTACTGTACATGATAGTAAGATTGGTACGGAAGTTTCAGTTGGCCCATTTGCACATATTCGCCCAGATTCAGTTATTGGGGACGAAGTTCGCGTTGGAAACTTCGTGGAAATTAAAAAGACTGTTTTTGGTAATAGAAGTAAGGCTTCACACTTAAGCTATATTGGGGATGCACAAGTTGGAGAAGACGTGAATCTTGGGTGTGGTTCAATTACGGTGAACTACGATGGTAAGAATAAATTTAAAACGGTTATTGGAGACGGCGTATTTATTGGTTGTAATTCAAACCTTGTTGCTCCTGTAACAGTTGAAGATGGTGCTTATGTTGCGGCAGGATCTACAATTACTGAGACTGTTCCATCAAAAGCATTATCGATTGCACGTGCACGTCAAGTTAACAAAGAAGACTATGTTGATCAATTGCTGAATAAGAAAAAATCATAATGTGGAGGGTTAATCTAGATGTCGACTCAATATCTAAATTCTAATTTGAAAGTATTCTCTTTAAACTCTAATAAGGAACTTGCTGAGCAAATTGCAAAGCATATTGGAGTAGGGCTAGGAAAGTGTTCTGTTGACCGTTTTAGTGATGGAGAAGTTCAAATTAACATTGAAGAAAGTATTCGTGGTTGCGATGTATTCATTATTCAATCTACAAGCTTCCCAGTAAACGAACATATCATGGAATTACTTATTATGATTGATGCATTAAAACGTGCATCTGCAAAAACAATTAATATCGTTATTCCTTACTATGGTTATGCGCGTCAAGACCGTAAAGCGCGTTCTCGTGAACCAATTACGTCAAAACTTGTAGCAAACTTGCTTGAAACAGCAGGTGCAACTCGTGTAATCACTCTAGATTTACATGCTCCACAAATTCAAGGTTTCTTTGATATTCCAATCGACCACTTAATGGGTGTACCGATTCTTTCTGATTACTTTGAGACAAAAGGTCTTAAAGATATCGTAATCGTATCTCCTGACCACGGTGGTGTAACACGTGCAAGAAAAATGGCGGACCGCCTAAAAGCGCCAATCGCTATTATTGATAAACGCCGCCCACGTCCGAATGTATCGGAAGTTATGAATATCATTGGTAACATTGAAGGTAAGACAGCAATTTTAATTGATGACATCATTGATACAGCTGGTACAATTACATTAGCAGCAAACGCTCTTGTTGAGAACGGTGCTTCTGAAGTATATGCTTGCTGTACACACCCAGTTTTATCTGGTCCAGCAATTGAGCGTATTCAAAATTCAAATATTAAAGAGTTAGTTGTTACAAACTCTATCGTATTACCAGAAGAGAAGAAAATTGACAAAGTACACGAGCTTTCTGTTGCTCCATTAATCGGAGAAGCAATCATTCGCGTTTATGAAGAAGAATCTGTGAGTGTATTATTCAATTAATTGGATAGAATGAGACGTAACCAAATTTGGTTACGTCTTTTCGTATCGTAAAAAGAAAGTAGTGATACAAGAATGAAATTAATAGTAGGACTTGGGAACCCAGGTAGAGAATATGAATTAACAAGGCATAATATCGGATTTATGGGAATTGATGAACTTGCGAAGCGCTGGGGTATTTCTTTAAATGAACAAAAGTTTAAAGGTATGTATGGTTCAGGGTTTGTTAATGGGGAAAAAGTAATTTTATTAAAGCCGTTGACGTATATGAATTTATCTGGAGAAAGTATCCGGCCGCTTATGGATTACTATAAAATTGATGTGGAAGATTTTGTTGTCATGTACGATGATTTGGATATTCCAGTAGGTAAATTGCGTCTTCGTATGAAAGGTAGTGCAGGCGGTCATAATGGTGTGAAATCGACAATTTCTCATTTAGGAACACAAGAGTTTCAACGTATTCGTATGGGGGTTGATCGTCCGAAAAATGGCATGAAAGTAGTGGACTATGTATTAGGACGTTTTACAGCAGAAGAGCTGCCAGAGGTAAATCATTCTATTGAAAAAGCTGCGGATGCATGTGAAGAGTGGTTAAAGAAACCATTTCTTCAAATTATGAATACTTTTAACGGTTAATGTTCTAATTTGGAATATTTTGCGATGTTTTTATCCATACTAGTAGTAATTGTACACTTAGGAGGATAGTATGGAAGGACATTATTACTGTAGACATTGTGGGGGTAAAGTGGGTTCCATTACGGCAGAAAAGGTATACAGCAAAGTTTTATTTCAACTAACAGAGCAAGAACGATTGGATATGATTCATTTTCATGAAAATGGAAATATACATATAAAAACAATCTGTGAGTCGTGCCAAGAAACGCTCTCATCTTATCCGGAATATTATGAGTATGAAAAATTTTTGCAATAAAATGTTGTCGCTTTGGCATGCCCAAAGCATTTTTCTGTTTTCTTTTTCCAAAATATTTGCATAAAAATATATTAACTTGCTCTTTTATGTTGAGAGGAGTTTTGAAAATGATAGGGTTATTAGAGCAATTTTATAAAAATAAAGAAATACAATCCATTATTAATGGACTAGAAGAGGGATTGAAAGAACAGCTTGTATCAGGTATGGCAACTTCTTCTCGTTCTCTATTAATGGCTGCTTTATATAAGAAAACAAAGCAGTCACAGCTTGTTGTGACACATAATCTGTATCAAGCACAAAAAGTATATGAGGATTTAGTATCACTGCTTGGTGAAAAAGATGTTTGGCTATATCCAGTTAATGAATTAATTGCGTCAGAAATTGGGGTTGCAAGCCCTGAGCTTAAGGCGCAGCGCATTGAAGTGTTAAACCGTTTAGCTATGGGGGAGAACGGTATTATCGTCGCTCCTGTTGCCGGATTACGTAGATTTTTACCAATAAAAGAATTATGGAAGCAAAAACAAATCGAGATTAGTCTAGGGCAAGAGATTGATTTAGATGAATTGCTTCATATGTTGCATGATATAGGATATGAACGTAAGTCAATGGTAGAAGCTCCTGGAGAATTTAGTTTGCGCGGGGGAATATTGGATATTTATCCGTTAACTGAAGAATTACCGTTTCGTATAGAATTCTTTGATACGGAAGTAGATTCTATTCGCTTATTCGATGTAGAAGAACAACGCTCTCAAGACAAAAAAGAAAGCGTAAGATTCGGTCCTGCGACGGAATTTTTATTTTCAAAAGATGAATTGAAATTAGGGGTAGAGCGTCTTGAAGAAGGTTTAATGAAGACGATGCAGAGGCTCTCTGATGATAAAATTAAGACAGCGGTACTGGAAACTGTTAGTCATGAGATAGAAATATTAAAAAACGGACAGACAATAGAGCAAATGTTTAAATATTTATCTATCTTTTATAAAGAACATGCTAGTCTAATAGACTATTTACCGGAGAATGGTGTTGTTATTTTAGATGAAATTTCGCGCATTCAAGAAACGGCATCACACCTTGAGGCAGAAGAAGCAGAATGGTATACATCGCTTCTGAGTGAAGGGACAATTATTCAGGATTTGGAGTTCTCTCATCAATTTGAAGAGTTTTTACATCATAAAAAAAGAAGCTTTGTATATTTAACATTATTTTTGCGCCACATTGCGCATACGCACCCGCAAAATATTGTTAATGTAACTTGTAAAACAATGCAGGACTTTCATGGGCAAATGCAGCTGTTAAAAACAGAAATTGATCGATGGACTGAAGGAAATTTCACGACAGTTGTATTAGGAACAGATGAAGAACGCGCAAAAAAATTACAATATATTTTAAGTGATTATGATATTGAAGCAGATATTATAGAATCTACAGATATATTACTTCCTGGTCGTCTTCAAATCGCTGTAGGTGATTTGCATGCAGGTTTTGAAATGCCGATGCAGAAGTTTGTTGTTATTACAGAAAAAGAGCTTTTCCATAAAAAAGTAAAAAAATCACAACGTAAGCAAAAACTATCCAATGCAGAGCGTATTAAAAGTTATTCTGAGTTAAAAGTTGGCGACTACGTTGTTCACGTGAATCATGGTATTGGTAAATTTTTAGGAATTGAGACCCTAGAAATTAATGGTGTTCATAAGGATTATTTGAATATTAAATATCAAGGTAATGATAAGTTATATGTGCCAATTGAACAAATTGATCAAGTACAAAAATATGTAGGGTCAGAAGGTAAGGATCCGAAAGTTTATAAACTAGGTGGAAATGATTGGAAGAAGGTCAAAACGAAGGTAGAAAAATCGGTTCAGGATATTGCGGATGACTTAATTAAGTTGTATGCAGAGCGTGAAGCTTCAAAAGGATATGCATATACGCCAGACACTGCCGAACAGCAGGAGTTCGAATCATCTTTCCCATACCAGGAGACCGAAGATCAGTTGCGTTCTATTGAAGAAATTAAGAAAGATATGGAACGTGGGCGTCCGATGGATCGACTTCTATGTGGTGATGTTGGATATGGTAAAACAGAAGTTGCGATTCGTGCGGCATTTAAAGCAATTATGGATGAAAAGCAAGTTGCGATTTTAGTACCGACAACGATTCTTGCGCAACAACACTATGAAACGATTCGAGAGCGTTTTCAAGATTACCCAATTAATATTGGATTGCTAAGCAGGTTCCGTACTAGAAAACAACAAAATGAAACGATTAAAGGTTTAAAAGATGGAACGGTTGATATTGTTATTGGAACACATCGCATTTTATCTAAAGATGTAACCTATAAAGATTTAGGTTTACTCATTATCGATGAAGAGCAGCGATTTGGTGTTACACATAAAGAAAAGATTAAACAATTGAAAGCAAATGTTGACGTATTAACATTAACAGCAACGCCAATTCCACGTACGCTCCATATGTCTATGCTAGGTGTACGAGATTTATCTGTTATTGAGACGCCACCAGAAAACCGTTTCCCGGTACAAACATATGTGGTGGAGTATAATCCAGGATTAATTCGAGAAGCGATAGAACGGGAACTTGCAAGGGGCGGCCAAATTTATTTCTTATATAATCGTGTTGAAGATATTGAAAGAAAAGCAGATGAAATCTCTATGTTAGTTCCAGAAGCACGTGTGACGTATGCACATGGGAAAATGAATGAGGGTGAATTAGAATCTGTCATGTTATCATTTTTAGATGGACAGCATGATGTTCTTGTAAGTACCACAATTATTGAAACAGGCGTTGATATTCCTAATGTAAATACATTAATTGTATTTGATGCCGATCGCATGGGATTATCACAGCTTTATCAGCTTCGTGGACGCGTTGGTCGTTCAAACCGCGTTGCTTATGCATACTTTGCTTATAAGCGTGATAAAGTGTTATCAGAGGTCGCTGAGAAGCGTTTGCAGGCAATAAAAGAATTTACAGAGCTTGGATCTGGATTTAAAATCGCAATGAGAGATTTATCTATTCGTGGTGCTGGAAACTTGTTAGGTGCTGAGCAACATGGATTCATCGATTCCGTCGGATTTGATTTATATTCCCAAATGTTAAAGGATGCAATCGAGCAGCGTAAAGGAACGCAAGGGGTTGAAAATGTAATTGATGTTGAAATTGATTTAGAAGTGGATGCATATTTACCAGATGCTTATATTTCTGATAGTAAGCAAAAAATTATGATGTACAAACAATTTAGAGGTGTCTCTACAATTGAAGATATTGAGGAATTGCAAGAAGAAATGATTGATCGTTTTGGAGATTATCCGCAAGAAGTTGGATATCTATTGCAAATTGCAAATATTAAAGTATTGGCAACGAAAGAACAGATTGAGCTAATTAAACAAACAAAATTTGAAGTGACATTTTTATTCTCAGAGCAAGCAAGTCAAAATATTGATGGTGGAAAATTATTCATGCTCGGTAATAGCTTTGGGCGCATGATTGGCCTTGGTATGGAAGGTTCTCGTTTGAAAATTGTTATGAAAACGAATGGATTAGATACATCAAAATGGTTAACAATTGCCGAAAATTTATTAAAAGGCTTGCCTGATGTGAAAAAAGAAGTAATAAATGCCTAAAACAAAATAAAAAATGTAATTCGACGTGCATAGAAGAACTAATGTGTAAAATACTATGTTTAACAGTTGGTGATTTTTACATGAACAGGTAAATTCACCACTTTCATCATCAGTAGAAAGTGAGGCAGCATTAGAATGAAAGCAACTGGAATCGTACGTCGAATTGATGATTTAGGTAGGGTGGTAATTCCGAAAGAAATTCGTAGGACTCTTCGTATCCGAGAAGGGGACCCGTTAGAAATTTTTGTTGATCGCGATGGAGAAGTAATTTTGAAAAAATATTCTCCGATTAGTGAATTAGGTGATTTTGCAAAAGAATATGCTGATGCTTTATACGATAGCTTAGGACATAACGTACTCGTATGTGATCGCGATTCCATTATCGCTGTAGCTGGGGTATCAAAAAAAGAATACTTAAATAAAAGTGTCGGTGATTTAATCGAAAAAACGATGGAAGATCGAAAGTCTGTTGTTATGACAGATGAAAGTGAAATTTCGATTATTGATGGGGTAACTGAAAAGGTTAGCTCTTATACAGTTGGCCCAATTGTCGCAAATGGGGATCCAATTGGAGCTGTTATCATTTTTTCAAAAGAAGCGATTATAAGTGAAGTAGAGCATAAGGCGGTAAATACCGCTGCAAGCTTTTTAGCAAAACAAATGGAACAGTAATTTTTCTTAATTATAATGTTTGTTATAAAAAGGAATTTTTTTCGGAAAATAGGATTGTATTTCATTAAAAGGTAGCGTCTTGCTACCTTTTTTATTGTATAAATCTAAAAAGAAGCCTGTTTTTTTCTTTGTGATATAATACGAGGGATGAGAATAGGAAAAGGAGTTTTCTCGTATGGAAGCGAAGAAGTATCAGGCTTTTTGGCGCGGGGCTATTATATTAACGATTGCAAGTTTTATTACGAAAGTATTAAGCGCTTTTTACCGTATTCCATATCAAAATATAGCGGGTGATGTGGGTTTTTATATTTATCAACAAATTTACCCGTTTTATGGATTTTGTTTAATTTTAGCTACTTATGGTTTTCCCATCATCATTTCTAAGATGGTAGCAGGGCGTTTGGAACAAGGGAAGCAAGAAGAGGCAGAGGAGATTATTTGTGTTTCTTTTTGGTTTTTATTGGGGATTGGCTGTATAGGTTTCTTTACAGTGTTTTTTGGTGCTCACACAATTGCTTCAGTTATGGGTGATGTAAATTTAGATAAACTGCTAAGAGTTATTTCGTTTTCATTCTTGTTAATGCCTTTTTTATCTGTTGCAAAAGGATACTTTCAAGGATTTAACAATATGATGCCGACAGCTATATCACAAGTGATGGAGCAAACGATTCGTGTTTCAATTATTGTGTTTTTATCGCTGTTTCTCATGGCACATCAATTTGATTTATATACAGTTGGAGCAGGGGCGATGTTTGGATCGATTGCAGGTGGATGTATCGGCATAATCGTGCTTTTATTTTATATGCGACATAATTTCCGTTCAATTTTTTTGCGAGGATGGAAAAGGATACGAAATAAGAAAGAGATAATTCGAATCCTTTTTTGGCAAGGAATAGCTATTTGTGTTAGTAATTTAGTGTTAATTTTTATCCAAATGGCAGATTCAGTTTCATTTTATACTTTGCTTATTCAGGCAGGAGAACCAGGAGAAATTGCAAAAGTATTAAAGGGTGTTTACGACAGAAGTATTCCTCTTATGCAGCTTGGTACAGTTGTGACAACTTCGTTTTCACTTTCGCTTATTCCGATTATTACAGCGGCGAAAGAGCGAGGGGATAGACTGTTTATTCAACAAAAGGTGCAGTTAGCACTGAAGATAACTTTTGTAATTGGCGTTGCAGCTTCATTAGGGCTAGCGTGTATTATTAAACCGACAAATATTATGTTGTTTGAAAATAGTGAGGGATCAAGTGTATTAGCTATTTTAGCTGTTACTATTTTATTTAGTTCCTTATCCATTACAACAGCTTCTATCCTGCAAGGGCTTGGTCAAACTGTAAAGCCAGCGTTGTTTGTTGTATTTGGTGGGTGTCTAAAATTATTGTTCAATTATATATTAATGCCACAATTGGGTGTAACTGGAGCGGCTGTAGCAACGGTAATTTCACTTATGGTTATTGCCTTATTAAATAGTACTTTGCTTATTCGAGTTATAGAAGAGCCGCTCATTCAGAAACAAAGCATATTGGGTATAACGGTCAGTGGATTAGGAATGGCTATTATATTAATGCTATTTATGTTTATTTATGAAGGATTTGGACTAGCAAGTGATGAAGGACATAGAGGCTTGGCTGTAGTAGAAGCATTACTAGGTGTAGTGATTGGCGGCTTGGTATATCTATTTTTAATTATGAAATTTAATGTTTTTACAAAAAAAGAATTAGGAACTGTTATGAAGCAAGAAAAGGTACAAGCTTCATTGAAGAAGAGTGGATAGAGGTGAATGGTTGTGAGTAGAGTAATCACGATTTTAGGATTAGGTGCTGGTGAGTTAGACCAGCTGACAATGGGTGTGTACAGAAAGATAAAAGAAGCAGATCATATGTATATTCGTACGAAGGAACACCCAGTTATTGAAGAATTAGAAAAAGAAGGTGTAAAATATACAGCTTTTGATGATGTATATGAGGCGCATGATACATTTGAGATTGTGTACGAAACAATTGCAGATACGTTAATAGAACAAGCGCAAAGTACGGATATTGTATATGCTGTACCAGGTCATCCACTTGTTGCGGAGCGAACTGTTCAATTGCTTTTACAAAAAGGGAAAGAAAAGCAGATTAAGGTGCAAATTGAAGGTGGACAAAGCTTTTTGGATCCGATGTTTGCTAGTTTGAAGATAGACCCAATTGAAGGGTTTCAGTTGATTGATGCAACTTCATTTGAACGAGGTCAATTAGAATTACGCCAACATTTAATTTTTTGCCAAGTATATGATGCGTTTGTTGCATCTGAGGTGAAATTAACACTAATGGAGATGTTGCCAGATGAGTATGACGTGTACATTGTAACAGCTGCAGGGACGTCGTTTGAGCAAGTGAAAAAAGTTCCGCTCTATATGTTAGATCATGAAGCAGAATTGAACAATTTAACAAGCGTATATGTGCCGCCTGTTAATGAGAGAGCTTCTTTATATCAACAATTTGATGTGCTCCGAGAAATCATTGCTGAGCTTCGTGGACCAAATGGTTGTCCATGGGATAAAAAACAAACGCATCAGTCTTTAAAGAAATATTTAATTGAAGAAGCATATGAAGTGCTAGAAGCAATTGATGAGGAAGATGATGATCACTTGGTTGAAGAGCTTGGTGATGTGTTATTACAAGTTATGCTTCATGCTCAAATTGGAGAAGATGAGGGTTGGTTCTCCGTTGATGATATTATCCGAACGCTATCTGAGAAAATGGTACGTCGTCACCCGCATGTATTTGGAGATATGGATGTGGAGAATGCGGAAGAAGTTGTTTCAAATTGGGAAGAAATTAAAAAACAAGAAAAGGGACATGTAAGGGAATCTATTTTAACAGGAATTCCTAAAAGTTTGCCACAATTAATGCGTGCGTATGAAATTCAGAAAAAAGCAGGAACAGTTGGTTTTGATTGGGATGATGTACAGCCAATGATGGAGAAAGTTTTTGAAGAATTGAAAGAGTTCGAGCAAGAAGTTGCAAAGATGGATAAGGAAAAAATGTTAAGTGAATTTGGAGATTTATTATTTGCTTTTGTTAATATTGCTCGTTACTATAAACTGAATCCAGAAGAAGCATTGCATACAACAAATGAAAAATTTATAAGCCGATTTATATACATGGAAGCGAAAGTAGCTGAAATGAATAAGGAAATGCAGGAATTAACTTTAGAGCAAATGGACGCTTTATGGGAAGAAGCAAAACAGATAGAGAATCAATAAGGGGGGGGAAATGAGATGCGTTTAGATAAATTTTTGAAAGTGTCACGTTTAATTAAAAGAAGAACATTGGCAAAAGAAGTAGCCGACCAGGGAAGAATTATGATTAATGGGCAAGCTGCAAAGGCAAGTTCTGATGTAAAAGTAGATGACGAGCTAACAATTCGTTTTGGGCAAAAGGTAGTAACTGTAAAGGTAAATGAGTTAAAAGAAACAACGAAAAAAGAAGATGCAGCTAATATGTATACAGTAGTTCGTGAAGAGAAAGTGAAAGCAGAAGAAGGCTTGTTCTAAATTATTTCATCTCCTCATACATTATTTACTAGATAGTATAAAGCTATGGGGGGATTGACGTGAATAAGGGCTACTCAGCTTTGTCTTCTAATCAACAGAATGTTTCTGTAGAGCATGATATTATTATGCGTGGTAGACGTGTAATAGATATTACAGGCGTAAAACAAGTAGAGAGTTTTGATAGTGAAGAGTTTTTATTAGAAACTGTAATGGGGTTTTTAACAATTCGTGGTCAAAACTTACAAATGAAAAATTTAGATGTAGAAAAGGGCATTGTATCCATTAAAGGGAAAATTCATGAGATATTGTACATTGATGAAAATCAAGGGGAGAAAGCTAAAGGATTCTTTAGTAAGTTGTTTAAATGAGTTTAACGATTCAACTGTATACAATGCTTTCTATGATTGGGATGGGTGCTTGGATTGGGGCGGCGTTAGATACATACCAACGTTTTTTAAAGCGACCACAGCGTAAGCGTTGGCTTGTATTTATATATGATATACTGTTTTGGATTGTCCAAGCACTGTTTGCCTTTTACGTATTGCTCATTGTAAATGAAGCTGAATTACGTATATATGTTTTTGTAGCTTTGCTTTGTGGCTTTGCTGCATATCAAAGCTTATTGAAAGCAGTGTACATGCGAGTATTGAATTTTCTCATTTATGTTTTTGTGCAAACGATACAATTTTTTATTCAAATTGTACAGCTACTTATGATAAAACCTGTTATTATTATAGCGCAGCTTATTATTGCTTTTATATTATTCTTATTTCGTATACTATTTTCAATCGGGCGTGTGTTGTGGAAATGTTCTGCATGGATATTACTTTTGGTATGGAAAGTTTTTTTCTGGCCTGTTCGATTTCTTACTTTGCTTATATGGAAACATCTCCCTAATCGTGTTAAACTTTTTATAAAGAGATATGTGGGAATACTGGAACATACAAAGAAATTGAAGAAGTATATCTGTCAAATCTGGGAGCGTATAAAAAAGAAGTTAGGGGGACCTCGGAAATGAGGGAACTGAAGCAAAGAATGATCGTAGAACAGAATCCAAATTCTGTAAAAGAACATATAATACAAACGAACGAAAACAGAAAGCGATTATATCGCCGATTAGCAGTTTTTTTTGTGTTTGCTTTTACAACTATTGCGAGTATTAGCGTAACGTTTTATCAACAAAATAGTTCCATTAAAGCAAAAGAAGTAAAGATTGAAGAGATGAAAAAAGAATTGGGTTCATTAACAAAGAAAGAAAAAAAATTACAAGATGATGTTCAAAAGTTGAATGACGAAGAGTATGTTTTAAAGATTGCTAGGAGAGATTATTTTTTCTCTGGAAAAGGAGAGATAATTTTTCCTGTTTCTAAGTAGAGTGTGTCTTATTGACACTATATTTTAGGATTATATATAATAAAGTAAAATTTGACTTTTTAATCACTAAGGAGGAGCATTTTTTTTATGTCAATCGAGGTAGGCAGCAAGTTACAAGGTAAAGTAACAGGTATTACAAATTTTGGGGCTTTTGTGGAGCTGCCAGAAGGCTTAACGGGTCTTGTTCATATTAGTGAAGTTGCTGATAATTATGTGAAGGATATTAATGATCACTTAAAAGTAGGCGATGAAGTAGAAGTAAAAGTTATTAATGTTGAAAAAGATGGGAAAATCGGTCTATCTATCAAAAAAGCGAAAGAACGTGTAAGACCAGAAGGAGATCGTCCACGCGGTGAATATCAACGTGGTGGTGATCAACAACGTTCTGGACGTCCGCAACGCAATCGTTCTTTTAACAGAGATAACCGTGGTGGCCGTGATAACGGTGGGAATCAAAAAGAAACATTCGAGCAAAAGATGGCACGCTTTTTAAAAGACAGTGAAGATCGTTTGACTTCTTTAAAGCGTAATACAGAATCTAAACGTGGTGGCCGTGGCGCTCGTCGCGGATAAAACGAACGTTTTATTTTTCACATATAGAGAGGTGCCCAGGGTAATTTACTCGGGGTGCTTTTTTATGTAAATGAGTATATTAAAAAAAGAATAAAAAACTTTTTGAAACATGTTGACTTTAAAACGTATTTGATATAAGATACTAATTGTCCGTTAAATAAGACGACATGGCGGTGTAGCTCAGCTGGCTAGAGCGTACGGTTCATACCCGTGAGGTCGGGGGTTCGATCCCCTCCGCCGCTATATTTATTTTAACGGCCCGTTGGTCAAGTGGTTAAGACACCGCCCTTTCACGGCGGTAACACGGGTTCGAATCCCGTACGGGTCATCTAAAAAAGATCATGCATATACGCATGATCTTTTTTTGTTAAAAAATTGTAAAAGAAGTACAAAGCTTCTACAAAAACACCTTTTATTTTTTGAATTTTCACTCCTTTATAAGTGTTTGGCCTTAACAACTTGTATATATATAGGTTTATTTTGAATAAAAAGTCGAACGATTATGTAGGTGAGAACTGTTGTTTTGACAAAAATCCCAATAATTATCTTTTATAATGACAGTAATTAAACTATGCAGGTGGTGTTAAAAATATGCCAAAAGCAGGAAGGAACACTGTAAACACAAGTACACTGGCTATGAATGATGGGCAACTCAGATCAATCACATGGACAAGCAAGTTGAAAGTGAAATTAGAGCAAGTTTTCTTTAGATGGGGATTTGTTATTGCTGTAATCGGTTTTCTTTTAGGACGAGCATATATATTAACGAACATTTTGCCGTTTGCACTACCATTTTTTGCTGCTGTTTATGTAATGAAACGTGATAAGATGCCGCTCGCATTTCTTGCCCTTATGGGTGGTGCGCTTTCCGTTTCAATAGATAATTTGTTTTTTGCCTTTGCATCTATTTTTACTTTCTTCATTTATAATATCTTCTTTAGTCGGTTTACACGTAAAATTGTTGGACTTGTACCATTTCAAGTATTTATCTCCGCATTAACCGCACATCTCGCTGTTGTTTACTTCGCGCAGCAAACTGTCACGACATATGATTTACTCGTAAGTACCATTGAAGCAGGACTTAGTTTTGTTTTAACAATGATTTTTTTACAAAGTGTGCCATTGCTAACAGAAAGAAAAGGGAAACAGCAAGCATTGGAAACAGAAGAAATTGTTTGTTTAATTATATTACTTGCATCTGTATTAACAGGTACAACAGATTGGTTTATTTACGACGCCTCAGTTCAACATATTTTTACTAGATATTTAGTACTATTATTTGCTTTTGTTGCAGGTGCAGCTACTGGTTCAACAGTAGGGGTTGTTACGGGATTGATATTGAGTTTAGCAAATGTAGCTAGTTTGTCTCAACTTAGCTTATTAGCCTTTTCGGGGTTACTTGGTGGATTATTAAAAGAAGGAAAGCGTCTTGGAGTTAGCTTAGGGTTGTTAATTGGTACAAGTTTAATTACATTATACGTCGATAAACAAACGAATATTATAACAACTTTAATAGAATCTGGAGTAGCTATAGGGTTCTTTCTATTAACGCCAAAGGTAATTATTGATCGGTTTGCTAAATTTATGCCAGGAACACAAGAGCATTCTCATGATCAACAACAATATTTAAGAAGAATGCGTGATGTTACGGCGAATAAAATTAATCAGTTTGCAAATGTATTCTCTGCATTATCTAATAGTTTTTCAATATATGGATATGTGGAAGAAGAGGACAAGGAGACGGAGGCTGATTTATTTTTAAGTACAATTACAGCAAAGACATGCCAATCGTGTTTTAAAAAGGATCAATGCTGGGTAGTGAATTTCGATAAGACATATGATTATATGAAACAAATTATGGATGAAACAGAAGAAGGAACGCTTCAACATAACCGTAAGTTGGTTCGTGAGTGGGAAAAACACTGTGTAAGAGGAAAAAAAGTAACAGATTTAATGGCAGGGGAATTAGGTCATTTCTATGAGGGTCAAAAGTTACGAAAACAAATGAAAGAGAATCGTAGAATTGTGGCAGAACAATTATTAGGTGTCTCGAAAGTAATGGAAGATTTTGCGAAAGAAATTCAGCGTGAACGGGAAAATCATCAAGTGCAGGAAGAGCGGATTTTACAAGCATTTCGTGACTTTGGTGTTGAGGTGGAACATGTTGATATTTATTGTTTAGATAGAGGAAATATTGATATTGAAATGATGATTCCTGCGGCATCTAATCAACATGGTGAATGTGAAAAATTAGTTGCTCCGATGCTTTCGGATATTTTAAAAGAAAATATTGTGGTTAAACATGAGGAGCCTTCTGCTTATCCAAATGGTCATAGTATGATATCTTTTGGGTCAGCAAAAACATTTTCTCTTGATACAGGGCTTGCTACAGCAGCAAAAGGAGGAGGATTTGTATCAGGGGATTCGTATGCGATGATGGATTTAAGTGTTGGAAAGTATGCTCTTGCTATTAGTGACGGAATGGGAAATGGACAAAGGGCACATATGGAAAGTAAAGAAACGGTCAAATTGTTACAAAAAATACTACAATCCGGTATTGATGAAGAAATTGCCATTAAGTCTATTAATTCAATTCTTTCATTGAGAACGACAGAGGAAATGTTTACGACGCTCGATTTAGCTATGGTAGATTTACGTGACGCGAGCGCTAAGTTCTTAAAAATTGGTTCAACACCAAGCTTTGTAAAACGTGGAAATACCGTTTTTAAAATAGAAGCAAGCAATTTGCCAATGGGAATTATTGAGGATGTTGAGGTAGATGTTGTTGGTGAACAATTAAAAACAGAAGATATTCTAGTTATGATGAGCGATGGGATTTTTGAAGGAGCACAGCATGTGGAAAACCATGAATTGTGGATGAAACGTAAAATTAAAGAACTGCAAACAGATGATCCGCAAGAAATTGCTGATATTATTATGGAAGAGGTTATTCGTTCTGGTGATGGTTATATTAATGACGATATGACAATTGTCGTTGCGAAGGTAAAGAAGAATATGCCAAAGTGGGCTACGATTCCACTTGTGGGTAAACAAGCGCAATAGGGGAGTGTAAGTTTTCAAAATTTGGTTCTGAGGTCTAGGGTAATACCTAGGCCTTTTTTTATAGGAGGAATTAGTTTCATTTGTCCTGTGAAGATAGGAGATGGATGTAAGATAAAAATGTGAATTTTGTACATCTTTTTTTTGCACAAAGTTTGTAAAAGTTGTACCATTATAAGCAAGGCAAGATATTGTTTTTTTGTTTAATGAAAGGTGATTGCAAAGTTGAAAGATACATTTGTTGAAAAGGTAGATGAGTTTGCAAAACGGCATGATGTATTAAAAGAACATTCGACAATTGTTGTAGGGGCTTCTGGAGGCCCTGATTCTTTAGCTCTTTTATATTATCTATTAGAGAAACGGGAAGAGAAAGAATTGAAAATTGTAGTTGCGCATGTAGATCATATGTTTAGAGGAGATGAATCCTACAAAGACTTACAATTTGTGGAGAAACTTTGTCAGAAGGTCGGGGTTATTTGCGAAACGATAAGAATTAATGTGTCGCAATATCAACAGCAATATGGAATGAATGCACAGGTGGCTGCTAGAGAATGCCGATATGCATTTTTGGAAAGAATAATGAGGAAATATGGTGCATTGTATGTAGCCCTTGGACATCATGGAGATGACCAAGTGGAGACGATTTTAATGCGCCTCGTCCGAGGGAGTACTCCGAAGGGATATGCGGGAATTGCTGTGAAACGCCCTTTCCATAATGGGTATTTAATTAGACCATTATTAGCGGTAACAAAGGAAGAAATCAATGCTTATTGTAATAGGCTAGGGATTACACCTCGCATGGATCCGAGTAACGAAAAGGAAGTATATACAAGGAATCGATTACGTAAGCATGTTCTACCTTATTTAAAAGAGGAAAATCCGCATGTGCATGAGAAATTTCAAAATTTTAGTATGCTTATGCAAGAGGATGAGGCGTATTTGCAGGAATTAGCTTTTGAAAAGATGAATAAAGTAATTACAAAAAAAAGTAATAAACACATCGTCTTATCAATTCCTGCCTTTGAATCCATGCCTATGCCTTTACAAAGAAGAGGGATTCAACTAATATTAAACTATCTTTATGAATACAAGATTCCGTCTTCGCTTTCTTCTATACATATTGACAAAGTTATTGCATTTTTTAAGCGAACGCATCCTTCAGGCTCACTTGATTTTCCTAGTGACCTAAAAATTGTTCGTACATATGAAGAATGTAGTTTCCGGTTTAAACAAGAAATTGTTTTTCCTTTTTCACAAGTTTTATCAGTACCTGGTGCCATTACATTAGCAAACGGGGATGAGCTTGTAGCAGAAGTAAATGAGGAACTACCAAGCAACATGAATGAAACGGTATTTGTTGCTAAGTATAATGATATATCATATCCTCTTCATATCCGCTCTAGAGAAAATGGAGATCGCATGTCAATACAAGGTATGAGTGGTACAAAAAAGATAAAAGCTATTTTTATCGAGGCAAAAGTACCAAAAGAAAAAAGAGAAGAGTGGCCGATTGTTTGTGATGCAAGAGGGAATATTATTTGGGTTCCATTGTTAAAACGATCTGCATTTGCCATTTCACATGGAACAACAGATAAGGATAAATATATGATTATTCACTACAAAAGCAAGGAGTCTTCCAGGAGGATAATGAAATGATGAATCAAGATATCGAAAAAGTATTAATTTCCGAAGAACAAATACAAGAAAAGGTGCACGAGCTAGGTGCAATTATTGCAGAGGATTATAAACATACAGTACCTCTTGCAATTGGTGTATTAAAGGGTGCAATGCCATTTATGGCAGACTTATTAAAAAGAACAGATACATATCTTGAAATGGATTTTATGGCTGTTTCTAGCTACGGTCATTCTACAGTTTCAACAGGTGAAGTGAAAATTTTAAAGGACCTTGATACTTCTGTAGAAGGTCGCGATATTTTAATCGTTGAAGATATTATTGATAGCGGTCTTACATTAAGCTACTTAGTGGACCTATTCAAATATCGTAAGGCGAAATCTGTAAAGATTGTTACGCTATTAGATAAGCCAACAGGTCGCAAAGTAGACCTAAAAGCAGATTACGTTGGATTTACTGTTCCTCATGAATTTGTAGTAGGATATGGCTTAGATTATAAGGAGCAATATCGTAATCTTCCTTATGTTGGAGTATTAAAACCAAGCGTTTACTCAAATTAATTAACTACAGGCGTTATCATTGGATAGGAAAGTTTTTCTATGTTACGATTTACTATAGTGTTTATGCCGTGAGAGGAGGTTAGGAATGAATCGTATCTTCCGTAATACCATCTTTTATTTACTGATATTTTTAGTAGTAATTGGAATCGTGAGCTATTTTAATGGTTCAACACAAAAAACGACATCAGTTAGCTACGATAAATTCATTACTAAACTTGAAAAGGGTGAAGTGCGTAATGTGCAACTTCAACCAAAGAATGGTGTATTTGAGGTAAAAGGACAATTTAGCAATGCTAGTAAGGAAGAGCAATTTGTTACTTATGCGCCAAATACTGAAGAATTACAAAAGAAAATTAATGACAAAGCACAAGGTGCTGAAGTAAAGTATCAACCAGCTGAAGAAACAAGTGCTTGGGTGACATTCTTTACTTCTATTATCCCGTTTGTAATTATCTTCATTTTATTCTTCTTCTTACTAAACCAAGCTCAGGGCGGTGGTAGCCGTGTTATGAACTTCGGAAAGAGTAAGGCGAAGTTATACAATGATGAAAAGAAAAAAGTACGCTTCAGAGATGTAGCTGGAGCAGACGAAGAGAAACAGGAGCTTGTTGAGGTAGTAGAATTCTTAAAAGATCCTCGTAAGTTTGCTGAGGTTGGTGCCCGTATTCCTAAGGGTGTTCTATTAGTTGGACCTCCAGGGACAGGTAAAACATTACTTGCGCGTGCTGTTGCAGGTGAGGCTGGCGTTCCTTTCTTCTCTATCAGTGGTTCTGATTTCGTAGAGATGTTCGTCGGTGTCGGTGCTTCCCGTGTACGTGATTTATTTGAAAATGCGAAGAAAAATGCTCCTTGTATCATTTTTATCGATGAAATTGATGCGGTAGGTCGTCAACGTGGAGCGGGTCTTGGCGGTGGTCACGATGAGCGTGAACAAACGTTAAACCAACTTCTTGTTGAAATGGATGGATTCGGTGCAAACGAAGGTATTATTATCATCGCTGCAACAAACCGTCCTGATATTCTTGATCCAGCATTATTACGTCCAGGACGTTTTGATCGTCAAATTACAGTCGATCGTCCAGATGTAAATGGACGTGAAGCAGTACTGAAGGTACATGCTCGTAATAAGCCGCTTGATGAGGATATTAACCTAAGAGCGATTGCAACTCGTACACCAGGATTCTCTGGTGCAGATCTTGAAAACTTATTAAATGAAGCTGCGTTAGTAGCTGCACGTCAAGATAAAAAGAAAATTGACATGTCTGATATCGATGAGGCGACGGATCGCGTGATTGCAGGTCCTGCTAAGAAAAGTCGTGTTATTTCTGAAAAAGAACGCAACATTGTCGCATTCCATGAAGCAGGTCACACTGTAATTGGTGTTGTACTTGATGAAGCGGATATCGTTCATAAAGTAACAATTGTCCCTCGTGGTCAAGCTGGTGGATATGCAGTAATGCTTCCGAAAGAAGATCGTTACTTCATGACAAAGCCAGAATTACTTGATAAAATCACTGGTTTACTCGGTGGCCGAGTGGCTGAGGAGATTGTATTTGGTGAAGTAAGTACAGGAGCTCACAACGACTTCCAACGTGCGACTGGCATTGCGAGACGTATGGTAACGGAATTTGGTATGAGTGATAAGCTTGGACCGATGCAGTTTGGTAGCTCACAAGGTGGTCAAGTGTTCTTAGGAAGAGATTTCCATTCAGAACAAAACTACAGTGATGCAATTGCACATGAAATTGACATGGAAATGCAAAGTATTATGAAAGAATGTTACGCTCGTGCAAAACAAATTCTTACTGAAAAACGTGATAAGCTAGATATTATTGCAAAAACACTACTTGAAGTGGAAACGTTAGATGCAGAGCAAATTAATCATTTATATGATTATGGAGTTTTACCTGAGCGTAAGAAGTCATCTGAAGATGTGAAAGTAAATATCACAATGAAAAAAGATGATGAGAACGTAGAAGATAAATAAAAAATGAAGGAGTGACAATAGTCACTCCTTTTTTCTATGCTGAGGAATTTATGTAATGGTATATAAATTTGAAGCTTCTTTGCATTAAAAATTGAAATGATGAACGATCTTTTTGTAAAATGATGAAGATGGAAAAACTGATTATATGGGTATGTATGATATGATGGCATTATAAGTTTTGTACATACTGCACAAATATAGATTAAATAAGATAAGTGGTGAGAATATGATTTTTGTATTGGATGTAGGGAATACAAATGCGGTACTTGGTGTATTTGAAGATGGGGAACTTCGCCAACATTGGCGTATGGAGACGGACCGTCATAAAACGGAAGATGAATATGGTATGTTAGTGAAACAGTTACTTGAACATGAGGGCCTTTCTTTCCAAGATGTGAAAGGAATTATTGTATCTTCGGTTGTACCACCAATTATGTTCGCCTTAGAGCGTATGTGTGAGAAGTATTTCAAAATTAAACCGCTTGTAGTGGGGCCAGGAATAAAAACAGGTTTAAATATTAAATATGAAAATCCACGTGAAGTTGGAGCGGATCGTATTGTAAATGCTGTAGCTGGCATCCAGTTATATGGAAGTCCTCTGATTATTGTCGATTTTGGAACGGCTACTACATATTGTTATATTAACGAGAATAAGCATTATATGGGTGGTGTAATTACACCGGGCATTATGATTTCGGCAGAGGCTTTATACAGTCGGGCAGCAAAACTTCCTCGTATTGAAATTACAAAACCAAGTAGTGTTGTTGGGAAAAATACGATAAGTGCAATGCAATCAGGGATTCTTTATGGATATGTTGGACAAGTGGAAGGTATTGTGAAGCGTATGAAAGAAGAAGCTAAACAAGAACCGAAAGTTATTGCAACTGGTGGATTAGCAAAATTAATTGCGGAAGAATCTAATGTAATTGATATTGTAGATCCGTTTTTAACATTGAAGGGCTTGTATATGTTATATGAACGTAATGCAAATTTACAACATGAGAAGGGTGAATAAATAAGGATGAAAGATTATTTAGTAAAAGCGTTAGCGTTTGATGGAGAGGTTCGTGCATACGGTGTACGTACAACAAATACAGTAAGTGAGGCACAAAGACGTCATGATACATGGCGGACTGCTTCTGCTGCGCTTGGGCGTTCGTTAACAGCTGGTACAATGATGGGAGCTATGTTAAAAGGTGACCAGAAGCTGACGATTAAAGTAGAAGGGAATGGTCCGCTTGGTCCGATTCTAGTGGATGCTCATGCAAATGGAGATGTACGTGGGTATGTAACGAATCCACATGTTGATTTCGAATCGACGGAGCAAGGTAAGTTACGTGTATATCAAGCTGTGGGTACAGAGGGTTCTTTAACGGTTATTAAAGATATCGGTATGCGTGAACCATTTATCGGACAATCTCCAATTGTTTCAGGTGAATTGGGAGAAGACTTCACATATTATTTCGCTGTTTCTGAGCAAACGCCTTCTTCTGTTGGTGTTGGAGTTCTTGTAAATGGGGATGATAGCATCTTAGCGGCTGGCGGATTTATTTTGCAGATTATGCCAGGTGCGCAAGAGGAGACAATTTCATTTATTGAGGAACGCCTACAAAAAATTCCGCCTGTGTCAAAGTTAATTGAACAAGGTCTTTCACCAGAAGAATTATTATATGAAGTATTAGGGAAAGACAAAGTGAAAGTATTAGAAACAATGGATGTTCAATTTAATTGTACATGTTCTCGTGAGCGTATTGAGAGTGTATTGATTAGTCTGGGTAAGAAAGAATTAGAACAAGTTCGTGAAGAAGAGGATGAGACAGAGGTGCATTGTCATTTCTGTAATGAACGATATAAATTTTCTAAAGAAGATATTACAAACTTAATTGAAAGCTTGTAATAAAATTGTTCATGGGGAATCAATCCTTCGAATGGATTGACAAATAGGGAATTTTCTGACAAAATTAAAAAATAGACAAAACCAATAAAAATACTCGGTGTTAGGAGTGACAGGAATGCGAGTGGCACAATCAGTTTCAGAATTAATCGGGAAAACGCCGATCGTTAAGTTGAACCGCATCGTAGAACAAGACAGTGCAGACATTTACTTAAAATTAGAATTTATGAATCCTGGAAGTAGCGTAAAAGATCGTATTGCACTATCCATGATCGAAGTTGCTGAGAAAAAAGGTTTATTAAAAGAAGGCGATACAATCATTGAGCCGACTAGCGGTAACACAGGAATTGGTTTAGCGATGGTGGCAGCTGCAAAAGGTTATAAGGCGATTTTAGTAATGCCAGAAACAATGAGTATCGAACGTCGTAACTTATTACGTGCTTATGGAGCGGAATTAGTATTAACTCCAGGTCCAGAAGGAATGGGTGGTGCAATTCGTAAGGCGACTGAATTGGCAAAAGATCATGGTTACTTTATACCACAACAATTCCAAAATCAGGCGAATCCAGAAATTCATCGTTTGACGACAGGTCCAGAAATTGTTGAGCAGATGGGCAACCAATTAGATGCATTTATTGCTGGTATCGGTACTGGTGGGACAATTACAGGTGCTGGTGAAGTGTTAAAGGAAACATATAAAGACATTAAAATTTATGCAGTAGAACCTGCGGATTCTCCAGTGTTATCTGGCGGAAAACCAGGTCCACATAAAATTCAAGGTATTGGGGCTGGATTTGTTCCTGAAACATTGGATGTAGAAGTATATGATGAAATTATTCAAGTGAAGACAGAACAGGCATTTGAATATGCAAGAAGGGTAGCTCGTGAAGAAGGTATTTTAGTTGGTATTTCTTCAGGTGCTGTCATTTATGCTGCGACAGAAGTTGCGAAAAAACTTGGTAAAGGGAAAAAGGTTCTTGTAATTATTCCAAGTAATGGTGAGCGTTATTTAAGCACTCCACTTTATCAATTTGAATCATAATCAGTGCGGTCAGAAGAAAGCATTCCTTAACAGGGATGCTTTTTCTTTTTTCGTTTGAAAATAGGAAAAGAGTGAATGACTAGAAAACTTCATGTAAAATAAGTAGTAGTAAAGTTAAATTATTTTCACTAGCTCTCAAGGATAATTATTTCCTATTAACTATCTGTAATTTGAGATGATTCGTCTAAGGGAGTGGGATAAAAGAAGACGGGGTGTTGATATGCAACGAAGAAAATCTTTAGCGCTTTCTATTCCATATCAGTTAGATTTTTTTAAGCAGTATAAGTTTCTTTCTCAGAATAAGAACCAACATATCTTACTAGAAAGTGGTCGCGGTGGTCGTTATACTATTGCAGGGCTTGATCCTGTAGCGGTAATTCGGGGGAAGAATGAAACGTTACATATAAGTGAAAGTGGTAAGGAAACAATACAAAGAGGGAATCCATTAGATTTGATGCAACATTATATGGAACAATGGAAAACGGATCATAATCCAAAGTATCCTCCGTTTCAAGGTGGTGCAATTGGATATTTTAGTTATGATTGTATCCGTTATATTGAGAAGCTTCCACCTCTTGCTAAGGATGATGTGGATATACCTGACGTATTCTTTTTATTATTCAATGATGTGTTTGTGTATGATCAAAAGGAAAAAGTGCTATGGATTATTACACATTATATAGATGAACGTGAAGAAGCGGAAAATCGTTTAAATGAATGGAAGAATCTTTGGTTGAAGGAAGCTCCTGAAGTTAAAGTACCATTTGAATGTCCTGAAAATAGAAATGAAGCAGTAGCTTTTACAGAAGAAGGATTTATGGAAGCTGTTCAGCGTATTCAAGAGTACATTGGAGCTGGGGATGTATTTCAAGTAAATCTGTCGACAAGGCAAGAGAAAACATTGCAAACACATCCGCTCGAAATTTATACGAGTCTTCGTGAAATTAATCCATCACCATATATGGGGTATTTAGAACTTGGAGATTTTCAAATTGTTAGTGGCTCACCTGAATTATTAATTAAAAAGCAAGGGACTGAAGTGAGTACTCGTCCGATTGCTGGCACGCGTTCTCGAGGGAAGGATGAGCAAGAAGACGAGAGTTTGGCGAAAGAGTTAATTGAAAATGAAAAAGAACGAGCGGAACACGTGATGCTTGTAGATTTAGAGCGAAATGATTTAGGGCGAGTTTGTAAGTACGGGACTGTTGAAGTAGATGAATTTATGGTAATTGAAAAATATTCGCATGTTATGCATATAGTTTCTAATGTTCGTGGAGAGGTCCGGGAAGATAAGGATGCTTTTGATTTAGTAAGAGCTGTGTTTCCGGGTGGAACGATTACGGGAGCACCTAAAATACGTACAATGGAAATTATAGAAGAATTAGAACCGGTTCGCCGTGGGATTTATACAGGTTCAATTGGTTGGATTGGTTATTCAGGGGATATGGAGTTAAATATTGTGATTCGGACGCTTCTTGCAAAGGATGGACAAGCGTATGTGCAGGCCGGGGCAGGAATTGTAATTGATTCAAATCCGAAAAATGAGTATAAAGAGTCGTTAAAAAAAGCAATCGCTCTATGGCGTGCAAAAGAATGCAGCGAAGAAACGGTTAGGTGAGAGAAATGATATTGATGATTGATAATTATGATTCTTTTACATTTAATTTAGTACAGTTTCTTGGAGAACTTGGACAGGAACTGGTAGTTAAGCGTAATGATGAAGTTACAATTTCAGATATTGAACAAATGAAACCAGACTTTTTAATGATTTCTCCAGGGCCTTGTAGTCCTAATGAAGCTGGTGTAAGTATGGATGTTATTAAGCATTTTGCAGGGAGGATTCCGATTTTTGGAGTGTGTCTTGGTCACCAATCGATTGCACAGGTATTTGGAGGAGATGTTGTTCGTGCGGAACGTTTAATGCATGGGAAAACCTCTCCGATGTATCATGATGGGAAAACAATTTTTTCGGAAATTCCCAATCCATTTACGGCAACTCGTTATCATTCTCTTATTGTTAAAAAGGAAACATTGCCAGAATGTTTAGAAGTAACATCTTGGACAGAAGAGGGAGAGATTATGGGGCTTCGTCATAAAACATTGCCAATCGAAGGAGTGCAATTCCACCCGGAGTCTATTATGACTTCCCATGGGAAAGAGTTACTGCAGAACTTTATCCGCGGTTATAGTCCGAGTGTATCATCATGTTAATTTATGTAAATGGTACATATGTGGAAGCGAGTGAAGCAAAAATCTCCCCATATGATCATGGATATTTATATGGACTAGGTGTTTTTGAAACGTTTCGTATTTATGACGGGCATCCATTTTTATTAGACGATCACTATGAACGTTTAATGGATGCTCTTTCTACGCTCCAAATCGAGTGGACGATGACAAAAGAAGATGTGTGTCGCATTTTACAAGAATTACTTGTAAGAAATGGGCTAAATCATGCGTATATTCGCTTTAATGTATCGGCTGGTATAGATGAAATAGGTTTGCAAACAGAGGTTTATGAAGAGCCTTCTGTTATTGTATTTATAAAGCCTTTGGCAGCTCCAGGTGTAGTAGTGGAAAAGGAAGGCGTTATTTTGGAACAAACACGAAATACACCGGAAGGAGCGTTTCGTTTAAAGTCTCATCATTATTTAAATAACATTTTAGGAAAACGTGAAATTGGAAATGTTGTAAGTAAAGAGGGGATTTTCTTAACTGAAGCCGGTCATATAGCGGAAGGGATTGTTTCGAATCTCTTTTTTGTGAAGGGAAGTGTTTTATATACGCCTTCGCTTGAAACAGGAATTTTAAATGGGATTACTCGCGCTTTTATTATACAGATTGCTGAAATGTTGAATATACAAGTGAAGGAAGGTTTCTTTACGAAAGATGAGTTACTTTCCGCTGATGAGGTGTTTGTAACAAATTCTGTTCAAGAAATCGTGCCATTTCGCCATATTGAAGAGAGAGATTTCCCGGGTAAAGAAGGCGAGGTTACAAAGCAACTGATGCGTGTGTATGAAATACATAGAGGAAAGCTTTGGAGCCGAAATGAATTGCGGAGAGGAGATGTGTAGTGTGAAGTGGAGTTATGATTTACACTGCGGCGAATATACGCTGAATTTAAATAAAAAGACATTAATCATGGGGATTTTAAATGTTACACCAGATTCATTCTCAGATGGTGGAAACTACGATGAGGTAAACGCAGCTGTAAGTCACGCGAGAGAAATGGTGGCCGGCGGTGCTGATATTATTGATATTGGTGGGGAATCAACTCGTCCTGGCTTCGCGAAAGTTTCAGTGGAAGAAGAGTTAAGACGCGTGATTCCGATGATTCGAGCGATTTCGAAAGAAGTGAAAGTGCCTATTTCTATTGATACGTATAAAGCTGAAGTAGCTAAGCAAGCAATTGAAGCGGGTGCCCATGTTATTAATGATATATGGGGAGCGAAGGCTGAACCGAAAATTGCGGAAGTGGCAGCACGTTATAATGTACCGATTATCTTAATGCATAATCGTGATAACACAAACTATCGTAATTTAATGGCTGATATGATTGCGGATTTATATGAGAGTGTTAAAATTGCAAAAGATGCGGGTGTACCTGATGAAAATATTATTTTAGATCCAGGTATCGGTTTTGCGAAGACGGTAGAACAAAATTTAGAAGTGATGCGTAATTTAGAAAAGCTAAATGTATTAGGGTATCCAGTTCTTCTTGCGACTTCCAGAAAATCATTTATTGGTCATGTTTTAGACTTGCCGGTAGAGGAACGTGTAGAAGGAACTGGGGCGTCGGTATGTCTTGGTATTGAAAAAGGTTGTGAAATGATTCGTGTTCATGATGTGAAAGAAATGGCGCGTATGGCGAAGATGATGGATGCGATGATTGGTAAGGGGGGAAAGTGATTGGATAAAATTTATATCCATGACATGGAGTTTTATGGCTATCATGGTGTATTTCCAGAAGAGAATAAACTGGGACAAAGATTTAAAGTCGATTTAACTGTGGAGCTGGATTTAAAACAAGCGGGTGAAAGTGATAACTTAGAGCATTCGGTAAACTATGGGGAGCTCTTTGAACTTTGCAGGCAAGTAGTTGAGGATCAAACGTACAAACTTGTAGAAAGTATAGCGGAAAATATAGCGGCGAATATATTGACTCGATACGTAAGTATTTTACGGTGTACAGTAAAGGTTGTTAAACCAGACCCGCCAATCCCGGGGCATTACCGTGCTGTGGCGGTAGAAATTACGAGAGAACGATTATGAAAAATGATGTATACGTTTCGTTAGGATCAAATATTGGTGATCGCTATGCTTATTTATTGGAAGCGATTGAGTTATTAAATAAAAATCCTTATATTCAAGTGAAAGATGTTTCTTCTGTATATGAAACAGATCCAGTTGGATATACAGATCAAAATCGTTTTTTAAATCTAGTTATAAAAATTTCTACCAATTTACTACCGCAAGAGTTGTTGAAAATAACGCAAAAGGTTGAGATTGATTTAGGAAGGAAAAGGGAAATTAGATGGGGCCCAAGAACCATTGACCTTGACATTTTGCTCTATAATCAAGAAAATATTGAAGCAGAGAATCTTATTGTTCCGCATCCGCGGATGTTCGAAAGAGCTTTTGTTATCGTTCCGTTGTTAGAGATTAATCGAGATATAAAACGAGATATTTCACGTTCACAAGTAGATGAAATGAAAAGGCGAGAGGGAGTAACGGTATGGAAGCAGAAAAATGGGGAAGACGCATTCGTGCTTTTCGGAAATTAAAAGGTTATACGCAAGAAGGTTTTGCAAGGGAATTAGGGGTATCTGTATCCGTTTTAGGAGAAGTCGAGAGAGGGAATAGAACCCCTTCTCAAGATTTTGTAGTAGAAGTTGCGAAGACATTAAATATTTCAATAGATGAATTAATGCCAAAGTGAGGACAAAGGAAGGAGATAGTCGAGTGTTAAAGATTGCAAACATCGAGATGAAGAATCCAGTTGTATTAGCACCGATGGCGGGGGTATGTAACTCCGCATTCCGTCTAACTGTAAAAGAATTTGGTGCGGGTTTAGTATGTGCTGAAATGGTAAGTGATAAAGCGATTTTATTTAATAACCAAAGAACATTAGATATGTTATATATTGATGAGAGAGAGAAGCCACTAAGTTTACAAATTTTTGGTGGTGAGAAAGAAACGCTTGTCGGTGCTGCGAAATATGTAGATAAAAACACAACGGCGGATATTATCGATATCAATATGGGTTGCCCAGTTCCGAAAATTACAAAGTGTGATGCTGGTGCAAAATGGTTATTAGATCCAAATAAGGTGTATGAAATGGTAGCGGCAGTTGTAGATGCTGTT
Source organism: Bacillus sp. 166amftsu (assembly GCF_900107445.1). Taxonomy (NCBI): domain Bacteria; kingdom Bacillati; phylum Bacillota; class Bacilli; order Caryophanales; family Bacillaceae; genus Bacillus; species Bacillus sp. 166amftsu. The sequence continues at coordinate 2,884 of NZ_FNQA01000021.1, read as the reverse complement.
GAAAAGCCGGTTACAGTTAAAATGCGTATTGGTTGGGACGAAGACCATATTTTCGCAATTGAAAATGCTAGAGCTGTTGAACGTGCAGGTGGCCAAGCAGTGGCGGTTCACGGACGTACACGTGTTCAAATGTATGAAGGAAAAGCGGATTGGGATATTATTAAACAAGTAAAACAATCTGTAAATATTCCGGTTATCGGAAATGGTGACGTGGAAACACCTCAAGATGCAAAACGCATGCTTGATGAAGTTGGTGTCGATGGTGTTATGATAGGTCGAGCGGCCCTTGGTAATCCTTGGATGATTTATCGTACGGTAAATTATTTAGAAACAGGAGAGTTATTACCAGAACCAAGGGTGCGTGAGAAGATAGATGTATGTATGCTCCACTTAGATCGTCTTATTGATTTAAAGAACGAAGATATTGCAGTAAGAGAAATGAGAAAGCACGCAGCTTGGTATTTAAAAGGTGTTCGTGGTAATGCAGGAGTGCGTAATGCAATTAATACGTGCAATACGCGTGAGGACCTTGCTTCCTTGCTAGGGGCATTTGTAGAAGAAGTAGAAGCAAAACAAGAAACAATTCACGTTGGTTAAAAAAAGGGGAGAGAACGTTTGACATTCCTGCCCTCACTACCTATAATTACGTGAAAGAAAGAAGAACTGCCAGTATACTACTGGCAGTTTTTCTAGTTGAGTAGAAAATGATATACTGTATATATTGTAAAATTTAATAGAGCTGGAGTGATATCAATACCATGGATAACATGAACCACGAAGAATTAAATGACCAATTGCTTGTTCGTCGTGAGAAGTTACATAATTTACGCGAACAAGGGATCGATCCGTTTGGTAAACGTTTTGAACGTACGAATTCAACCAAAGAATTATTAAACTTGTATGGGGAGCTCTCTAAAGAAGAATTAGAAGAGAAAGAAATCTCAGTTTCTATTGCTGGTCGTATTATGACGAAGCGCGGTAAAGGGAAAGCAGGTTTTGCACATCTTCAAGATTTACACGGACAAGTTCAAATTTATGTTCGTAAAGATGCTGTTGGAGATGAGCAATATGAATTATTTAAGACAGCTGACTTAGGTGATTTAGTAGGAATCGAAGGGAAAGTTTTCAAAACAAACGTAGGAGAACTTTCAGTAAAGGCAACAGGCTTTACGTTACTAACGAAAGCACTTCGTCCATTGCCAGATAAATACCATGGATTGAAAGATGTTGAACAACGCTATCGCCAACGTTACTTAGATTTAATTACAAGTATGGAGAGCCGCGAAACATTTGTTACTCGTAGTAAAATCATTCGTGAAATGAGAAGGTATCTAGATGATAATGGTTACCTTGAAGTAGAAACACCGATGATGCATGCGATTGCCGGTGGGGCATCTGCTCGTCCGTTCATCACACACCATAATGCATTAGATATGGAACTATATATGCGTATTGCAATTGAATTGCACTTAAAGCGTCTTATTGTAGGTGGTTTAGAGAAAGTATACGAAATCGGCCGTGTATTCCGTAATGAAGGTGTATCAACGCGTCATAATCCTGAATTTACAATGATTGAATTATATGAAGCGTACGCTGATTATAAAGATATTATGAAACTAACAGAAAATATGATTGCTCATATTGCGAAACAAGTACTAGGTACAACAACAATTCAATATGGGGAATATGAAATTAATTTAGAGCCAGAATGGACACGCCTTCATATGGTAGATGCGATTAAGCAATACTCTGGAGCGGACTTCTGGAGCCCGATGAGTGTAGAAGAAGCACGTGCACTGGCGAAAGAACACGGTGTAGAAATTAAAGACACAATGGAAGTTGGTCATATTATTAATGAATTCTTTGAACAGAAAGTAGAAGAAAAATTAATCCAACCTACATTTATCTATGGTCATCCAGTGGAAATTTCTCCTCTTGCGAAAAAGAATGATGAAGACCCACGCTTTACAGATCGTTTCGAGTTATTTATTGTTGCGCGTGAGCATGCAAATGCATTTACAGAATTAAATGATCCAATCGATCAAAAAGAGCGTTTTGAAGCGCAATTAAAAGAGCGTGAGCAAGGTAATGATGAAGCACATATGATGGATGATGATTATATTGAAGCACTTGAGTACGGTATGCCTCCTACAGGTGGACTTGGAATTGGTATTGACCGTCTTGTTATGCTATTAACAAATGCACCATCTATTCGTGATGTGCTGTTATTCCCAGCGATGCGTCACAAGCAAGACTAATCTAAGCTTTGGAGATTTCTCCAAAGCTTTTCTTTATGTTATTTTCTAGTATAGTGAAGTTTAAATGGTTTATTTCCTATATAAAAGAAAGGGGTCTTTATGTAGGGATTTAGTGCTAGTTTTATACTTTCTTATTCCGTTAAAAAATTTTATTAAAAAACTATTGCATTTTAATAAATGAACTGGTATATTTATATTCGTTGTCACGAAAGACAACAAAGAAAACAAACAAAAAACAACTTTTCAAATAAAAAAGTTGTTGACGAAAATATAACAAAATGTTATATTGATAAAGTCGCTTCGGCGGCAAGAGAGTTCTTTGAAAACTGAACGAAACAAACAACGTGAAACGTCAATTTTTATTTTAGATGCTAGACAAACTAACTTTATTGGAGAGTTTGATCCTGGCTCAGGATGAACGCTGGCGGCGTGCCTAATACATGCAAGTCGAGCGAATGGATTAAGAGCTTGCTCTTATGAAGTTAGCGGCGGACGGGTGAGTAACACGTGGGTAACCTGCCCATAAGACTGGGATAACTCCGGGAAACCGGGGCTAATACCGGATAACATTTTGCACCGCATGGTGCGAAATTGAAAGGCGGCTTCGGCTGTCACTTATGGATGGA
>NZ_FNQA01000047.1:0-6963 GCF_900107445.1 Bacillus sp. 166amftsu | reverse complement strand
TCCAGTAATTCCAGTAGTGCCAGTAACCCCAGTGGCTCCAGTAGCTCCAGTAGCTCCAGTGGCACCGGTAGGTCCACTAATCCCTATTGGGACTATAATTCTGGAAGGCCTAGGTGAATCAGATAAAACAAGTGAAGAGGAATTTAGTAACGGCTCCCATTTTTCCCCATTGAATTGGTAAATAATACGTACTTGTATATCAATAAATAAACTTCCTATTAATGGAGAAGATGGCCGCTCTGCTCTAGTTCCAGCTTGAATAGAAGGAACTCCTCCAGAGTTTCTAATAAAATTGAGTAAAATGCTCAATAATTCATTATCTTCCATATAAAAGCACCTCGTTATGTCATATCGAAACATCTAACTCTAATACACTTTGGCTACCACTCCTTGAATTTAAAAGGAACATCTTATGAAATATAATGTAAAACTTCTAAATCACTCATAGTTTCACCCCCTCGGCAATTAGGAATGATAATGGTGTAAACATCCATATCTAGCAACTCCTAAAACTAGTATATATATGCTAGTTTTGGAAATAGAACCATATAAGCAAAGTATCTTTTGATAAGAAAGGATAGAAACTATTTATTTTCATTAAGTTAATATGGAATTATCTTATAATTCCCAACGCTTAGTCTAATTTCAAAAATACTCTCATATAATAGATGAAAAAATAGGTTACTGTGACAAGGAGGATCGCTAGTGCCAACAATTAGTTTATGCATGATTGTAAAGGATGAAGAAGATGTGCTTGAACGATGTTTATTATCGGTCAAGAATCTTGTTGATGAGATTATCATTGTTGATACAGGTTCAACAGATAGGACCAAAGAAATAGCATCCCGGTTTACTCATAAGATCTTTGAATTTGAGTGGGTTAATGATTTTTCTATTGCGCGCAATTTTTCCTTTTCGAAAGCAACAAAGGACTACATCCTATGGTTAGATGCTGATGATGTAATAGATGAAAAAAACCAAGAAAAGTTTTTACAATTAAAACAGGAGCTTTCTTCCTTAGTAGACAGCGTGATGATGCCATATCACCTTATGTTTGATAGTGAAGATATGCCAATCTATAGCACGATGCGTAATCGTTTGGTGAAACGTGAGAAAGGATTTGCGTGGAGAGGGATAGTCCATGAGTACCTTGAGGTACATGGAAACATTATTCATAGTAATACTAGTATTCATCATAAAAAATTGAAAGCCTATACTGATCGGAATTTACGAATATATAGAGAACTTGTGCAAAAAGGAGAAATGCTTTCAACAAGGGACTTGTATTACTATGGCAATGAGCTATGTGACCATGCTTTTTTTGAAGAAGCGTTAATGGTATATGAACAATTTTTACAGACAAAAAAAGGCTGGATTGAAGATGAAATTTCCGCTTGTATAAATATGGCACACTGTTACGCCAATCTGAATAATAATGAGGAGCAAATAAAGAGTTTATTTCGTGCCTTTCTGTATGATAAACCAAGGGCTGAGGTATGTTGTCAATTAGGACAAGCATATTTTGATTTGCAAAAGTGGAATCAAGCTATATTTTGGTATAACTTGGCTACCACCCTAGAAAGTGCACCACAATTCAGAGGATTAAGTTATCGGGAGGAAGCATGGACTTGGCTCCCTCATGTACAATTATGCGTTTGTTATGACAAAGTCGGAAATATTGAAAAAGCTATGCAACATCATCGGATAGCAGTAGAGTATAATCCAAATCACCCAGCAGTGATACATAATGAAAAATATTTTTCAAAACTTGTAGAAGCAGGAGGGGTATAAGTATGCGAGAAAGGCCTCAGATTGCTCTTAGTATGGTTGTAAAGAACGAGGTCGATCGATATCTAAAAAGGGCCTTAAAAAATCATTTGAAATTTGTAGATTATGTTGTAATCATTGATGATGCCAGTACAGATGACACAGTAACATTATGTGAAGATTTATTAAGGGATGTCCCTCATACAATTGTAAAAAATGAAACATCCCTATTCTCAAATGAAACGCATTTAAGGCAAAAGCAATGGGAAGAAACAATTAGAATAAGCCCGGAATGGATATTAAATCTAGATGCAGATGAAATATTTGAATCAAGATTCCAGTCTCAAGTAAAAAGTATCATATCTTCTAGCGATTATGATGTTGTTTATTTTCGATTATATGATATGTGGTCAGAAACTCATTATAGGGATGATCAATATTGGCATGCCCACCATTACTATCGGCCATTTTTAGTGCGATATCAGAAAGCAATCAAATATACTTGGAATTCTTCACCTTTACATTGTGGTAGATTTCCAGAAACTATTTTGCAGCTTCCCTATACATGTCATCTTGCTCGAGTAAAACACTATGGTTGGGTAAGGGAAGAAGATCGTAAGAGAAAGTATAAACGTTATAAAAAACTTGATCCTGAAGGTATATATGGATGGAAGGAACAGTATGAATCAATTTTAGAATCTTTTCCTAATGTAATTCAATGGAGTGAGTCATCGCACTAATTAGGGGGATAGAAAGAATGAAAACTGTCTTAATTGCAGGTCCTGTTCACCAGAAGAAAGATATTCTAAAAGAATTTTTGGAGTCATTGGAAAATTTGAATCATCATAGAAGCATTAAAATATCCTATTGTTTCTTCGATGATAATAATGAAATAGAAGCCCAAGAATTAATTGAGCAATTCTCTTTTAAAAGTAAAAACACCACTATATTTAAATCTGAAGAAAAATTTACATATTTAAAAGATAATTATACACATTATTGGACTAACGAACTCATAAACAAGGTTGCCGAAATGAAAAATTATATAATTCAGTATGCATTAGCTAAACAACATGATTATTTATTTCTTATCGATTCTGATTTGGTATTGCATCCAAATACATTAAATCGATTACTATCTGCAGAAAAAGATATAATTAGTAATATATTTTGGACCTCTTGGCAACCAGGAACAATCGAAATGCCCCAAGTATGGTTAGAGGATGAGTATTCCATGTATAAAAAACAACACCTCTCCTCAATGTCTGACGAGGAGATCCAAGAGCAAGTATCCTCCTTCCTACATCAACTACGAATACCAGGCGTATATGAAGTAGGGGGGTTAGGCGCTTGCACACTTATTAGTCGAAAGGCCTTACAAGCAGGAGTTAATTTCTCACCAATTAAAAACCTTTCTTTTTGGGGAGAAGATAGGCACTTTTGTATTAGAGCAGTTGCTTTAGGATTTGATTTATATGTCGATACACATCACCCTGCTTATCATATATACCGCAGTTCGGATATAAAGGGCGTAGAAGCCTTTAAAAATAGGTCGGTACTTTAACAAGTTCGATTGTAACCTTCCTACACAAATAATTTCATAAAAAGCTTCAAAGAGAAGAATTGATACCGATTCTTTTTTTTATTCCAATAGGTACACCTTTTGGAACTGTAAAAATCACATGAAATATACGTTCCAAAACCTTAAAAATACATTTTTGAAACGTCTCTAAAAATTAGACACCTTTTGGAACTGTTTTGTTATAATAGGTATTATAAAACATCAAGAGAAGGAGATTTTAACACCTTGAATAACAGAAAATTCGGATATATTCGCGTAAGTAGTAAAGATCAAAACGAGGGTAGACAGCTAGAAGCGATGAAACAAGTTGGTATTGATGAAAGAGATATTTTCATTGATAAACAATCTGGTAAAGATTTTAATCGTCAAAAATATCAACTTGTAAAAATGATGTTACGAGAAGGAGATGTTTTATATGTACAATCATTAGATCGTTTTGGGAGAAACAAAGAGGCGATTTTAAATGAATGGAAGGATATCACTAAAAATATTAAAGCTCATATCGTTGTAATTGATATGCCTTTGTTAGATACAACTAAGTATCAGGACAACTTAGGAAATCTCATTACAGACCTGGTACTTCAAATTCTTTCTTGGCTTGCTGAAGAAGAGCGATCAAAGATAAAAGTTCGTCAACAAGAAGGAATACATCTGGCTAAAAAACAAGGAAAACATCTTGGAAGACCGAAGACAGAAATTACAGATGAATTTATCACTGCTTATAACGCTTGGAAAACAGGTGCAATAACCGCTGTTGAAGCAATGAAACAAGCGAATCTATCAAAAACTACATTTTACCGCCTTGTAAAGAAATATGAAGAAATTTGAAAAGCGTTTGAATCAAACTATTTAAAGGGGGATATTATGAAAACAATTTGTCAACACCAAGAAATGCAATCGAGATATTGCCGATATACGTTTAATTTATTTTAGAGTTAGGTACACGTATACAAATCCCAATTTACGAGGTCTAAAAATGAAAAAATTTATTCTAAAAACTCTTTTTAAAAAAGAATTATCCTTAATTCATAATAACTACCAACGACAAGTATCGCTTATTGAAGATGAATTTGAAACTAAAATAAACAAACTAAAAAAAACATATGACATACCAAAAGAAATTTTTTCTAAGTATCCACAAGCTGAAATTATTGGCATTGAAAAAAATAAGAAAAATGATGAAGTATTTGTATTTAGAGCACCGATCGGACGGTCTTTTGAGATTAAATTGTATGTACGAAGATTCAATGATAATTATCAAATTCCTACACTTTTTGCAACTCTCCGTAACAATTCACATCAAGAAACTGACTATATATGGATTGGAAATATAACGAGTCCGAAAGAAAACATTGGGAACGGCTCTATTACAATGAAATATCTTATTAAAATGGCTAAAGAAATGAAAGTTTCACACATTTCTGGGCGGCTATCACCAGAAGACAGAGACCATTTTGATAAATTAGAACATTTTTATAAAAAATTTGGTTTTGAGGTAAAATTTAATACTAATAGAACAGAGGGCAGTATAAAAAAGATATTAGATAACTAAATCCTAATAATATTTTTTATAAGTACAATCTTTCGTAAAAAAGATGACAACCAGAGGTATTTAACTTGTTTGAAATAACAACTACAAACTTTAGTAGAAAAACGGAAAGGAGATACCATGACCATTTGTTTAATTAACGGATTGCGTAATCACGGGGTCGATTTAGATCATCTTAAAAAAATGAATCTGGAAAAACCTATATTATGCGAGAAATTAGAGCTGTATTACGACCATATACCAACTGAAAAGAAAAATATGCTAGTAAAAATTTCAAAGATTAGAGGTTTAACAGATACTAGATTAAATACTAATTGTACTTGGGCACAACATATGACTGGCGAAGCTGGTGTTTTAGCTCTTAATCGTATAGAAACTCATTATAAATACTTACAAGAAAATGGTCTTGCAGCTTCTATCGAATATTTCCAACACCCCAAACATAAAATCAACCTTTCATATCTTGATAAAGAGGATATTTATGTAGTAACTGATGGAAATCATAGAACAGTATTTGCAAAGATGATAAATGCACCATATATATTCGCTGAAGTTGAAATATATAAACATAACTACACATCGGAAGCTTACTATTTACATTATAAAAAGTTATTGAAAGATTTAAAGGAAAGTGCAGAGGAATTGAATTTTCACATACAAGATCGGAGAATCATGTATAAAGATATTTCCTTAAACACCCACGAAATTCCATGCTATTCTAGTTTTAATTTTAATCAAGAAGAAATGTTTTGGATAAAGAATCGATTTAGAGACATACATGAGCAATTAAATTTTATAGAAAAAAGGATGCGTTTATTTTATTTTCTGAATAACAAACAGAAAATTAGAATCTGTAGTACTCTGAGCCATGTGCGCCATGTAGATCATTTGAAAAATGCTATGAATAAAGATTTACTTTACAGCTCACTAGCCCAATTATATGAGGGTGGATATGTATACAAATAAGAAATGTACAAAATACTTTAAATTGGAGAATAAAAGATGAGTAATTTCAACTCTTTTTATAACCATCTTGGAATTAATAAAAATCAACCCCCGAAATGTATAGATCATAAAATGAATATTTATCCCGATTTCATAAATTTCTGTTGCGATAGGCATGAAGAAGATAAGTTAGTAAAGTGTACAAACATCACCAGTACTCGTCATGATAAATATAAAAACTCTACTGTTATAGAAGCATTTGAAAAATCAAATCCTGGAAGTTACATATTAGACAGATATATAACAGAGCCCGAATATTTTGAAACATATATGAAGAGTACACCCATGAAACGTGTAGAAATGAATCGTGCTGGTTTACATGAGAATGCTATCGAGCTTGTAGAATACAAAAATCATTTCAAGGTAATGGACGGAAATCATCGTGTTCTATTTGCGAAAGTCGTAGGAATTCCAGAATTATATGCCACTGTAACTGTGTATAAAGATTCTCCTCAAAAAATTAAACTATATGAAAAAGCCAAAGAATTAGGTTTTCATTTAAAACCCAACTCCGAAGATAGAAACTTCACCGATGTTTATATTTACTCAACATACAAATTTGATACACCTCGTAACGAAAAGATTGATACCTTCTATAATGTAGAAGAATTAAGTCATTTTTTACAGATATTCGAAAAGGTTCCTTTTATTGAAAATAGAGGTACGCTACTTTTTGATTTATTTCATCGTACTAGGGAAAAGCGAATGGAAAAAAAGTTCATTATATTTTTAAAAAACTATTTTCAACAGAATCATATAAACAATGTACCACTACACGAAAAATTTATGGATCGGTATCAACAATATATGTATTTGAAACAGATAATTACAGAACACAATAGGACATCAACTAATTAACCAATTCCAAACATATAAGCATTGCTTAAAAAGAAAATTTTTATTAAGGGGTAGCACCACATCGCTATCAAGCTAACAAAACAAAATACCCCCTAAAATGAAAAAATACGCCATCCTTTCCTATGATTCTACAGAAGCAAACGTAAAGTAACTCCAAAATATACAATAAAAGTTGATTTTGAAGTTATTTTCTGTTTAATTT
>NZ_FNQA01000066.1:0-1340 GCF_900107445.1 Bacillus sp. 166amftsu | reverse complement strand
ATCAATGTTCAATTAATCTTTGAATTTTATCTTTCTGAACATGTATTTATCTTTTAAAAATGCTGCCAAGATAAGTTTTTTTTCCAAAAATGATATGGTGATCCCTATATGGGTCTTTTAAAATCGCAAATTTGGCTCATAAAAACCAACAATTCTTATGCTGGTGTTTAAGTAGATAATTATTAAGTTGATGGGCATCGGCTGCACCCCTAAAACGCAAAAAGTCATAAAAAATAAAGGGTAATACATATTAGTCATGTGTAATATGTATCACCCTTGTAATTCTTGTTCAACAATCGCTTCCTATTCTTGAATAATGTTCAATTTCAAACGAATAACGCCATTAATATTAAATCTTGATAGCCGTCATCCAATTTTACACCCTTTGCTTTTCTACCCTCTTCAAAAAAGCCTAGATTCTTATATAACTGGATTGCACCTAAATTATCTTCCATTACCTCAAGACAAACTTTTTCAATCTTACTGTTATTTTTAGCCCAATTGATTAACGTTTCTAGAAGAGCTCTTCCAATACCATAATTTCGATATTCAGGTAGTATGGTCATCGCAAAAGCCCCTTGATGACTAATTTTTGCTTTGTTTCCGTTCTTAAAATCTATTGCACCGACTAGCTTACCATCAACTTCAGCAATAAACTGTACATAATTTGGATTTTCATAATAAGCTTTTAACGTTTTTTGAATAGTATCAATACTCATCTGTTTTACATCTTCAACCGTACTTAGCATGTATGGAGCGTTTATTAAAGCTCTTGAAGCAGAATTTAACATTCTTTCTGCATCCTGTTCTTTAGCTTCCCTAATTGTTACTGTTTTTCCGTCCTTAGATTTATAAGTAAAAACATTAGTTGATAGTATATTAAACACACCCTTTCGGAATATAATTACTCGGATTTTTTACCATTCCACAATTCTTAAGTAAGAGAAAATCGTATCACCTTTTTCTGTAATCACTGTCCTTTAACTTAACAACAATTATTTCAAATATTTTTAATTTTAGCAATGATTCATTCCGTTATATGGCCCGTTTGCTGAACAATTAGGACTCTTCGACTATGCTTAGGTAGTGAGGAAAAGGAGGGAGAACAACGTTCTCAATTTCTTCTTCAACTAACGGGCAAAGTATTAAAAGAATATTTCTATATGGTATAATGTTCCAATGGTTAAAAAAACGGTACTAATGTTAAAAGGGGGAAATAAGAGGTTCTGTTGCAAAGTTTTCTAAATGAAGCTACACTCTAGAAAACAGGATATAGGAGAATCAGACATGAGATATTTTAAAGGAAAACAATTCAAGAAAGAGATTATTTTAGTAGCTGT
>NZ_FNQA01000049.1:0-6530 GCF_900107445.1 Bacillus sp. 166amftsu | reverse complement strand
AGCCATATATATGATTAAAGACTATTTTCTTCTTCTATTCCAAACTATACAAAAAAACACCCAAGAGCTATCAAAGGTGTTACTTCGCCTGTTCAATCTCCTACAGCAAAACGGGCGAAAATCTCATCGATATGAGAAAAAAACGGTCTTTGATATATTAGGTGTCGTTTACAATTGTACCATGTCTGATAATGAAGCCGCTTAATTCAAAAAAGTGAAACCCGTTAGGGTTTATTTCGTATGCAAATCTTTCAATCACCCACACTTGCCCTTTAGAAAAAAGAAACAATCTCGCCTAAAATTGACTTTGCATAAGCTTAGCTTGATAGCGATGGGGTACCGCCACATCGCCATCAAGTTAAAAATTTTTAATGCCCCCAAAACGAAAATTTTGTGTCTTTTGTAGCAACGAAGTTCATTTTTATCGTTTTGGGGGCAACCCGTTCTATTAGGTTGATCGGCATTGGGCGTTTCGAATGCTTAAGTTGCCGGGCATGGAGTGGGATTCCTATTAGCAACAATACTTAGGGAAACAGCCCTTTTAAAATATGTTTTTTCTCCATTAATTTAAAGATTATAATAATCCTTTAGGATTTCTTATTGTTGTAAAGAGCGAACGTAACTTCTGCTTCACAAACAACTTCTCCATCTACCGTGGCAACAGCATTTGCTTTTGCAATCAAACCACGAATCCTTGTCATTTCTACTTCTAAACGCAATTGATCTCCAGGATGAACTTGTTTCTTGAAACGACAACGATCAATGCCAGCAAATAATCCAATTTTCCCTCGATTTTCATCTTTCATTAACATAATAACTGCACTTACTTGTGCCAGCGCTTCTACAATTAGAACACCTGGAATTACTGGATATTCTGGAAAGTGACCATTAAAGCACTCTTCATTAGCGGTAACATTTTTAATTCCAACTGCGCGTTTTCCCTCCTCTATTTCAAGAATACGATCAACTAATAAAAACGGATAACGATGTGGAATAATTTCTTTAATTTGTTGAGTATTGAACATGAATCCCTCTCCCTTTTTATATTTTCACAAGCGGATATTCAATTACCAGTATTTTCATTTTAAATTATTGACATGTATTGGTATCTGATACTAATATTAGATTATAATACTAAGTATAATTATAGTAAAGGGGGAGAAACAAATGATGTCAAAAGCAAGAATTACAGCTATTGGTACCTATGTACCTGAAAAGAAATTAACAAATTTTGAGCTTGAGCAAATGGTTGAAACAAATAATGATTGGATTATTCAAAGAACAGGAATTCATGAACGTAGAATAACTCGTTCTGATGAATTTACCAGTGATTTATGTGTATCTGCTGTAAAAGATTTAATGCACAGATATAATAAAAAAGTCGAAGATGTAGATATGATTATTGTGGCAACTAGCACACCAGATTTTCCATTCCCATCTGTTTCCAGTATAATACAGGATCAATTAAATATACCCCAAACAGGCGCTATGGATTTAAGTGCAGCGTGTGCAGGATTTGTTTACGCATTGCATACAGCAAACAGTTTAATTTCTTCTGGACTACACAAAAAGGTATTAGTTATTGGAGCAGACACAATCTCAAAAATTACGGATTATACCGATAGAAGTACATGTATTCTATTTGGTGATGGTGCTGGTGCAGTATTAGTTGAAAGGGATGAACAATCAAACCGTTTCATTGGATTTCATCTAGGAAGTGATGGAAGAGGAGCACAACATGTATATCGTTCTGGACTATCCAAAAAGGTCAATGATATTGAGTTAATCGATACTCAATGCCTTGTACAAAATGGTAGAGAAGTTTTTCGATGGGTTGTAAGAAATATTCCAGATAGTATACGAAAGATTTTAGAAAAAACGCAAACGAGTTTAGATCAAGTTGATTGGTTTATACCCCATAGTGCTAACTTAAGATTGATAGAACCAATTTGTGAAAAATTAGAATACCCATTGGAAAAAACCCTTTATAGCTTAGTCAATTATGGAAATACCTCTGCTGCTACAATTCCTTTAGCTCTTGATCTTGGAATCCGTGAAGGAAAAGTCAAAAATGGAGACCGAGTTCTTATGTACGGTTTTGGAAGTGGTTTAGTTCACGCAGGACAACTTTTAGAAATAAATTTTGACCAACTAATTAATGCTCCAACCCCGTTGTAATAAATCTTTGCATAATGATTAACAAAGAAATGAATTTGATTTTAAGAACTGGTTGCCAAGTGACAACTCAGTATTTCTTATCTTCAATTATCGGGCGCGATAGTTGAAGATTACGTTTTTTGGTAAACCAAAAGTTTGAAGGTGCGAACTAGGGATTATTTATATAATGTGAGAAAGGCTGTGAAGTTATTTGAGAGGTTATAAAGCAATGCTATTTGATTTAGATGATACCTTACTTAATAGGGATAAAGCAGTAGATAAAATGTTTTTAATGATTTTAGAAAAGTGTTATGAGGATATTAAATTTTCAGAAAAAAATGAAATGTTACAAAAATTTAAAGAATATGATAAAAGAAGCTATGGCTATAGTGATAAAACAAAAGTTTTGGAATCATTTTTTGATGAATTCCCACCAAAATATAGATTGCCACGCAATTACATTCAAGATTTTTGGAATAATAATTTTCCTAATTGTTTTTCTATAAACCAACATACTATTAATATCTTAAATACTATAAAGATGCAAGTTAAAGTTGCAATTATAACAAACGGCACAACTCAGAGACAAAAAGCAAAAATAATTAACACGAATTTAAATAGTTGTTTTGATATAATAATTATTTCTGAAGAAGTGGGACTTAGTAAACCTGACAAACGCATATTTGAATTAGCATTAAATAAGCTTAATGTGTCACCCGAAGCCGCATTATTCGTTGGAGATGACATAGAAAAGGATATTAGTGGTTGTCAAAATGCAAATATAAAGGGCATATGGTTCAATCCTCATATGATCAAGAATGATACCGAAATAAAACCATATGCCGAAATCAATTCTTTTAATAGATTATTAAGTTGTTTTACTCCATAATATTTTTATAATGAGTAAAAACAATAATAATGATTATCGACAAGAAGAAGAAAAGATAGAACTTAATAATATTGAAAAGATGTTTAATGACTAAATCGTTGTTGGACTAACGAGAGCTTTAGTTTAAATAGGGGTCCCACCCCATGCCCATCAAGCTAAGATTTTGAGACACCCCCATAACGAAAATTTTAACTTTTTACAGTTATTCATGAGAATTCGGCTCATTTCTTTCGTTTTGGGGAACGATCAATTTCTTAAGTTGATGGTGATGTTGCCGTAACCCTAAATCTATATAATATAGATTGAATTTTTTAAAAATATAGTTAAAATATAAATAAACAGTAATTACTATATGTAAATATAATAATACATGTTTGTAGCACTTCAGGAGGCTGATAGTTGGTAAAAATCAGTGTGCGTAAAATTATGGAACGGGCTATAGGGCCCCAATCTGAAACTATAGAAAAAGATTTGATGAATTATTCCTCCGTTACAAAAAAACAGTATTTTAGAATGCACAAGGCGATTGGCTTTGTACAACTAATGAGGGAGGTACTACGGGGTCTCTCGTTCTTCTATGGATAAGGGATCCCTTTTTATTTTACTGAGAGGTAAACGATATGAATAAACCTATTGTATTAACAGGAATTAAACCGACAGGTCATCCTCACCTTGGAAACTATATTGGAGCGATTAAACCAGCATTAGAAATGGCAAAGAATTCAAATGTACAGGGAATGTATTTTATAGCAGACTACCATGCATTAAATGCTATTCAGAATGCAGAACATTTCAGGAATTTTACATATGAAATTGCAGCTGCGTGGTTGGCTCTTGGGCTAGATTCTGAAAATGTAATTTTTTATCGCCAATCCGACATACCAGAGATTTTGGAGCTGCATTGGATTTTATCTTGCCTAACACCAAAAGGATTAATGAATCGTGCCCATGCCTATAAAGGTAAGATTGATAAAAATCGAGATGAGGGCATAGATATTGATCATGGAATTAGCATGGGATTGTATACATACCCCATCCTTATGGCTTCTGATATATTACTGTTTCAATCTAATTTTGTCCCTGTAGGAAAAGATCAAATTCAACATGTAGAAATAGCAAGAGATATAGCCTCATACTTTAATAATACATATGGAGAAACATTCTCTCTTCCAGAATATATAATACAGGAAAATACAGAAATGCTTCCTGGCCTAGATGGTAGGAAGATGAGTAAAAGTTATGGAAATGTGATTCCATTATTTGAAGACCCATCAAAACTGAAAAAACTCATATTTAAAATTAAGACAGATTCTACACTACCAACAGAACCCAAAGATCATACTACTTCATCGTTATTTACATTATACAAAGAGTTTGCCACATCAGAAGAAATAGAAAAAATGAAAGAGCACTATCAAACTGGCATAGGGTGGGGACAGGTTAAACAAGAGGTGTTTGATGTAGTGAATCGGGAGCTGGAACAGCCACGTAAGAAGTATCATATGTACATGGAGAATCCAGATCTTTTGCAAAGTATTTTACACAAAGGGGCAAGTCGCGCTAGAGAAAAAGCTACAATACAATTGCAACAAATAAAAAGTCGCATAGGATGTTGAAAATGGAAAATTCTCAAAATTAAAATTAATATACAAAGATAATTCCTCTCAAAAGGATTTGAGCCAATACATAAAACCCACAGGGACAATTGCAATGTCCCTGTAGGTTTATAAGAATTTTGAAATACTAAATAAGTAATATGGCTGAACTACGAAAATAGTATAGGTAAATAGCAATACTATTTATTAAAGGTTGTTATTATTGATAACATATTTTAAGTTATGATCATCTTAACTTAATAGCCGTTACTCCAGTAATTACGAAATCTGCACAGATAGCATTATTATGTTTACTCAGGATGCAAAAGAACACTTAAAATTAGTGCTGTTGGTTTGAAATAAAGTTTGATCAAAAATAGATTGCAAATCCTTATTTAATGAAAATCAAAATGGTTTCTTTTCTTTTTGGATATAATTTTCGTTTTATAAAAAAGTTTGATTAAAACTCATTTAGAATTCCTACATTGAAAGAGATAAAATATCACCAATTTTGTATGAACATCGTGATTTTATTTGAAATATAGTGTCTTTTTTATAAATATTCCAACAGTATTTCAATTCTATAATTTGTATGATAATAAAGTTTCTTTTAGATTCATTAGTCCGTTATTGTTTTAATTAGTCTCCTGTTTTAAAGGTCTAAATGCAAATGCCCCTGAAATGATGGAGGAAAGAGGATTATCAATTGCTCACACAACGATTATGCGATGGATTCATCAATATGGACTTCAGTTAGAAGAGAAAGTACGACATCATCTTAAATCAACAAATGATTCATGGAGAGTCGATGAAACCTATATTAAAGTAAAAGGCCAATGGACGTATTTATATCGTGCCGTTGATTCAGAAGGGAATACCATTGATTTTTATCTAAGTAAATCAAGAGATAAACAAGCAGCCAAGCGTTTTTTCAAGAAAGCCTTGGCTTTTTCGTACATTGCTAAACCTCGCGTGATAACAATAGATAAGAATCCTGCCTATCCTGTAGCGATTTAAGCGTTGAAAAAAGAGAAACATATGCCTAAAGACATAAAGATTAGGCAAGTTAGATATCTCAATAATATAGTGGAACAAGATCATCGTTTTATTAAGAAACATTTGCACCAGAACCCGAATTGATTATTATAAAATTGGGCAGTTATATTATACGTGTCGGATTGATATTCTTGGTGGCCCTATCGCTCGAATAAACAGAAGAAACACTTGGATTTCACATTTGTATAAGTATATAACCCATTCCTAAACCTACGGGGAATGGGTTTGCTTGTGTCTAAACGTACAAATTTCTTTTTTTAATATAGTGAGGCCCAATATGTAATATTGCATATTAATTATGTATATTTTTTATGTTATATTATCTTATTACCATATGTTTAGTGGTATTTAATTTCGAAAGGGGAAATATTATGTTATCAAATACAGTTCATACTCCAAACAAGAAAAAGAAATGGATTATTCTCGGGGTTATTGCACTAATTGTCGTCGTTGCAGCCGTCAATATTTTTGTTATGCAAGGAAAGAAAAAGGGCGCGGCTGAGGGAGATGCTGTTAGCTTTGAGAAAGTAACAGAACGTTCACTTAACAATACGAAGTTGATTTCTGGACAAGTAAAACCTGGAAATATTGAGAGCTTCTATGCAGATCCGACAAAAGGAAAAGTAAAAGATATTGCAGTAAAAGAAGGACAGGAAGTAGAAAAGGGCACGAAATTATTCTCTTATGATAATGAAGAAATCAATTTACAACTGAAACAAGCTGAGCTTGAGCAAAAAATGGCTACTATGCGCTACGATCAGGCACAAAAGAAAATAGATTCATTAAAGAAAGATATTAAGAAGGCAAAAGATAGTGGCGCGGGGAAAGAAGTA
>NZ_FNQA01000051.1:0-6074 GCF_900107445.1 Bacillus sp. 166amftsu | reverse complement strand
ACAAAGATAAGAAATGGTGCCCGTGGCACTTACGTTTTCGTTTCATCCCGCCTGCTTCTATAGCTAGTTGATTAAGTGTAGCGGGAGACATATATCGATATAACTCTTCAGCAAATAAAGATAACTCTTGTTTTTGGTGCATATTCATAAAAAGCACGTCACCCTTTCTCATTAACATAAGAGAATAGTAACGTGCTTTTAGCTTCAAAAATAGTCTAAATCCTTAAGTTGATGGATGTGTGGTTCTACCCCATCTATTCAAAATTTTTAATCAGGTTGTATTACTTTGCTTATGATGGTATTTGAAAGTGAGGTAGCAAGCACATTTTAACGTTTTTATACTCTAAGGGATTCTCAAAACTCAATAACACAATTTGAATTGAGATTTTGATATAAAGATGAGTTTTGAGACACTATTCAAGCTATTTTCAGCCTATTTTAGGTTGAAGTTCTTTTGTCTCAAATACCTACGTTTTTGAGATTAAATGTTTTGCTTAGAGTAGTAAAATCAACGTTTTTTGATGTCGAAAATTACTTAGCGTATATTTCCGTTAAAATGTGGGCGGTACGCCTAATAGCTCTCTTTTTTTATGAAAATCTATCATTTATTTTTTTAAATTCTTCACTATCAAAATCTGGAGGTTCTGGTTCATTATCTCTGAGTAACATATCAATTAATCCGCTTATGATAGAGAACAATATCATTCCCCTCAAAGGAATAAAAATACTTACCATAAAGTAATCAATTATTGAAATTTCAAAAAAGTTATCCCTACATTTAAAATAAAAGAAATTAATCCTTTACTAGATTTAAGTATTCTTACTGTTTTAAAAGCTTTTATAAAACTATTTACAATAAATGAAATAGGTACTTCCAAAGATAAATAGATGAAAAAAAAGATTAATAAAGATCCTATTGAATCATATTTCAATCCAAATAAATTTAATAATATAAAATCAAAAAACAATATTACAAATAAGATAGGAAGTATTAATAATGTACATATAAGTATTGTTTTTAAATTCTTCATTATGCTCCCCTTATTTATGAGTTAAATATTTCCATATCGATTCAAAAATAAAATTCTATGTACTTTTGTATTTCCCTCCTTGTTTTTGGGTGTGAGTGCTGGCCCCCGGGAACTTAACGTAATGGAATATGGAATAAGCTTATTGCTTGAATCGATAGGATTGGGCGGTTCAGCTGGTATAATTTTGCTAGTCCAAGTCGAGCAACCTAACTCCTTGTTTTTGGTATGTTCGGCTTGGCGAAAGCTAAAAACCCCTTTTATAGAGAGTGAGAAGAGAAGAACTTTAAAAAGTTTTGAAAAGGTTAATATATCAGTAGTGGTTCTGTTGCAAAGTTTGAAAAAAGCATAAACAGGTTGGTAAATGAGGAACAATGTTTAGGAAGTAGCTAGTAATCGTTGAAGTTCATTGTACGTTGAAAAGGCGGCGTCTCTTTGAAGACTTCGCCTTTGTTTATATAGGGCATGAATGGTCTCGATACCTTTTATCGTACGTGAAGCATGACGAAGATTTTGAAATCCTGCGGATTTGGCAAAACGTCTCTTTACATGCCTATGATCCTGTTCTCTAGAGTGTAGCTTCATGTAGAAAACTTTGCAACAGAACCGGTGAAGTCTACCCAAAATGAAGTTGAATTTGTACATAATTTATTTGGAATTGTATCATAATCTGGAATTGAACAGATTGTGTAGGTTCCCTATGTCTCTATTAAATGATTTTTGCACCAGAACCCATTAAAATGTGCGTGCTATCCCTTGGGAAATTTCTGTTCAATCTTATCATGTACTGATTCGATTTTTTCAGGCAACACAAATAAATATTCGATAAGGACTTCTGATAATTCTGTTAATAATTCTACTGTTTCATCATCAATTTCCTGTTGCAATTCAAGCATCCCATAAAGAGGACTGTCGGGATGAACGATGTGGCCAATATCTTGAATCGGTTTAGTTAAATCGATATATTCTGGCAATTGCTCAAATTGCTGGGAAAGAGACTGCCCATTACTTTGCTCTCCAAGAAAATGTTTGAGGACACTTTCAAGAACTCGTTTTGACAGTACTGCAGCAGCAGAATTATCTTTTACATTTAAAGTAGAGCGATATGCCCTGACAAGGTCTATAGGGATATGTTTATTACGTTCGAGCTGATCCAAAGGATTTCTTAAATCCGAAGGACTATAAATATAAACCTCTACTTCTACTTCTTTATTTATTCGATTCGGATAATCATTAAACATAATCACAAATTCTGATGGCTTTTGACATTCAAAACAAAGCCCTTCTGCGAATAATCCCCTTTTTGTAACTTGGTAAAAATTCGTTTTTAACGTAAATTCACTTGATTTACCGCATTTAGGACACTGACTTTTGACATTTTTCGGTAACTTTAAATACCCATACTGGGTATGAGACAAAATGGCCCCTGGCAATATTTTTCTCATTTAAACCTCCTAAAAACTCAACCCTAATACATAACTTATATAAATGTCACCTCATGAAGATATAAGATAGTTGGGGAAAATTACTAAAAAATATGTTTATCTGTTTTATCACAAGATGTAGTGGTATCACACATGCTTGTGTTATAGCAAAAAAAATAGACCGACTTTTCGCCTATGAAACTCCTAAATTAAAGGTATAGCTGAGTAGTTATTATTCCTGTATAATTGATAATACAAATTTTTAAAGTTATACAAAAAGTATAACTTTAAAAATCATAATTACAATCTATAATATATGGAAATGATGTTTTTTATTAGTAGAGTGTCACCATAAATACCCACATTTTAGCAAACATATAAGAGCCACTTGGGTTCTGGTGCAAAAACTATAAAGCTCATGTAACGTCAATTATTAGCGAGATTGTTTCTTTTTTTGGAAAGTCTATATATAGATGCTTTAAAGATTTGCATACGAAATAAACCCTAACGGGTTTCCTTTTTTGAATTAAGCCGCTTGATTAAATCGTTGATTCAATCCCTCAGGGCTGATGAGCACTTCTGTTGATGCTTCCAAACGGCTAGATAATTGAGTTAAAGAAGTCGTAGCAATACTTTGACTCATCCATACGCATAAAGCGACTAAATCTTTTGCTTGGTATTTACTGGTTCGTTGCACGAAACCAACATCTCTAGCTAGATCTCGTAAGATATTTGGAGATAAAAAGCTTTGAATCTCTTGAGCAAATAGCTGTAATTCATCAGATACAGAAATAGCCATACAAAAACGCCATCCTTTCCTATGATTGTACAGAAAGAATAGCGTATTTTTTCATTTTAGGGAGTATTTTGTTTTGTTAGCTTGATAGCGATGTGGCTGTACTACATCGCTATCAAGCTAACAAAATACAACTCCCCCCAGAATGAGATTTTGTCCTAATTTGTAATAAAAGAGCTCATTTTTTCGTTTTGGGGTGGATTTGTTTTCTTAAGTTGATGGATGTGTGTGGTAGGCCCCCTACATGGAATCCTACTGTCTTTGTTTTAATTCAGAACTTTCTAAATTAACTTTCTTTTTATTTAAAATTGTAATACAATTGAGTTAAATAAATTTAACTGGTTAAAAAAAGGATGATGCATAATGAAACAAAAAGCCATTTCCATTATCGAAACATATGAACAATTAAAAGTAATAAGCGATCCATTACGTACAAAAATGCTTATATACTTAGTCGAAAAGCCATATACAGGTCATCAACTTGCTCAGCTTTTAAATCTTTCTCGCGCAAAAATACTCTATCACCTCCGCGAACTAGAAAAACACAACATCATTCAATTAGTAAAAAAAGAAGAACAGGGAGGGAATATTTTAAAGTACTATCAGACTATTTCGCGTGGCTTTATTCCTGCAAATCACTTACTTCACTACATTGAATCGCAACAGGCAACAAGACAATCCTATTTAGAAGTATTACATCGTGCACAAACAAGAGTATTAACTGCTCCAGATACCTCATTCGATTTAACATCTTCCCATGTTGAAGATTGGCCAAGTATCTCGATGCAAACAGAATTCTCATTAACAGAAGAACAATTTATAAAGTTTTTAAATCAGTATAGAAACCTTGTTAAAGAAACTTTAGCAGCTTCCACAGAAACTGATACTAATAAAAACTTTTATGTTACAATCACAGGTTTTGAAATTGATCAACTGCTCTTTAACGAAGATTTATAATTCATTATTTGTGGGGAGGAATATTCTTTGAGTGAGCCATTTATATCACAACAAGTTCAACCTAAGTATACAAGCATGTCATTATTTAAAAATCGTGCATTCTTATTTCTTTGGTTATCTAGTACCTCTTCTTTTCTTGCTCTTTCAACCTACCTATTTGCAGAGCAATGGTATGTTATTCGAGCTTTAGGTCAGGAATCAGCACTTGGGATTGTCATGATGGTAACTCTAATCCCGCGAGTCCTCCTAATGACTGTTGGAGGTGTATGGGCAGATCGCTTTAAACGTTCAAAAATTATGTTGGTTTCTAGCTTCACGCGTTTTTTACTGGTTTTTGTAATGATTACTTTATTACATTTACATCTATTAAATTTATGGTCGTTACTGTTTTTTGCACTACTATTTGGAATTCTGGATGCTTTCTTTTCACCAGCGAATCAGTCTCTTCTTCCTCTTCTAGTCCCAAAAGAGATGTTAACTCGATCTAATTCCTTTATTCAAACTTCCAATCAAGTTGCAATGTTTGCCGGACCAATGATAGGCGGCTGGATTATTACAGTTAGTTCTTTCTCGGTTTTATTTCTCTTCGTTGCTTGCTTTTTATTAATTACATCCGCTTTCACTTTATGTATTAAAGAAAAAAATTCTTCACCGTCTTCTAAGCAAGCATCTACCAGACAAGAGCTATTAGAAGGTTTTCAATATGTATGGAACATGCCTTTTTTAAAATCTATACTTTTTATTTTAATGACAATAAACGTCCTCTTCTTTGGCCCTTTACTTATGGGAATTCCATTATTAGCGAGCGAGGTATTACATGGAAAGGCAGTTGAGGTAAGTTTTTTACAAAGCTCTTATCAAGGAGGAATGCTAGGCGGCGCTTTATTGATTGGGCTTTTAAATATTAGGAAAAATAGAGGTCTTTCTATTCTAATACTTATTTCTTTTCTTGGTATTTTTCTTTCTCTCCTTGGTCAAATGTATGTTTTATGGCAAGGAATCCTTTTACTTGTGATGATGGGCTTCATGTCTTCTATGATTAATGTACCACTGGTGTCTATTATTCAAGAAAACAGTGAAACAGATAAGCTAGGGAGAGTTATGAGTTTCGTAAATGCCTCTTCGAACGGTTTAGTTCCGCTATCTTATGCTTTCGTATCTATATGCTTAACATTTGGCACTTCTATATCTAACATTCTACTATGTTGTGGCTTACTCATAACTATCTTATCCATTCTTTTTATAACAAAATATAAAATTGTACGTGATACAAATTAACTAAACAGTGCAGTATTTCTAGAAATTAAATGTTGGTTCAGGTTAAGCAGTTGGAGCGATGCTATTTATAAATGTACTAAAAGCTTTTTCCGTATTGGGTGTACAGAGGTATCTTATTTTTATTGGAAATAAGTATATTATTCGGTATTAGCATATTGATTTTTAATACAATACATTAAAACTAAAAAATTCATTGTTCCCCAAAACAAAATGCCCCCTAAAATGAAAAAATACGTTATTCTTGGTTCTGTTGCAAAGTTTGAAAAAAGCATAAACAAGTTGGTAAATGAGGAACAATGTTTAGGAAGTCGCTAATAATTGTTGAAGTTCATTGTACGTTGAAAAAGCGGAGTCTCTTTGAAGACTTCGCCTTTGTTTATATAGGGCATGAATGGTCTCGATACCTTTTAACGTACGTGAAGCATGACGAAGATTTTGAAATCCTGCGGATTTGGTAAAACGTTTCTTTACATGCCTGTGATCCTGTTCAATAAGATTGTTTAAATGTTTGATTGTACAATGGATTGTAGTTTGATAAAATCCTTGTTTTCTTAATTTGTTAAACGCGCAAAGTAATGCACTTGCTTTGTC
>NZ_FNQA01000057.1:0-4463 GCF_900107445.1 Bacillus sp. 166amftsu | reverse complement strand
TAGATGAATAACTAATAGTGCTTAAACTAACTAATAAACATGCTAATAATTTGATTCCTTTAACACTTTTTTTAATTTTCAAAAAATTCATTCCCTTCTTTTTTTCGTATTAAGGTATGATAATTGCTGAAAAACGAACTTACATTACTGCTTTTAAAAGCTCTTGAACCATTGGAATTAATCCACCGATAAATTTTAAAACTGCCGTTGCGATTGCCATATGATTTCCTCCTCTCATCTGTACCTTAATTCATCTTCGCTATACAGATCATTTGTATAAATAATTGTGCTGAAAAACGAACTTACATTACTGCTTTTAAAAGTTCTTGAACCATTGGAATTAATCCACCTACAAATTTTAAAACTGCCGTTGCGATTGCCATATGATTTCACCTCCTTTTGTTGTTGCTACGATGTGATTCATATTATAATAAGCGCTTATGTTTTATCAATACATCATTATATGCAATATTGCATATAATGATGTAGCAGGTTCTCTTTCTTTGTATTGTCATAAAGTGTACTTTTTGAAATAACATATAAATTTATAATGAATCAATCTTATTCCCCCTTTTCGGGGATTTAGGAAAGATTACCCTATTAGTACAAAAATCTGTATAGAATTCTGTATAAAAAAGCCCTGCATATAAGCAAGGCTTTTTCTATTTCCAAAATTGCCACCACTTTTTTTGTTGGGTGGCTGCAATCAATTTTTTAGTCTCCTGGTTTTCACGGATCATAGCCATTAGGTTTTGATCACGTTCATCAATTTTTTGAAAATCCTGTTGTTGTTTTTGCTGTTCAGTTAACCATTCCTTTAAATTTTCTTCATGTTTTTTAAGCAGTTCAGATACTCTTTCAGCAACAATTCTATCCAATTCCTGAATAGCTACAACTCCTTCTCCTACTTGGATCTGTTCAGGTTGTTGTTTAGTTATTTGGATAGGTTCAATGTCTATATATTCAGGTAATCCTTCTTTACTGAGGAGCTCAATAATTTGTTTTGTTCGGAGGTTTCTTTTACTTCTCATTTTAGCTATAAATTGAAAAACAGGTATACATTCTTGATGAATTAAATACTTGTTCTTTTCACCTTGTTGGAAATTTAAAAAACTACCGTAGGTTTGACAGTTTCGTTTTATAGTCATAGCTGATACTTTTATTTCCTTGGCTACTTCTTCAGCTGATAACCAGTCTTTTTGTTGCACTGTTCAGATCACCATCCTTCTAAACATCTATATATCTGAACAGAAAAACAAAGGTTTCCTTATTTTTCTGTTTAGATGGATATTTAGATAATATACAAATAGTTTAACACCTGAACATCTAAACGCAATATATAAAAGAATTACTAGAAAGTAAAATAGAAGGATAGTTCTTAAGTCATGCACAGAATGTTAGTATCATGGGGACTATGGGAATATCTAGTTTCTTATAATAGGACATTATGTAAACTCTCTACGAATACAATATTCATTATAAACAACTTAACGTTGTAAATCCGCATTTTCGGGACGCTACCCCTTAATGGCGGTGGGCGGGCTTTAAAAGCCTAAACCTGAAAAAGCTAAAAGTTCCGCAAGGAACAGGTAGTATTTTTTGTTTTTTACTGCTCCACTTCGTTACTGCAGTAAAAAACAATCCTTGCCAAACTTTTTTCGCCAAGCCGAAGGACAAAAAGCAAGGAAACTCCTAAATTCGGTTAATTTGTTTTTTATTATAAATACGGTATGTAGAATTTTACATTTATTCTTATGAAAAATAAAATACCTACAGATTTAACCAAAATCACTTATAACGCTCTATCTTCTTCTTTATAATCACTTAGCTACATTGAATATAATTGCATTAATTTGCCCCCTATCTCATCATACAAACGAATCTGAGCACCCGCTTTTTTCCTAAACGCAAAATTTGAGTGATTATTTTATTCAACTTTAGATTTTGGCTCTCATCAAGCTATACAACAAAACACCATAGAAATGACAAAGATTCTAATCCGCTTATTCCACCTCCTAGAGAAGAATGGACGGAAATCTCATAGATATGAGAAAAAGACAGTCTTTGATATTATGGGCGTTGTCTATGAGTATAGTGGACTTGGAAAACAAAAGAAAGCAGCATAATTTTTAAAAATGATACCTATCTATGTTTATTTGGTATGTTCATTTTTAAGGACACAAAATATTTTAAGTTTTTTTCGTTAATATGAACGAAAGTTCATTTTATTTTCCTTCTTAAGTTGATGGGCATGGCCTCACCATATCCAAAAAAGAAAATTGTACGTTTAAACACAAATTGGTATTTGATTAAAAAAATGTTCTAGACTGAGTATCGCTGGTTTAATAGGATCCCTTTATTTTTACTTTCCTGTATTAATTAAATAAGGATTTAGACTAATGAATAGTTTTTATTTAGAGAAAAGATATTTTATTAAAATAAAGTATTAGACTAGATAGTAGGATTTATTCTATCAAATATATGAAAACGTATTTCAGGATTAAAGCGGACGCACTTTATAATTTTGAAATGAAACAAAGTAAATATTTCAAAATTATATTGATTACACATTCCATATATTGTATTTTAAAGGTAATCTTACTTTTGCAAACTGAAAAAAGGGGGGCTTATTCATGCCAATTATTAAAACAAAAAATGGTGAATTTCACTACGAGTCTTTTGGACAAGGGGAACCAATCCTTTTTTTACACGGAAGCGGGGCATCTTGGAAGATGTGGAAACCACAAATCGAATCATTTTCTAAAGAATATCAAATGATTCTTCTCGATTATCGTGGTCATGGAGAATCGATAAAAACCTTTCCTGGTAATGTATATGATTACGACTTAATCGTATCTGATATCATTTCATTTTTAGATACACTAGGCTACACATCTCTTCATGTAATCGGCGTTTCACAAGGAGCAATTCTTGTGACATTAGTAGCCATTCATCATCCTTCCTATGTAAAAAAATTAGTCATTTCTAATAGTTATAGTGAATTCCCAACTAAAACTTCTAAATGGGTACTTCAATTTTCCAATTTCATCTTTAGTTTGCTGCCCTATTCAACAATTATTGATTTAATGATGAAATTTTACAAACACGAACCGTACACGCAACAAATACTACGCGATTCATTTTCAATAGACAAAAAAATGTTATTAATGATGAAAAAAGCAAAATTTCCTGTTCATACTTCTTTATTACATCTCATTCAATCCCCTACTCTAATTCTATCTGGAGCAGGAAAAGTTGTAACAGGTGTTGATGAAGGAAAAGCAGCTAACACAATTCACCAGCATATCCCAAATAGCACACTTGCTTTATTCCAAGATGCATTCGATCCACTTAATGTAATGAGAAAAGATATTTTCAATGAGATGGTCCTCGATTTTCTTAGAGACTCTTCTCTACATGAGTATGAGGAAGTTTCGTATGGATAATAGTTAGATTTTATCTAACAAATAAACTTATATATGTTTTGTGGAGCAATTATTTACATATACATCGTTAAGCATACTAGATATGAAATAACTATATCCTAAAGAATAGGGAATTTGATGGTTCTAATTCACGTTCTATCACATGGTCAAAAAAGTCTCGGTTTGGTCACCGAGACTTTTTTCTTATTCTTCCATATGTTATTGAATTCCGTACAGAAAACACCTTTTTAGTCTACAACTATTTTTTAATAATCTAATACTTTATTCTATAGTCTAAAACATTTTTTAATAAAACAATTGGACACATTTTAACTGATACACTGTACGTTAAGCGCAAAGTTTGTTACCAAAAAACTAGCCTTTTGAAAAAAAGATCCCCTAATATGGGGTCTTTTCTTAGTGAGTTAGTCTTAGATAAAGAAATTGTACTTCTTTATCTGTTACAGATAAACTAATTGATGTCTGCACTACAGCATTTATTGATATTATTAATAGAACAAACATGAATATCAAAAAACATTTTGGAATATCATTTTTCTTTTTTATGAAAGATATTAAGAGAATTAAAAGTAATATAACCAAATATGCTATTGATACATACAATTCAGGGTACCTCCCACATTTTAACGAAAATATACGCTAAGCAAATTTTGACATAAAATGAGCCGGATTTTCTACTCTAGGAAACATCCGGCTCTTATTCTTCATTTAGTTAGTTTGTAATTTGTTCTCTTCATATTCTTTCATTATTTTATAAAACGTATTTTTCTTGAGTTCTAACATTTCCATAAACATAACAGCAGTTATTTCTCCATTCTTCCATTTTGAATGAGTTTCTTCTATTATATTTATTTGTTGTTTGCTTAAGGTCGAAAGGTTCACCTGAGGTCTGCCTAAATGTTTTCCTTGAGATTTAGCTACTGCAATCCCTTCCGCTTGTCGCTGATGAATTTTTTTTCGTTCTTGATCTGCAACATAGGAAAGCAAAGATAAAAATTGATCTTCCATTAATCGTCC
>NZ_FNQA01000050.1:0-6341 GCF_900107445.1 Bacillus sp. 166amftsu | reverse complement strand
CTTATGGGCAGGTTACCCACGTGTTACTCACCCGTCCGCCGCTAACTTCATAAGAGCAAGCTCTTAATCCATTCGCTCG
Organism: Bacillus sp. 166amftsu; assembly: GCF_900107445.1. Lineage (NCBI taxonomy): Bacteria > Bacillati > Bacillota > Bacilli > Caryophanales > Bacillaceae > Bacillus > Bacillus sp. 166amftsu. Next base: position 6,262 of record NZ_FNQA01000050.1, on the reverse strand, counting down.
ACTTGCATGTATTAGGCACGCCGCCAGCGTTCATCCTGAGCCAGGATCAAACTCTCCAATAAAGTTAGTTTGTCTAGCATCTAAAATAAAAATTGACGTTTCACGTTGTTTGTTTCGTTCAGTTTTCAAAGAACTCGTTTGTCGCTCATTTGCGACTCCCTTATGTTAACATTTCTTCATTTCAATGTCAACTAAGTTTTTTATTTCGTTTGTCGCGTTTTGCGTTGTTGCTATCAGCGACTCGTATAATATTACACTTCTATATAATAATAGTCAATAACTTTTTGAAACTATTTTGATGAATTTTTCTCTTCTTTAAGACATCATTATAAGTGTATCCTAAAATCCCCTTTCTTCTCACTCACTTTCCCAATCCATAAAATGAAGCTTTAACCATTTTATACCTTATTCGTCTTCACCAATCGGCTTCTTTGCTTTCTACTTAATGTAGGACAAACCTTTAGCAGGTATTATCATCTATCCCTTCTCTCTATTCGAATCTCTATTTCCACCCTTATTTTAACAATTAATAGTATATAATTAGATGACTATTGTATTTTTCATTACCAAGATCATAATAACATAATAAAAATAAGCAGGTGAAAATATGGAAGATATCCGTGTACTTATAGCAGATGATGAAAAAGAAATACGAGATTTATTAAAAAAATATCTAGAACGGGAACTCTATACAGTAGATATCGCTATAAATGGCGAAGAGGCTCTTCACTTATTTGAACAAAACAAATATAACCTCATCATATTAGATCTTATGATGCCTAAAGTTGATGGTATCGAAGTATGTAGAAGACTTAGAAACAAAACAAATATCCCGATATTAATGCTCACCGCTAAAGATCAGGAAGTAGATAAAATTTTAGGCCTAAGCATAGGTGCAGACGATTACATTACAAAACCTTTTAGTATTAATGAAGTGGTCGCTAGAGTAAAAGCTCTCATGAGGCGTTTTTTAGTATTAGGAAGTAACGCTAACATACAAGAAAACACACTCTTAACATTCAAAGGACTAACAATTGATATAAACAAGTACATAGTTAACATAGATGGTAAAGAAGTGTCCTTAACTGGAAAAGAACTTGAACTATTAAAGTTCTTCGCCTCAAATCCTGAACAAGTTTTTACGAAGACGCAACTCTTTCGCAATGTTTGGGATAGTAACTATATAGAAGATGATAATACCGTTATGGTACATATTAGAAAACTTAGAAAGAAAATAGAAATTGACCCTTCAAATCCTAAGTTTATTCAAACTGTATGGGGGATTGGCTATAAATTTGTAGGTGAAAAGGATGAAGAGTGATAAAGTTCTCTATCTTATTCTATTGCAGTTTATCATCCTCACCGGACTTCTATTTATAGATATGGTTCACACATTAAAATTAATTTTATTCATTATCCTTATGGTTATAACAGGAAGTCTTTTCTTTACAAGACTTCATTTTATTCAAACTCGGAAGTCCATGGTTACGAAATTAAAACGCGCCATTAATGGCAATCTACATACACGATTATATACAAATAACGACCATTCATTAGATGACATAATTTTCTCTATAAATGACTTAATAACCGAACTAGAAAAAGTACAAGTTGAGGCCAAAAAGTCTCAAAAGGCTAGAAAACAACTTTTATCTAGTATCTCACACGATATACGAACACCTCTTACTTCTATTATTGGATATATTGACGCATTAAAAGATGGTATTGCTACTTCAGAAGAAGAAAAACTGGAATATCTTGAAATACTCTCAAATAAATCAAATAGTTTAAAACAATTAGTTGATGAAATATTTAATATGGCGAAGCTTGATGCTGATGAATTTTCATTAAAGGAAGAACAACTTGATTTTTCAGAGATTACTAGAGAGTCACTCATTGAGTTTTTACCTGAACTATCAAAACAAGATATAGAGTTACTAGTTAGCATCCCAGAAACACCTTGTCCCGTTACGGCGGATTCTCTTAGTCTTATGCGAGTTATAGGTAACCTCATGAAAAACGCTATATACTACGGAAAGTCCGGAAAAGTAATAGGAATCGAACTTTTAGAAACTATTAATGAATATCAGCTGCTCATTTGGGATAAAGGCCCTGGAATTTCAACAGATGATTTAGAAAACGTATTTGAGAGAATGTACCGAAGTGACCAATCAAGAAACCTCTCACATGGTGGGAGTGGCCTAGGACTTGCTATTGCAAAGGCTCTCGTAGAAAAAAACGGCGGACAAATATGGGTAGAAAGTATTCCGTGGAAAAAAACAACCTTTGGCTTTTCCATCCCTAAACAAACTACTTTTAAGAAATAGTTAAGAAATGATTAAGCAGCAGTTAAATCCTTCTTTTTATCATGTACTTAAGAGATTATAGAAAGCAGGTGTTCAACATCAATACAATTATAAAAACTACAAACTTGACCAAAGCTTATGGCAAACAAAAATCAGTAGATAATCTAAATATAAATGTGAATCAAGGAGAGATTTACGGCTTTATCGGACGAAACGGCGCAGGGAAAACAACGACAATCCGAATGCTACTAGGCCTCATAAAACCGACAAGTGGGAAAATCGAAATATTTGGGGAGGATTTTTTCAAAAACCAAAAAGAGATTTTAAGAAGAATTGGTTCTATCGTTGAAGTTCCAGGGTTTTATGAAAACCTTACTGCAAAAGAAAATTTATTAATTAATGCCAAAATCATTGGAGTTCACAAAAAAAATGCGATTGAAGAGGCATTAGAAATTGTCGGGCTAGAGCATGAAACGAAAAAGCTAGTAGGAAAATATTCATTAGGGATGAAACAACGATTAGGAATCGCAAGAACCCTTCTCCATTATCCAGAACTATTAATCCTAGATGAACCGACCAATGGCTTAGATCCAATTGGTATTAAAGAAATGCGAAAACTTATTAAATCTTTAGCACAAGAAAGAAACATAACGATATTAATTTCCAGTCATATTTTAGCTGAGGTCGAACAGCTAGTAGATCATATGGGGATTATTCATAAAGGGAAGTTATTAGAAGAGATCTCTCTTGATGAACTTCGAAAAACAAATCGTAAATACTTAGAATTTCAAGTAAGCAATGATAATAAAGCTGCGATGCTTTTAGAAAAACAATTTCATATTTTTGATTACGAAGTACATGATGATGGAAATATCCGCGTGTATTCTCATTTCGGACAACAAGGGCAGATTAATAAAACGTTTGTTCAAAGCGATATTGAAGTATTAAAAATTACGATGAGCGAAGACAGATTAGAAGATTATTTCACCAAATTGGTTGGGGGTGGAACAATTGGTTAATCTACTATATACAGAACTATTAAAATTGAAACGTTCTAATATGTTCTTGATTAGTATTATTGGGGCAGCTGTAGCACCTTTTATGATCGTTTTAGCCTTTTATATAGAAATGAAAACAAAACCATCCGTTACACCTGCGAGTTTCGATGCCCTTTTTCTTAATGTAAATATGTATATTATTTTATTTATGGGAGTTCTTCTATACGGAGTCGTTACCGCTTATCTCTTTAATCGTGAATACACAGAAAATACATTAAAAAATTTATTAACCATTCCTGTATCACGTTTTAACTTTATTATGAGCAAATTCATCCTTCTGCTTATTTGGATTATGATCCTAACTATAGTTGCATGGGGATTAACTTTACTATTAGGGCTATTAGGAGGTTTTCCTGGATTAAGCATCCCTTTATCTTTTCAATTTTTAGTGAAATTTTTATTAGGCGGTGGATTCCTTTTTATCTTATCTTCTCCTATTGTACTGCTAACTCTTGTAATGAAGACTTATGTTCCGCCTATTATATTAACAATTGTTGTAGCAATGGTAAATGTTCTAACTGCAAGTTCGGAACACAAGGATTTGTTTCCTTGGACAGCTGCACTAGATATAGTAAATAACGAATTGCAACCGACATATCCTCCAGAATATTCTTATGTTGCTATCGCTGCTACAGCTATTATCAGCTTTCTCGCAACAATATTCTATTTTAAAAAGGTTGATATCCATTGATTTATAAGGATAATGAAGATCAACCTATGTCTCTGTCTACCTACAACATTTTCATTTATATAATAGGAGTGAAATTATGAGCGATACAATTATTGCCTTCATACTCGGTATTGTAGAAGGGCTAGCTGAATTTTTACCTATCTCTTCTACTGGGCATCTTATATTAGTCGGACACTTATTAGGTTTTGAAGGAGAAAGAGCAAAAACATTTGAGATTGTTATACAACTAGGAGCCATTTTAGCTATTGCTGTTTTATATCATAAACGACTTGTTTCTTTATGTAACATTAGGCCTCTTCTGGAAAAAGAGAAAAGATTCAATGCACTACATGTTTTCCTAGGTGTATTCCCAGCCGTAATCGCTGGCTTACTCTTACATGATGTGATCAAAACATACTTATTTCAACCATATACTGTCGTTATTGGGCTTGTAGCAGGAGCTATTCTTATGATTTTTGCAGAAGTTAAAAAACCTGAAGCTACCTCCTATTCATTAGATGATTTAACATACCGTCAAGCATTAACAATTGGATTGTTTCAATGTTTAGCAGTATACCCTGGCTTTTCAAGGGCTGGATCCACAATGTCTGGAGGACTGTTAGCAAAAGTAAATTATAAAGCTGCATCAGAATTTTCTTTTCTTATAGCTCTTCCTGTCATGGTTGGAGCAACAGGTCTAGACTTATTAAAGAGTTGGGAACATTTAAGTATAGATGATCTTCCCATGTTTGCAGTAGGATTTATCACTTCCTTTGTCGTAGCAATGCTAGCAGTAGTAACCTTTCTAAAGTTACTAGCAAAAATAGGTTTAAAGCCATTTGCCTATTACCGCATTTTGTTAGCTATTGTATTCACTGTATTCGTATTGCTATAACCATATGAAGATCACCGATAAAAAGACAATAACTAACCGATATTTCTATAGGAGTATCGGTTAGTTGCAATTATACCTATTTAACTACCGTGCATTCCTCATTTTAGTAAAAAGACGCATTTAAACAAATTATTTATAAAAGACGTTCGTTTTATCATTCCAAAAGAATCATCTAATCTTAAAAACGTAGATGTTTGTTTAAAATAGCTTGACTTTATTATTCTGAATATTTTTTAATACAAATATATGTAAACGTTTATTAAATAGATGGATACAAATGAGCAGCACGAGTATATAAACCATATTTATTGAGCCCTTTCCTTTTCCTGACTCTAAAAACAATAAAGAAAATGTAATTTATCAAACAAACCATCTATTATGAACGAACGGAATCTTATCATAAGCAACGGGATATTTAACTAGACGATTAAGAAATGGGTGAATGATACTAATGAATCAATTAGCACAGCAATACTGGAATGAATACTGGAAGAAGAATGAAAAACCTCAAACTGTCAGTGCATGGCAGTTTGGGTGCTCTCCTGACTATCTTGCTCAATTAGTAATTGATGGTGTAAAAACAGCAACATGCTCTGGGCATATCTTCTATGAACTAGAAAACGAACCACTTCCAACAACCAATGATTATAGTATTATATTAAATAGCAATGATGAGCCTGTAGCTATTATTAGAACAACAGAAGTAACTTTGACACCAATGAATGAGGTCCCTGAAGAATTCGCTATTGCAGAAGGAGAAGGAAATCAGACCTATGAATATTGGAAAAACACCCATACAAAGTTCTTTACGAAAGAATTGAATGAAATTGGTCGTGAATTCTCTGAAGACATGTTACTCGTTTGCGAACGTTTTGAACTTATTGATGTGAAGAAATAAATATACTTACTTGTCATCTACAATTTAAGAAATACGTAGGTGATAAGTTTATCTTTATTATTTTTAATTCAAATAGATAAATACATATTATATTTTTAAACCACAAAAAAACCTAAGTCGAAATGACTTAGGTTTTTGCTTGGCGACGTCCTACTCTCACAGGGACAAGGTCCCAACTACCATCGGCGCTAGAGAGCTTAACTTCCGTGTTCGGTATGGGAACGGGTGTGACCTCTCTGCCATCATCACCAAACTATTGAAGGCATATTCCTTCAAAACTAGATAACATTTGCTTCATATTATATGGTTAAGTCCTCGATCTATTAGTATTCGTCAGCTCCACATGTCACCATGCTTCCACCTCGAACCTATCAACCTGATCATCTTTCAGGGATCTTACTAGCTTACGCTATGGGAAATCTCATCTTGAGGGGG
>NZ_FNQA01000055.1:0-5070 GCF_900107445.1 Bacillus sp. 166amftsu | reverse complement strand
TCACTGGAATCACCGGCATTACTGGAGTCACTGGAGCCACTGGAGCCACTGGCACTACTGGCACTACTGGAGCCACTGGCGCTACTGGAATTACTGGACCTACTGCAACAACTTCTACGAAAGCTATTGTGTTTGGGGGAACTAATTCAGGATTTCAACGTACAGAGGGATCACCAGGCGCAGATTCAAAATTAATCCCCTATGTAACAGGAGGAGCAGGTAGTATTGTGGGGTTATCCGCCTCTATTAATGTTAATAATTTGTCTACAGGTGTATACACCATACAAGTATGTGATAATGTTCCTACGAATTTAACTTCACCAGCTGCTGAGCAGATAGTATCTACAATTACTCTTACAACAACAGCAAACATTACCGGAACTATTGTATTTTCCATTAAATCTACTGATATTGGAGCACAACCAGTTAAAGTATTTAATCCTAATCCCGTAGTAGCCCCTGCAACTATTATATGGACTAGTACTATACCGGGTAACCCAGTTGCCAAAACCGATGCTATTTCACTGTATATTAATCCAGAAATTACCCAAAGCGCCATATATTCTGTATTTATCTCTACTGCAATCTGAGAAACCATAACACCGTACATTACATTTTCCTTTTTTGTTCTATGAACCTATGCATTTTTTTATACATTCCTATCCCAGCACGGTTTTAGGGTTCTCGTTTGTTACTGGATTAGCTGAAAAGCTGCATAAAATCTTGCATGCTCTTAGCGTGAGGCTTTTCTAAAATGCTGGCGGTGCCCTTCAATAAATTCATTCCTGAAGATAAAAGAACATCCGCCAATTTGGCGGATGTTCTTTTATCTCCCTCGATGTTTTGCTTTTCGTTTTTGAATTTTCAATTGTCTTTTTTGTTCTTTTAATTCAACTTTCATTTGACGTGTAATACATTTCCCCCTTCTCTTTTTTTGTTTTTGGAGAGAATGTATTACTTAAGTTGATGGATGTGGGACACTTTACATGCCCATCAACTTAAAAATTTCATAACGCCCCCAAAACAAAAAAATTGTATATTTTCATCTGGAGATGTCAATTTTCTCATTTTGGGGTATTTGCTTTTCTTAGCCTGATGGGCATGAGGTGGTATCTCATAGTGAAGAAGGTTATTATGAATCATTCAGATCGAATAGTACCTGAGAAAGCAGTATTGAGCGTGTTGAGTGGTGAAAGCGGTGAAAATCCATTTCCGATATTTGCACAGATACGGTCAATGGGATCTGTTATTCCTATCCCGTTTCCGATGGGGGGAATTGATAGTCAAGCCTGGATGATCACACGTATGGAAGAAGCTATACAAGTAATGAAAGATCATGTGTACTTTACTGTCGACCGGAGATCCATTGATGGTAACAGTGACATCGAGCAAACTTTAACCGGTAACGATGATCCATCTGCGTCTCCTAAATTCCTTACGGAGTCCTTAAACGCTGTCGATGAGCCCGATCATCGACGTTTACGTATGTTGGTGTCCAAAGCTTTCACACCCAAATATATGGAAAGCTTACGCCCGCGTGTGCAAAAGATTGCTAATGAATTACTCGACAGTGTGCAAGATCAAGGTAAAATGGATATTATCAAGGACTATGCCTATCCCTTGCCAATCAACGTCATTTCTGACATGCTCGGAGTGCCTCAAAAGGACCGGGCAAAGATTCTTGTCTGGTCTGAGGCTATCGCAAACGGACTCGGACTTGGTAGGCAAGATCCGGAGGTAGCAGCGAACTTGAGAGCATTCGGCAAATACATTGTACAGCTTGTGAACGACAAACGCCATCACCCTGCTGATGACTTGATTAGCCAACTAATCTGTATTGAAGAGGAGGGGGATCGGCTCAGTGAAGCAGAGCTCCTTTCAATGATAAAGCTATTAATCTTTGCCGGACATGAGACAACCTCGAATCTGATCGCCACCGGCACTTTGATGTTGCTGGATCATCCAGACCAACTGAAAAAGCTCAAAGCCGACCTCAGTCTTATTCCTTCAGCTGTCGAAGAACTGCTGCGCTTCAATGGTCCAGCTACCATCGCGGGGCCGCGTTTTGCCACTGAAGATATCGAGCTCGCTGGGCACCATATCAAGAAAGGGGATATGGTCATTCCCTTATTGAAATCAGCGAATCGAGATGAGAACCAGTTTACACAGCCAGAGGAGCTGGATATTACACGCAAAATCAAACGTCATCTTGCCTTTGGACATGGGATTCATATGTGTTTAGGGGCGCCTTTGGCTCGCTTGGAAGGAGACATTGCGTTTACCACCCTGTTGAGACGCGTGCCCAACTTACGGCTAAGCATTTCTCGGGAGAACGTCACCTGGCAATTCAAACTAGCATCACAAGGATTAACCTCACTGCCCGTAGCTTTTTAGCGGAGGAAAAGCCCCACGGGAAGGCAGATAGGATGGAGTGGGACATCGTTCTCACTCCGTTACTACTGCTTTTTTGAGTTATCGAGATTAATCGGTCCTCCATTACTTGAGTAAAGAACAAAATCCCTACCCGTAACCCTTATTTAAATGACCATAAAAGGACTAACCGAGAAAGTCTAATTGTTGTGAAACTATATCCACCGGTAGTTTCATAAAGAAACTACGTTTTCTTCAAGTTTATTAATAAATGACTTAGATTCATTGCACTCTGTACATTAAATAAATTTGATTTGCAATATAATCTGAGCTAAAATGAAGCCCTTTCCTTATCCACCACATGATGATGCCTACCAATGAGGCTGTTTTAATATCAACCGCAACATAATCAGCAGGTAAATCTTTCTTGGTATTCTTTCTTCTTGTTTCTACTAATTGCTTTAATAATAAAAACAACTGTTCCTCAAATTGATTCATTTTAAATAAAATAAGTAAATAATTTCGATGGATATATAAATAATCAAGAAATTGTGTTAGCCTTTGTTTTTCTGATAAATCTTTTACGTGTATTAAATCAATAATTTTATCAGAAATCTCATTTAAAATCTCATTGGTGATTTGCGTTAGTAAATCTTGAATATCCTGATAATGTAAGTAGAATGTTGTCCGATTTAATCCTGCTTTGGCTGCAACTTTCTGAACCGTTAAATTTGAAACAGAGGGGTCCTCATATAAGAGAGAAAAGACGGCATTTTTAAACATTTCTCTTGAACGAATTGTACGTGGATCTTCTTTTTTAGCTGTAGACATTTTTAAACCCCTTTATAGATTTTTCTTTGACTTTCTCAACATTACATATCTTCTATGTCGAGTAGTGAACATTTTCAAAAAAACTGTTCATGGTCAAGGAATATATATTTTGTTACCATTGATTTTATCGACACAATGTCGATAATTCAAGTCTAGAATGAAGGAGTTTATAAATGCAGAAGGAAATAATGGAAAGAAATAAAAAAATCTTATTAATTGTTCTGATTGCTGGCTGTTTTTTCTCAACATTAAATCAGACGCTATTAAATGTAGCAATGAGCAATTTTATGGAGGTATTTGATGTTACAGCTACAACTGTACAATGGCTATCAACAGGTTTTATGCTCGTAAACGGTGTTTTAGTGCCGATTACGGCATTTTTAATGAAACGTTTTACAACAAGACAGCTATTTATTAGCTCGATGTTCTTTTTGTTTATCGGGACAGTACTATGTGCCTGTGCCATGAATTTTGGCATGTTGTTAACAGGAAGAATGATTCAAGCAATTGGGGCAGGAATTATTATGCCACTAATGATGACGGTTATTTTATATTTATACCCTAGTGAAAAGCGTGGAACTATTATGGGAACCATCGGATTTGCCATGATTTTTGCGCCAGCCATCGCTCCAACGTTATCTGGCTTTATCATTGAATATGTATCATGGAGATGGTTATTTATTGGATTAGCTCCATTTATATTAATCGTCATTATTTTTGCGTTTAAATATTTAATCAATGTTGTAGACACAATAAAAGCAAAATTAGATATCGTAAGTGTCATTTTATCAACGATTGGCTTTGGTTGTATTTTATTTGGATTTAGTAGTGCAGGAAGTAAGGGATGGGATCATCCAGTTGTTATTACATCTATTATCATTGGAATAATCGTTACAATTCTATTCTGTTTACGTCAAATAAAGTCTAACGATCCATTATTAAATTTATCCGTATTTAAGTATAAAATTTTCACTCTTACATCAATCATTAACATACTCATTACAATGATTATGTATGCTGATTTAATTCTTTTACCAATTTACTTGCAAAATGGACGAGGTTTTACTTCATTTGAATCAGGTCTTCTTCTATTACCTGGAGCCGTGATTAATGCCTTCTTATCACCTATTACAGGTAAAATGTATGATAAATACGGGGCGAAACCACTCTTTATTACAGGTTTAGTATTTATCACTATTTCGATGTGGGGTGTAATTGATTTGACCGAATCTACAACTTATATGTATTTAATGGTTCGGACCATTATTTTACGAATTGGATTAAGTTTCATTTCGATGCCTTTAAATACAGCAGGGTTGAATGCTTTACCAAGAGAATTGGGGTCACATGGTTCAGCGGTAAATAATACTATTCGCCAATTAGCAGGTGCTATTGGAACAGCAGTTGTCATCACGGTGTATACAACTCAAGCAACTTCACATGCTTCTGAATTATCTATGGAAAATGGAAACATTTCAGCTATGCAACTAGCGAAATTGTCTTCTATCTTCGGCTCAAGTGATGCTTATGTATTTATGTTAGTTTTATCTATTGTAGCGTTAATATTTGTATGCTTTATGCCTAAAAAAGCAGCAATACCAAAAGCAAAGGTTAATCAAGTAGCAGATTAATTAATATCATACTCAAAATAAATGTAAGCATATCTGAGATTTGTCAGGTATGCTCATTTTTAAGGACACAAAATATTTTAAGTTTTTTTCGTTCATATAAACGAAAGTTCATTTTATTTTCCTTCTTAAGTTGATGGGCATGGGGTACCACCACACATCCATCAACTTAAGGTATATTTTTATACAAAATGCGGTCTTTCCATATAGTTTTTTATTATCTTTTATAGATTTTATAAAA
>NZ_FNQA01000056.1:0-4689 GCF_900107445.1 Bacillus sp. 166amftsu | reverse complement strand
TGGTGGTTCCACTGGTGGTTTTGTATCCCCTGGATCCGTTGGTGGTTCTACAATCACATCTGGTTGTTTCTCCGTTGGAGCCACATCTATAATGCTTGCTAATGATAAATTTGTATTTTGATCACCAAATGCAAATTGGTCACCTTTAACTGTTACTTGCGGACTTCCATCTGTAATACCTGCAACCACATTGTCCTTCACTGTATCCTGAATTGTTTTATCTGAAGTTTCTTTTTCAAATAGAGCTAGAACATGAGAAGTTGTTTCATCTCCATTTTGAAGATTACTTGCAATTGTCTTATCCTTATAATTCACTTTGTTTTTATCGATATCTAGGACGTATGCAACATCTTTATCCTGACTTTTTATCGCATTTTCTGTAATTGTTTCCAAGTCTTTTTTATTTATATCTTCTTTCTTTTCTTCTGGTTTATTTTTATCAGCTTTTTTGGTTATAGCTGGCTTACTTTTTGCTGTTTCCTTACTTCCAAACCAACTACAACCAGCACTACCTAGTAACAACGAACCACCTACAGCTACAATTCCCATCTGTCTAAAAAATTTCTGATAGTTTAATGGCATAGCATTTCTTCCCCCTTTAGACTTCGCTTAATTCCTTATCAATTTTTTCGATTTTCGCTTTCTTTTCTTCTTCGCTAAGAGTGGATTGCCCCACATCTTTCTTTTGTAGCTCTTTTACCTCTTTCATAAGCGTTTTATTTCCTTGTATTTTTGCAAAAGTGAAGCAATCATCAAATTTTTTCTGACTTACATAGGCTTCAGCTACAAGCTTTTCACGTCTACCATCCATATTGACTTTTGCTTTTAATCGGATCACATCCTCATATTTCTTATTGAGTGCTGCCTTTTCAAAATCAATCACATCATTTTTAATATCGATCTCATTTATTTTTTTCATATTGTCGATTCCTATATAGTAAGCTACAACACTCTCCGCAAATTTTGCTTCATACTGTATGGCCTTAGTTGCCTTTCCACTTAATAAATAAGAAAACAGGACTGCTTTTTGACTCTCTTTATCTAGTCCTTTATAATCCAACTTTTCAAACTCTTGAATTGCCTTTGGATATTGCTGAATGGAAGCTTGTTGAAGTCCTTTCACTAAATGCGTATCTGGCTGATTGGTTCTTGCTTCAACTGAATTTGTTGGAACAGTATACAAGGAAAAAACACTTACAGCTCCTACTACAATCCCGCCAATCGCTCCCCCGATAATTTGAAACAGATGTTTTTTGCTCCTGTTTCCTTTTTCTAAGGAAAGCTCTTCGTTAGCATGTTGTTTCTCTCTAGCTCTGTTGTTTTCTTCTGGTTCTTTTACCTCTTCAGGTGGCGCAATTTCCTTTAAAAACTCTTCAATATCTTGTCGCATCAGTCCTAACAGTTCTTCTTTTTGTTCCTCTTGTTCTTCATCCATTTCCATAGTAGACAGTTTGTTTTCTACATGTTCATATAAATGTGGAGCATAACCAGATCCTAGAGACAATGTCCCTGCATACAACTCACTGTCTTGATCTAAAATATGAAAATCTACATGGACAACATTTTCTTGTTCTTGTAACGCTTGCTCAAGTTGATACGTAATCTTACAAGCTTCTTGTAACGACATCTTTTGAAAACTTTTAATCTCTGGTACTGTACTTTTAGTAAACATGACTTCTAACATAAATTGTGTCCCCCTCTCCTTTCTAACGCTCTACACTGACATATAAGGCATATAAAAAGAAGCTATACAATTGCATAGCTTCTTTACCAAAATCTATTTTGTTGTATCCTCACATCCAAAAGAATAAAATGGATCCAAACTTGATATTACTATTAATGCCTTCCGCTAATCCCTTTGCACCCATTACAATGATTAACCCTACTGCTGAACCAATAAACCAACCTTTACTCTGGTGCCTTCCACGTTCACCACCCCAGATTAAGTAGTAACCACCAATACAAAATGCAATAGCCGCACTAATGATTCCTAAACGTTGTGCCCAGGTTAATACTGCTTCACCTGTGCTAATCAGACTAGACATGCCGTCTCCGGCACCTAAAATCATATGATTTAATTTAAACATACCCTACACTCTCCTTATATTTGTGTTATACAACTTCACTTGACTGCGAAAGATCCGCCGGACGTTCAGGTGCTCTACCGGAACCTTTTTCTTCTTCTACAAATAGAGTGAGTGCTTCTAAGATTAATTCTTGATTTCCTTCAATGAATTGTTGATGTTGTGCATGGAGCCAATTTTGATAACTTTCTCCTTTGACTTTTAACAACTTTTCAACCAAATCTCTTGATTTTTTCAAATCCCTTTGTGTAATAGTTGGAATAGGCAATTTATCACACCGCCTTTCAATTCTATTTAAATATCATAATTTTTCTTCATGTCCTTAACAAAATCTTCAAATTCTTTTTGAAAAGATTGAAGTCCCTTATTAGTTGTATCAGATTGATCAAATTTAATTTCTCCTACTTCGTTTCCTTTATAAAAAAACTTAATTGAATTCCCACCCTGAAACATTTTTGTGGCTTGTAGTGCAACTCCCTCAATTTTCTCGTCAGTATTTACATCTACCATAACTGTTGCCTCATTACTGTAACCCCATACTAATCGTTCGTATGCATTAATATTTACTCCTAAATCTTCCATAACATCCTTCATTCGTGTTTCATATAATTTAAGTCTATCTTGTTCACGCTTTTCTACTTCTTTTCCATAAGAATACACAAATTTTGTTTCTTTATTTTTCTTAATGTTTACTACATCTTGATGCTTTACTTTAATAAATTCCCCTCTTCCTTTGACACTATCTTTACTATTAGAAAATACCAGTGTGGAACCAATCCCTAGGATTGCAACCAATGCAACGATAACGGCGATGATTTTTGATTTTCGAGTCATACTTTGACCTCCCTATTCGTATTAAACAAGCGATTTTGGAGTCTACTGAGATTTCAGATCGCATCTCCACATCTGGTTATTATTATAGCAAGAATATTGGGAAAATAACGATTAATTACCATTTATGGCTGATATGGTAAACCCTATATTGGCATGCATATAAAAATTCATCCCGACCGAACTTCATAAGCCCAATACTGCACAACGTTTTGGCATGTACGTAGAACCTTGTGTATCTACTGTTTTTCGTGTTCATCGCTTCTTTAGAATGTCATACTGGGATATTCCTCACGATTACTAACTCCTACAGATAATGGATACACCGTATTTCCCATGGTCACAGGTGTGTTTTATGTGTTCACACACCGAACATTCAATCAATCGTATACCCAACCTTTTTAGTGACCGTTTCGAAAGGGGGCACGCATGTGAAGTTTTCAAAGGGCAATTGTGCTTTGATAAGGAAAAACTTTCGTTTTGAACGTCTATAAGAATAGTTACGAAATTGCTGGTTTTTCCATTATCATCAATAAATCTATCTATCTCAGCACACTCCAAAACCGCTTGTTTGTTCTCGAAAATCATCTTATTTCCGTCGTTGGCACACAGTCGTCAATTCATCATCCTGGTTTCTTCTCTTGGCAATTACTTTTTGTTTTTCATCCATGACTGAACGGACACGGTAATAGATCTCTGCAACCCTTTCAATGTTTCCTGTTGTATGTTCTACCGCTACCGCTCCTTTTAACTGATACACTTTGCCATCGAATGTTTTGACACTTTGTGCACGTGACGACGATATATCATAGAATGCAAGTCTCTGCTCTTTTCCCATGTGTATCGCCTCCTTCGAAAAGGGGAAGGACTTAAAATCCCCCCTTTCATCTTGTATAGTTTTCTAGCCATCTATATATCATGAATAGCTGTGAAATCCCTAAAATCCTTTATTTGAAAGGTAAGACTATGCTAGAACCATTGTCTGACATGAGGTAGCAATTCGGTTTGCTCCATGTTTTCCGTATATACGCTGTAAAACGGAATGAGATTCTACAACGATAGAAGTTCGAATATTATAAGTAGCACTCTTCTCTAAAAACTGCTCCATATGAGGGATGGGATAAAGGTTGAATTGATAAAACACCAGGTGAATCGGTCGGATCTTCTTCTTCTCTGTTAGGAAATGAAGAAAATGAGATAACGCTTCTCCTCGATCTTCATAGGTGCTATTACTTGTATCTATGCTGACATATGTGACAACCTTTTGATGATCTTCATAATCTAAAGAAACTGGTTCGCTTAACAAATCATACTTTACAATGCGATAGCCTTGTTTTAATTTCTGTTGATGTGTATCTTTGTAAAATTGACCCGTTGGATCAAAAATGAAGATAAATCTCTGTTCTGCTTTTCTTACCCCCTCTATTACTGTTTGATACGCCTCTTGGGACGCTCTAATTACATCTACACCCTTTTCCTCTTGATTCGAACTCTTCATTGCCTGTAGAAGCCCCGAGCACCTTTGAATGACTCCTAGCATGTCTTCCTCTCCTTTCTTACTTTGAATTATTAAGCTTTTTTGCGGTTCCTTACTGCAAATACAGTTCCAATTGAGCCAAGTATGACACATACCATTCCAATCCATTTTATGTATGGATTTTCAGCTTTACCGCCTGTTGTAGGAAGATTTTTTTCTACTTTCTTTGGTGTTTGTTCTTGTTGTGGTTGTGTAATGATTTTATGTGGTGTAACTGGTTGTGGTGTAACTGGTTGT
>NZ_FNQA01000059.1:0-3287 GCF_900107445.1 Bacillus sp. 166amftsu | reverse complement strand
ACAACAATATCAGCTTGTAATTCTCTCGTGATGTACTTCCATTCTGAAATTACCTCATCATAATTACGCCCCATACGATCTAAAGCATCTATGTAAACAATATCATTAGTACTCAATATTTTTCGTAATAATTGATACTGAGGACGATCAAAATGTCGTCCACTTGCTTTATCGACAAAAATACGCCGAGCTTCCACTCCTCGTTCCATCATCTTATGTAATTGACGTTGTTCATTTTGATCTTTTGTACTTACACGTATATATCCATAAATATTTGCCATTTTTGGTATTCCCCTTATATTTGTTACCATAATTATACCACTTTCGTTTATAAAGGTATTCATTAAAAATAAACGTTTATAAATTAATCAAAATTACCTTTATAAACTTGATATTTCAATGTTTCATAGATGATACCTAACCGTTTGTAAAGGTATACCTTTATAAACGGATGATTTCTTTGAGGATAAGCAAGCATATAACGATAGGTATTAATATTTTAAGAACGTTCCTAAAATATATTTTTGATGTTTTGAAATGCTATGTTGGCATTAATTTGCGTACTATCAAAAGGTATATCTCCCGGAACAAAAAGAGAACCCTAATCATTAGGATTCTGTACAGGAAACAACAAATATATAGAAGTAAGATAAAGAGAATTACTTATTATTATATCGTATATATGTATAATGTAATGTTGAGAAAATGTTAAGAAATGGTTAAATCATTCTCATATGTATTATGTAGTAATAGTTGAAACTGCTTGTTTGTAAACAAGTTGCTGTTTACCATGAACCATCATAAGAATCGTAAATTTGTCCATTGCAAGAATCTGCCCAGTTATCCGGACCCCACTCTTTAAAAATACAGTGATTGGCTTTTTTTCTTTAAATAATTCATACGTTTTTTCTTGTAGACCATTCATATGAATCTCTCCTTTCTATAATCGTATCATACTTAAATTTAAATACTGGTTTATACACGTATTTCTCAATATAGCCATTGAAAAGGAATCTCCTAGTATTACGGATTTGTTTTTTATTACAAGAAAGCTCATTTTTTCGTTTTAGGGTAATTCTGAATTCTTAAGTTGATGGGCATGTATGGTGACCCCAAATAACAACCCACATTTTAACGATTTCATACGCCAAGAGATTCTCAAAAACCAATAGCACGATTTCAATTGAGATTTTGATTTAAATGATGCGTTCTGAGACACTATTCTTCTTCTAAAATAGCGTAATAATATTCATCCCACCATTCATTTCCATGTGGTATACACTTCCTGAAATAGCCTTCTCTTCTCATTCCAATCTTCTCCATCACTCGATATGATGGGGTATTTTGTGGCTGACATGTAGCTATAATTCTATGTAATTTCATTTCCTTAAACCCATATTTCAATGTAGCTTGTGCTGCTTCAGAAGCATATCCTTTATTGAAATATTTAGGATTGAACACCCAACCAATCTCATAAGTATGTTCACCAAAATATTTATGAAAAACAATATGACCAATCAGGATATTTTCATCTATTAATACCACAGGAAAGTTCTTAGCATTTCTACCAATATTTGCATTCACAAAGTTTCTTGTATCCTCTTCAGTAAAAACCCCTTCGGGTATATATTTCATAACATTGATATCTGATGTATACTCATGGACAGCTTGCCAATCTTTGAACTCAAATTTTCGTATTAATAATCTTTCTGTTTTTACAAACATTTACTTTTCCCCCTCAAAAAATCGTAACTTTATTTCAAATTCACATTTAACCCGAAAGACAAAAAGAACTTGTAGAAATCACTACAAGTTCTTTTTAAGGTAAGGTGACTAAAAGTGTAACACAAACTTTCTTAACTGGCATATTAGACAAACAATTAGGGAAATAACTTGATAGGTCTATTATATAACAAATATTAACATTTCGAAATTTTGTTTTTTAAAATTTTGTGAATTAAAAAAACTAACAGTTTATTATTCTTGTATTAGGGGTCACCTTACATGCCCATCAACCTAAAAAATAGCGAGTTATCCCAAAACGATAGAAATAAGATTTGTTACCATACACCTTTTAATCGAAATCAGTTTTTATTAAATATGAATTTTTTTACTTTTTTGTTATTATTTTATTATAGGTTAGTATTTAGAGAACATTATCATATTAACCATTTTGCATAAATCTAAAAGGAGAAGGCATGAAAAAATCAATTGAAAAATTAGTTAAATCCATAACAGAATCAACTTCTATAACAGACATATATGATAATCAAATATGTAACACATTAAGCCCTGTAATAGATTTTTTCATCTTTCCAGAATATCTTATTTTTAATGCGACTACGTATTCCAGCAAAATAGTTTCCTTATTAATTTTTTTAGCTATAATTGTTGTATTTGGACTTCTATTTGAATTCATTCTAAAGAAAGCATTTAAACAAGGTACTCTTTTAGAATTAACGATAAAAATTTTCGGGAAAATAATGACCATTGCAATACTCTTTTATGGTATTAAAATAGTTATATATTTAATACGGTTAAAAAAATACTAAACTAATTTTTTTTAGAAAGTCGCCCATCACCATTTAACTAAAGCGAAATTGTATCCCTAAAATGAAAAAATAGCGTATTTTTTCATTTTAGGGGGTATTTTGTTTTATTAGGTTGATAGCGATGGAGCGGTACCCCTATATAATGTTAAATTCGTCTAATCTTATAAAGGGAAGGTGTGTAGCTAATGAAAAGAAAATTTTTCATTGCATTTACAGTTATATTGTTAAGTATTTCACTCGCAGGGTGTGGCAAGGCTGATATGGAAGGTATTATTTTAGAAGTAACAGAAAATGAGATATTACTTTCAGAGAACCTTTCTCTGGACAAGTATGAAGAAATAAAAAATAAATCAATTTCAGAGATACAGGGAGAGGAAAAGGGTATTTCTTTAATTTATTTAGCATATGACAATACAGAGGAATGGTCAAAAGGTGATGAAGTAAAAGTATGGATTGATGGAGATGTACTTGTATCCTATCCTGAGCAAGCTAAGGCTAAAAGAATTCAATTGAAAAAATAAGTTTTCAACAATCGGGAGCAATTGTGAAGCAAAATATACCATTTGGAAAGCTCAGGATTCAAATCTGAGCTTTTTTGTGATGGTTATCTATACTGTTAATTTATACTGGGGTAGTACCACATCGCTATCAAGCTAACAAAACAAAATACCCCCTAAAATGAAAAAATACGCTATTCTTTCTATAGAATCATAGGAAAGGATGGAACTTTTGTAT
>NZ_FNQA01000060.1:0-1980 GCF_900107445.1 Bacillus sp. 166amftsu | reverse complement strand
GGGGGTCACTATACATGCTCATCAACTTAAGAATTTCATTGTTTTCCAAAACGAAAAAATAAGCTTTTTGTTACAAGTTAGCACAAAATTTCGTTCTGGGGGTACTATAAAATTTTAGCTTGATGCCTATGGGATCACCATATCAAAAAAGAAAATTATATGTTAAGACAATTTTTTAGTTAAATAACGGGTACTAATGGCATTTTATACGCTAAGAATATGCAGGATTTCATGCAAGCTACGAGAACGGTTTGAACTGCCAAATGCTGTTGTGACAGAAATGTATGAAATCTTGCATGCAGAAAAGGAACGGAAAGCTAGAAAACTCTTGGTATGAATAGATTTCTGGAATTTGATTACTACTGATAATGTGGCGTTATGTTAACCACAAATGTATATAGTATACATCCATTTTTTCACAACAAATTAATTATCCAAAATGATACAATAAAAGGAAAAAGAAAGGACTTTTCTTATAAATTCCGACTACGAAAATGAGTAAAAGAACAATTAAAACCATATTGTTTTCGTTAGAAATAAAGGAGAAGTATTGGAATGAAGAGATATACATACTTACCGCCTAAGGTAAAAGACTCTACTAAATCAGTTGATGTTATAGATGAAGCTGGAAATAAAGTGTTCACATTTAAAAGAAAGTACAAAAATATGTTATCAAGAATGGCAACCTATGTATGGAATATTGATTGGAACGTTCAAATTGATGTCTATTCCAACGATAGAGATATAGTTTATCAGTGTATAAAGAATACCAAATGGTTGGGAAAACCTACGTATAAAGTTATTAACTATCTGACGAGTGAAGAATATGAAGTAAGTTATATTTCATGGCAAGTTATATCCCCTGAGCTTCTTATTAAATCTGAATCTTGTGAACTCATAGTAAAAAAAGTGCCAATGGATTGGGCAAAATTTTATTATCAAGGTAAAGAAATAGCAAGGTGGAGAATGAAGACATCAGAATTGTTTAAAACATACTTAGAGATAGAAAAAGCTTCCCCTATACAAGAACCAGAATTTTTTACGAGTATTGCACAAAGTCTGTTTTATATCGGTGAATAATTAACTTCCAATAACGATAATTATGTAAAGAATAAAGCCGTCCATATGGGCGGCTTATTGTATTTTTTGCTTAAATTGGTTCAAATCCCCAAAAAAGACGATAGGATTTCCTATCGTCTTTTTTATTTTTTAATAAAAAATAAATTTAAATCAGTTTTATCTGTATCATAAGCTAATGCTTCAGCAATACAATTTTGAATAATTTCCAGTTTAGTTTTTTCAAAGAATGGTACTGAAACAATATAGTCTGATCCTGCCCTTTGAATAATCAATATATTTTGCATACCACTACCTAAAATACCAATGCCAATCAATAGTAAAATGAGTCCGAATACAAAGTTATTTCCTATGGTATTAAAGGAAAAAAGAAGAATAATCAATCCTAATATAATAGGTTTTATTCTATACTGAGAAGAAATCATTGAAGAACTAATATTTTTCAAAGGAATGCTTTGATTATCTTTTCCAGCAGGAATAAACCCTAATATAGTGTTCCCTGTGGATACTTTTACAAATCTTGAATCAACTGAAATAAACCCTTTAATCCCAAAAAACAAAAGTGACAACGAAAAATCTGTTTTTTTCTCCATTCCATCCTCCCAAAATGTAAAATATTCCATTCGTGAAAATATTACAGCAAATTTTCTGTAAATTTGGGATAGCAACAATTCGTTCTATAACAAAGGCGACGCGTAGAATACTATCTGTTTTAAACTTTCGTTTTTTGGTACTTATAACGAAAACCTTGTTATACCAGGGGATTTAGCCTTAGCGTACGGAATCCGTGAAATGTTGGTGCTACCCCAAAAAGCACTTTTTAATGTTTTAAAAGTGCTTTAACTTGATGTTGATGTGACGGAACCTTAAGTATGTAGAAATTAAAAAAAGTCCCTTAATCAT
>NZ_FNQA01000061.1:0-1871 GCF_900107445.1 Bacillus sp. 166amftsu | reverse complement strand
TCTAGCGCCGATGGTAGTTGGGACCTTGTCCCTGTGAGAGTAGGACGTCGCCAAGCAACCTTAAGACGAGTCAGAATGACTCGTCTTTTTTGTGTATATAGCTTATTGAAGGTCTTTAATAAAGTGAAACTTTAATCAGTGGGGGATTCTTCCTCCCCAACTGATTATTTGCCCTCACCAATCGGGTTTTTACGGGCAGTTTATCTCCCACCGAACATTCTAGCCACTGGAACTGGACAATGATTTCGCTGAATTTTGAGGTGGGAGTATTACCACCCGTTAACGTGGGATAAACTTTTTCGGAGGCTTACTATTTTAGATTAGTAAAAATCTTGATGCAACATGAGGGTGCTATATTTAGAATTTGTATAATGTAATATAAGGTATTTTGAATATACATAGTAGAGAAAGGGTTTATAAAATGAAGAAAATAAGTATTGTTACAATAGTAGTTTTACTCCTTCTAGTTATTGCGTATATGTTGGTTGGAAACTACTTTTATAACTATGCGTTAAATGCGAAACAAGAAAAAGAATTTTTAGAGGGAAACCCTCATTTAAAGAAAACCGTAACTACATCGGGTAACGTAGTAGCCACTGATGAGGTGAAAAATGCTGAATTTTTATCAAAACATCAACCGAATACGATAATTGCACGCTCTTTTGATGATTTAAAACTAAATGGCTATGAATATCGTAATCAGGAATCTAGTCATAAATGGTCAATCGTGGTTCACGGCTATAGTGGGAGAGCCTCGGAAATGACAAAATATATTCGTCATTTTTATGAAAAAGGTTATAGTGTGGTAGCGCCTGATCTTCGTGGTCATGGAAATAGTCAAGGTGACTATATTGGTATGGGGTGGCATGATCGTAAGGATATTATGCTGTGGATTGACCGTATATTAAAAGAAGATCCACAAGCAGAAATAGCTCTGTTCGGTATTTCGATGGGAGGTGCGACTGTTATGATGACTTCTGGAGAAGATTTACCTTCTAATGTTAAAGTTATTATAGAAGATTGTGGTTATTCGTCTGTAATAGATGAATTTACGTACCAATTAAAGGATTTATTCCATTTACCAAAATTCCCTGTTATGAATGCGGCGAATACAATTACAAAACTCCGTGCTGGTTATGACTTGAATGAAGGATCGGCGGTCAAGCAAGTTGCAAAAAGTAAAACCCCGATGTTATTCATTCATGGAGATGCTGATACATTTGTTCCTTTTGAAATGTTAGATGAAGTGTATAATGCTGCAAAGGTAGAAAAAGAGAAATTAATTGTGCCAGGTGCAGGTCACGGAGAAGCTGAAAAGATAGATTCAGAGAAATATTGGAATACTGTATGGGGATTTGTCGAAAGGTATATTGCTGCGTAGCTGTAAGTTCATAAAGAATCTTTCACTCCTAATAGTGAAAGATTCTTTATTTATGTATAGATTACATATATTGATAGGATAATTAGAAGGGATTAACATAGTAAGGTGAAATATGAATGTAGTGTATGGAGGGGAGGTTTATATAGGTGACTTTTTATTGTTTATGAATAAAGATATCTTTCATAATCTAATAATTTGCGATTAGGTTGTGCCGGATATATTATGTCTATAGTTAGAGGTGTACACTTTATTCAAGTTTTTTGCCGCTTTTGGTGAATAATATGCCACCTTAAAATGCAAGTGGAGGCATGGAAGTTATAAAGGGGATTTTATATATAGTAGGGGAGTTAAAAAACATTAAAAAAAGGGTTGCTTTTATAGTGATAAGCGTGTAGTATTATACGAGTCGCTGATAGCAACAACGCAAAACGCGACAAACGAAATAAAAAACTTAGTTGACATTGAAATGAAGAAATGTTAACATAAGGGA
>NZ_FNQA01000062.1:0-1554 GCF_900107445.1 Bacillus sp. 166amftsu | reverse complement strand
TCTAGCGCCGATGGTAGTTGGGACCTTGTCCCTGTGAGAGTAGGACGTCGCCAAGCAACCTTAAGACGAGTCAGAATGACTCGTCTTTTTTGTGTTTTTACATATTATTGCAAGTTTTACTAGATGTCTTATCGATTGAGAAAACAATACGGAATAAATCAGTTATACTATTGAAGAGAAAATATACCTTAATGAAACAATATGTATGAAAAGGGATTAGTGTTTTCTTTATAGCTTATTGGAAATTGAAGTTACAAACATATTCAACAAGGGAAAAATACATAATATATCTTTTTGAATGGGTGTGGAGATTTATGAAAGAGATAAGTATGTTACTGGTAGCGATTATACTATGGGGAGTAGCGATTGCTCCAACAAAATGGGCGTTAGAGTCCATTCAACCATTCACCTTATTATTTCTTCGTCTTTGCTTTGCTGGTGGGATATGTTTATTGTTTTCTTTTCAGCAGTTACGAAAAAATATTATTAATGGGGATGTTCCGTGGAAACGGATAAGTGTATTATCTTTTACTGGTGTGGCAGGATACTTTATGTTTACCTCATATGGAATTTCTTTAACGAGTGGATTGCATGTTAGTATTATTGATGCTGCTTTACCGTTAGTTACGATAATCTTTTCGGCGTTATTTTTAAAAGAAAAGATTCAGTTAAACTATTGGATTGGGATTATATTAGGTTTTATTGGAGTAATATGTATTACTATTCCATCTGGTAACAATAATCAAAGTGCTTCTCTAGTTGGAGATATGCTTATTTTATTAAGTACTTTTTTATTTGCCTTTTATACAATATTATTAAAAAGGCCAAAACAAGAAAAAAATCTATCAAATGAAGTGTTTACAACATTAACATTAATCATAGGGGCAATTATTCTATTCCCCTTTGCGGTTATTGAAACTTTTTACAATGGTCTACCTCAAATAGATACATGGAAGGCTGGGCTTAGTTTTACGTATCTTGTTGTTTGTGCAACAATCCTATCTTATTGGTTTTGGAATAAGGCATTAGAAAGAGTTACGGCATCAGTAAGTGGGTTATATTTAAATGCTCTACCACTTATAAGTATTATTGCTTCGATTAGTTTATTAAATGAATCCTTAACATGGAAAACTTTAATAGGTGGGGTGCTAGTTTTATGTGGAGTTATATGGGCCGATCAAGAAAAGCTACGTGTTCTAATAAAATCTGTAGATCGAAAAACTAAGGAAGATAGAAAGTATAAAACATATTAATACAGAAATGTAAAAAGAGGATGTGTGATTCATTGAATGCGACATCCTCTTTTTATTTGCTATAGTTATCGGTCTATCAGCAGGTTTTTTTGAAGAGGTTACTGGCTTTATTGCAATGCGCTTTTTTATGAAACAACGTGATTGGCAGTCTGAATTTTTATTCGGAGCAAGGCTATTTATCATTTCCCGACAGAAAACTCCCACCTCAAGGAATGGGTAGGACATGGTTCAATGAGTAGGTGGGAGATGAATGGCGGTTAGGTAAAATCCTAATATTTCTCCTTGTGGAAGAGTTAGGATG
>NZ_FNQA01000063.1:0-1527 GCF_900107445.1 Bacillus sp. 166amftsu | reverse complement strand
GCTAAAGAACACTTAAAATTAGTGCAAATTATCTCCTAAAGTGACATTCAAATCGTTTGGTAAATATCAGCATCCCAAAAACTTTACTTTTTGGGGTACTTTATTAATAACATCACCATTTGTAAAATATTGGCCATCAGGCAATGCGTATCTTCCTTGATGATTTTTCTTGAGAGTGCCAACCATAATTATCAACGCTATTTGATAGCTAAACTTTTAATTTTAACATATAAAACAAAAGCGAAGTCTTCAAAGAGACTCCGCCTTTTCAACGTACAATGAATTTCAACAATTACTAGCTACTTCCTAAACATAGTTCCTCATTTACCAACCTGTTTATGCTTTTTTCAAACTTTGCAACAGAACCTTATTTAGGTTATTGAGAATATTGAAAGTTTTAAGTAGATAGCATGTTATCTGGTTTCTTATTTTTATGTACTGTAGAATTTCTATCATATAGATTGTTTAATAAACGATCATACTCATTTCTTGTAATCTCTTTGTTATATAATTGAATTAATAAATCTTTATGTTCTTTTGAAAAGGCCATTTTATCAAAAAACTTAGGATACATAGTACCATTCTCTCCGCTTCTTGTTGAATTTATGTTTTGTATTTTGTAACTGAGAATTATAAAATTCCCTATCTATAATGATAGATAGGGAATTTTCAGCTGCTGTTTTATATACCGTTGTATAGTATAAACATTAGGTGTCTTTTAAAGTATAACATAAAAATTATAATATATTTTGATTATATATATATATTGAAATGTAAAATTGCATATTCGAACTTCTCAATAGAGTGTACCCTATTGAGAAGAAATCATTTCCTTGATATTATTAGCTTCATAGACTCTCAATAACACTTATCAAAAATATGTACAAAAAGAGGGATAAAAATGGTCTATGGATACGCACGTGTAAGTGCACAAGATCAAAATTTAGATACACAAATTGAACAACTTATAAAATATGTAGTAGATGAAATCATAAAAGAGAAAATTAGTGGAGTAACAAAACAAAAACCGGAGTTAGACACGTTACTTTCAAAACTAACTACTGGGGATACCTTAGTCGTAACTAGAATGGATCGTTTAGGTAGAAATACCATTCAGCTATTACAGTTAGTAGAACAATTTCGGGAAAAGGATGTGCACTTTGCAATTTTAAATTTAGGAATTGATACAAGAACTCCAACGGGCAAGTTCTTCTTAACTGTCATGGCTGCCTTTAGTGAATTAGATCGTGAAATGATTAAAGAAAAACAACATGCGGGAATAAAGCTAGCAAAACAAAAAGGTGTATATAGAGGAAGAGTGAAGAAATACACGGATAAACATCCTGGCATGAACCATGCAATTGAATTACGAGAACATACCAATAAAACAGTAAAGGAAATATGTCAGATTACAGGAGTCAGTCAGGCCGCTCTATATCGTAGATTTAAAGAACTTGAATAAAGTTCTTTTTTATTTGTAATTAAATCCCAGAGTGGCCCCTCATACCCTGAATCGTTTCCGTACCC
>NZ_FNQA01000064.1:0-1451 GCF_900107445.1 Bacillus sp. 166amftsu | reverse complement strand
TGAAATGAACCCAAAAAGTTAGACAGAAAAATTAAGCGGCTGATTGGATATGAGTCCGGTATTGTACTGGACTCATTCCATTTAACTTTACTTTAATTCTTTTGTGGTTGTAATAATGAATATAATCCTCTAATTCTACCTTAAAATGTTCCATACTTTCAAATTCTTTAAGGTAGAGTAATTCAGACTTTAATAAGCCAAAGAAATTTTCTATGACTGCATTGTCCAAACAGTTTCCCTTACGGGACATACTTTGGATAACCTTGTATTTTTTTAGTGCTTGTTGGTATTTCTTCATTTGATAATGCCATCCTTGATCTGAGTGAAGAATAGGAGTTTCTCCATCATTTAAGCGTTTAAAGGCTTTATTAAGCATTTTTGACACAAGTGAATACACAGGTTTATTTTCTATATTGTAAGCTATAATCTCCCCGTTATATAAGTCTAAAACAGGAGATAAATACAGTTTTTTGCCATGCAGATGGAATTCAGTTACATCTGTTACCCACTTTTTATTAGGCTTTGATGCATTAAATTTACGCTTCAAAATATTTGGTGCGAATTTGCCTACTTCTCCTCGATACGAACGGTATTTTTTTATGCGAACCAGGCATTTCAATCCAATGATATTCATTAAACGACGAACTGTTTTGTGGTTCAATACATATCCACGGTTACGTAATTCTAATGTGATGCGACGATAACCGTATCTACCATAATTCTCTTCAAAAATCTCTTTAATCAATCCTTTAATCTTCTCATATTTATCCGGTCGTCCCATTTGTTTAATCCAGTAATAGTACGTACTACGTGCGATGCCAGCGATTTTCACAAGATCGATGATTTTGTATTTGTGCCTTAATTCATAGATTACTTGCGCTCTGTCTTGATCTGTGATTTGTTCTTTTTCTGAACTAAGGCATTTAACTTTTTTAAATAATCATTTTCCATACGTAAACGTTCATTCTCTGCCTGTAGAGCTTCTATTGACCCTTCAGCTAACACTTGATCTTGTTTTGGTTGTATCTTCGCTTTTTTATTTTTCATAGCTGGACGTCCCTTCTTCTTTGAGCGTAGGGCATCCACACCATTTGAATCATAAGCTACTCTCCATCTGCGAATTATTTCATGAGATGGAATATTAAAAATTGCCGCCGTTTCTCTCATAGATGTCCCTTGTTTCTCCATATAATTAAGCACATCTAGTTTATACTGAAGCGAATAAGTTGTATAGCGCTTTTCAAAAGCTTTTTCCCCAAAGGCCTCATATTGTTTAATCCACTGATAAATTATACTAGAATGAATCCCTAGAGATTTAGCGATTCTTTTCCCGCCATCTACCCCATCAAAATATTGTTTTACTATTTGTAGTTTTTCTTTAGAAGAAAACTTACTCATAAAAAAGTGCACCTCCAATTGTTAAGTGTGTCTAACAATTGGGGTGCACATCA
>NZ_FNQA01000065.1:0-1356 GCF_900107445.1 Bacillus sp. 166amftsu | reverse complement strand
TTCATATTATATGGTTAAGTCCTCGATCTATTAGTATTCGTCAGCTCCACATGTCACCATGCTTCCACCTCGAACCTATCAACCTGATCATCTTTCAGGGATCTTACTAGCTTACGCTATGGGAAATCTCATCTTGAGGGGGGCTTCATGCTTAGATGCTTTCAGCACTTATCCCTTCCGCACATAGCTACCCAGCTATGCCCTTGGCAGAACAACTGGTACACCAGCGGTGCGTCCATCCCGGTCCTCTCGTACTAAGGACAGCTCCTCTCAAATTTCCTACGCCCACGACGGATAGGGACCGAACTGTCTCACGACGTTCTGAACCCAGCTCGCGTACCGCTTTAATGGGCGAACAGCCCAACCCTTGGGACCGACTACAGCCCCAGGATGCGATGAGCCGACATCGAGGTGCCAAACCTCCCCGTCGATGTGGACTCTTGGGGGAGATAAGCCTGTTATCCCCGGGGTAGCTTTTATCCGTTGAGCGATGGCCCTTCCATGCGGAACCACCGGATCACTAAGCCCGACTTTCGTCCCTGCTCGACTTGTAGGTCTCGCAGTCAAGCTCCCTTATGCCTTTGCACTCTACGAATGATTTCCAACCATTCTGAGGGAACCTTTGGGCGCCTCCGTTACACTTTAGGAGGCGACCGCCCCAGTCAAACTGCCCACCTGACACTGTCTCCCGGGTCGATAAGACCCGTAGGTTAGAATTTCAATACAGCCAGGGCGGTATCCCACCAGCGCCTCCACCGAAGCTAGCGCTCCGGCTTCAAAGGCTCCCGCCTATCCTGTACAAGCTGTACCAAAATTCAATATCAGGCTACAGTAAAGCTCCACGGGGTCTTTCCGTCCTGTCGCGGGTAACCTGCATCTTCACAGGTACTATAATTTCACCGAGTCTCTGGTTGAGACAGTGCCCAAATCGTTACACCTTTCGTGCGGGTCGGAACTTACCCGACAAGGAATTTCGCTACCTTAGGACCGTTATAGTTACGGCCGCCGTTTACTGGGGCTTCAGTTCAGAGCTTCGCTTGCGCTAACCCCTCTCCTTAACCTTCCAGCACCGGGCAGGTGTCAGCCCCTATACTTCGCCTTACGGCTTCGCAGAGACCTGTGTTTTTGCTAAACAGTCGCTTGGGCCTATTCACTGCGGCTTTCCGTTAAGAAAGCACCCCTTCTCCCGAAGTTACGGGGTCATTTTGCCGAGTTCCTTAACCAGAGTTCTCTCGCTCACCTTAGGATTCTCTCCTCGCCTACCTGTGTCGGTTTGCGGTACAGGCACCTTTTATCTCGCTAGAAGCTTTTCTTGGCAGCGGGGAATCAAAGACTTCGCTCCATAAGGAGCTTCCC
>NZ_FNQA01000067.1:0-1106 GCF_900107445.1 Bacillus sp. 166amftsu | reverse complement strand
ATAAACATGACCACTGCCAAGAGGAATCTTTCCTACTACTTCCGCAAACTCATTTGGCTCTTTATATACCCAAGATTGGCGTTGCATACATTGCAACCAACCTAAGTTATTGGTTAGCCAATCAGACGGTAACGAGACGTTCTTTCGAGTATCTACATCTGTAGGGTCGGGCTCTTTAGGATTAGAACCATTTCCTATGAACCATTCAATAGATTTATTTCCAACTAAGTAGTTTAAATCTACATTACCAGAATTACCAGTTATGCCTGCAACGCTACCTCTATCAGTATATTGCCAAATATCACAGCTATAAGCAGGTTTACTGCCACCATAACGAGGAATCCATAGGAAATCTGCACTTACACTATTTAATCCATAACTTGTATACATGTGATGTGATACATATAATCCAACTTTCCAGCCTGCCGCTCGGCAAGTATCAATGAAAGCCTGAGACGCTTTTGCCAAGTTAGTTGGCCCGCAACTAGCAAGTGTATCATCTTCTACATCCAATACAAGAAACTTTGCATCCTTGTCAGCACGGTTCATAAAATCATTCGCTTCTACCATAGCATCCTGAACGCTTGTATAACATCCATAAGCATAATGACCAAATGGAACTCCATATGCTTTACAACCTTGTACATATTCCTTGTACTTTGAATCAATTTTATTAGATCCATATTGTACACGAATAATTGCAAGTTCCAACTCTTTACTCGCTTCTGCCCAATTAATAGTTCCATTATAATAAGATATATCTGCTATTTTCTTCATTCTTACATACTCCTTTTTTAATTACTGGAAGAAATTTTCCCTTTCTGCTAATAAATTTACCTTTGAATGAATTTACAAAAACCGCTAAAGAAATACGCTGAAACTTCTCCTTTTCTCTATAGTTAACACCTTAGGAAGAAACCCACTTCGTATTTATCAACATAAAAGTTGTATATTAAGATACCTTCTATAACAAAGCTATTTTTAAGTTTATTATTGATGTAAAAATAAAGAAGAACCGACTCATAAGAGCCCGCTCCTTTTTATCGAATCCAACGGATGATTTTTTCGTCAAATTCTACCCAGCCTTTATCTTTAATGTAAATCCA